>NZ_JBGCCA010000001.1:0-582206 GCF_041261265.1 Streptacidiphilus sp. MAP12-33
GTGACCAAGCTGGTCAGCCTGGCGAACACGCTGGGCGGCATACCCAGCGACCACATCACCTTCACGACGATGCCGGCCATGAACGACCCCTACAACCCGCAGGCCTGGCTGGCCCCCGCGCCGAACGCGCAGCAGTTGTTCGACGCGATCGCCAACGACCAGTCGCTGTCCGGCGGGCCCTCCACCACCAAGCCGACCGCCGGCGCCTCCGGCGCGGCGAGCGCGACACTGGACCCCTCCACCATCGAGGTCCACGTCTTCAACGGCACCGGGACCCCCGGGCGCGCGGCAGCGGTGCAGGGCGAGCTGACCAGCAAGGGCTACTCCGACGCGATCGTCGAGCACACCGCCCCGCCGTCGGTCAGCGCCAGCAAGGTCGAGTACTCCGCGTCCGACCCGCAGTACAAGAAGCAGGCCCAGCAGGTGGCGAGCGCGCTCGGCCTGCCGTCCTCCTCCCTCACCGTCACCCCCGGCCTGACCACCGTCCACGTGATCGTCGGCCCCGACCTCAAGGTGGGCGCCGGCGGCAGCACCGCCAAGCCCCCGGCCAACATCGGCCAGGCCACCAACGGCGCCCACGCCGAGGTCGCCGGCGACACGGTCAAGTGCGCCCAGGCCTCCCCGTTCCCCCTCGGCGGCCTCCCCTCCTCGGCCGCGGCCTACCAGGGCCTCACCGTCGAGCAGGCGTACGCCCTGGCCACCAAGAACGGCATCCCGGACTCCGACAAGCAGAAGTAGCCGCCGGGTCGGGTAGAGTTACCTTTCGTTGCACCGGGGTGTAGCGCAGCTTGGTAGCGCGCTTCGTTCGGGACGAAGAGGCCGTGGGTTCAAATCCCGCCACCCCGACTTCGCAAAGCGGCCGGAGGCCCTGTCATTCGACAGGGCCTCCGGCCGTTTCGCGGGTACCCGCGCTCAGCGCTTGCGGGCCTCGATCAGGTGGCGGGTGGAGTGGGCCAGGAAGAGGCCGTCGTGGCGGATCCGCGCGTCCATCTCGCGCAGACGGTCCTGGTACGTCGCCACCGAGAAGTCCGGGACCGTCCACAGCACCTTGCGCAGGAAGTAGACGACCGCGCCGACGTCGAAGAACTCCATGCGCAGGCGGGCGGTACGCAGGTCGACCACCTCGAGGCCGACGGCGCGGGCCTCGGCGGTCTCGACGTCGGGGTGGCGGTCCTCGCCGGAGGTCGGCCAGGGGCCGAGGAAGTACTCGGTGAGCTCCAGGGAGGTGGCCGGGCCGACGTGCTGGGAGAGGTAGCTGCCGCCCGGCCCCAGGACGCGGGCGATCTCGCCCCAGTGCACCGAGGCCGGGTGGCGGGAGGAGACCAGGTCGAAGGCGCCGTCGGCGAAGGGGAGCGGGGGCTCGTCCGGATCGGCGACGACCGCGACCCCGCGCGGGTGGAGCAGCCGGGTCGCCCTGGCGAGGTTCGGGGGCCAGGACTCCGTCGCCACCATGGTCGGCGGGTAGGTCTCGGTGGCACCGGCCAGGACCTCGCCGCCGCCGGTCTGGATGTCCAGTGCCGCGTGCGCCTCGCGCAGCCGGGCACCGAGGAGGCGCTGGTAGCCCCACGGCGGGCGCTCCTCGGTCGCGCGGCCGTCGAGCCAGGAGAAGTCCCAGCCGTCGACGGAGACCGCGTCCGCCTCGGCGACGAGGTCGTCGAAGGAGCGGGAGGAGTGGTCCATGGTCGCGAGTATCGCCCGTGGGCGGGCGACGCGCTCGCGAAATATCCCGCCGCATCGCCGCCCTCGGGAGAGGATCGAACGAGAGCAGCAGTCCGCGCAGCCGAGGGAGCGAAGCCCATGGCCGACCGCACGGTCGCCGAGCAGATGATCACCGTCCTGCGCCAGGCCGGTGTGCAGCGGATCTACGGGGTGGTCGGGGACAGCCTGAACCCCGTCGTGGACGCGATCCGGCGCAGCGACGGCGCCATCGAGTGGATCCACGTCCGCAACGAGGAGGCGGGCGCGTTCGCGGCGGCCGCCGAGGCCGAGACGACGGGACGGCTCGCCGTCTGTGCCGGCTCCTGCGGGCCCGGCAACACGCACCTGATCCAGGGCCTGTACGACGCGCACCGCTCGGGTGTGCCGGTGCTCGGGCTCGCCTCGCACATCCCGTCCGCGCAGATCGGCACGGGCTTCTTCCAGGAGACGCACCCGGAGCGGGTCTTCGCGGACTGCTCCGGCTACTGCGAGATGGTCGGCACGCCGGCCCAGCTGCCGCGGGTGCTGCGCACGGCGGTCCAGCACGCGCTCGGACAGAGCGGGGTGTCCGTGGTGGTCTTCCCCGGCGACGTGGCCGCACTGCCCGTCGCCCACCCGACGGGCACGAGCGCGTTCCTGCAGCCGGACCAGCGGGCGACGCCTGTGCCGGCGCAGGCACAGGTCGAGGCACTGGCCGAGGCGATCAACGCGGCGCGCAAGCCGGTGCTCTTCGCGGGAGCGGGGGTGCGCGGCGCGCACGCGGAGGTGATGCGGCTGGCGGAGACGGTCCTCGCGCCGATCGGCCACTCGCTGCGCGGCAAGGAGTGGATCCAGTTCGACAACCCCTTCGACGTCGGCATGAGCGGACTGCTCGGCTACGGCGCGTGCCACGACGCGCTCCACGAGGCGGACCTGGTGCTGCTGCTCGGCACCGACTTCCCCTACGACTCCTTCCTGCCGGGCCGCCACACCGTCCAGATCGACCACGACCCCACCCGCCTCGGGCGGCGCACACCACTGGACCTGGCCGTCCACGGCGACGTCGCCGCGACGCTGCGGGCGGTGCAGCCGCTGCTGAAGCCACGTCAGGACCGGTCGTTCCTGGACGACATGCTGCGCCGTCACGGCGCGGCGCTGGAGCGGGTGGTCGGCGCCTACACGAAGAACATCGAGCACCACACCCCGATCCACCCCGAGTACGTCGCCGCCCTGCTGGACGACGTCGCGGCGGACGACGCGATCTTCACCGTCGACACCGGCATGAACAACGTCTGGGCGGCGCGCTACCTCACGCCCAACGGCCGCCGCCGCGTCATCGGCTCCTTCCTGCACGGCTCCATGGCGAACGCGCTACCGCACGCGATCGGCGCGCAGCTGGCCCATCCGGGGCGGCAGGTCGTGGCGCTGGCCGGGGACGGCGGGCTCGGCATGCTGATGGGCGAGCTGCTGACGCTGAAGAAGTACGCGAGCCGGGCACCGGTGAAGGTGGTGGTCTTCAACAACGGCGCGCTCGGCATGATCAAGCTGGAGATGATGGTCAGCGGCTACCCGGAGTACGAGATCGACAACGGCGACGTCGACTACGCCTCGATCGCCCGCGCCTGTGGCATCGACGGCATCCGGGTCACCGACCCCACCAACGTCCGCTCCGCCCTCGCGGACGCGCTCGCCACCCCGGGCCCTGCCCTGATCGACGTCGTGACGGACCCGAACGCACTCTCCCTGCCACCCACCATCACGGCCGCCCAGCTCAAGGGCTTCGCCCTCGCCGCCGGCCGCACCGTGCTCGACGGCGGCGTCGGCAGGATGCTCGACCTCGCCCGCAGCAACCTGCGCAACATCCCGAGGCCGTGAGCGGCGGTCAGCTGAACACGAGCGGGCAGCGACGCCGTATCGAGTGCCCGGCGCCGACAAGGCGCCCGGGTCCGTGGGCCTCAGAACACCGACCAGCCCGACAGCGTCGTCAGGGCGTCGAGGGCCGCGACGGCGGCGACGCTGTTGCCGGCGGGGTCGAGGGCCGGGCCCCAGGCGCAGACGGAGGCGCGGCCGGGGAGGACGGCGAGGATGCCGCCGCCGACGCCGGACTTGCCCGGGAGGCCGACGCGGTAGGCGAAGTCCCCCGCGGCGTCGTAGGTGCCGCAGGTGAGGAGGATGGCGTTGATGCGCTTGGCCTCGCTGCGGGTGAGCAGGCGGGTGCCGTCGGCGCGCAGGCCGTGGCGGGCGAGGACCAGGCCGGTGCGGGCGAGGTCCTCGCAGGAGGCGGCGATGGCGCAGTGCGCGTAGTACTCGGCCAGGACCGTGTCGACGTCGTTGACCAGGTTGCCGTGGCTCGCGATGAAGTGCGCGAGCGCCGCGTTGCGGTGCCCGTGCTCGGCCTCGGAGGCGGCGACCTCCTGGTCCGTCGTGAGCGCGGCGTTGCCGGACTCGGCCCGCAGGAAGTCGACGACGGCCTGTGCCGCGTGCCCGTCGGTGAGGCTGTGCAGGTGGTCGGTGACGACGATCGCGCCCGCGTTGATGAACGGGTTGCGCGGGATGCCGTGCTCGGTCTCCAGCTGGATCAGCGAGTTGAAGGGGTTTCCGGAGGGCTCGCGGCCGACGCGGTGCCACAGGTCCGGCTCGCCGCCCTCGGCGAGGGCGAGTATCAGCGTCAGCAGCTTGGAGATGCTCTGGATGGAGAACGGGCGCCCCCAGTCGCCGACGCCGAAGACCTCGCCCTCGACGGTGGCCAGGGCCATACCGAACGCGTCCCCGTCCTCGCGCGCCAGCGCGGGGATGTAGTCGGCGACCCGGCCCGTCCCGGCGGTGCGCAGGGCCGCGGTCATCGAGGCGGCGAGCAGTTCCTGGTAGTCCACGGCGTTGTCCACCCGGACATTCTCGCTGGTCGAGGCGGCCCGGCCCGATTCCCGGACAGGGGCGGGGCCGGTGGTTACGATGACAGGACAAGTTACTCGCCGGTAGACACCCGAGGAGCTCCGCCACCATGACCGCACCGCAGCACGCCCCCACCCTGGACCGCGACGGCGAGGTCTTCGTCCTCGACATCGGTGACGGCGAGAACCGCTTCCACCCCAACTGGCTGACCGCCGTCGGCGCACTGCTGGACGAGGTGGAGCAGGCGGAAGGGCCCAAGGCCCTGGTGACCGCCGCCACCGGGAAGTTCTTCTCCAACGGCCTGGACCTGGAGTGGCTCTTCGCCCACGCCGACCGGGCCGGCGCCTACGTCGAGTCGGTGCAGGCGCTCTTCGCGCGCCTGCTGACGCTCCCCCTCGTGACGGTCGCCGCGCTCCAGGGGCACACCTACGCGGCCGGGGCGATGCTCTCGCTCACCCACGACCTGCGGATCATGCGGGCCGACCGCGGCTTCTGGTGCCTGCCGGAGGCGGAGATCAACATCCCCTTCACCCAGGGCATGTCCGCGCTGATCCAGGCCCGGCTGGCCCCGCAGACCGCGCACACCGCCATGGTCACCGCCCGCCGCTTCGGCGGCGTGGACGCGGCGACGGCCGGGATCGTCGACGCCACCGCCGACGAGGCGGGCCTGCGCGCCGCCGCGATCGAGCTGGTCCGCCCGCACGCCGCCAAGGCGGGCCCGACGGTCGGCACGATCAAGGAGCGCCTGTACGCGCCGGTCCTGGAGGCGCTCCGCGAGAAGGACGTCCCGCTGGGCTGAGGTGGCCGGTCGCCGAGGGAGGGGCCTGTTCCGTCCGGACCCGTGCCGGTCCGGCCTGACGGCACGTCGCATTGCGGGCCCGGACGGGCACGCCGACCGTGGAGGGGTGGACGAGAAGCGAGGGGACGCCGCGGCCTGGTGGGCGACGCTGCCGCCCGCCGCCGGATCGGCGGTGATGGCGACCGGGATCGTCTCGGTCGGCCTGCACCTGGTGGGACCAGAAGGGCTCTCGGTGGCCCTGCTCGTACTCGGCGGCGCGGCCTGGCTCGTGCTCGCCGCCGCGTTCGTGTTCCGGCTGCTGCGGGACCGCAGCCGCTGGGAGGCCGAGGCGGACACCCCGCCCGCGCTGACCGCCGTCGCGGCGACGACCGTGCTCGGCACCCGCGTCTGCCTGCTGGGCTCCTCCGGATGGCGGGCCCTGGCCGTCGCCGCGCTGGTGGTGGCCGTCCTCGCCTGGACCGTGCTGCTGCCGCACGTCGTTCGCCACTGGGCCCGGCACGGCATGCCCGGCGCGGTCTTCCTGGTCTGCGTCGCGACGCAGGGCCTGGCCGTCCTCGGCGCGACGCTGGCCGCCGCCCTTCCCGTGACGTGGCTGGCCTGGGCGGCGCTGGTCTGCTGCGGGCTCGGTCTGGCGCTGTACGTGGTGGCGTTCCGTCACTTCGACCTGCGTCAGATCGCGACCGGCGCGGGCGACCACTGGGTGGCGGGCGGCGCCCTGGCCATCACCGCCCTGGCGGGCGCGAAACTGCTCGCCGTCCCGGCCTGGCACGGCACCGGGCTCCACGCCGTGCTGCGGCCGCTGACACTGGCCGTCCTGACGCTGGTGCTCCTGTGGTACCTGGTCCTGGTCCTCGCCGAGCTGCGCTGGCCGCGCCCCCGCTACGACCTGCGCCGCTGGGCGACGGTCTTCCCGATGGGCATGACGGCCGCCGCCACCCTCTCGACCGCGACGGCGGCCTCGGTCTCCTGGCTCCGCACCCCGGGCCAGGTCCTCCTCTGGCTCGCGGTGGCCGCCTGGGCCTTGACTCTCATCGGTCTGCTCCGCACCCTGATCCGTCCGCACCGGGCCGACGCCGCGCAGCCGCGCGGGTGACGCGGCCGGCGCGGCCGAGCGGCGGACTCGCGGGCGTCAGCGGCGGGCGGTCGCCGACGCGGTGTCCGCCAAGGGCGCCACGGTGGTGGCGGTCGGGGCGGCCGCGAGGCGGCGGGCGCAGGCGCGGTGCTGGAGGGTGGCGTTCGCGGCCACCGCGAGGCCGAGGCCGAGCCAGCCGACCGGGCCCGCGGCCATGACGACGCCGGTGAGCAGCAGCGGTCCGGCGGACTTCTGGATCGACTGCGACATCCCCGCGACGCCCAGGTACGCCGCACGTGAGCCCTCGGGAGCAAGGAGGACCGAGAGCTCCCAGGAACTGACCGAGCGCAGCAGCTCCGCCACCGTCACCAGGACCGCCGCCGCGAGCAGCGCGAGCGAGGCTCCGACTGCGCCGCCGCCGGTCGTCGCGGCCAGCAGCAGGCAGGTGAGCAGCAGGGCCGCGCCGTACAGGAGTACGGAGCGGACCGCCCCGCGCGGTCCCTCCGCCGCGGCGGAGACGCGCAGCTGGAGGACCACCACGAGGACCGTGTTCACGGCGAGGAACGCGGGCACGAGCGCGTGCGGCGCGGTGGTGTGGGCGACCAGCCACAGCGGCAGGCCCACGTTGAGGATCGAGTCGTCGAGGCAGAGCGGGATGTCGCGCAGGACGAAGAGCAGGTAGCCGCGGTCCCGCCAGGGGCTGCGCGCCGCCTCGCCGTCGCCGGACCCGGCCGCCCCGACGACGGCGGAGGCGGACGCGGAGGACGCGGAGGACGCGGAGGACGCGACGGGTGTGCTCGTCGCCGTGGGCTCGGCGGTGCGCCAGACCAGGGCCGCGGCCAGCAGGTAGGAGACGCCGTTGCCGAGAGCGAGCGCCCGGTACGCGCCGTCGGTACCGACCGCGAGGCCGGCCGCCGCGATCCCCGCGCCCAGCGCGTAGCCGGCGTTCGCGGTGGTGCGGGCCAGCGCCTGGTAGCCGGTGCGGCGGTCCCCGGCGACACGCGTGGCGAACAGCATCTCCAGCATCTTGGCGCCCCTCTCCCCGAGCGCCGTGACGGCCACGACCGGGAGCAGCATCGCCACGCCGTGGCCCAGCAGCAGCCCGCCGACCGCCACCAGGCGGATCAGGTGACTGCCGATCAGCAACCCGCGTGCGGGGAGGCGCCCGGCCAGCCAGCCCGCCAGCGGCGAGCCCGCGATCCCGGCGAGCCCGGCGACGCCCAGCAACAGGCCGATCTGACGGGCGCCCAGGTGGGAGACGAAGGTGAAGTACAGCACCGAGGAAGCGGCCCAGACGCCCGTCCCGGTGCGGTCGACGAGCATCGCCCCCAGCATGATCCGCGCGTCGCGTCCGCCCGGCGGGCGCCGCAGCTGGGCCAGGAGCCCCTCGTTCGCCGTCACCTCGTGCCCCCGCTCCCGTGCACTTATCTTGACATCAAGAGACTTGACGTCAAGATGTTAGCCGGGGCCCCGCGACGTGGTCAACATCACTCGGAAGCCGCAGCTGACGCACTTTCAGCCAGGTGGCCTCGTTGCCCGGTACACAGGCCAGGTTCTGACGGTGTCGCAGCGGGCAGGGCGGCCCGGCGTCGCCCAAGGAGCCCGCCCGGCACGCTCGAAGCCCTGAATCGGACGGGCAGGAACCGATTAGTGTGGTTTGACCGTCCTAAGCGCCGGATCAGATCAACCTTTGATCACTTCTTTCACTCAGTCCTCACTCTCTGACCGATCAGGGCCGAGACCACGCCGGAGCAGCGCGATGAACCACCAGTCCACCCCGCCCGGGGAGTCCGTCATGGCGCCGTTCGGCGCACCCGGCGGGAGCGGCGAGCCGGGCGTGTGCGGGGAGTGCGGCGCACCGGTTCCCGACGGCGGGCCCGTCGGCGGCGCCAAGCGCCGCAAGCGGCGGCGCGTGCTGGTCTGGACCGCGGTGGTGGCCTGCCTCGCCGCGGTCGTGGGTGTGGCCATACCCGTGATGAAGCACTACGAGATCCCGCCGTTCAGTGAGAAGGGCCAGCCGCTGGCCTTCGACACGCCCGGCCCGCAGGGTGGAGGCGGCCAGAACGGCGGCGGTGACGGCAAGCCCGCCGCGGTCGACGCGCTGACCCAGCTGCCGACCGGCCCCGAGGCGCCGTGGAAGGTCGAGCACACGCTCGACGACGGCACCCACATCGGCGTCATCACGTACCACGGCCCGAAGTCCGGCTACACCGGCAAGGTCTGGGTCTGGGCGCCCAAGGCGTACAGCGACCCGAAGTACGCCCACAGCGGCTTCCCGGTCATGATCGCGCTGCCGGGCGGCCCGGGCTTCAACGACAACTACTGGAAGGACCCCGGCCTCAAGCTGGAGCAGAGCATCACCCAGTGGTACCAGCAGGGCAAGAGCAAGCCCTTCCTGGTGGTCATGCCAGTGCTGAACCCGGGCCCCGACGACCACGCCCACTACTGGGACGGCAGTGACATCCCCGGCCAGCCCAAGATGGGCACCTGGCTGACGGACGACATCCCGGACCTGATGCGGCAGAACTTCCGGACCATCAAGTCGCGCGACGGCTGGGCCTTCATGGGCTCCTCCAGCGGCGGCTTCGCCGGCCTCAAGGCCGTGCTGAAGTACCCGGAGAAGTTCAAGGCCGCGCTGATCTCCGGGCCTGACATCGTGGCGGACTCGCCGTTCTGGAAGGGCCACGCCAAGGAGCAGGCGGCGAACAACCCGCCCGTGCTGGCCAAGCAGCTGCTCGCCCGCGGCGGACCCGACATCTACCTGGCGTTCCAGTACGGCACCCGGGAGGGATCGGGCGAGATCGGCGCGGTGACGGGGTTCCTCAAGCAGTTCGGCAACAAGGGACCGATCCACACGACCGTCAACGTCATCCAGGGCGGGCGCCACAACGCCTACACCTACGTTCCGGCGATGGGCACCGGCCTGATCACCTGGTTCAGCGACCAGCTGATCGGCCCCACGCCGTCCCCGTGAGCGCAGGAGTGTGACGGCAGTCACATTCCTGTCCGTCACAGACGCGTCCTCCTTCCCGTCGAGAAGACGAACCACCCCGACGGGAAGGACCCCACGATGCTCAGCCGTGCCCGTCGGCGGGTGGCGTCCGCACACGCTTGCCGGGCCGCGACGGCGGCCGAGGCCCGGCCGCTCGTCGAGGCCTTCCTCGCCTCTTCACCGCGGTGTTCGAACGCTTCTACGCCGGGACGGAGATCACGTTCGCGTCGTACAACCACGCACCGGCGCTCGTCATCCGAACGCCGGTGCGTGAAGTGGTCTACGTCTTCGGTTGTGACGCCGAGGGCCGGATCGCCGAGGTCTACGCGGTGCTCAACCCCGACAAGCTCCGGCGGTCGGGGCTCAGTGGACCAGCAGGGCCTGGTGCGGCACCGGAACGGCGGACCCGTCCCAGTTCATGATCCACAGCACGTCCTTGACCGGGGCCTTGACCGTGTAGTCCACGACCCGGACCCGGAGCTCGAAGGTCTTCGAGGCGCCGTTGGCCAGACCGGCCGCGTTCAGGTCCTTGGCGAACGGCTGCCAGTGCCCCTTGGCGGCCGAACCGACCCACTCGTCGACGGCGAGCTTGGCGCCCGGTGCCTGCTGGAGCATCGGCTCCATGAGCCAGGCCTGGTTCAGGGCCGCGCCGGTGTGGTTGGTGACCGTCAGCGACTCGAAGGCCGGGTGGCCGACGGAGAGGCTGGTGTCACCCGTCAGCTTCTCGACGACCGGACCACCGGTGCCCTTGCCGACCTTGATCCCCACGGTGGCGATCGAGGGCCGCACGGGGCCCGGGCCCACGGCGCCGACAGCGACCTCGATGCCCTTGTCGTTGCGCGGGAACGCCTTGGTGGCCGCGAGCGCGATCTTCCAGGAGAAGGTCGCGTGGGCCGGGATGGTGAAGTAGCCCCACTTGGTGCCCGCGGGGTGGAAGATACCGATGTAGCCCGGGGTCTGCGACTCGAACAGGCTCCCCGTGGCGGGCGTGCGGCCGAGTGCCGTGACGGAGCCGTTCAGCTCACCGTGGCTCAGGTACACGGAGCCCTGGGCCATGACGCTCAGCAGGCCGTCGAACTTCTGGGCCTTGCCGCTGGTGTTGGTGACCTTGAACACCTCGGTCCGGGCGGCGCCACCCGGCGTGATGGCAGCGCCCGTGGTCGGGGTGAACGAGACCCGCAGCGCCGGCGGCGTGGCGGTCGCCGCGTTCGCGGCGGCCGGGAAGGCCAGCGCGGCGGAGCCGAGCAGCGCGGCGGCCGCGACGGTGGCGGCGGCTGAACGGGTGAGGCGAGCGGACATCAGGAGCCCCCCAGGCTGTGTTGACGCGATGGTCCGGAGCGGTTTCTGTTCGCTGCGCTCCCGGCGGGAAGAACACTAGGACGGGAACGATCTTCGAACCAGACGCGCACTGTCACAGGCGTGCAACAGGCGCGGACGTATGCGGACGTATATGGGGAAGGCTCGGGGCCCGGCGGCGGATAGTCTTGGCCCATGTCTGCTGCTACCCCGGTCCGTGTCCGCTTCGCCCCCTCGCCCACCGGCATGTTCCACGTCGGGGGTGCCCGCTCCGCGCTGTACAACTGGGCCGTGGCGCGACAGTCCGGCGGCGTCTTCGTGCTGCGCGTCGAGGACACCGACGCCGCGCGCAACAAGCCCGAGTGGACCGACGGCATCATCAACGCGCTCGCCGCGATCGGCATCCACCAGGACGACCCGACCTTCGAGGGCCCCTACTTCCAGTCGCAGAACGCCGAGCGGCACCGCGAGGCGGCCGCCCAGCTCCTCGCCTCGGGCCACGCCTACTACTGCGACTGCACCCGGGAGATGCTGACCGCCCGCACCGGCTCCGAGCACCTCGGCTACGACGGCTTCTGCCGCGACCGCGGCCTCGCGTACGCCGAGGGCCGCGCGCTGCGCTTCCGCACCCCCGACGAGGGCGAGACCACCGTCAAGGACGTGGTGCGCGGCGACACCGTCTTCCCGAACAAGGCCATCGAGGACTTCGTCATCGCCCGCGGTGACGGCTCGGCCGTCTTCCTGCTGGCCAACGTCGTCGACGACCTCGACGAGAAGATCACCGAGGTGATCCGCGGCGAGGAGCACCTGTCCAACACCCCCAAGCAGCAGCTGCTCTGGGAGGCGCTGGGCGCGACCCCGCCGGTCTGGGCGCACCTGTCGGTGATCGTCAACGAGAAGCGGCAGAAGCTCTCCAAGCGCCGGGACAAGGTCGCACTCGAGGACTACCTGGCGGAGGGCTTCCTGCCCGAGGCCATGGTCAACTACCTGATGCTGCTGGGCTGGTCCCCGGGCGAGGACGAGGAGATCCTCCCGTTCGAGGAGCTGGTGCGCCGCTTCCGCATCGAGGACGTCAACACCTCGCCGGCCTTCTTCGACATCAAGAAGCTGACGGCCTTCAACGGCGAGTACATCCGCGCGCTGACGCCGGAGCAGTTCCTCGCCGCGTGCGCGCCGTACCTGACCGCGCCGTACGCGACGTGGACGCCGGAGCAGTTCGACCGGGCCCTGTTCGAGACGGTCGCGCCGCTGGCGCAGACGCGCCTCGCGGTGCTGTCGGAGATCACCGCCAACGTGGACTTCCTCTTCCTCGACCAGCCGGTGGAGGACGAGGCGTCCTGGTCCAAGGCGATGAAGCCCGGCGCGGACGCAATCCTGCGCGACGCGCGGAGCGCGTACGAGACCGCGGAGTGGGCGGCCGAGCCGCTGAAGGAGACGCTGCTCGCCATCGGCGAGAAGCACGGCCTGAAGCTGGGCAAGGCCCAGGCTCCCGTCCGCGTGGCCGTCACCGGCCGCACGGTGGGCCTCCCGCTCTTCGAGTCCCTCGAGGCGCTGGGCCGCGACCGCGTCCTCGCCCGCCTGGACGCGGCCATCGCGAAGCTGTAGCAGCGCCACAAGGGGGCGTTGCACTGTCCAGGGGCGCGGGTCTCTGCTCGATCAACTGCGTGCGCGAGCAACCCACTTAAGGCGGATGGCCCTGCTCGCTCGGGATCTCGATGTCGTGGGTGGCTTGTCGCTCCCCCCGGGGAGCGACCTATCGGTGGAGCCCCGCGCCCCTGGACAGTGCTCCCGCCGCATTGGTGACCGTGATCGCCACCTCGACGGCCTTGCCGAACTCCCGCGCCAGGCGCGGCCACAGGACGCGGGGGAGGTAGGGCGCGCCCGGGCCCTCGCCCGTGGTCGCGCGGGCGGAGGCGATCACGGTGTCCCCACCGATCAGCAGCTGGTCCGCGCGCCCGGCGTCGATCAACGACGCCAGCGCGGCGAACAGCCGCCAGTCCGTGGCGTGGTGCGTGCGCGAGGGGCCCTCGAAGCCCAGGAAGCAGCCCGTGGCGGCGAGTTCGCGCAACGCGCGGTCGTCGGGGAACCGGTTCAGGTGCCCGAGGATCACCGATTCCGGTGCCACGCCCAGCTCGTCGCAGAGCAGCGCCGCGACCTCCGCACCGGAGGTGCCGTGCTCCAGGTGGACGCCGACCGGCGCACCGCAGGCGTGGTGGGCCTCGGCGGCGGCGCGCATCGTCCAGCGGGCATGGGCGTCGAGGCCGTGGAATCCGCCCGCGACTTTGATCATCCCGGCCCGGACTCCCGGAACGATCCCCTCGGTCAGCTCCCGGACGAAGACCTCCGCGAGCCGGGGACCGGCGAGCGACTCCACCACCGTCGGCGCGTAGTGGCGGGCCTGGTGCAGGCCGGTGGCGGCGACGAGGTGGACGCCCGTCCGCCGGGCCAGGCCCGGCAGTTCGGCCGCGTGCCGGCCCATGCCGTAGGGCGTCCACTGGACGAGCGCGCCACCACCGAGGCGGGCGAACTCCGCGAGCTCGGCCCCGGCGGCCGCCGCGTCGTCCAGCTCCTGGCCCGGCAACGCGACCGAGCGCAGGAACAGATGGTCGTGCGCGTCGACCCGCCCCAGCTCCGCCGCGGGGACGTCGCCGAGCACCGTGCGCACCAGGGACGGTGTCACGCGTCCACCGCCGCGAACGCCGTGCCGACCGCGCGCAGACCGGCGAGAGCCTTGGGAACGCCGACGTAGGGCGCCAGATGGACCATGCTCTCCACGATCTCCTCCCGGCTCATGCCGATCCGCAGGCTGGTCCGCACGTGCCCGACGAGCTGCGGCTCCACGCCCCCGAGCGCGGTGAGCGCCGCCAGGTTGAGCAACTGGCGGTCCCGCAGGGAGAGGTCGCCCTCGCGTTGGTAGGTGCCGCCGAAGAGGGCCGTGACGACCCAGTCGGTGAAGCCGGGCGCCAGGCCCTCCAGGGCCGGGAACGCGGCCTGCTGGGTCGCCTGGTCCTGGAGTTCGTCGAGCAGCGCGTAGCCCGCCTCACGGTCGAGCGTGGCGCGGGTGAATCGGTCTTGCATCTGACTGCCTCCCCGGGTTTGCGTAACGGCTCAGCCGTTACCGACTCGACGACCGTAGCATGTGTAACGCCTGAGGCGTTACGATTTCTGCATGCCCGACGACGATCTCTCCTTCCGGCTCGATTGCGGGGCGACCTGGCTCAACCTGCTGGCCACCCAGGGCCGCCACCCGACCAGCACGCCGATCGAGCGGATCGCCACGCCCGAGCGACTGGCGGCCTGGCTCGCCCTGCACGGGCTCACGCCGGACGCACCGGTCACCGAGGACGACGTCCGGCTCGCCCAGGAGCTGCGCCGGCCGATCCGCGCGCTCGCCTGGGCCACCGTCACCCGCACCCCGGCCCCCGCGGACGCGATGCGCGAGCTCGGACGGTTCCTGCGGGACCACGACGAGCCGGTGCGACTGCTGACCGCCGAGGGAGGGTTGCGCCGGGCAGCGCCGGCCCGCACCGCCGGGGCACTGTCGCAGGTCGTGCGGCAGGCCGCCGACCAGCTCACCGGGCCCGAGCGACTGACCCTGAAGGCCTGCCCCGAGCAGGACTGCCTGGGGATCTTCAGCGATCCGGGCGGCCGTCGCCGCTGGTGCCCGGCACCGGCTTGCGCGAGCCGGGGGCGGGTCCGCGCGCTGCGAGCGCGACGCGCGGGCACATCGGACGACCATATGACTAGTTCTGACCCGGGATGACCGTTTTCCCGGCGGGGTAGGCCCCACGGGTGACCCCTGCCACCGCCACCGCGCCCCAACAGCCTTTCGTGCTGCCCGAGTTCTACATGGTCTACCCCGCCAGGCTCAGTCCCCACCTGGAGCGGGCCCGCGCACACACCAAGGAGTGGGCGCGGTCGATGGGCATGCTGGAGGGCTCCGGCGTCTGGGACGAGCACGACCTCGACGCCCACGACTACGCGCTGCTCTGCTCGTACACCCACCCCGACGCCACGGCCGAGGACCTGGACACCGTCACCGACTGGTACACCTGGGTCTTCTTCTTCGACGACCACTTCCTGGAACTGTTCAAGCGCACCCAGGACCGCGAGGGCGCCAAGGCCTACCTCGACCGCTTGCCCGCCTTCATGCCGCTCGACCCGGCCGCACCGGTGCCGGACGCGACCAACCCCGTCGAGGCCGGGCTCACGGACCTGTGGCGGCGGACCGTTCCTCACCTCTCCTCCGGCTGGCGCGCCCGCTTCGCGGAGAGCACGCGGAACCTGCTGAACGAGTCGTTGTGGGAGCTGTCCAACATCCACGCGGGTCGCATCGCCAACCCGGTCGAGTACATCGAGATGCGCCGCAAGGTCGGTGGCGCACCCTGGTCGGCCGGACTGATCGAGTTCGCCAACCGCGCCGAGGTCCCGGCGCAGGTCGCGGCGAGCCGTCCGCTGCGGGTGCTGCGGGACACCTTCTCCGACGCCGTCCACCTGCGCAACGACCTCTTCTCCTACCAGCGCGAGGTCGAGGACGAGGGCGAACTCAGCAACGGCGTCCTGGTGCTGGAGCACTTCCTGGGCTGCGCCACCCAGGACGCGGCGGAGGCCGTCAACGACCTGCTCACCTCGCGCATGCAGCAGTTCGAGCACACCGTCGTCACCGAGCTGCCGGCGCTGTTCGTCGAGCGGACGCTGGACCCGGCCGAGTGCGCGGCCGTCCTGGCCTACGCCAAGGGGCTGCAGGACTGGCAGTCCGGCGGCCACGAGTGGCACCTGCGCTCCTCCCGCTACATGAACGCCGGTGCCCTGGACGGTGGTTCGGGCCGCTCCTGGCAGCCCGGGCCGAGCGGCATCGGACTGTCGGCCGCCGACCTGCGGACGCTGACCGGCCGTCTGGGCCTCAAGCGTGTCCGGAGCTTCGCCCATGTCCCGCACCAGCCGGTCGGACCGCTGGAGGCGCCAGGCGTGGCTTCACCGTTCCCGCTGACGATGAGCCCGCACCTGGACGAGGCGCGCCGGGCCACGAACACCTGGGCGGTCGCCCACGGACTGTTCAGCGAGGGGATCTGGGACGAGGGCCTGCTCGCCGGCTTCGACTTCCCGCTCTGCGCCGCCGGGATCTTCCCCGACGGCACGGCGGACGGCGTCGTCCTCGCGGCGCTGTGGCTCACCTGGGGCACCTACGCCGACGACTACTACCCCGCCGTCTTCGGCCGCGGCGGCGGCCCCGCGGCGGCACGCCTGGCCAACGCCCGGCTGTACGGGCTGATGCCCGTCGATCCGGGCGAGACCGCCGGGCAGCCCACCACCCCGGTCGAACGCGGTCTCGCCGACCTGTGGCGGCGCACCGCCGCCGATCTGCCGCGCGAGGCGCGGCGGAGCCTGCGCCGGGCGGTGGGCGACATGCTGGACAGCTGGCTCTGGGAGCTGGACAACCAGGCGCTGCACCGGATTCCGGACCCTGTCGACTACCTGGAGATGCGCCGCGACACCTTCGGTGCCCCGCTCACCATGGCGCTGAGCCGCCTCGCCCGCGGCGAGGAGGTACCCGCCGCGTTCTTCGACAGCGGCGCGGCCCGCGCGTTGCAGGGTGCGGCGAGCGACTACGGCTGCCTGCTCAACGACCTGTGGTCGTACCGGAAGGAAATCGAGTTCGAGGGCGAACTGCACAACGCGGTCCTCGTGGTGCAGTCGTTCTTCGACTGCGACGCCCCGACGGCGGTCCGTATCGTCACCGACCTGATGGACTCGCGACTGCGCGAGTTCCGGCACGTGACGGCGGAGCAGCTGCCGGTCGTCCAGGACGACCTCCACCTCGACGCCACCGCGCGGTCCGGGGTCGCCGACTGGATCCGCGACCTGGAGCACTGGATCGCGGGCGTCGCCCACTGGCACGCGGAGACCTCCCGCTACACCGAGCGCGACCTCCTCGCCCGCTACGGCGGCGGCCTCACCGGCTCGGGCGGTCCGGCCTTCCCCACCGGCCCGGCGGGGCTCGGGACGGCTTCCCTGAACGCCTTCCGATAGGTGCACACCTTCAGCGGCGCGGGGCGCTGCTGATCAGCGGCACCTCCCCCGGCCCTCGGCCGGGGGAGGTGCCCCCTGCGTGAGCGCGAGCAACCACCGACGAGCGGATGGCCTGCGCGTTCGGGGCTCTACCTGCGTGGGAGGGGCACCTCCCGGCCGAAGACGGGGGGATTGTCGCGCCCCGCGGCGGAGCCGCACATCAGCAGCGCCCCGCGCCCCTGCGGGGCGCTCAGCTCCGCTGCTTGCGGATCTCCTTGGCGCGGCCGTCGACGAAGTCCAGGAACCAGTCCGGCACCTGGCCGGTCGCCCGCAGGTGCAGGCGCTCGTCGTGGCTGAGGCGCTCCGCGCCCTCGTCGACGGCGAAGGCGTAGTCCATCTTCTGGTCGCTCATCGCCTCACGGCGCATGTCGCCGCCGAGCCGTGCGCCGTTGGCCCCGGACCGGTTGCCCCCGACGCCCCCGCCGGACCCGAGCGAGCTGAGCCAGCCGAACAGACCCACCTTCCGGGTGTGCTTGTCGACGTGCTCCTTGACGGCGAGCCAGCACAGCCGGTCGTCGTTGAGCTTCGGCACGGCCGTCAGTTGCTGCTGCTTCTTGGCCACGAACCCACCCCCAGCGGATCACACGGTCGGATCACGAAGAATCGCGCCGAGCACGCTAGCACCAGCCCCGACGGCGGTGAAGATCACCCCACCACCACCCGCACGATCGCCACCACGCCCACCGCGACGATCACGCCGCGGAGCACCGGCGCGGGCAGGCGGCGGCCCACCAGGGCCCCGAGCTGGCCGCCCACGACCGAGCCGGCGGCGACCAGCAGGGCCGCCCGCCAGTCGATCCGGCCGACGACGGCGAAGAGCACCGCGGCGACCCCGTTGACCAGCAGGGCCAGCACGTTCTTCACACCGTTGATCCGCTGGAGCGGCAGCTCCAGCAGTACGCCCATCAGTCCGAGCAGCAGCACGCCCTGCGCCGCTCCGAAGTAGCCGCCGTAGATCCCGCACAGGTAGACGCCCACCAGCAGCGCCCGGCCGCCGTCGGCCGGGCGCGGGCGGCCCTCGGCGCGCGCGGCGAGGCGCTTGGCCAGCAGCGGCTGGAGCAGCACCAGCGCGAGCGCGCCCGCGATCAGGAACGGGACCACCGCCTCGAAGGTCTTCGCGGACAGCTCCAGCAGCAGCACCGCGCCGGTCAGGCCACCCGCGAGGGCGGACGCGCCGAGGCGGCGAAGCAGCGGGGTCAGGCCCGCCAGCTCGCGGCGGTAGCCGAGAGCGCCGCTGACCGAGCCGGGCACCAGGCCCAGCGTGTTCGACACGTTCGCCGTCACCGGCGGCAGCCCGGCCGCGAGCAGCACCGGAAAGGTGATCAGCGTCCCCGAGCCGACCACGGTGTTGATCAGTCCGGCTCCCACACCGGCCAGCGCGACGCCCGCCTGGGTCCAACCGGACGCTCCGGCCAGCCCGGCGGCCGTCGTCAGGACAGCTCCGTTCATTCCGCACCCCTTGCTTCGGCGATCCGGTCCACCGACGCGGTACCGGTCGCGGTTCGTGAGCCGAGCTTCTCATCCAGCTCCCATGTGGCTCCCACCGATGTCTCAGGGCGGGTGGGGAGTCTCGATATGCGAAATGGGAGGAAGGGGATGGCGATGGACACGACCGCACGAAAGGTCGCCGCGTTCGTGGCAGGCGGACTGCTGCTCACGGGTGTCGGCGCGACGGTCGTCCCCGCGGTCGCCTCCCCGCGCGCGGCCTCGGCCACGCCGAGCTCCGCCACGTCCCAGGTCACCGCGCCCACCGCGGCCGCGAGCGGGACCGCGACGACGCAGGCCGGCGCCTCGGCCAGGGCCGGCGCGTCCGCCAAGGCGAGCGCGAGCACCGGCACCCGGACCACGGCCTCCGCCACCGGGCCGAGCGCGAGCCCGAGCCCCACCGCGAGCGCGAGCACGGCCGCCACCTTCGCCAACGCCGCTACGACCGGGGACGTCCCGGTGACCGCGGCCGGTCAGTCCCAGGTGCTGTCCTCCTCCCAGCAGAGCACGAAGGTCGGCGCGATCTTCTCCTCCTCCTCGATCACGCCCGGCAACCACCACTGCACCGCGAGCGTGGTGGACAGCCCGGCCGGGGACGTGATCGTCACCGCCGGACACTGCCTGGGCACCGACCCGGACAGCGCGGTCTTCGTCCCCGGCTACCGCGACGGCTCCGCACCCGACGGCGTCTGGAAGATCACCCAGGTGATCGAGAACTCCGCCTGGACCGGTGACGGCGACCAGGACGACGACGTGGCCTTCGCCTTGGTCGCCCCGCAGAACGGCCAGAGCCTGGAGTCCGCCGTCGGCGGCGGCTACACCCTCTCGACCTCGGGGACGACCTCGGCAACGGTGCAGATGACGGGCTACCCCTCCGCCACGGACGAGCCGATCACCTGCACCGGCGACGCCTCGGCGTTCTCCTCGACGCAGCTCGTCATCGACTGCACCGCGTTCACCGGCGGCACCAGCGGGACGGCCTGGCTGGCGGGCTACGACTCCGGCTCCGACCAGGGCAGCATCATCGGCGTGATCGGCGGCTACCAGCAGGGCGGCGACACCGCGGACGTCTCGTACAGCATCGTCTTCGGCCCGGCCACGCAGTCGCTCTACGAGCAGGCCGTCACGTCCTGACCCGGGGGGCCGGGACAAGACCCGGGGGCCGGGTCAGGAGACGTCGAAGCGGGGCGCCGAAGCGGTTCCCTCGAGCCGGCGGGCGTCGAGGCGGGGACTCCCCCGCGACCCCCCGCCTCGACGGAGCTCATGCTTCCGGTCTCAGGACGCGCATGTCAAGACGCGACGTCTCGTCTCGCTCGGCGGGGCCCTAGAATGCGATCATGGGCCGAACCCCCAATCCCGACCTCCGCAGCGCGCGGGCCCGCCGCGCCATCCTCGACGCCGCCGTCGAACTGGGCACCCGTGACGGGTACGCCCAGGTCACCGTCGAGGCGATCGCGGCGCGGGCCGGCGTCGGCAAACAGACGATCTACCGGTGGTGGCCGCGCAAGTCCGCCGTGCTGCTGGAGGCGCTCAACGAGCGGTCCGGCCCGGCGGCGGAGGTGCCGGACACCGGCGACCTCGCCGCCGACCTCGGCCGGCAGCTGCGGATGGTCATCGGGCTGCTCAACGGCGACCTCGGGCTGATCTGGCGCGGCCTGCTGGCCGACGCCCAGAGCGACGCCTGCCTGGCCCAGGAGCTGCGCGACAACTTCTTCACGCCCAGACTGCGACGCTGGCGGGACCGGCTGGAAACCGCCGTGGCCGCCGGCGAGCTGCGGGCCGACGTCCCCTCCGCCACCATGGTCGAGCTGCTCTTCGGGCCGGTCTACTACCGCTACCTGATCGGCACCTCACCGCTGGACGCGGACGACGCGGAGGCCCTGATCGAACAGATCTTCAACGGTCTGCGCCCGCGCCCCTGAGCCACGACATAGGGTGACGCACGTGCGATTCGACGCCGTACCCAAGCCCCCCACCGTGGCCGCACGGCCGCACGACCCGCGCGGCTACCCCGTCCCGGCGATCACGCCGTACGAGGAGGGGGAGCCGCGGTTCGCGCGGACCGACTACGAGAAGAGCGCGGCCTGCGCGCGGGGGCGCCTCTGCTCGGTCTGCGGGACACCGATGCCGACGGACGAGCCGGTCTGGCGGGTCGTCGGCGCGCCCGAGGCCGAGGCCATCGGCGCCGCGCTGGACGCGGGCCGCCCGTACCGGAACCTCGCGCCCACCTGGGAGGGGCCGGGGCACCGGCTCTGCATGCTCTACGCCTCGATGGTCTGCCCGTACCTGGCCCGGCCGCAGGCCCGCCGCAAGGTGCTGGACCGCGGGCGGGCCCGGGGCGCCACCGGTGCCGTCGTCGGCTTCGGCGACTTCGAGTACGCGGTGACGGACACCCAGGTGCTCTTCCGCTTCCTCGACGTCGTCGAGTTCCTGCCCCACGACGACGCCGCCTCCACCCATCTGGACACGCTCCAGCAGGAGTTGGATCAGCGGTAGGCCGGCAGGCCCTGCACGGTGGAGACCAGCCGCGGCGCGGCCGATCCGTCGATCGGCAGCACGGCGATGCCGGCCGGCGTGCGCACCGCGACGGTGCGGCCGTCGGGCGAGACGGCGGGCTCGGTGTAGTCGGTGGTGGCGTTCGGCGTCAGGTCCTTGGCGGTCGGGCCGCTCCGGGTGAACTGCTCGAGGAACACGTGGTCGTGGCCGCCGACCGAGCGGACGAACACGACGCTCCCCTCCATGTCCTGGCCGGGGACCAGGGCGGGCTCGGAGCCGCTGGTCAAGCTGGAGCCCTGCTGACGCAGGTAGTCGTCACGGAGGTAGACCTCGCCGTTGCCGCTGTTGGCGTAGACGACCTCCCCGAAGAAACCACCCCCGTTGACCCAGGTGTTGCCGGTCACCGGCGGGAAGACGTTGCTGCCCTGCTGACCGTTGAGCCCGAGCGGGGCGGGCGTGCCGCCTGTCGCGGGGACCTCCATGAGGCGGGTGGCGGAACCGCTGCCGGCCACGAAGAAGAGGTTGTCGCAGGCCGGCACCCGGTCCGGGTTGCCGGCCTTGATGACCTGCCAGGCCGGGTGGGACCAGGTGACGTTGCCGGGGTTGCGGGCGACGACCACACGGTCGGAGCCGTCCGGGTTGGCGGTGTCGAGGTTGCCGTCGCCGTCGACGAAGGCGGCCCGGGTGCCGTCGGGGGACCAGGTGAGGTCGCGCACCACGACGCCGAAGTCGACGGTGGTGCCGTTCATGACGACGCGGCTGGTGCCGTTGCTGACGGTCAGCATCGTCCCGGCGGTGCCGTTCAGGGAGACCGGGGCGGCGCTCACCCCGCCGTTGCCGCCGGTCGGGGCGGTGGACGGAGCGCCCGACGGAGCGGTGGACGGACCGGCGGACGCGGACCCGCTCGGCGAGGCGCCCGCGTGCGAGCCGGAGGCGACCGGCGCCGGGGAGGCGCTCCCGGCCGGGGAGGCGGAGCCGCACGCGGTCAGCAGGCCGCCCGCGGTGACGGCGGTGACGAGGGCGATCGCTGTGTTGAGCGGGCGAGGACGCATGGTGGTTCCCCCGGATCGGGCAGTCTCGTGGAAGGCTCATGAAAGGCCTGCCAAGAAACTGCCCGGCGCCCGTCGTGGATCCGTGCGCTCCCCGTCACAACCGCGCTACAACCAGCTGTGCGCGGAACCCCGGTCAGTCGACGTCGATCTGACCACTGTTCAGCTGCTTGCGCGGGATCTGCTTGCCGTCCTCCGCACCGTTGCCCGGCTGCGGCGTACCGAGGTTGCGGCGCACCGAGTCCAGGATGGTCAGGCCCTGGCCGACCAGTCCGGCGGCGATCTCGCCGAGGCCGTCCGCGCCGTTGAGCACGTTGACGTTGGCACCGGCCAGGCCGCCCGCCGCCTCCTTGACGATCAGCGGCAGCTGGTCGATCAGCATCCGGTCCAGCGCGACGCGGTCGTGCGAGGCGGCCGCCTCCGCCTGGATCTTCATCTTCGCGGCCTCGGCCAGCGCCAGCACCCGGATCCGCTCGGCCTCCGCCTCGGCGGGCTTGACGATCTCCGCGACCAGCTGCTGCTGACGCAGCTCGGCCGCCCGCTGGGCCAGCTCGGTCTGCGCCGCCAGCACCTCCTGCTGGGCGTGCGCGGCGGCCAGCGGACCGGCCTGCGCCGCCTCCGCCTGGGCGCGGTCGACCTCGGCCGTGTACTGGGCCTTCACGACCGCCGTCTGCCGGGCGTACTCGGCCTGGTTCCGGGCGGCCGCCTGCTCCGCCTCGGCCGCGGCCTGGGTGGCCTGGGCCTGCGCGACCTGTGCGGCACGCTTGATCGCGGCCTTGTGCGGGGCGGACATGGCGGCGATGTAGCCGGCGTCGCCGTCGTCGATGGACTGGATCTGCAGCGAGTCGACCACGAGGCCGATCTTGGCCATCTCGGCCTTGGAGGTCTCCAGCACCTCGGTGGCCAGCTTCTGCCGCTCGGTGACGATCTCCTCGACCGTCATCGAACCGATGATCGACCGCAGGTGACCGGCGAAGATCCGGCCGGTCAGGACCGACATCTGGTCCTGGTCGGAGAGGAACCGCTGGCCCGCGTTGACGATGCTCTCGTGGTCGTTGCCGACCTTGAACGCGATCACGGCGCGGACCGTGAGCGCGATGCCCTGGCGGGTCACGCAGGTCTCGGCGACCTCCGACTCGCACATGGCCAGGGTCAGGAAGCGGGTCTTGCGGAAGACCGGCAGCACGAACTTGCCGTGGCCGGTGACGACGCGGAACGGAGCCCCCTCCAGCCCACGCCTGCCACCGGAGATCAGCATCGCCTCGTCCGGGGCGGGAACGCGGTAACCGAACATCCTTCTCGTCTCCTCGTCCAAGCTCATCCAAGAAATCCTGGAAAGTCGGGGTGAAACTACACCTCTACTCCACCCCTTCGTCGAGCGGATCCGCCCACTCGATCACATCGACCTGACGGGCCCCGCGCGACTCGATCACCAACACCGTGGTGCCGACCGCCAGCGGCTGCTCCGACCAGGCCAGAAAGGCCTCGCTGCCACCCCGGACCCGTACCAGCACCTCGCCGGGGCCCGCACTGCCGCGGGTCGCGATGAGCAACCGACCCGTGCACCCGATCACCGCCTCGTCCGCCGGCATGCCCAGGTGCTCCCTTCGGTATTCCCGCTGTGGCTCGGGGATCACGACCCTAGCGCGAATTCCGGCAGCCCAGCAGGTTACGGACGGCGTTTGCTCTCCTATGCTGGACTTGTTATTTACACAGCCTTAACACCGTCGCCGTCGCCAGGCTCCGATACCGGGAGCCGCGCGCTCTCAAGGCCCCGGCTCACCGATACCGCCGACTGACCCGGTGGGATTGAGGTGGTCCACATGGCAACCGCGACCGCGCCCCCCAAGGGAGGGCCGCAGCACGCCCTGAAACGCGACATCGGGCTGATCGGTCTGACCTGGACCTCGGTCGGGTCGATCATCGGCTCGGGCTGGCTTTTCGGCGCTCTGTTCGCCGCCCAGGCCGCCGGCACGGCGGCACTCGTCTCCTGGGGCATCGGCGCCGTGGCCATCATCATTCTGGCCTTCGTGCACGCCGAGCTCGGCGCGGCCTATCCGGTCTCGGGTGGCACCGGCCGTTTCCCGCACTACGCCTTCGGTACCGCCGCGGGCGCGTCCTTCGGCTGGTTCTCCTGGCTGCAGGCGGTCACCGTGGCCCCGATCGAGGTCATGGCCGCACTGAACTACCTGTCCGTCCACGCGAGCTGGATCCAGACGGGCAAGAACCACCTGACCGGTGGCGGCTACGCGCTGGCCGTCGCCTTCATGGCCTTCTTCGTCGTCGTCAACTGGCTCGGCATCAAGGTGCTGGCGCACACCAACAGCGCCGCCACCTGGTGGAAGATCGCCATCCCGGTGCTCACCATCCTGGTCTTCGCGGCCACCGCGTGGCACAGCAACAACTTCGGCTACCAGGGCTTCTCGCCGTTCGGCTCGGAGGGCATGCTCTCCGCGATCAGCACCAGCGGCATCATCTTCGCCCTGCTGGGCTTCGAACAGGCGGACCAGCTCGCCGGGGAGAGCCGTAACCCCAAGCGCGACATCCCCGTCGCGGTCATCGGCTCGATCCTGCTGGGCGCGCTGATCTACATCATGCTGCAGGTGGTCTTCATCGCCGCCCTGCCGCACAGCGCGTTCGCGGCCGGCGGCTGGGCGAACCTCAGCTTCACCGGCAAGACCGGCCCGTTCGCCGGTCTGGCCACGACCATCGGCGTGGGCTGGCTGGCCACGATCCTGTACATCGACGCGGTGGTCTCCCCGGCGGGCACCGGCCTGATCTACACGACGGCGACGTCCCGCGTCTCCTACGGCCTGTCCCGCAACGGCTACGTGCCGGAGGTCTTCGAACGGACCACCAAGCGCGGCGTGCCGTGGTTCGGCCTGCTCTTCGCGTTCGTCATGGGCCTGGTCGTCTTCCTGCCGTTCCCGACCTGGCAGAAGCTGGTCGGCTTCATCACCTCGGCCTCGGTGCTGATGTACGCGGGCGCGCCGCTCTCCCTCGGCGTGCTGCGCAAGTCCGACCCGGACCGCGTCCGGCCGTACCGGCTGCCGGCCGGCAACTTCTGGGCGCCGGTCGCGTTCATCGTGGCCAACCTGATCATGTACTGGTCCGGGTTCGACACGCTGTGGCGGCTGGGGATCGGCATCCTGCTGGGCTACGTCCTGCTCGGCACGTCGGTGGCTTTCAAGCTCAACCCCAGGTCACCGCACCTGGACTGGCGCTCCGCGCAGTGGCTGCCGGTGTACCTGATCGGCATGGGGATCATCTCCTGGCGCGGCCGCTACTGCAGTGCCGGACCGGCCTCCACGAACTCGTGCAGCGCGACGAACAGCCTGCCGCTGTGGTGGGACATGGTCGTCGTGGCGGCGTTCAGCCTGGTGATCTTCTACTGGGCGCAGGCGGTGAGGCTGCCCGCTGAGGAGACCCAGGAGTACATCGGCAACGTGGACGTCGCCGAGCCCACCGGCACCGCGACTCCGCCCAAGGAGTGATGCCGTAGGCGTCTTCAGGGGCGCGGGGAACTGCGCGAGCCACCGACCTGTGCGGGTGGCCCTGTTACTGCGGGACCATCCGCATCGGGTGGTTTGTCGCGCAGTTCCCCGCGCCCCTTGGTAGTGCAACCACAGGCGGGATGCCGACATCACCCGCGCCATCGAGGCGGGCGCCTGGGCAACCGGGAGATCGCTCGGGCGCTCTTCATCAGTGAGGCCACCGTCAGGACCCACCTGGTCCGCGTCGACGCCAAGCTCGGCGTCGACACCCGCGCGGCGGCCGTCGCGCAGGCCAAGGAGCGGCGGCGGCCGCCCTGGCCGTCGTCAACTCCATGCCACGGTATGGCACCCGACCGGGTGATACGCGGCGACGATCCGTAGTCGGCTGGTTACCATCGGCGTGGCGAACGGGCCCACGCCGGGTCGCCGCGCCCGCTTGCCGACGAGGAGCCGTCCGATGTCCCAACTCCCGGCCGACACCAACGCCGAGGCCCGGTCCGCGAGAAGCGGCCCACTCGCCGTTCCCGGGCCGAGGCTGTCCATGCAGGCGGCCCGCTGCCAGTACGAGGGCCTTCCGATCCACGCCCGCCCGCCGTTCGGGGTGCTGCGCCCGACGCGACGCATCCGCGAGCACGCGCGGGAGCGGATCTCCGGGGTGCCGGGTCCCGGGCGTCCGTCCGTCTTCGAGGTGGGCAGCTGGGTCACCGTCCGCAGCGCGGCGGAGGTCCGCACGACACTGGACACGGACGACCGCCTCGGCGGCCTCTGGTTCACCGAGTCCCAGTGGTCCTTCTGCGGCGGCACCTACCAGGTCGAGCACGTGGTGCGGCGGATGCTCGACGACCACTACCGGATGCGCCGCATCTCCCGCACCGTCACCCTCCGGGGCGGCACGTGCGCCGGGGCCGGCCCCGAGGACGAGGGCTGCGGGCTGGGGTGCGCCCTGCTCTTCCGCGACGACTGGCTGCGTCCGGCCGAGGCCCTGCCCGCTCCCCCGGCGCCGCTGCGCTACGCCACCGTCCGCACCCTGCAGGAGATCCAGCAGACCCTCGGCTCCGACGGCACCCTCCTCGGCGTCCCCTTCCACGCGGCCATGGCCCGCCATGTCGGCCGCCGCCTCCCCGTCCTGCGCCAGGTCACCCCCCGCGCCCTGCCGCGCTGGCAGTACCCGGTCGGCGAGTGGTACCAACTCGACGGCCTGCGCTGCCTCGGCGAACCCCTGGCCGACCTCGGCTGCGACCGCCAGTGCTCCCTCCTGTGGCACCGCAGCTGGCTCCACCTGGAGTAGCACGGCCGGTTTCGGCGGCGGAACCGAATGAAACCGCGCTGAAGCCATCGTGAATCCGACCGGCCGCAGTCTCTTCCTCGTCACCACCGCACCAACGGAACACGACGAAGGAGGAACCGGTCATGAGCCCGTCGCAGCTGGCGATCGAAGCCACCGGTTTGCGCAAGGCGTACGGCGAGAAGGTCGTTCTGGACGGCATCGACCTGGCTGTCCCGGCCGGGACGGTCTTCTCGCTGCTCGGTCCCAACGGGGCCGGCAAGACCACTGCGGTGCAGATCCTGTCGACGCTGATCAGCGCCGACGGCGGCAGCGCCCGGATCCTGGGGCACGACCTGACCGGAGAGGCCGACGCCGTCCGCGCCGGGATCGGCGTGACCGGGCAGTTCTCGGCCGTGGACAACCTGCTGACCGCCGAGGAGAACCTGCTCCTGATGGCGGACCTGTACCACCTGCCGCGCGCCGAGGGACGGCGCCGGGCCGCCACGCTGCTGGAGCAGTTCGACCTGGCCGACGTGGCGAAGAAGACCGCCGCCACCTTCTCCGGCGGCATGCGGCGCCGGCTGGACCTGGCGATGACGCTGGTCGGACAGCCGAAGGTGATCTTCCTGGACGAGCCGACCACCGGCCTGGACCCGCGTAGTCGGCGGGCGATGTGGGAGATCATCCGCGGCCTGGTCGCCGGCGGCGTCACGCTCTTCCTCACCACCCAGTACCTGGAGGAGGCCGACCAGCTCGCCGACCGGATCGCGGTCCTCGACCACGGCCGGCTCGTCGCCGAGGGCACCCCGGAGGAGCTCAAGCGGCTCGTCCCGGGCGGCCACCTGGTGCTCCACTTCCCCGACGCCCAGGCTCTCGACGACGCGGCGCGGCTGCTGCCCGCCGGGCCCCGCGACGACAACGCGCTCACGCTCCAGACACCGAGCGACGGCAGCGCCCGCGCCGTCCGCGCGGTGCTGGACCGTCTCGACGCGGCCGGCATCCCGGTCGAGCGCCTGACCGTGCACACCCCCGACCTGGACGACGTCTTCTTCGCCTTCACCGGTCGGCCGACCAGGTCCACCGTTCCGAACCAGACCGGCCAGACCAGCCAGAGCACCAGCAGCGACGAGACCCCGAAGGCGGCCGCACGATGAGCACTCTCTCCTACGCCCTGACCGACTCGGCGACGATGCTGCGCCGCAACCTGCGGCACGCGACGCGCTACCCCGCGATGACCGTCGGCGTGGTCGGCATGCCGGTCGTCATGCTGCTGCTCTTCAACTACGTCTTCGGCGGCGCCATCGGTCACGGCATGACGGCCGGGGCCGCGACGGCAACCGGCGCCCAGCACGGCAGCTACCTGAACTACCTGGTCCCCGGCATCCTGCTGATGACCATCGCCTCCGGCTCGATGCCGATCGCCGTCGCGATCTGCACCGACATGCGCGAGGGCATCGTGGCCCGGTTCCGCACCATGCCCATCTCGCGGGCCTCGGTCCTCACCGGGCACGTCGTCGGCAACGTGCTGGTGACGCTGGTCAGCTCGCTGCTGGTGATCGGCGTCGCGTTCGCCCTCGGCTTCCGGTCCACCACCGGACTGCTCGACTGGGCCGGCGCGCTCGGCCTGACCACACTGGTCACCCTGGCCGTCACCTGGCTCGGCGCGGGCCTCGGCCTGGCCAGCCCGACCCCCGAGGGCGCGAGCAACAACGTGCTGCCCTTCTCGCTCCTGCTGCCCTTCCTGAGCAGCGCGTTCGTCCCGCTCGGCTCGCTGCCCACCGGGCTGCGGCAGTTCGCCGAGTACCAGCCCTTCACCGCCTTCATCGAGACGATGCGCGGCCTGATGCTGGGCACCCCGATCGGCCACAACGGCGTCCTGGCGCTCGTCTGGATCGTGGTGATCGGCCTCGGCGGCTACGCCTGGAGCAAGAAGCTCTTCCACCGCGACCCGGTGGCCCACTGACCCATCGGTCAGCACTCACCGGCGAGAGCCGCCAGCGCCGCGAGGCGCAGACCCTCCGGATCCAGGCCGGCGTACGACGAGACCGCCTCGTCATACGCCGGCCGGTCGGCGTTCCAGGCCGCCGCGCGGGCGCGTTCCGCGGACATGGTGGGCTGGAAGTTCCGTGCGTAGCGCAGCCGTTCGGCCAGCGCCACGCGACGGGCGGCGCGCGTCGCCTCGCCGTGCTCGATGTCGACGTAGGCCAGCGCGACCAGTCCCGAGCCTACCCGGGTCAGGTCCACCCCGGCGGGAGAGAAGGCCATGGCGGGGCGGGTCAGCATGGCGCCGAGGTTCCGCTCCACCTCCGCGACGAGCCCGGCCACCAGCCCGCTGCGCCGGTGCTGGGCGTGCGCGGCGACGGCGACCGCGTGGACCTCGACGACCCACGGCTCCAGCAGGTCGAGCTCGCCGGGCCGCTTCGTGCGGGCCGTGCCACCGCCGTCCCCGTCCCCGCGATCGGGTTCCGCGCGATCGAGTTCCGCACGGTCCAGGTCCGTGCGGTCCGGGTCCGTGCGGTCCGGGTCCGTGCGGTCCGCGAAGAGGCGGAGCCGGTCCACGGCGCGGCGCCAGAAGCCCAGGCCGAGGTCGGTCTCGCCGCGCACCAGGGCGATCTCCGCCCGGCCGCCGAGCTCCACCAGCAGTGCGTCGACGGTCTCGTCGGTGTGCAGCAGCGCGGCCTGCTCCAGCCAGCGTTCGGCCTCGTCGGGCCGGTCGAGCTGGAGGTTGGTCAGCATCAGGGCCCAGCGCAGGCCGATCTCGTCCGAGCGCCAGCCGAGCCGCTCCTGCAGCAGCAGGGCGGCCCGCAGATGGTGCTCGGCCTCCTGCGGTGTCTCGGCCAGCAGGCACAGCTCACTGACCCGGGAGT
The DNA here is from genome assembly GCF_041261265.1 of Streptacidiphilus sp. MAP12-33. Lineage (NCBI taxonomy): Bacteria > Bacillati > Actinomycetota > Actinomycetes > Kitasatosporales > Streptomycetaceae > Streptacidiphilus > Streptacidiphilus sp. MAP12-33. The sequence goes on from NZ_JBGCCA010000001.1 coordinate 29,456, forward strand.
GGGCCAGGATCTCCAGCAGCGGCAGCGAGCCGCCGCGTCGCCCGACGGCGGACAGCATGCCGCGGGCGTGGGCGAGCGCGCCCTCGACGTCGCCCTGCGCCTCGGTCGCATAGCTCGCCATACCGCGTGCGACGGCCGCCAGCAACGGTGGCTGGTCGTCCCCCGCCAGTGCGAACACCGGTGCCGGATCACCGAGGACCAGGGCGTCGCGGCTCGCGGACAGGACCGTCGCCAGGGCGCGGACCATCGTCGTCGGCGGACCGGCAGGCAGTCGACGCAGCGTCACCAGTGCTCGCACGGCCCGGGGCCCGCGCACCAGGTAGGTGTTGGTGACGCCGAGCGTGCTGACCGTGCGGACGGCCTCGACCAGGGCCGGATCGGTCGGACGGTAGTGCGAGAGCAGCGGGGCGACGTCGGCGTCCAGCACGGCCAGCCGGTTGTGCTTGGCCTCCACCGTCCACAGGCTCGCCAGAACGGCCGCGGTGGCGGCGACCGTGTCGCCGTCCTCCCGGGCCAGGCCGAGCCGCAGGGCGAGAGTGAGGTTCTCCTGCTCGACGCGGATCCGGTCGGCGGCCCCGGACAGGTCCGCCCCGAACGGGGCGTCGAACTCGGCCAGCCCGAAGGCGCGGGCCCACGCCAGCAGGGCCGCCGTGGTGCGCTCGGTCCCGCCCTCGGCCTCCCGCTGCGCCGCGCTGAACTCGCGGACCGTCTCCAGCATGTGGAAGCGCAGACCTGCCGGGGTGTCGGCGGCCTTGAGCAGGGACTGGTCGACGAGGTGCTCGACGAGCTCCAGCGCGTCCGGGGCCTCGTCCTCGGCGAGAGCGTCGAGCAGGTGCTGGGCGGCGTCGACGGTGAAGCCTGCGGGGAAGACCGAGAACGCGCGCATCGCGGCCCGGCCGTCCGCGTCGAGCAGGTTCCAGCTCCAGTCGACCACGGCCCGCAGCGTGCGGTGACGCTGTGGCGCGTCGCGGGCGCCGCCACGCAGCAGCGCGAAGCGGTCGGTGAGCCGGCGCGCGATCTCCGCGACGGACAGCACCCGCACCCGGGCCGCCGCCAGCTCGGCCGCCAGCGGCAGCCCGTCGAGGTGGCGGCAGAGCGCGCGGACGGCGTCCCCGGGCAGCTCGACGTCGGGACGCGCCGCGCGGGCCCGGCGGCGGAACAGCTCGGCGGTCTGCTCGGGCCCCAACTCGGGCAGCAGGTAGACGGATTCGGAGGAGAGGCCGAGCGGAGCACGGCTGGTGGTGAGCACCCGCAGGTCCTTGGTCCGCTGCACCAGCACCCGCACGGTGTCGGCGACCCCGCCGACCACCTGCTCGCAGTTGTCCAGCACCAGCAGCACCGGGCCGGTGCCGAGCGCCTCCACGAGCGCGGTGAGGTCGTCGGCGGTACCACGCCCCGGCACGGACGTGCGCGCCCCGTCGTGCGCGGCGACCGCCGCGGCGATCTCGGCGGCGACGTCCGCGTCCGTGGTCACGGCGGCCAGCGGCACGAAGTGCACCACCCGCTGCTCGGCGGCCCGGCTGACGACCTGCGCCAGCCGCGTCTTGCCCAGCCCGCCCGGACCGACGACGGAGGTCACCCGCGCGCTGCGCAGCAGCGCGGAGACGGCGGCGATGTCGTCGTCCCGGCCGATCAACTCGTTCGGCTCGTGCGGCAGACCGTGCCGCTCCAGCGGCACCTCCCCCTGGAGCAGCGTCCGTTGCAGGGTCTGCAGCCCCGCCCCCGGGTCCACGCCCAACTCGTCGCGCAGCGAACGCCGGTACTGCTCGTACCGGGCGAGCGCGGCGGGCGGGCCCACGGTGGCGGCCTCGGCGCGCAACAGCTCCAGCAGCGCCTCCTCGTCGCGCGGCTGCGCGCGCACCACGTGCGCGAGCGCGGGCGCGGCCTCCTCGTACCGCGCCAGCCGGGCCAGCGCGAGGGCCTGCGCCCGCGCCAACGCCCGCCGCACCGGCGCGCGTTCCGCGCGCAGCGCCGAGACGGGGTCGTCCTGGCCCCCCTCCGGCGCGCCGGCCTCGCCCTCCCACAGCGCGAGCCCCGCCTCGGCGTGCGCGAGCGAGGCGGCATGGTCCCCCTCCCGTGCCTGCTGGGTGGCGGCGGCCGCCCGCAGCAGGACAGCGGAGCTGTCCACCTCGTCCTCGGCGAGGTCCAGGCGGTAGCCGGCGGGGGTGGTGACGATCAGCGCGGCCCCGAGCTGCGCGCGGGCGCGCGAGACCAGCACCTGCAACGTCTTGGCCGGGTTCTCCGGCTGCGCGTCGGGCCACAGGCCCGCCGCGAGGAAGGCAGCACCGCACCCGACCCGCAACTCGCTCGCGAGCAACGCGAGCAGACCCCGCACCCGGCCGGAGGTGACCTCCTGCCCCCGAACGGAGACACGTGGCAGCAGGGTCAGTTCGATCGTCACGTGTGCAGAGTAGTCAGTGGCAACCTCCTGAGGGGCGCGAGGCTCTGCCGATCTGCGGCTCCGCCGCGGGGCGCGACACGCCACCCACGCAGGTAGAGCACCGAACGCGCAGGGCCATCCGCACCGGGTGGTTGCTCGCGCAGTTCCTCGCGCCCCCAAGGAGGTTACGACCGGCTCACGCAGCGAGCAGTGTCCGCAGTTCCTCCACGAACGCGGCTGCGGCGTCGCCGGAGGTGCCGCCGAGGGGGGCGAGGAGGGTGTCGAGGCGGGCCTGGACGACGGTGATCGCCTCGCGCGCGGCCTGCTCGCCGCGCTCGGTGAGGGTGAGCCGGACCGCGCGGGTGTCCGCGCTGTCGCGGACCCGCGCGATCAGGCCGTCGGCCTCCAGCGCACGGGCCAGCTTGGAGACGTAGAGCGCCTCCAGGCCGGTGCGCTCGGCCAGCTCGCGCTGGTTCGGCTGCCGCCCCTCCCGCTGCATGGCGTAGAGGGAGGCGACGAAGGAGTACGTCGCCTGCGTCAGCCCGAGCGGAGCGACCGCCCGGTCGACCGCGGTGCGCCACTTCAGCGACAGCCGCCAGACCAGGTGCCCGGCCAGCGAGCCCTCGGGGAACGTCTCCGCGCCTGTCGTGTCACTCTCGCCCATGCCCGATACCGTACATGGCTACTGTCATCTCCTCCTCGCTCCCGGCCGCCCTCGGGGCCACCACCGGCGCGCCGCCGCCCACCCGGGCGCGGGTCAGCAGCAGCCACACCGGCACGGCCACGAGCAGCGCCAGCGCGGGCAGCACGTAGAGGTTCTGGCACAGGAAGTCGAGGACGGCCAGCGGCGAGCGGTCGCCACCGGGAAGCGGCACGGCCCAGGTCAGGCCGCCGGGCCAGTCGTCACCGCGGATCGGGCGGAACCAGCCCGGCGGCCAGGCGCCGTAGACGAGACAGCCGAGCACCGGGGCGGACCACCTGGACCAGTGACCCCGCCGCACCCAGACCACCAGCAGCGCCGAGGCGGGCAGCAGCGCCCACACCCAGTGGTGCACCCAGGACATGGGCTCCACCAGCAACGCCGCGACCGACACCAGCACCAGCCCGGCAGCGGCCCGGCCACGCCGGTGCAGCAGCACCCCCAGCCACAGCCCGAGGGCGGCCGCCGCCCACCCCAGCAGGCCGCCCACCTCGCGCACCCGTGCGGTGTCGGCGACGGCACGCATGCAGAAGGAGGCCACCGCCTGGTCGATCGGGGTGGCCATGAGCAGCATCCGGTGCGCGCGCTCCGGCAGACTGCTCAGCTGCGGCCAGTAGGCGAGGGAGGCGCGCGGCAGCAGGACCAGGCCCAGCACCACCGTCCCGGCGAAGGTCGCGAAGCCGCGCAGTCCGGCCGCACGGCGGCCGGTGCACAGGTAGTGGACGAGGAACAACGCGGGCGTCAGCTTGATCCCGGCGGTCAGGCCCAGCAGAACACCCTTGAGCCGGTGGCCGTCCGGCAGGCACCAGTCGGCCATCGCGGGTGCGAGCAGGAGCAGGTTCAACTGGCCGTAGCGCAGCGTCTCCTGGACCGGCGCGAGCCACAGGCCCACCGCCGCGCAGACCAGCACCGCCGCGGGCCCCGGCCGCTCCTCGCCGGCCAGCCGCAGCCCGCACCAGCTCACCAGCACGAGCGCGGCGACGCTCGACCCGAGCAACAGCCCCTGTGCCACGGCGAACGGCGGCGCCAGCCCCCAGAAGACCAACGCCGCGAACGGCGGGTACAGGTACGGCAACCCGCCGGGCCCACCCCGCAACAGGTACAGCCGCTCCTCCCCGCCCGGCAGGCTCTGCCCGGCCCGCAGGTAGACGGCGAGGTCCATCTGCCGCAACTCTCCCTCCGACCAATGGAACAGACACCACAGCCACAACCCGAGCGCGGCGGCGAGGACGAGCACGGCCGCCACGAGGGCAGTCCGACGAGCGGTCACGGAGTACTCCTGGGACGAGAGAGATTCGTGGACCAACGACTAACGTGCACCGCCCGGTCGAGTCACGGAATTCCGCCGCCTCGGAGTGTCGGGCGAGTGTGAGGGTGCGGGGCGCGGTCCACACCGCCGACATCACCACCAGGGGTGATCGTCAGAACCTGCCGTCAGGCCGTAGCGCCTCGGGCGCCGGACGGATCGTAAGGTGGGGCTGGTAACACCGGTCCCACCCCGCGGATCGCCGTCCGCACCCACAAGGAGCGCTCGCATGTCGCAGTCCCCCACGTCTTCCGCGCAGCTGGCCGAGGCCGTCGCCGGGCTGATGCCGCGGGCGAAGGACGAGCTGGCCGAGCTGGTCGCGTTCGCGTCCGTCGCCGACCCGCGGCAGTTCCCTGTCAGCGAGTGCGAGAAGGCGGCCCGGTGGGTCGCGGACGCGCTGGGCGCGGAGGGCTTCACCGACGTGGCGCTGCTGGACACCCCCGACGGGACGCAGTCCGTCTACGGCCTGCTGCCCGGCCCGGAGGGCGCGCCGACGGTGCTACTGTACGCGCACTACGACGTGCAGCCGCCGCTGGACGAGGCGGCCTGGGTCTCCCCGCCCTTCGAGCTCACCGAGCGCGACGGCCGCTGGTACGGGCGCGGTGCGGCCGACTGCAAGGGCGGTCTGCTGATGCACCTGACCGCGCTGCGCGCGCTCAAGGCGAACGGCGGTGTTCCGGTGACCGTCAAGGTGATCGCCGAGGGCTCGGAGGAGCAGGGCACCGGCGGCCTGGAGCGCTACGCCGAGGCCCACCCGGAGCTGCTGACGGCGGACGCCATCGTCATCGGCGACACCGGCAACTTCCGCGTCGGTCTGCCGACCGTCACCGCGACGCTGCGCGGCATGAGCATGGTCGAGGTCGCCGTGCGCACCCTCGGCGGCAACCTGCACTCCGGCCAGTTCGGCGGCGCCGCGCCGGACGCGCTGGCCGCACTGATCCGCATGCTGGACTCGCTGCGCGACGAGACCGGCCGCACCGTCGTGCACGGTCTGGAGGCGGAGGCCGAGCAGCAGTGGGACGGCCTGCAGTACGAGGAGTCGTCCTTCCGTTCCGACGCGAAGGTGCTGGACGGCGTCGGCCTGATCGGCACCGGCACCGTCGCGGACCGCCTCTGGGCCCGCCCGGCGGTGACCGTCCTCGGCATCGACTGCCCCGCGGTCGTCGGCGCCACCCCCTCGGTCCAGTCCGCCGCCACGGCGCTGGTCTCGCTCCGCGTCCCGCCGGGCCTCGACGCCGCCCGCGCCGAGGAGGCGCTCGCCGCGCACCTGACGGCGGCCGCGCCCTGGGGCGCGCAGGTCGAGATCACCCCGCGCGGCCAGGGCCAGGCCTTCCGCGCGGACACCTCCAGCCCGGCGTACGCCGCGATGGCCGCGGCCATGGCGGTGGCCTACCCGGGCGAGCAGATGCAGGTCGCCGGCCAGGGCGGCAGCATCCCGCTGTGCAACACGCTCGCGACGCTCTACCCGGAGGCGGAGATCCTGCTGATCGGCCTCAGCGAGCCCGAGGCGCAGATCCACGCGCCGAACGAGTCCGTCTCGCCACAGGAGCTGGAGCGGCTCTCCCTCGCCGAGGCGATCTTCCTGCGCACCTACGCCAAGCGGTAGTCGCGGCCTTGCCGGGCGCCGCGCGGCCTCAACCGCGCGGCCTCAACGGCGCGGCCTCAACCGCGCAGGTCGACCATGCAGAAGACCTTGTCGTAGCGCCGTTCGCCGACGGCCACGAAGTCGGGGAGCCGGCCGTACTCGGTGAACCCGAGGCTGCGGTACAGGTGCAGGGCGTTCGCGTTGTCGCCGCGGGCGTCGAGGGTCAGCACCTCGACGCCGGCCGCGCGGGCGTCCGCGACCAGCGCGGTCACCAGCGCCCGGCCCACGCCGCGCCCCTGCGTGGCGGGGTCGACCGCGACCTTCTCCAGGTCGGCGTGCGGCCGGTGCGTCGGCCGGGAGTAGCGGGTCCAGTAGCCGAGGCCGACCAACCGCCCGTCGAGGACGGCCACGCGCAGCGCGGCGTCACCCGCCCGGACGTCCGCCGTGACGCCGGCGAGCAGCGCGCTCACCTCCTCGCGCGAGGGCGGCTCGACCCAGCCCAAGGCAGCGCCACCGCGCACCAGCTCCGCGAGGAGCCGGTGCGCGGCGTCGGCCCAGGAGGCGGGCAGCTCGTCAAGCGCGAGAACGGTGAGGTCAGCGGCGGCGTCCATGTCCGCGAGCCTAGCCGCGGCCGCATCGCAGACGGGGACAGGGACGGGTACGGGTACGTACGGGTACGGTCAGGCCACCGCCGGGGTGTAGTGCGCGGCCTCGTCGCCCTCGACGACGTAGCTGTGCTGCCCGTCCACGCCGACCGGCACGTCACCGGCGACGGTGACGCGGTGCAGCAGGCGCGGCAGGTCCCCGTAGTCGTCCGGGGCGTAGTGCTGGGTGGCGCGGTTGTCGAAGAGCACCACGTCGCCCGGGTTCCAGGCGATGCGGACGACGTTCTCGGGCCGGGTCACGTAGGACTGAAGCAGGCGCAACAGCTCCTGCGACTGCTCGCTGTCGAAGCCGAGCAGGGTCCGGGCGAAGCCGCCGACGAAGAGGCCGCGCCGGCCGGTCTCCGGGTGCACCCGGACGACGGGGTGGGCGGTGCGGTACTTCCGGGAGGTGAACTGCTTGCGCCGCTCGGCCGCGCGGTCGTCGCGCGGGACGGCGTAGTCGTAGTCGTTGGTGTGGACGGCCCAGGCCCGGTCGGCGAAGGCGCGCAGCGGCTCCGGCAGGTCCTCGTAGGCGGCCTGGGAGTTCGCGATCAGCGTGTTGCCGCCGTAGGGCGGGACGACGATGCTGCGCAGCGTCGACGCCTTGGGTGGGGTGCGGACGAAGGTGACGTCGGTGTGCCAGCGGTTGGCACGCTGGCCGGCCTCACCGTCGACGGGAAGGACGTTGGGCTGCCCGTCCGCCGCGGGGACGGTCGGGTGCGCGGTGGTCAACTCGCCGAAGAGCGAGGCGAAGCGCAGCTGGCCCGCGTCGTCGAGGTGCTGGTCGCGGAAGACCAGCGCCTTGTGGTCGAGCAGGGCGGTGTTGAGCTCGCCGACGAGCGCGGGGTCGAGCTCCCGGGTCAGGTCGACGCCGAGGATCTCGGCCCCGATCCGGCCGCCGATGCGGCGGACGTCGAATCCGGTGCTGGTGGACATGGTGGTTCCTCTCAGACGGCGGTGACGGCGGTACGCGGGTGGGTGAACTGGTTGGCGGGACGCGGCAGGCCGTAGTGATCGCGCAGGGTGCTGCCGGTGTACTCGGTGCGGAACAGCCCCCGGTTCTGCAGGATCGGGACGACCTGGTCGACGAAGTCGGCGAGGCCGGTCGGCAGGATCGGCGGCATGATGTTGAAGCCGTCGGCCGCGCCCTGCTCGAACCAGTGCTGGAGCTGGTCGGCGATCTGCTCGGGCGTACCCGCGTAGACGCGGTGGCCCCGGCCGCCGCCGAGGCGGGCGATGAGCTGCCGCAGCGTCAGTCCCTCACGCCGGGCCAGCTCCGCGACGAGCGCGAAGCGACTCTTGTTGCCGTTGATGTCGCTCTCCTCGGGCAGCTCCGGCAGCGGCCCGTCCAACGGAAGGCCGGTCAGATCGACACCGACCATGCCGGAGAGCTGCGCCAGCCCGTACTCCGGCACCTGGAGCTCGGTGAGCTCCTCCAGCAGCGCCTGGGCCTCGGCCTCGGTGCCGCCGATGACCGGGCAGATGCCCGGCAGCACGAGCAGTGCGTCCTCGCTCCGCCCGTGGCGGGCGAGCCGGCCCTTGAGGTCGGCGTAGAAGGCCTGCCCGTCCGCGAGCGTCTGCTGTGCGGTGAAGACGGCCTCGGCGTGGCGGGCGGCGAACTCCTTGCCGTCCTCCGAGGAGCCGGCCTGTACCAGCAGCGGATAGCCCTGGGGCGAACGCGGCACGTTGAGCGGGCCCTGGACCTGGAACCACTCCCCGGCGTGGTCGATCGCACGGACCTTCTCGACGTCGGCGTAGTGGCCGCGCTCGCGGTCGACCAGCCGGGCGTCGTCCTCCCAGCTGTCCCAGAGCTTGGTGACCACCTCGACGAACTCCGTCGCGCGCTCGTAGCGCAGCGCATGGGCGAGGTGCTCCTCGCGGTTGAAGTTGCGGGCCTCGTTGACGGAGCCCGAGGTGACGATGTTCCACCCGGCCCGACCGCCGCTCAGGTGGTCCAGGGAGGCGAAGGCGCGGGCGGTGTGGAAGGGCTCGTTGAAAGTGGTGGAGACGGTCGCGATCAGCCCCACGTGCTCGGTCGCGCCGGCGAGGGCGGAGAGCAGCGTCAGCGGCTCGAAGCCGCCGAGGGCGTTGTAGCGGACCTGCCCCCACAGGGCGAGCCCGTCGGCCAGGAAGACCGAGTCCAGCCGGCCGCGTTCGGCGGTGCGCACCAGCTCGCGCCAGTAGCCGAGTTCGGTGGCGCGCTCGGGTCGGCTGAGGGGGTGCCGCCAGGCGGCGTCGTGGTGGCCGGCGTTCATCAGGAAGGCGTTGAGATGCAGTTGACGTTTGGCCTCGGGTGCGGCGGGCGGTGTCATCGGGTCTCTCCTCAGGCGGCGTTGACGGGGATGCGCCAGGCGCCGAGGCGGCGTTCGGCGGCGACGAGCAGCTGGTTGACGAGCACGCCGATCACGGCGATGGTCACGATCCCCGCGTACATGTCCGGGATCGCGAAGTTGAACTGCGCGGAGTTGATCAGGAAGCCCAGCCCCGCCTTGGCGCCGACCATCTCGGCGGCGACCAGCACCAGGATCGAGATGGCCCCGGCGAGGCGGATGCCGGTGAAGATCGTCGGCACGGCCGCCGGGAGGATGACCTTCTGGAACAGGCGCAGCGGGGAGAGGTCCATCGAGCGGGCGAGCCGCAGCAGGGTCGGGTCGACCTCGCGGACCGCACTGATGGTGTTGAGCAGGATCGGCCAGGTGCAGGCGTAGAGGACGATGGCGATCTTCGACGTCTCGCCGATGCCGAGCAGCAGGATGAACACCGGCAGCAGCGCGAGCGCGGCGGTGTTGCGGAACAGCTCCAGCAGCGGCCCGAGCAGCGCGGCGAGCGGGCGGTACCACCCGATGAGCAGTCCGAGCGGGACGGCGAGCAGCACGGCCAGGCCGAAGCCGCTCAGCGAACGGACGAGGCTGGCTTCGGTGTTGGCCCAGAGCTGCCCGTTCAGAGCGAGGGTCCACCAGTCCTCCATGACGACGGAGAACGGCGGCAGGAACGTCGCGTCGACCAACCCGGCCCGAGGCGCGACCTCCCACAGCACCAGCAGCGCGACGATCGCGACGGACTTGGTCACCACCCGCAGCAGCAGCCGCCCGAAGCGCGCGCCCCAGGGCCGCGCTGCGGTCGGGGCCGAGGCCGGAGACACCACGGCACTCCCCGTCCCGTCCTGGACGCCCGCCCCCGCCTCCGGCGGGGTCGGCTCGGCGGACGGCTCGTCCGGGGCGGCCGACGCCACCGTCCCCTCTCGCGCCCTCTCTCGCGCTCCCACTCCCGCTCCCGCCGGAGCCGGTACGGGCGGGTCGTCCTGGGGGCGGGTGTCGGTCGAGGTGGTGATGCTCATGCGGCTGCCCTCTCCTTCTCCAGGCGTTGGGCCAGCGCGACCTCGTCGCGCAGCAGAGTCCAGATCTCGTGCCGGTGGCGGGCGAACTCGGGGCTGGAGCGCAGGTCGTCCACCTCGTGGCGGCCCGCGCCCAGCGCGATCGGCACGACGTGCTTGACGCGGCCCGGCCGCGAGGTCAGCACTGCGACGCGCTGTCCCAGGTGGACGGCCTCGTCGATGCCGTGGGTGATGAAGACGACCGTCTTGCCCGTGCGCTCCCAGATCCGCAGCAGCTCGTCCTGGAGCGTCTCGCGCGTCTGCGCGTCCAGCGCGGCGAAAGGCTCGTCCATCAGCAGCACGTCGGGGTCGTAGGCGAGGCTGCGGGCGATCGCCACGCGCTGCCGCATGCCGCCGGAGAGCTCGTGCGGGTGCCGGTCCTCGAACCCGGCCAGGCCCACCAGCTCCAGGAACTCCCGGGCCTTCACGGCCCGTTCGCGACGCGGGACGCCCGTGGCCTCCAGACCGAACTCGACGTTGCCGCGCGCCGTGCGCCACGGCAGCAGCGCGTACTGCTGGAAGACGATGCCCCGGTCCAGTCCGGGACCGGTCACCGGCGCGCCGTCCAGCAGGACGCGTCCGCTGGACGGGCGGGTCAGCCCGCCGAGCAGGTCCAGCAGGGTGGACTTGCCGCAGCCGCTCGGCCCCACCACGACCAGGAACTCCCCGGCCGCGATCTCCAGGTCCACCCCGTCCAGGGCGAGGAGATCGGCCGCGCCGCCCCGCCCGGGGAAGACCTTGCCGACACCCTCGAACGCGATCTTGGCCGTCATGCCGTCAACTCCCCGACCGGTAGGCGTTGTACTGGTTGGTGTAGAGCGAGGCCGCGGTGACGCTGCCCTTCGGGACGGTGCCACGGCCGGCGAGCCAGTCGAGCCAGAGCTGGAACTCGGCGTCGGTGATCCGGCCGCCGGTCTCGGCGACGCCGAAGGACTGGAAGTACTTCAGCGGGGTCGCGTTCTCGTTGCGTCCGCGCTTGTGGACGATGTCGGTCATCCGCGCCACCACCTGCTCGCGCGGGGTGGTCCGGGCCCACTCGATGGCCATGGCCGTGCCGGTCACGAACGTCCTTGCGGTGTCCGGGTTCTGGCGCAGGAACCGCTCGGTCATCACGTAGGTGCCGGCGCTGAACGCGCCGAGCAACTGGTAGTCGGTGAACAGCGGCCGGATGCCACCCGTCGCCAGGGCCTTGTCGCGCAGCACGCCGCCGAGGACGGCGACCTCGATCTGCTTCTGCCGCAACGCCTGCTCGGTACTGACCGGCGGCAGCACCACCGGCTCGACCTGCGCGATCTCGGCGGGGCTCAGCCCCTGGCGCTTGAGGTAGATGTCGAGCATCGCCTCGTCGTGCGCACCCAGGGTGTTGACGCCGACCTTGGCGCCGATCAGGTCCCGTCCGGAGCGGATCGGACTGTCCTGGCGGACGTAGAAGCCGTTGTAGGAGTAGCGGTCGACGCCGTAGTAGCTGATCACGGCCTTCACGGGCGCGTGCTGCGCCGCCAGCTTGACCACCGCGCCGTTGAACGCGCCGCCGAAGTCGACCTGCCCGGTGGCAGCGGACTGGATGTCCTGCGGACCGCTGATGGTGTCGCCCACCCAGTCCAGCGTCACGTCGCCGAAGTAGCCCAGATCCTGCGCCAGTTCGGGCAAGAGCACCTGCCCGGCCCAGCCCTGGTAGCGCAGCTTCTTCGTCTGCCCGCCACCCCCCGACCCCGCCGCGGCGGCGGCGCCGCACCCGGCCAGCGTGACAGCGGCGGCGGAGCCGCCAAGGAGGGCGAGAAACCGGCGTCTGGAGGCGGAGGTGACGGAGGCAGGCATGGCAAAGAACCCCTTCACTGGGCGGGAATGCGGGCAGGCAGAAATTCACGACGGGAAACAGGAATGTAATCCGACGCAACACCGTGCAATGATCGGCGGCCCGGAAAACAAGAAAAGCCGCGCACGGGACACACGTGCGCGGCGAACGAAAAGCCAGCTCAGCCAGGATCGACTAGCGGCCGGATCGGTTCACCGACCGGCGGCACAGAGGGCGCTGGCGTCGCGCCGGAGATCGACGTGACGGCGCAGCGCGAAATTCGCGGACTGGCTCATGGACGAAATCCTGACAGGAATTCACTCGGTACGTCAATACGTCAATTCAGAGAACTGATCAGATCGCGTGTGATGTCGGTGAGCGTCACCGCTGTCGGCGCAGAGGTCGCGCTGCCGTCCATGGCCCGGGCGATCCCGAAGTCGATCAGCACCGGTCCGTCGGGAGACAGCATCACAGCCCGTACACGGACTACGAAGTCTCCTCGTCGGCCTGGTGCGCACGGCCCTGCGCCGTGAGCGCGGACAGTGCGGCGAGGTGGTCCTCGAAGGCGCGGCGGCCCTTGACCGTCAGCGAGAGCCAGGTGCGGGGACGGCGCCCGACGTGGCCCTTGCGGACGCGGACGTAGCCGGCCTCCTCCAGGGCGACGGCCGCCTTGGACAGGGTGGGTGCGGCGATCTGACAGGACTCGGAGACGGTGGCGAAGTCCGCCTCGCCGCAACCGGCCAGGAAGGCGGCCAGTTTGAGCTTGGGCAGGGTGCCGAACGTCTCGTCCGGGAGCGGGGGCTGGTCGGCTTTTCTCATTCCGGGCGGGTCCATCCGACGAGCCGGTACCAGTTCTCGGCACCGGCGATCAGACCGAAAGTGATGATCCCCCAACCCGAGCTGCCGAGCAGGAAGCAGACCCCGCCGACCCCGAGGGCCGCGATCAGGAACCAGCGGGACGCGCGCCGCCGGAACTGCGTCGTCGGGGTCTCCCCGAGCGGGACGAGACCACCGCGACGCCAACGGCGCACCAGGGCCACGTACATGGCCAGATGGGCGACCACCAGGACGATCCCGGCGATCCCGAACACCTGGGCGGCGCCGTGGTCGCCCCCGCTCAGGTTGGACACTCCGATCGCGGCCATGGCCAGTGCGAAGGTACCCCCGGCGTAGGGCGGGAACCAGGCGGGGACACGTGGGGGCGCGGCGGAACGGCGCGTTTCGGCGGCGATCCGCAGGGCCTCTTCGGGAATCAACTCAGCTGCCATGCTCGAAGGCTAGCATTCAGTTTCCAAAAGGAAAGTACTTTCTTTGCATCAGGTCAGGATCCGGGCGTCCGCATGCCCTGGCGGATGCGGGTGGCCAGCCAGAGATCGAAGCGGTCGTCCCCGTCGTCGAGGCTGCGGCTGGTCAGGCGCATGGCCTTGTCCACCCGGTTGCGGACGGTGTGCCGGTGGACCGCGAGGCGGCGGGAGGTCTCGTCCCAGGAGCCGCCGGTGTCCAGCCAGGTGGCCAGGGTGCGCACCAGTTCCCCTCCCGGGTCGGCGGCGTCCAGGGGGCCCAGCACGGAGTCGGCGTAGCCGCGCAGTGCGCGGCGGTCGCCGAACTCCAGCAGCAGGCGCGCGGAGCGCGCCTCGCGTGCCTCGACGGGGTGTCCCAGGGCGCGGCTGACCGCGACGAGGGCGCGGGCCTGCCGCAGCGACCCCCCGGCGGCCTCCGGCGGCACCGCCGGCCCGATCCCCGCGGCCGCCCCGGGCGCGAAGCGCGCCAGCACGTCGCGCAGATCCACCTCGTCCCCGACCACCCCCTCCACCAGCCCGTCCCTCACCCGCACGAGCCCTCCGGGCACAGCCAGCGCGAGATCCGCAGCCAACTCAGCCGCGCTGTCGCTCCCACCCCGCCCCACCTGTCCCCTTGCCCCGCCCGAGCCCCCGCTCCCGGCGTCCACGCCCGGCGCGGACGCAACCCCGCCCCGCGCGCCCGCGGCAGCCCCCGGGCCCTCGGCCCAAGGCTCACCCTCGCCCGTCACGCCCGCCCCTGGCGCGAGGGAAGCGGCTGCCGGCGGGGAGGGGTCCAGGGCGACCGTGCGGACCGTGTCGCTGGTGAGGCCAGGAGGAGGCACGATGAGCGACCAGCCCATCGGCCCGATCGACGCCACCCGCGTCCCCCGCTACGCCGGCCCCGCCACGTTCGCGCGACTGCCCCGCACCGACGAGGTCGACCACGTCGACGTCGCCGTCGTCGGCGTCCCGTTCGACAGCGGCGTCAGCTACCGCCCCGGCGCCCGATTCGGCCCCGCCCACGTGCGTGCCTCCTCCAAGCTGCTGCGCCCGTACCACCCGGCGCTGGACGTCTCCCCGTTCGCGGCCCAGCAGGTCGCCGACGCGGGCGACATCGCGGTGAACCCGTTCGACATCACCGAGGCGATGAAGACGGTGGAGCTGGCCGCGCGGGAGCTCGGCGCGGGCGGCACCAAACTGCTGACCATCGGCGGCGACCACACCATCGCCCTGCCGCTGCTGCGCGCGGTCGCGGCCGAGCACGGCCCGGTCGCGGTCGTCCACTTCGATGCCCACCTCGACACCTGGGACACCTACTTCGGCGAGCCGACCACCCATGGGACGCCGTTCCGCCGCGCGTCGGAGGAGGGTCTGCTCGACCAGGAGCGCTGCCTCCACGTCGGCATCCGCGGCCCGCTCTACTCGCGCGAGGACCTGCGCGAGGACGGCGTCCTCGGCTTCCAGGTGGTCCACGCGGACGACTACCAGGACGCGACCGTCGCCTCGGTCGTCGAACGGATGCGGCGCCGCCTGGGCGAGGGCCCCGTCTACGTCTCCATCGACATCGACGTCCTCGACCCGGCCCACGCCCCGGGCACCGGCACGCCCGAGGCCGGTGGCCTGACCAGCCGCGAACTGCTGCACACGCTGCGGGGCCTGGTCGGGCTGGACATCGTGGGCGCGGACATCGTCGAGGTCGCCCCGGCCTACGACCACGCGGAGCTGACGGGCATCGCGGCAGCGCACGTCGCCTACGAGCTGCTCTCGGTCCTGGCCAGGAACCGACAGTAGCGGCCGGGGAGTCGGCTACGGTCCCCTGGTGACCCACGCCGACTCCCCCTCCTGCGACGCCCCCGCCTATGAGGCCGTGGCCGAGCGCTACGCCCAACAGTTCCACGACTCCCTGCGCGAACGCCCGTTGGAGCGCGCCTTGCTGGGCGCGTTCGCGGAGCTGGTCCGCCTGGGCGGGAACGGGGAGGTCGGCGATCTGGGCTGCGGCCCCGGGTACGTCACCGCCCATCTGCACGGGCTCGGACTGCGCGCGTTCGGCGTCGACACCTCGCCCGCGATGATCGCGCTGGCCCGCGTCGCCTACCCGGAGCTGCGGTTCGAGGTGGGTTCGATGGCCGCGCTCGACCTCCCGGACGGCGGGCTCGGCGGCATCCTGGCGCGGTTCTCGGTCATCCACCTCCCGCCGCGCGATCTCCGCTCCGTACTGGCGGAGTTCGCCCGGGTGCTGGCCCCTGGCGGGCACCTGCTGATCAGCTGCTACGCCACCGACGCCGACGCGGCCGCCCCCACGCAGTCCTTCGACCACTCTGTTGCCACGGCCCACCGCTGGTCGCCGGACCACCTGTCGGCGCTGCTGCGCGAGGCCGGGTTGGACGAGACGGCCCGGGTGCTCGTCGAACCGAAGCCGACGGACCGCAGACCGTTCCGGGAGCTCCAGTTGCTCGCGGCGAAGCGCGTGACTTGAACCTTGTGCAAGTTCTTGTGCAAGTTCTCGCGCGGCATGTCCTATCGTGGGCGCCATGCCGCGCGACACCCTCACCCGGGACCAGATCGTCCGGGCCGCCATCGCCCTCCTCGACGAGGAGGGGCTGGAGGGCCTCAACATGCGTGCCCTGGGCAAGCGCCTCGGCTCGGCGGCGACCGCGGTCTACTGGCACGTCGGCAGCAAGGACAACCTGATCTCCCTCGCCGGCGACCGGGTCTGGGCCGAACTGACGCTGCCGGACGCCGCTCCCGGGCCGGACGGCTGGCGCGAGGCGGCCGAGGCGACGGCCGTCGGCGTGCACGGGATGCTGGCCCGGCACCCCTGGCTCGTCCAGGCCTTCGGCGCGCACCTGATGTTCGGGCCCGGCAAGGCCCGGCACGACGACCACATCCTCGGCCTGTACGAGGGCGCGGGCTTCACGCCCGCCGAGGCGGACCAGGCCGCGGCGGCGGTGCTGACCTTCGTCCTCGGCAACGCTCTCGGCCCTGCGGCCGCAGCCGCGCTGTCCCGGAAGCTCGCCCGCGACGGCGCGGACTCGCAGGCCCAGCTCGCGGAGGGCATGGCCCGGGCCCGCGAGGTCGCCTCCCGGTACCCGCGCCTACGGGCCCGCCTCGACGCCCCGGACGCCGCCACCCACGGCGCGGACTACGGCTCCGCCCCGGACCACACCTTCGCCTTCGGCCTCCACGCCCTCCTCGACGGCCTCACCGCCCACCTCGCCTCCAAGCGATAGCCCCTGCCGGAGGCGGCGCCGTCGCGGCGTCCCCTCCCCGCCGGAGGCGGCCCCGCTTGCACCGCCCCCGCCACCGGATCCCTCTTCGCCCCTCTCCATCCCCTCCCCTCTCCCCGCCGGAGGCGGCCCCGCTTGCACCGCCCCCGCCACCGGAGGAGCGTCGGAGGCAGGAACCCAGACACGACAGGAATGGGGGCCGGTCATGCACGTACGCACCACCTACGTGACGGGCGATCCGGGAAAGATCGACCAAGCCCTGGACGGGCTGCTGGTGGAGGCCGTCAAGCTGCTCTCCGACCAGCCGGGCTACCGGGGCTACGGGCTCTTCGCCGACCGTGAGCTCGGCAAGATCGCGATGGGCAGCTGGTGGGAGACCCTGGAGGACTCCGCCGCCAGCAACCAGCACCTGCAGCAACGACGCGCCGAGCTCCTCGCGCCCTTCGCGTCATCCCTCTCGATCATGACCTTCGAGGTCCTGGCCTTCACGCCGAACCCGCAGGTCGAGGCGGGCGCGGGCTTCCGGCTCGGCCGCTTCCAGATCCCGCCGGACAAGCTGGACCGGATGGCCGAGCTGTTCCGGACGGTGGGGCTGCCCTCCTTCGAGGGGACGCCGGGCTTCGCAGGCGGCTCCCTCCTCGCCGACCGGCGCACCGGCATGGGCTCGGTCGGGACCCTGTGGGCCACCCGGGACGCCCTCGTCGCGTCCCGGGGCGCGCAGTCCGCCGCCCGGGCGCGGGCAACCTCGGACGTGCCCATGAACGTCATCGCCCTGGAGGAGTTCGAGGTGGTCCTGCTGGACCGCCGCGACTGACTCGCGACGACAGACCGTGGAGGCCCGGACGGGAACGACCGTCCGCCTCCTACCAGGCGGTCTACAAGCCGCTGCTGGTCGTCGACCAGTCCTACCTGGACGCGGGCCGAAGCGAGGTCACCGCCAAGTACGGCTCCTTCGACGCCTACCTGCACCAGGGCCTCGGTCTCTCCGACGGCGACCTTCGCTGGCTCAAGGCGGAGCTGCTCGTCGGCTGAGCCATCGGACGTTCGGCAAAAGATAATTGATCCCCCCTCAAGTGGATCTTGTGGACTACCGTGCGACACGGGTACCACACAGCATCCAAGGGGGATCTCCTCGTGCGAACGAGAACACTGCTCGAAACGGCGGCCGTCGCCACCGTCGCCGGCCTCGTCGGCATGGCGGCGGCGCCGGTCGCCGGGGCCAGCACCGCGGCGACGCTGCCGTTGACGGCCGCAAAGCTGCAAGCCATGGTGGTCGACCAGGTCCACCGGCACGTCTTCCTCAGTGACGGCGCGAACGTCTACGTCACCGACTTCTCCGGGACCCTGGTGGCCACCGTCGCGGAGCCCGGCGCGGGGGCCATGGCGCTGTCGCCCGACAGCGGCGCCCTGTACGTGGCGCTCAACGGCAACCTGAACCCGGCGGACACGGTTCCGTACACCCAGATCGTCACGGTCGACACCACCTCGTTCGCCCCGACCGGGACGAGGAACACCGGCATGACCGAGCCGGGCCGGACCAGCATGGTGCAGATCGGCGGCAAGCTCTGGTTCAACGCCGGTCTGCTGACCTCGGCGGGCTGGAAGACGGGCATCGGCGTCTACGACCCCAGCACGCCGTCGATGGGCAACGTCTTCACCCCGACCACCGTCCCGGCCGACCTGCTGAGCGTCAACCCGGCGGCGCCCGGCGTGCTGGTCGTGGCCGGGGCCCCGGCCACGGCGGGCGCGCCGAACATCGGCGTCTACGACGTCTCCAACGGCACCCTGCCCTACCAGCCGACCGCCGCGGCCTCCGTGCCGGACGTGGGCGCCCCGAGGGGGCGGAGCGCGGCCCTCGCGGTCAGCGCGGACGGGCGGCAGATCGTGCTCGCCGACGGAGACGTGCTGCGCACGAGCGACCTCACCTCCGTCGGCCGGTACCTGTCCCCGGTCGTGAACGGAGCCCTGACGAGCGTCTGGCTGGCGCCTGACGGAACCGTCGCGTTCGCCGGCCCCGCGCCGACCGCCGCCGGCCAGGTGCCCGGCGTGGACCTGTTCGTCTTCGCACCCGGCGCCTCCCACCCGTTGAACACCTACGCGTTCCCCTCCTCCGTCACCGCGGGCGCGCTCTCCGGCGAGGGTGTGGCCTGGGACCCGGACGGAAGCCGGATCTTCACCCTCGTCCTGGACGCCTCGGGCGACGCCGGGACGCTGGGGGCACTCGACTCCCCGGAGGTCGCGGCGACCGCGATCGCGCTGTCGGCGCCGGCCCAGGACACGCTCGGCCAGGCCCTCACCGCGCACGGCACCCTCGGCTCCGGTGCCGCGCTCGCGCCCGGCACCACCGTCACCGTCACCCGCTCCGACGCCGCGAGCCCGGCCGGGACCACGGTGGCGACCGTTCCTGTCGCCGCGGACGGCTCCTTCTCGTTCACGGACACCCCGCCGGTCGCCGGTGCGGCGACCTACACGGCCCAGTACGCGGGCGACGCCGCGCACAAGCCGACGACCACGTCCGCGACGGTGCAGGTCAACCGCCTGTCGACGACGCTCACGGTGACGACCGACGCCGCGGCCTACGCCTACGGCGGCTGGGCCACGGTCACCGCGCACCTCGGCACGACCCCCACCGGCCGCACCGTCTCGCTCTACGCCCAGCCCTACGGCGGCGCCCGCACCCTGGTGGCGACCGGCACCGTGGACGCCCGGGGCGACCTGACCGCCCGCTACCGCGCCTGGCGCACCACCACGTTGACCGCCGTCTTCGCGGGCGACGACCGCTACGCACCGGCGACGGCCACCCGGCAGATCGCGGACCGGGTGAGCCTGGCGGAGGCACTGAAGGGCTACTACCGTTCCGTCAGGTACGGCAGCATCTGGGTCCGCGACTACCACCACTCCGCGAAGCCGGTGCTGACCGCCTCGGTCACCCCGAAGAAGCCCGGCCAGTGCATGGTCTTCGACCTGGAGCGCTACGACGGCGGAGCCTGGCACAACCTGGGCGCAACGCCGTGCATCAAGATCAACGCCGCCGGGACGGCCTCGATCACGGTGGTCCGCACCATGCCGACGGGCCTCTACCGGATCGACGCCGCCTACCTGGCGGCCCGCACGGACCCGTCCAACGCGAGCACCCCCGGCGCCTGGCAGTTCTTCGCGATCACGAACTGACCACCCCGGCCTCGCACGGCGGCGGACCGGACCGCCGCCGCGCGAGGCGAGCAGTTTTCGAGAAGCGGCACGGGCCACGCCGGACCTAGTTTGAAGACATGACCTCCATCGCATCCCTCACCCTCGACGTGGCCGACCCCGAGGCCGCGCGCCGCTTCTACGCCGAGGCCTTCGGCCTGGACGCGCGCCTGCGCGTACGGGCGGCCGAGGCGCCCAGTTCCGGCTTCCGCGGCTTCACGCTGTCGCTGGTCGTGGCCCAGCCGGCCGACGTCGACCTCCTCTTCGGTGCCGCCCTCGCCGCGGGCGCCACGGCGCTCAAGCCCGCGACGAAGTCCCTGTGGGGCTACGGCGGCACACTGCAGGCGCCGGACGGCACGATCTGGAAGATCGCGACCTCCGCGAAGAAGAACACCGGTCCCGCCACCAAGGAGTTCGACCAGCTGGTCCTGCTGCTCGGCGTCGCGGACATGGCCGCCAGCAAGCGCTTCTACGTCGAGCACGGGCTGACCGTGGCCAAGAGCTTCGGCCGCATGTACGCCGAGTTCGCCGCGGACGCGGACAGCACGGTCAAGCTCGGCCTGTACCGTCGCCGCGCCCTGGCCAAGGACGCGGGCGTCGCGCCCGAGGGCACCGGCTCGCACCGGCTCGCCATCGGCGGTACCACCGCCGCCTTCACCGACCCCGACGGCTACGCCTGGGAGACCGCTGTTCCGGCGTCCGCCGCAGCCTGACGGCGCACTCGGGCGGGCGCGACCAGGTAGGTGCAGCCGGGCATCCGGGCGGGTTCTGTCGGCGTTTCAACGGATTTGTGCCGATCTGCTTTCCTACCCTGGCTCCATGTCACCCACCCCGCGCACGACCGCCCAGCGCTACCCCGAGCGGGTCACCTACGACCGTGACGCCGCCTACGCCATCCTCGACGAGGCGCTGGCGGTCCACGTCGGCTTCGCCACCGACGACGGCCCCGTGGTCATCCCGACCCTGCACATGCGGGAGGGCGACGAGCTGCTGCTGCACGGCTCCGCGTTCGGCCGGTTCATGACCACCGCCGCCGCGGGAGCGCCTCTGTGCGTCACCGCGACACTGATCGACGGGCTCATCCTGGGACGGGCGGCCTCGCACCACTCGGCCGCCTACCGGTCCGTCATGATCTTCGGCCGGGCCGCGCCCGTCGAGGACGAGCGGCAGCGGGCCGACATGCTCGGGCGCATCGTCGAGAGCGTCGTGCCGGGTCGCCTGGACGGCCCGAACGCCGCCCGTCGGCCCAGCGTCGAGGAGGCCCACTACACGGCGGTGCTGACGATGCCCATCGAGGAGTTCTCGATGAAGGTGCGCGAGGGCTTCGCCCGTGACGAGCCCAAGGACGACGCGGTCGAGGCCTGGGCGGGCTTCATCCCGTTCACCCCCGCCCCCGGCCCGCCGGTCCCCGACACCATCACCGGTACCCGGTTCACCGCCCCCGCCTACGACCCCGCCACCCACCGCTTCCGCCAGGACGGCTGACGCCGGCAAACCGTTGGCGGGGATCACCCGGCTCTGCTGGACTACGGGCTGTCTGTCTCATCGTCAAAGTCCGTCCTGGGGTGGAGAGAACATGAGCAAGGAAGCTGCGTACGAGATCGCCGGGAACATCTGGCGCATCCCGGCGGCACCGTTCGACTTCGTCAACATCTACGCCCTCGTCGAGGACGACGGCCGGGTGACCCTGGTCGACACCGGGGTCAAGAGCTCGGCCGCCCGCACCGCGGCCGGTCTCGCGGCCATGGGCAAGTCGGTGCAGGACGTCCAGCGCATCGTGCTCACGCACGCGCACGGCGACCACGCCGGCAACGCCGCCAACCTGGTGACCGAGGCGGGCCTGGACGGCGTGGCGATCAGCGCGATCGACGCGCCCTTCGCCCGCATCGGCCAGGCCCCGCCACGGGACCAGACCACGCTCATGGGGCGGTTGCTGACCCGGATGTCCAAGCCGGGCAAGGACTTCCCCGCGGTGGTCGTCGGCGAGGAGTTCGCCGACGGTGACGTGCTGCCGGTGGCCGGCGGGCTGAGAGTCGTGCACACCCCCGGCCACACCCCCGGGCACGTCTCGCTGTTGCACGAGGACACCGGCGTGCTGATCACCGGCGACTCGATCTGGAACGTCCGCAAGTTCAGCTTCGGGGTCCGCGCCTTCTGCACGGACATCGCGCTGAACCGGCGCACCGCGCACGTGCTGGGCGAACTGGACTACTCGGTCGCCGCGTTCACGCACGGCCCGCACGTCGGCGAGAACGCCCGCGAGCGCGTGCGCGGCTACCTCGCCGACGCGGCGAAGAACGGCGGGTCGCAGGGCTCCGACGCGTCGTAGCGGCGCGGCCGCCGTCCCGGGCCGAGGAAGCCCTTTCGTGCCGGGTCCGCGCTGACCACGGCCGTTCCGGCTGTCCCGCGGTGTCCCAGAGGCCTCGTCGCGGGCGGCCGGGACGGGTGTCATGGAGTCACCCGAGCACGGAACCGTGAACCCCGAAGGGAACCACCTTGAAGCTCAGCAGCGTCTCCGGCCTCACCTGCCAGGTCGCCGACCTCGACCGCACCGTCGCCTTCTACGAGAGCCTCGGCTTCCGGATCGGCAAGCGCGACGCCGAACAGGCCACGTGCTACGTCAACTGGTTCTGGATCACCTTCACGGCCGCGGAGGGCCCCGTCGAGGCGCCCAGCGGCCCGACGGTCCACCTCAAGGTCGAGAACATCGAGGAGGCCCACCAGGGCCTGCTCGACGCCGGGCACAAGCCCGAGAGCGAGCCGGCCAAGCGGTCCGGCGGCGGGACCGAGTTCTCCCTGCTCGACCCGGACGGCTACCGGCTGGTCTTCTTCTTCAAGAAGTAGGCGCCCCGCGTCCAGCGGTCGGGCCCGCGCCGGTCTGCCGGCGCGGGCCCTCGGCTGTGGACGGGAGATCAGGGCTGGGCCGGCCCCTGCCCCTGCTCAGGCGCCTGGCCGGGCACCGGGCCGGGTGTCTGCCCGGGCGCCTGTGGACCCTTGAACGCGGCGCCGATGGTCTCCAGTCTGCCGCCCTCGGCGGTGAAGCCCAGGTAGCCCACCGCCACCGCGCCGAGGCCGAGCAGGACGGCCAGATAGGTGCCGAAGTCCGCGCCGGCGCTGATGAACGGGTCGTCCGCGGCGGGCACCGAGGGGTAGGTCAGCCAGCGCAGCAGCACGATGACCGTGGCGACCAGCGCCACCCCGCCGAACGCGGCCCAACCGCCGCGCAGATCGACCTGCCGTCCGAACGCGGGCAACGCGACCAGCACGCCGATCGCCAGCAGCATCAGCATCGGCAACCAGCCGCCGATGCCGACGCCCCAGGCGTTGCCGCTGGACGCGAATCCGTAGGTCACCCCCGGGTACACCGACTTCTCGGAGACCGAGTACCACGGCAGGAAGCTGTCGATGAGGGCCAACAGCCCGATGACGGCCAACACCCGGGAGCGGGTGCCGAGTTTGGTGAGATCCATGCCATCCTCCATCGCACGGTGGAGCGCCGATGTTCCATGCCGGTATCTGCCCGTTCCAGGCGGTCCCCCACCATGGACGAGAGGTCGGGAACCGGCGCCCCGGATCGCGGACGCCGCAGCGGCGAGGCGGGTGACGGCCTCGACGCGGTCGGCAGCCTCGGGAACCGCGGCGATGGCGACGCGCAGACGGGCCGCGGGCGGCTCCGCGGGGAAGCAGTGGCGGCCGGGGTTGACGGAGACCCGCTGCGCCGGGGCCGCCTCGGCGAGGGCCGCCTCCGGCAGACCGGGAGGAAACCGCCGTGACCGAGATGGCGGGCGAAGAGGGTCCGCAGGGTCGACAGCCTCGCGGCCGGCGCCCGTCGCCACGCGTCGGGCCGCCGGGCGGCCCGGGCCAGAGCGCCGCCGAACAGCCGGGTGAGCTGGAGGCTCTCGTGCAGGTAGCCGCCGGCGCGTCGCGAGGGTGCCCGCCGACGCGGCGCCGCGCGCTCCTCGGCGCGCTCGGACCCCGGCAGGAACGGCCACCCGGCCAGGGCCACGGGCCGAGCCGGAGGCGCGCGGGCCGCGACGGGCATACCGTGGCGGCCATGACCCATGTCACCGGCATCGGCGGATTGTTCTTCCGCGCGAAAGATCCCGAGGCCCTGGCCGCCTGGTACCACCAGCACCTCGGCATCCCGCCCGTCGGCGCACCGTCCGGCCCCTGGCACACGGGGGCCGGCGTCACCGCCTTCGCGCCCTTCCCGGCCGACACCGACTACTTCGGCCGCCCCGACCAGTCGTTCATGCTGAACCTGCGGGTCCGCGACCTCGACACCCTCCTGGGCTCCCTCCGCGAGGCGGGCGCCCAGGTCGAGGAACCCGCCGTCGACACGCCCTACGGGCGCTTCGGCTACGTCACCGACCCCGAGGGGAACCGCGTCGAACTCTGGGAACCCTCCGCCTGACCGACGCCGACGGCGCGGGTGGACGCCTCAGTACTCGCCCTTGATCACGAAGAACGAGCCGCGGATCACCCCGGCCAGCTTGGACTTCTGACGCGCGAACTTGAAGCGGTCCACCAGCTCCTCCGGCACCTCCATGCCGTCCGAGAGCTTGAACCCGACCGCGCGCTTCTTGCCGTCCTCGATGCCGTACATGACGTTGACCGACAGGCCGGACTCGTAGAACACGTAGGCCATCCGCAGGCCGTCGACCTCGAAGGAGGTCACCTCCAGCGGGCGAGAGGCGATGACGATGTCCCGCTCCTCGGCCAGGATCCGGTTCACCCAGGCGAGGGTCTCTGGGGCCGCGGCCACCTCGGTGACGGTGAACACGTGATCGAACTTGTTCTTGTAGTAGCGCGCCTCGTTGGCCCGCAGTCCGGCCAGCGCCTCCGCGACCGGGGACGACTCCAGACCGACGGTGGACACGTTCACGAAGTCGACGGCATACGGCATGCGTCCTCCTGACCCTGTTGGCGGCGATCCACCCAGGCCACGGTAACGGCCGATCCACCGCCCCGCCTTCCCGACCGGCCACGCCCCGCGCCGTCACACCGCCGCAGCGGCGGTCCGGCCCGGCAGCCGGAGGCGGCTGACGACGAGTTGCAGCAGCGGCGTGCAGACGACGGCGACGCCGAACCCGGCCACGGCGCCCAACGGCTGGACCAGGACCGCCACCAGGAAGCAGAAGGCCGCGAATCCCCACAGCCCCCTCAGCACCCCGCGCAGCGTGGCGGTGGCGGCCTGCGTCCCGCCCTGCGCCAGGGCGAACGCCGCGACGACGCTGGTCGCGATCGGGAAGGGCGCGAGCACGCCGGTCAGGTTCGGCCCGAGGTGTGCCGCCGCGGTTGTCACCGCGGTGACGAGCAGTGCCGTCACCGCGGCGCGCGCCGGCAGGTCCCACCACGGGGCCACTCGCGCCGTCGTCACCGGGACCGTCCCGGTGGCCGCCGTCCTGCCCTCGATCCGGGCCAGGGCCCGCGTGGCGAGGCCGGCCCCCACCAGGGCGAGCCCGAGCGCGACGACCGGCGGCACCGACACCTGCGCGAGGACCGCGTCCACCGCCAGGCAGACAAGCCATGCCAGAACCAGCGTGACCCACCAGTTGCGCGTGCGCGAGCCCCGCGACAGCAGGACGAAGACCACCGCGAAGACCGCCAGTGAGACCAGCCCGAGCAACGACGACGACGCGGCACGAGCGGCGAACCCCCGCCCACGCTCGAGACAGGTGATCGCGAGGATGGGCCCCGCCACGATCGGCAGCGCGACCAACAGCCCGGCGACCGAAGGACCCCACCGCCTCCCGGCCAGTGAGGCCCCGACCACGAGCCCTGGCGCGAGCAGCAACTTCATCATCAGCATCGACACCGGCGTCATGCTCGCACAGCCGCCAGCAACCGCGCACGGCCCGGAACAGCCCCGAACGGCCCTGGGCCGCCCCGCGTCGCGGGGCGGCCCAGGGCGGACGTACGACCGGCGGTCAGCCGGGGATCACTTGACCGTGACCGAGGTGGCGCCGGAGGTCGCGGCGGCGCTGGCGGCGTTGCCGCCGTAGCTCAGGCGCCAGGCGCCCGAGGCGTAGTCGCGCAGGTTGACGCGCACGGAGCCGTCGGTCGCGGTGCGGGCCCACTGCTCGGTGACCCAGGTGCCCGTCCCGGCCTTGCGGAACTGGACCTTGACCCACTGGGAGCCGTAGCCCTGCCACGTGCCGAGGTCCCAGTTGGCCCGGTTGAGCTTGCCCTTGAGGGTCACCGCGCCGCCCTTGTGGACCGAGGTCGCGTTCGCGGCCACGGCGAGCTGGTCGGCCCGCTTCCAGCTGAAGGTGGTCGCCTCCTGGTAGAAGGTGGTGTGGCCGTCCTTGGCGGTGACCAGGACCGCCACGCCCCACTCACCGGCGAAGGCGTTCGGGGGCAGGTCGCCCGGGTGGTAGCTGATCACCTGGGCGTGCTTGACGGTCTCGGTGGTGGCCGTCGTGGACGTGGCCGGGGTGGCCGGCCCCTCCAGCAGATCGGCCTTGGTCGGCAGGCCGGTCCTCCCCACCAGCGCGAGCGGGAAGGCGGCCAGACGGATGCTGCGGACGCCCTTGGCGTCGTAGGCGGTGATGTTCACGCCCATGGTGGTCTTCCCTGACACACCGAAAACGTTCGAGGTCCACGACGCATGGGTGAGGACCGGCCCGGGGGTCGCGGCGACGGCCGCGGTCGGCGCGGCGAGAGCCGCCAGCGCCAGGGCGCCCACGAGGACGGGGGCGGCTATGCGAGTACGCATGATGCTCCAAGGACGAAGGCCCGTCTCCATGACGGGATCGCGTGCGAGTCTTTATACGCCTGTCGTGATCACCCGCGCGGGCGGGGGTCCCCCAACGTTTCGTGCCCGTCGTTCGTGTCAGTCGGTGAAGGACCCGACCGACGACCCACGGAGGAACGCAGCGTGACCCCTGATCCGATGACCACCACCGGACCGTTCGCACGACGGCGCCTGCGCGGGTGGACCCGCCGCCGGGCCACCGCGGCCGCCACCGTCACGCTGGCCGTCGCGGCCGCGGGCGCCGTCCTGCCGAGCGCGGCGGCCGACGCGGCAGCCGGCGCCCCGCCGGCCGCGCGCCCGGCGGCCCACAGCGTGTCGGGTGGTTCCGTCAGCGCCCAGCAGATGGTCCGCCTGCTCACCGAGGTGCTGCCCGCGAAGGGCAGGAGCACGGACGGAACCGGCCGGGGCGTCAACGGCAAGGGCCTGCCCAGCCCTTACGGCAACGGCCTGTTCGAGCCGACCGCCCGGGTCACCTACGACGACGGGCACGGCCCGGCCGGCATCTGGGTGGACGTCACCCGCTGGAACCGGCCCGACACCCACCTGGAGCCGTTCACCTGCAAGACCCTGGGCCCGTCGGGCCGCGACCGCCAGTGCACGGTGGTGCGCCTGGCCGGCGGCGCCGTGGTCAACCTGACCCGGCAGGACTTCCCCAACCCCCAGGGCGGCTGGGAGCGGATCTTCACCGCCACCTACGCGCTCAAGGGCGGCGGCCGGGTCGTGATGCAGGAGTCCAACTCCGTCTACGACAAGCAGCCGGCGACTCGCGTCAACCCTCCGCTGACGCTCCCCCAGCTGGAGGCCGCCGCCACCAACCCGGTGTGGAAGAAGGTGGTCGCCGCCATCCCGGCGGCCGGCGCCCAGCCGAGCAACCTCAACACACCGTTCGGACCCGACGGGATCGGCGCGGTCTTCTACCGGCTGATCCCGGCCGGTTTCTCCATCTCCGGCACCACGGGCAGCATGTGGCCCGCGCCGGGCAACACGATGGTGCTGCGCGACGCCAAGGGCCGCGGCAGCGTCTACAACACGGACCTGAGCTCCCAGTCGACGACCTGGCTGCGGAACTGGTTCCACAAGCAGTACCCGAGCGCCACGGCCCTGCCGGGCGGCGGCCGGCTCGGCGTCAAGCGCGTCCCCGGCGACCACGCGGGCACCGAGCAGTACTGGGTCGCGGTGCTGCGCGGGCACACGATCGTCGAGGTCGTCGCCCTCAACAGCGTCGGCCCCAACGGCACCCGCACCCGCCCGACCCCGGTGCTCAGCATCGCCCAGCTGACCGCCATCGCCGAAAGCCCCACCTGGGGCTCGGCCACCTGATTCCCGACCGCCCTCTCGATCCCGGGGGCCGTCCCCCGACCCCCCGTGACCGCGGTCAGCGGGGGGACGGGGAGTCGGACCTGCGCAGCGCGGAGCGGCCCGCGTAGCGCGCCGAGGCTCCCAGCTCCTCCTCGATCCGGATGAGCTGGTTGTACTTCGCGGTGCGGTCGGAGCGCGAGAGCGACCCGGTCTTGATCTGGCCGCAGCCGGTCGCCACCGCCAGGTCCGCGATGGTGGTGTCCTCCGTCTCGCCCGAGCGGTGCGACATGACGGCCGTCCAGCCGGCCTGGTGGGCCGTGGTGACCGCGGCCAGCGCCTCGGTCAGGGTGCCGATCTGGTTGACCTTGACCAGAATCGAGTTGCCCACACCGGTGCGGATGCCCTCGCGCAGCAGGGTCTCGTTGGTGCAGAACACGTCGTCGCCGGTGAGCTGGCAGCGGTCACCGACGCGGGCGGTCAGCTCGCGCCACCCGTCCAGGTCGTTCTCGGCCATCGGGTCCTCGACGGAGACGACCGGGTAGGCGTCGATCAGCTTGGCCAGGTAGTCGGCGTGCTCGGAGGGGGTACGGCGCACCCCCTCGCCCACGTAGTCGTAGACCCCGTCGTGGAAGAACTCCGACGACGCCGGGTCCATGACCAGGCCGATGTCCGCACCGGGACGGTAGCCGGTGCGCTCGATGGCGGCCGTCACGAAGTCGAGCGCCTCCTCGGCGGTGCGCAGCGCGGGCGCGAAGCCGCCCTCGTCGCCGACGCCCGTGGAGTGCCCGGCCGCGAGCAGGTCGCGGCGCAGGGTGTGGAAGACCTCGCTGCCCATCCGGACGGCGTCGAGGAAGGTCTCGGCGCCGACCGGCGCGATCATGAACTCCTGGAAGTCCAGCGGGTTGTCGGCGTGGGCGCCGCCGTTGACGATGTTCATCATCGGCAGCGGCAGGAGGTAGGCCTCGGGACCACCGAGGTAGCGGTAGAGCGGCCGGCGGTGGGCCGCGGCGGCGGCCTTGGCCGTGGCGAGGGAGACGCCGAGGATCGCGTTGGCGCCGAGCCGGGACTTGGTGGCGGTGCCGTCGAGCGCGATCAGCGCGGCGTCGAGACCCGCCTGGTCCACCGCGTCCCGGCCGCGCACGGCCGCCGCGATCACCCCGTTGACCAGGCCCACCGCGCGGTCGACGCCCTTGCCGTGCCAGCGTGCGGCGTCGCCGTCACGCAGCTCCACGGCCTCCCTGGCTCCGGTGGACGCGCCGGAGGGGACGGCCGCGCGCCCCAGCGACCCGTCCGCCAGGACGACGTCGACCTCGACCGTGGGATTGCCCCGGCTGTCGATGATCTGACGGGCGAGGACGGACTCGATGGTGGCGTTGACGGTCCCGACTGCGTGTGCGGACATGGGAGTTCCTCCCCGTTGTTGGGTTCCGCCGGCCCGGCTGCGACGACGCTGGCGCTGGGCCCGACAGTCAAAACAATACAGCAATGCTGCTCAGTTCTGCTGTACAGCTTTGCTGTGCAGGTCACGCGGACGGCTCGGCCGGCCAGCGCGGGGTAAGGTGCCTTATGTCCACCCCGGAAGCCGCCGCCATCGCGGCCGAACTGCGCACGGCGATGGGTAAGCTCACCCGACGCGTCAAAGACGAGGACCGCATCCCCCTGGGCCAGGCCGCCGTCCTCGGCGCCCTCGACCGCAACGGCGCGATGACCACCAGCGACCTCGCCGCGGACCAGCGCGTGCGCCCCCAGTCGATGGCCCGGGCGGTCGGACTGCTCATGGACCAGGACCTGATCACCCGCCGCGCGCACCCCACGGACGGCCGCAAGTCCCTCGTCGAACTCTCGGACGCGGGCCGGGCCGCACTCGAGGCCGAACGCAGCCGCCGCGCCGGCTGGCTCGCCCAGGCCATCGAGGCCGAACTCACCGACGAGGAACGCACCCTGCTGGCCCACAGCACCGCCCTCCTGGAGCGCCTCGCCGCCCGCTGACGCCATCCGGCCACGCTCACCCGGAGCCGACGGATCCGCTCAGGCGAAGGCGACGACGGCGGCCATCCACTGGCGATCGCAGGTCCAGACGGCCGCGCAGGAGCCTGCGACGCTCACCTGCTTGTAGCCGGTGGCCAGTTGGTCGGCGTGACGAACAGGGTCGGCAGCGCGGTGAAGCCGTCCGTCCAGGTCGGCAGCGCGTCTCCCTGGACACCGGCGACGCCACCCGGGCCGGCCGGTCCACCAGCGGCTAACGACCCGGCTTCCGCATGTGGCAGCATTCTGCCGGAGTCGCGGGGGGCGCGGCACTCCGGCGCGGACGGGAACGGGGTCGAAGGTGCTCGACGAGAGCGAGCTGACGCAGCTGGTGGCAGCTGCCCAGTCAGGTGACCAGGGGTCATTGGAGCACCTACTGGCCAAGCTGCGGCCGTTGGTCATGCGGCGCTGTGCCAAGTTCCTGCCCCATCACGCCGACGCGGAGGAGGCCGCCCAGGACGCGCTGCTGTCCGTCAGCCGGCATCTGCACGAGTTCGGCGGGCGCGGCTCGTTCCTCGGCTGGGTCACGGTGATCGCGTCCAACGCCGCCAGGTCCACCTACCGTTCGATGCGCCGCCGCGCCGAGGACAGCCACGCGGTCCTGCCCGAGGACGTGGACCCCCGGACGACCAGCGTCATCGCGGGCACCCGGATCGACCTGATGGAAGCGCTGACCGCACTGGAGCATCAGCACCCGGCGCTGGTGGAGTCGTTCGTGCTGCGCGATCTCGGCGACCTGACCTACCTCCAGGTCGCCGAGACCCTCGACGCTCCCCTGGGCACCGTCAAGGACCGTATCCACCAGGCGCGCCGCTTCATGCGCGACCGCCTCACCGACAGCGTCTGAAGGCCCGGGTGCGCGCTCGGGCCGCCGTCACCGTCCTTGCCGCGGCCGCCGTGCTCGGCGTGCTGACCGGGCGCTTCGTCCTGCCCGCCCGGTCTCCGGCCCCGGCGGCACCGAAAGCGGCCCCCGGCCACAGCGTCACCGGGCCGAAGGCCGCCACCGGACCGAAGGCCGCCACCGGACCGATGACGAAGCGGAACCTGGTGACTGCGACGGCATTCACGGATGTCGGCGTCACCGGGCACATCTACGTGCGGGACCGGTTCGGCGACGGCAGCTACGGCAACGGGGACTGCGTCGGGGAGAGGACCCTCCTCCAGACCCTGGGCGGGACGGGCGCGTACTTCCGCGGCCTGATGACGTCCAAAGCCGCGTCGCCCGACGACCCCACCATCGCCCTCGGCGAGTCCACGCAGATCGCCCGGGAGATCGCCGCGGACGCCGGGACCGCGGCGCTGGCACAGAACTTCACCGAACGCCTGGTACTGGAGGAGGTGCCCTGCCAGGACGAGCCGCCCACCCACTGGGTCTACGGGCCGACGCACACCCTCACTCTCGCACCGGGCGTCAGCGCGAGCTGGATGGGCATCTACGAGGGGACCCTGAACACCACCGGAACCGCACCGCCCGGCCGGGAGCCGTGCGGCGGCATCTCGTTCCTGCGCAGCGGCTCGCACTACGCGATCCTGGACGTCGACGCCTGCCTGGGCACGCGTGCCATGACGGCACTGGTCCGCACCGCCGTGTCACAGCTCTGAAACAGCGGCCGGCCGGTCCAACTTCTCTCGAAGGGCCGACATCTCCCCGGTTGTACGAGGGCGCAGAGCGCGCCCCGACGACCAGGGGGATGAGATGTCCGACAACCAGACGACCCGCCAGAAGTTCTCCCGTCGCGGCCGTGTCGCGGCAGCCGTGTCCTGCGTCGCCGCCGCCCTCCTCGCGGTGGGCGCCTCCGTCCAGCCCGCGTCGGCCGACGCGAGCGCGCACGCGACGCACCGCTCGGCCGTCTCCGCGCCGGTGGCCGCCCCTGCGCTCGCCACGCCCGGCCTCGGCTCGCAGAACCTGATCCAGAGCGGCGACTTCTTCCAGCAGGGTCTGGCCCCGGTGGCCGCGACGTTCGGCCTGGCCGGGAAGCAGGGCCTCTCGGCGTGCTCGGGCGAGGAGACCATGCGGGTGCTGACCAAGGGGCGGGCGACCGGCTACGCCGACGTCATCTGGACCTTCGACACCCGCGCCGGCCTGCTGACCGAGTCCACCGCGGAGGGCTCCACCGTCGCCTCGGCGACCTCGTACGAGAAGCAGCTCAACGCGCTCGTGAGCAGCTGCCGGAAGGAGCCGGCCGGCCACTGGTACTACGGCGCCCCGCGGGCGCTCACCGTCCCCGGCGGCGAGGGCCGCTGGTACCCGGCCTACAACGGCGACGGCGTGGCGTCCGGCGGCACCGCCGTCGTCCGCAGCGGCCGGCGCGTCGCCATCGTCGAGCTGACCGGAGCGCCGAGCAACGACCCGGGCTCCGTCAAGGGCATCGCCGCCGCCGCCATCCACCGCCTGGCCGGCTGACCCGTCGCCACGCCGCGGCCCCCGCCGATCCGGCGCGGGCCGCCGACGCGGCCGGACCCGACAGCGCTGACCGCTGCTTCACAGCCGTGACAGAGCGCTCCGGACGACGCGGTTCCTCGCGGCCGTCCCCAGGCAGGCGTCAATCTCCAGCACCCCGTAATGGGAACCGCTGCGCAGCACGGCCAGGCCGCCGCAGGGCTCCCTGCCCTCGGGCGCTGTACCGGTGGTGTTGAGGGTTCCCCGGTAGTAGCCCATCCGGCCCGCGGTGACGTCCGGGGCGAGCGGCAGCGTCACGGTCCTTCCGTAGGCCCGGTGCCCCGGCGGCGCCGTCTGGCCAGCCGGAGGCCGAGGACGAGCGCGCGGGCGCGGGCGCGGGCGCGGGCGCCGAGACGGACGTGCCCGCGGTCGCGGGAGTGGCAGCGCCGGGGGGCGGTGGCAGCACGAAACTCCAGCCCGCCGAAGGGGAGTTCCACACGCCCGCCGAGTCCGGCAGAATGCTGCCACATGCGCAAACTCGGTCGTTACCTCCTCGTGGAGCGGCTCGGTGCCGGCTCCTTCGCGACGGTGTGGAAGGCTTACGATCCGGAGCTCGACACCGACGTCGCGGTGAAAGTGCTGGCCGAGAACTGGGCCGCCAACGCCGACGTACGCGAGCGGTTCCTGGCCGAGGCGAGGCTGCTGCGCAAGATCGCCAGCCCGCGGGTGGTCCGGGTGCACGACGTCGGAGTGCAGGAGGACCGGCCCTACTTCGTCATGGACTACGTACGCGGCGGCACCCTGGCGGACCGGGTCGGGCACTGCGACCCGCAGGAGGCGCTGCGGCTGGCCGCGGAGGCGGGCTACGCGGTTCATGTCCTGCACGAGGCGGGCGTGGTGCACCGCGACGTCAAGCCGTCCAACCTGCTGCTCGCCGCCGGCCCCGGTCCCGCCCGGGTGCTGGTGGCGGATCTGGGCAGCGCGAAGCAACTGGCCGACGCGTCCGGGCTGACGGTGACCACGGGCACGCCCGCTTACATGGCCCCGGAACAGGCCTTCCAGACCGGCGGCTTCGACGGGAGGGCCGACGTGTACGCGCTGGC
Organism: Streptacidiphilus sp. MAP12-33; assembly: GCF_041261265.1. Classification (NCBI taxonomy): domain Bacteria; kingdom Bacillati; phylum Actinomycetota; class Actinomycetes; order Kitasatosporales; family Streptomycetaceae; genus Streptacidiphilus; species Streptacidiphilus sp. MAP12-33. Next base: position 62,499 of record NZ_JBGCCA010000001.1, read on the forward strand.
CGTCGTGGCCTACGAGCTGCTGACCGGGCAGAAGCCCTTCGGCCCGGGCGGACGCGCCACGGCCCTGATGACCGACCAGCCGACCGCGTCGACGCTGCCGGCGCTCCCGGCCGGAACGGAGCTCCCACCGCACGTCGCCCTGCTGCTGCGGGCCGCGATGTCGATCGAGCCGGCGGACCGACCGGCGACCGCCCAGGCCTTCGCAGACGCGCTGCTGACCCCGCTCCCGCAGCCCCAGGCCCAGGCCCAGGCCCAGGCGACCGAGCCCGAACTCCCGCAACGTTCTCGGCAGCTGAGCCTGCGGGCGGTCTGTCTGGCGTCGGGCGCGGTGTTCACGGCGACGACCCTTTTGAGCTGGCTCTACCGTTGAGCCTGAGGCGGACTCCGGCCGAACGGCGCGCGGGCCGAACAGGGTTTGTCACGGGTCTGGAACAGCCGCCCAGGCCTCCAACCTTTCCGGTGCGGTCGGCATCTCCCCGGTTGCGTGAGGGCGCAGCAGCACTCGTCTTCGCGTGACGCACAGGGAACTCACGAGGGGTGTGGAGAAGATGGCACGGAACGCGCGACGGGCGGCGCACCGCAGGTACGTTGGGATCGCGGTGCTCACCGCGGCGGTACTGCTGGGGGCGACCGCCTGCGGCGACGGCTCCGCAAAGGCCGCCGGGCCGGGCTCTGCGTCGACGCAGTCCCCGTCGGCCGGCGGGACCTTGGGCACCGGTTCCGGGTCGGGCAGCCCCTCGCCCACCCACCCCGCGGGCCCGCCGCTGCTGCTCGACACGATCGCCCCGGCCGACGGCGCCACCGTCGGCGTGGCGATGCCCGTCTCCGTGGAGTTCACCCACCCCGTCGCCCCATCCGCCCACGCCGCGGTCGAGCAGGCGATGAAGGTCACCACCTCCACCCCGGTCACCGGCGCCTGGCACTGGTTCGGCAACACCCGCGCGGACTGGCGGCCCCAGAACTTCTGGCCCGCCGGCACCCGCGTCACCGTCGACGCCCGCCTCACCGGCATAGCCGACGGCAACGGCCGCTACGGCATCCACGACTACCACCACGCCTTCACCATCGGCGCGGACTGGGAGACCAGGGTCGACGCCCCCGCCCACACCATGGACGTCTACCTCGACGGAGTCCGCCAGAAGCACTTTCCCATCGACGCCGGCAGCGCACAGTTCCCCACCTGGGACGGCACCATGGCCGAGATGGAGAAGGCCCCGTCGGTGCACATGACCTCCTGCAGCGTGCACATCACCTGCGACCCGGCCAACGTCAACTTCTACGACGTCACCCTGCCCTGGGACGTCCGGCTCACCACCTCCGGCACCTTCGTCCACTACTCCACCGCCCACCCCAACCCCGGCCAGTCCACCTCCCACGGCTGCATCCACCTGTCCCTGGCCGACTCCCAGTGGTTCTACGCCCACGCCCACCAGGGCGACCCCGTCACCGTCACGGGCACCCCGCGCGGCCTCGTCCCCGGCGACAACGGCTACGCGGCCTTCACCCTGAGCTGGAGCAGCTGGCTGGCCGGCAGCGCCACCGGAGCACAGCAGACCACCAGCTGAACCGGCCCCCGGTGCCGCCCGCCTACGCTGCGGGTCGGCGCAGGACGTAGCCGATGCCCCGTACGGTGTGGATCAGTCTGGGGGTGCCGTTCGCGCCGGAGTCGAGTTTGCGGCGCAGGTAGGAGATGTAGGACTCGACGATGCTGAGGTCGCCACCGAAGTCGTAGGCCCAGACGTGGTCGAGGATCTGCATCTTGGAGACGACCCGGCCGGTGTTGTTCAGGAGGTACTCGAGCAGTTTGAACTCGGTCCTGGTGAGCGCGACCGCGTGGCCGCCGCGCAGCACCTGGTGCCCGACCGGGTCCAGCTCCAGATCGGCCACGACGAGTCGGCCGTCCACGTCCGGGCAGCCGGCGCGGCGGAGGATCGCCCGGATCCGGGCGATCAGCTCCTCCAGACTGAACGGCTTGGTGACGTAGTCGTCGCCACCGGCGGTCAGACCGTTGACCCTGTCACCCAGTCCGTCCTTGGCCGTCAGGAAGATCACCGGCAGCCGGTCACGCTCGGCGCCCTCGGGTGTCGCCGCGAACTCGTTGCGAAGCCGCCGGACGACCGCGAATCCATCGGTGTCGGGCAGCATGACGTCGAGCACGACCAGATCGGGGCGGTCCCGGGCGACGGCCGCCACCGCCTCCGCCCCCGAGGCCGCTGAGGTCACCCGGAAGCCTGCGAATGTGAGGGACGCGGAGAGCAGTTCGCGGATGTTGGGTTCGTCGTCGACGACCAGCAGGCTGGCCTCGGTCATGTCCATGAGCGGCGGCTCCCGTAGGAGGAGTGGTCGAGTGATCGGAAGGCCTGCGTCCCAGGCGGGATCGGCATGAGGACAGGCCATGGCTCAGCCCCTGGTGCCACCGGCGCCCGCGGTGCTCCCGCCCTCGCTGACCGTGGTTGCCGTCACGTTGCCCGAGGAGTCCGTGGTGCCGCGGACGGTCACGCTCTGTCCCGGTTGCAGCCGGCTCACCGTGCTGCTCTTGGCGATGCTGACGGTGGTGGAGCCGGTGGTGGTGACCTTGACGATGTTCCCGGAGCTGTCGGTCAGGTAGATGGTGTTGCCGTCGACCAGCTTGACCGTCCCGGTCGTGGCCCCGCCGCCCCCGCCGCCCCCGCCTCCGAAGCCACTCGCGCCAGTACCGCCCCCCGCCGCGCTCCCGGCAGCTCCGGCACCTGCGGCGCCTCCGAGGCCGGGGAATCCGGAGGCTCCGCCCGTCGCACCCGAGCGCAGTTTGGCGAACGCCGAGGCCGCGCTGCCCGCGCTGGAGGTGCCGCTGTTCTTCTCCACCATCGCGCCGGCGACGAAGGAGCCGGCCCCGAGCACTCCGGCGACGAGCAGCAGGGTCAGCCAGGGCAGTTTGCGTCGCGGCGGGGCGGCCAGCTCGGCGGCGATGTCCCGGGCGTCCGGCGCCTGGGACAGGACGTCCTCCGGGTTGAGCCGCTGTTCGCGGGTGCTGTCGTCCGGTGTGCCGGACACGAACTCCACCTCCCCCGGGTCCTCGCGCAGGCCGGGGACGATCGAGCCGTCGGCCTTCACCAGATCACTACGGCGTGCTGCCATGTCCGCGTCCTCCTTTAGAAGTTGTTGGCTGTCACTCATGGCGCAGCGCGTCGATCGGGCGCAGGCTCGCCGCGCGGTTGGCGGGGTAGCTGCCGAAGAACAGGCCGATGGCGACGGCGATGCCGAAGGCGCCCCAGACCGAGGCCGGGATCACCACCGGCTGGATTCCGACGATCGTGAAGCGGGCTCCGATCAGGGCGGCCACGACGCCGAGGCCGCCACCGATCAGTGACAGCAGCGTCGACTCGGCCAGGAACTGGCCGAGGATGACGCCCTTGGGCGCGCCGATGGCCTTGCGGATGCCGATCTCACGGGTCCGCTCGGTGACGGTGACCAGCATGATGTTGGTGATGCCGATGCCGCCGACCAGCAGCGAGATCGCCGCGACCGCGCCCAGCAGCACGGTGAACGTCTGCGTGCTGGAGGAGCGGGTCGCCAGCAACGTGGTCTGGCTGCTGACCCGGAAGTCGACCGCCGAGGCCGAGGCGATGCCGTGGGTGCCCATCAGGACGGTGGTGATCTCGTCGGTCGCCTGGGTGGTGGTGTCGGCCGAGCGCGCCTCGACCAGGATCTGGCTGAGCGAACCGAAGCCGGTGTAGGCGTTCTGCACGGTCGGCAGCGGCGCGATGATCACGTCGTCCGGGTCGTTGAAGCTGCTGGTGCTGCTGCCCTTGGTGGCCAGCTCGCCGACGACGGTGAGCGGGGTGCCGCCCAGGGTGATCTTCTTCCCGATGGGTGAGGCGGTGCCGAACAGGTCGGTCGCCGTGGTCGAGCCGATCACCGCGACCTTGCGCGAGGCCAGCACGTCGTCGTTGCTGAAGTAGTCCCCGGTGGCGATCTTGCTGTTGGACGCCTCGAAGTAGGCCGGGTAGGTGCCGATCACCGAGCTGACCGTGTGCGAGGTGCCGTCGTAGAGGGCGGTCTGCGGGGTCTGCACCTCGGGCGCCACGCCCTTGATGTCCGGCCCCTGGGTGGTGTCGGCGAGCGCCTGGGCGTCCGCGATGGTGAGCGGCTTGGTGCTGGTCGCCGTCGACTGCGCGCCGAAGCCGGCACCCGAGCTGACGGTCAGCGCGTTGGTGCCGAGTGCGTCGATGGAGTTGACCACGGCCTGCGAGGAACCGTTGCCGACCGCCAACAGCAGGATGACCGAGGCGACACCGATCAGGATGCCGAGCATGGTCAGCCCGGAACGGACCTTGTTGGCCGCGAGTCCGCTGACAGCGAAGCGCAACGTCTGGAGCGGGTTCACCCTTGGATTCCCGTCTGCGCGTGCTGGATCCGCGGGACGTGGTGCGCGCCGCGGGGCTGCTCGGGACCCTGGACGTACAGCGAGTTCGCGGCGAAGCGGGTCGGATCGAGCAAGGCGGGCGGAGGTCCCAGGACCGGGGCTTGGCGCACATCGGAGTCGACACGGCCGTCGACGAGTCGGACCACGCGCTTGGCGTGCCGGGCGACCTCGTCCTCGTGCGTGATCACCACGACCGTGCGGCCGGCGGCGTTGAGCCGGTCCACGATGGCGAGGACGTCGTCGGTGCTGCGGGTGTCCAGGTTGCCCGTGGGCTCGTCGGCCAGCAGCATCGCGGGCGAGGTCACCAGCGCACGGGCCACGGCCACACGCTGCTGCTGGCCACCGGACAGCTCGTTGGGCCGGTGGTCGGCGCGGTCAGCCAGACCCACCATGCTCAACGCCGCGAGCGCCCGGCGGCGGCGCTCGGCCGGCTTCACCCCTGCGTACGCCAGGGGGAGTTCGACCTGGGCGACGGCGGTGGTGCGCGGGATCAGGTTGAAGGACTGGAAGATGAAGCCGATCTTGCGGTTGCGCACGAGCGACAGCTGGTGCTCGTCCAGACCGCCCACGTCGAGACCGTCCAGCAGGTAGCGGCCCGCCGTCGGCGCGTCCAGGCAGCCCAGGATGTTCATCAGGGTCGACTTGCCCGAACCCGAGCTGCCCATGATCGCGACGAAGTCGCCCTGGTGGATGCTCAGGTCGACGCCCATCGGCTCGCCCTGTCCGTTCAGGGGACCGGCGAGCGCGTGGACCGTGGCCTCGCCGGTGCCGTAGGACTTGACCAGCCGCTGCACGGTGATCACGGGGACCGGGTCGCGGGTCTCACCGGAGGCGGCGGCTGCCGGAGCGGTCCGCTTGCCCACCGCTCCGGCAGAACGACGCCTGAGGGCCGGAAGGGAGTGGCTCATCCGCGGCCACCTCCGCCCAGCGCACCAGCGGCGGCGCCGGCAGCGGCGCCGACCCGGCCGCCACCCGTCCCGCCGGGGAAGGCTCCGCTGGGGAACCCGTTGCTGCCGCCGGCCGAGACCACCGTCAGCTCGACCTTCTGGCCGAGGCTGACCCCGCTGGTGATCTGCACCTCGGTGTCTCCCTGGACGCCGACGGTGACCGTCTGCCTGGTGGTACTGCCGTCGGCGCCGACGAGAGTCACCGTGCCGCTGCTGCCGCTGCCGGTGAGCGCCGTGGTCGGCACGTAGAGCGCGTTCTCGGCGTCGCCGGTGACCACCTCGACGCTCGCGGACAGGCCGGTCCGCAGACTGCTGGTGTCGCTGGTGATGGCCATCGTCGCGGCGTACTGCACCGCGCTGGAAGACCCACCACCACCGCCGCTGGAGCCGGAGGAACCGGAGGAACCGCTGCTCACCGGGAGCGAGCTGATCGAGACCACCTTGGCCGGAAGGGTGGCCCCGGTCGCGTTCAGGGTCACCGTGGCGGCCTGCCCGGCCTTCAGCTTCAAGGCGTCGGCCTCGGAGAAGTCGGCGCTGACCTCCATCCCGCTGGGGTTGGTGATGACCACGAACCCTGAGGGCGAGCCCGAACCGGAACTGGAGCTCGACGAGGAACCGCTGCCGCCACCCGATCCGCCGGAACCCGAACCGCCACCCGTGCCGCCGGAACCCGTGCCGCCGGAACCTGAACCGCCGGAACCTGAACCGCTGGAACCTGAACCGCTGGAGCCTGAACCGCCCGAGCTCGAACTGCCGGTGCCGGAGACCGTCTGGCCGACCTTGCCGCTCACCGACGCCACCGTGCCGCTCACCGGCGCGGTGATGACCGTGCCGGCCACCTCCGCCTGCGCGGCGGCGACGGCGTTCTGGGCCGAGGTCACCTGTTGTTCGGCGTTCGCCAACTGCACCGGGTCCACCGTGGGGGCTGCCGTGGCAGCGGTCACCGCCTCGACGTCGGACAGAGCGGCCGCCTGAACGACGGCACCGGCCGTGTGCGACTGCGAGCCGCTGGAGGACGCGGAGGCGGACGAGGTGGGCTTTGCGGGCGCACTCGCCGAGGGCTTGCTGCTCGGCTTCGAGGAGCCGGACTGCGAGGAGCCGGGCTTCGGCGAGGGGGAACTGCTGTGGGTGGTGCCGCCCGGCGCGGAGCCGCTGGAGCCGCCCGAACCGCCACTCGAGCTCCCACCGGAGCCGCCACCGCCCGAACCCGTGGCGGAGGTGGAGTCGTTGCCGGCCTCCACACTGGTCAGGTTCGCCTCGGCGGAGGTCAGCGTGGCCTGCGCCGAGCTGAGTGCCTGGTTCGCGTCGGTCGGATCGACCTTCGCCAGAACCTCGCCCTGGGTGACCTTGTCACCTGGCGCCACGTAGACCTTCGTCAGCGTGCCGCCGGTGACGAAGTCGACCCCCGCGTCGGAGGGAGAGATCAACGACCCGGAGCCGTCGACCGTCGCCTGCACCGTGCCCTGGGCTACTGTCGCGGTCTTGATCGCGGACTTCGCGGGAGTACTGCTGTCGTTCACTGCCGCGTAGGCGGCCCCTGCGCCCGCCACCAGCACAAGGCCGAGTACGGCATTCGACAGGACGGCCCGGCGCCGCCGTGGAAGCAACTTCATGACGCCACAGCGTGGCCCGCCGACCTGTCGGAACCTGGCACAAGCCTGGGAGTTTCCCGGGCACCTCACCTCAAGAATGCGCACCAACTACGACATTTGCTCCGTACCTTGGCGTGCTTGACAGGCCGGGCACATCCGACGCCTATCAACTCACAGGCAGTCGGCGGTCTCCGCCCAGGCCACTGCTACGGCGGCGCGGTGAGATCCAGGGCCAGGGCATCCCAGCCGCCAGACAACCGTGGTCCTGCTGCCCACCCGCAGTCCGGCGCCCTCGGCCAGTCCGAGCGCCTGACACACCACCGCAATCTCGAACCTGCGAGAGGCCGGCGGCCTCCTGGCCTCCGGCCTCTCGCGTCAGTCCCCCGAATCAGCCGGCGCCGCCGGGCATCCGCGGCGCGGCGACGGCAGGGTCAGCCCCGCCCGCCACCACCGCCGAAGCCGCCAGCGCCACCGCCACCGCCACCGCCACCGCCACCGAGGGCACCACCGCCACCACGGCCGCCGCCGAAGCCGCCACCTCCGGCAGTGCCACCTGTCGTGGCCGTCGTCACCTGGACCTTGTCGCCATCGGTCAGGCCGCTGAGAATCTGCACGTCGCTGTCGCCGGCGAGGCCCACCTTCACACTCACGGACCGGGTCTTGCCGTCGGCCAGGACCTCGGTCGCGAGCCGGGTGGTGCCGGTTCCGGTGAGCGCCGCCGTCGGCAGGTACAGCGCACTGTCCACTTCGCCCGTCAGGACCGAGACGGTTGCGCTCTGACCGGTGCGCAGATCACTGGTGGGGCTGGTGATGACCAGCAGCGCCGCGTAGTTCACCGTGCCGGACGAGGACGAGCCGGAGGAACTGCTCACGGGGAGCGAACTGACGGACAGCACCTTGGCGTTGAGCTCCGTCCCTCCCGTGGTCAGGGTGACGGTGGCGGCTTGGCCCTTGGCCACCTTCAGCGCGTCGGCTTCGGCGAAGTCGGCGGTGACCTCCATGCCAGTCGGGTTGGTGATGACCACGAAGCCGGTGGGCGCGGTACCCGCGCTGCTGGTGGTGTCGCTGCTCGCGGAGACCGTCCCGCCGACCTGACCGGCGACCGAGTCCACGGTCCCGGCGATCGGCGCGGTCAGCACGGTGCCGGCCACGGCGGCCTTGGCGGCGGTGACCGCGTTCTGGGCCGACGTCACCTGGGACTCTGCCTGGGTCTCCGCGGAGGCGCTCACGGTGGGTGTGGCCGTCACGCCGTTGACGGTGGTGGAGCTGGGGTTCTCGACCTGGTTGAGGTTGGCCTGGGCAGCGGTGAGCGCAGCCTCGTCGTCGGCGAGGGTCGCGTTGGCCGAGGTCGGGTCGATCTTGGCGAGCACCTCGCCCTTGGTCACCTTCTGCCCGGCCTTGACGTAGACCGCGGTGAGAGTGCCGCCGGTGGCGAAGTTCACGCCGGCATCGCTGGGGGAGGTCAGGGTCCCGGCAGCGCTGGCCGTCGCCAGCACCAGGCCCTTGGCCACCGTGTAGCTGGTGGTGTTCGCCGAACTCGTGCCGGCGCTCGACGCTGGATGCACGGTGGCGTAGGCAGCCCCAACCCCGGTCACGAGGAGGACAGCGAGGACGGAGTTGAGCAAGGCGGCCCTGCGCCGCTGTGGGAGCACCTTCATAGGTGCACATGGTGTTCCGTCAGTTGAGCGAAGCCCTGGAAGAAGCCTGGGTATCCGCTGTCAAAGGTGGCGCTCCCCTGATCGGCCAAGGCCGAAGCCCCGGCCGCGCGATCGGCCTCAGTCTCCCGACAGCCTCTGCCAGCGCCCCGCCGATTCCAGCCGACTCCCGGGAGCCCTCGTGAATGGCGCGCACAGTGCGGCCCGGCTCAGCGCAGCCAAGCCAGGCGGCCAGGCTCGGAACATCACCGCCCCCTTCGTCGCACCACGATGGCCGGGATCCAAGGCCCGGCACGGCTGCGGCCCGCGTAGGCCCAGGTGGGAGAGCTTCGATCCGAAGATGAGTGCGAGGGCCATACTGATCTGCATGGCCCTCGCACCGGGTGTGGGATGCCCCGTTCCCGCCCTCGCCGTCCGGATCTGCACGTGGTGGTGAGGTGTGCGGAGTGCTCCGTCACCTGTGCGCGATGCTGAGCTGCAGTGTTGGTGGGGAATCGAACCCCTGCGTTGCTCTTCACGCGCCATGGGCCGGATAGACCGCCGGCCCGCGGTGTGTGCACGCCTCCGTGACGACTACCTGCTTCCCACACCCAGCTTGTGAGAGGTCAGTCCTCGATCAGGTCGATCTCCCAGTTGGTGCGCTGGATCAAGGTGTCCACCTCGCGGATCTCCTTGGCCAGAACGTCCGCCTGGGCGCGGAGTTCGGCGACTGGCAGCGCGGACAGAATCCTCAGTTCGGACCGCAGCTGGCGTACGGCTCCGCGCTGGTCGCGCCCCGAGGCGGCGTCGGCGGCTGACGTGATCACCGAGTGGCGCAGCCGAAGGACGTCACGGCGGGCAAGGGCGTCGGTGAGGGTTCCGCCGCCCTCGACGGTCGCGGCGGAGTTCGTCCGGTTGATCTGGCGGATCAGCCGCTCCAGCTCGTCCAGCACTTCGCCGGCCTCTGCCAGGACCTCCGCCGCGTTCTCGGCCGGTTCCTCGCCCTCCTGGTAGCGGGCGCTGCCGACGACGCGCGTGCGCAACTGCTCCACCCGCCGTACCGCAGCAGCCCGCTCTGCGAGCGCTTCAGCCAGTTTCACCGCGTCATCACCCCTACGTCCTGCCGATCGTCCAGCAAGTATGCACGTCAGCAATCGGCGGGCCCCGCCCTGCGGAGCGGGGCCCGCCGGGCACCTGCGGGCGGCTGCATCTAAAACTGCAACTAGGGAACGCCGAAGGCCCCGACCGCCAGAGGGGTCGGTTCGTCTGCCCTGGTGGGCGGGTACGGAGGATACACATCTGTAGCGCGCCGCATTACGCCGCGATACGCTGGCTCCATGAAGACCATCACTCAGCGAGAGCTCGCGGCGCGCTCCAAGGCCGTGCTCGACGACGTGGAGGCGGGTGAGACGTACCACATCACCCGAAACGGCACGGAGATCGCCGAGGTCCGCCCGCTCAGCAGTAGGCGCCGTTTCGTCCCGGTGGAGGAACTCCAGCGGAAATGGCGCCACGCGCCACAGGTCGACGCGGCTCTGATGCGAGCGGAGGCGGACGAGTTCTTCGACTCCGAGGACCGCGTGGATGACCACCGCAATCCATGGGATCGCGCATGACCGGCAGGCTGCCGCGCGGGCTTCTGGACACGTGCGTCGTCATCGATCTCCCGCTGATCGACTCCAGCCTCCTGCCCGTGGAGGCGGCCGTCTCCTCGATCGTCCTGGCTGAACTGGCCCAGGGCGTCGCGATGACGGGCGACCCAGCCGAGATGATGGCGCGAGCGCAACGCCTGGCCGACGTGGAGGCAGAGTTCGCGGCCATCCCCTTTGACCGGGAGGCCGCCCGCAGGTTCGGGACGCTGGTGGCGCTCACCGTCAAGGCGAATCGCAACCCCCGCCCCCGTCGGATGGACCTGCTGATCGCCGCGACCGCCGCCGCCCACGGACTCCCACTCTTCACGCGGAACGCTGACGACTTCAAGGGGCTGGAACAGGGCGTCGAGATCATCTCGGTGTGATCTCTCCCGCTCGGCCGCTTGGGACTGTGAATGAGCGGACGAACGCAGAAGGCCCGCACTGATTCCCTGGGCGGGCCTTCTACCTGCGGAGAATACGAGATTCGAACTCGTGAGGGGTTGCCCCCAACACGCTTTCCAACTGTTCGTCCGGGGGTCCAGGGCGGTTCGTCACCGTCCTGACCTGCGACGCAGTGGTCGAAAGCGAAGCGCTCGGACACCCGCGAACGCAGCCGAATGCAACCCGAACTGCAACCCTCCCGCTGGTGAGCCAGCGGCCTTATGCTGCCTCAGCTACGCCGTCGGCCACCCCAACCATCAGGACCGATCAGGCAGCGGTCCTGATGGCCGGCACCCTGCTCGGCCTGGGTCAGCCCGTCCGGGTACCAGCGGGCAAAAGTCAAGGGCGCTGACCCGCTGCCGGGTAAGAGCCCAGCTCATCGGCGGATTCGCCGCAGCTGGGCTCAACGCGTCTCATGTGGTTGCGCGGTCGTAAGCGGGATCACCCCCGTTCCTTGTCGAACTTCGACGACGACCAGAAGTAGCCGAGCACCGTGAGACCGAGGCACCACGCGATCGCGATCGCGCCGTTGTCGCCGATCTTGCTGTGGAGGAGCAGGCCTCGGAGGGTTTCGATGGCGGGGGTGAAGGGCTGGTAGCGGGCTATCGGCTGGAACCAGCCCGGCATTGTGTGCAGGGGTGTGAAGGCGCTGGAGATGAGTGGCAGGAGGATCAGGGGCATCGCGTTGTTGCTTGCTGCTTCCGCGCTCGGGCTGATCAGGCCCATTCCTACTGCAATCCAGGTCAGGGCCAGTGCGAAGAGGACCAGCAGGCCGATGGCTGCCAGCCATTCCACCGGCGTCGCGTGGGATCGGAAGCCGATCGCCACCGCTACCGCGCCTACCAGCAGGACGCTGACGATCGCCTGGATCACGCTGCCGATCACGTGGCCGACCAGGACTGACGAGCGGTGGATCGCCATCGTGCGGAAGCGGGCGATGATTCCTTCGGTCATGTCGTTCGAGACCGATACCGCTGTGCCGACCACGGTGCTTCCGATCGTCATCAGCAACAGGCCCGGGACGAGGTAGGCGATGTAGGCCGTCCGGTTGCCGCCGACGCCCGCGCTCATCGCTCCGCCAAAGATGTAGACGAACAGCAGCAGGAGCACGATCGGGGTCAGGAGGAGGTTCAGCGTCAGGGACGGGTAGCGGCGGGCGTGGAGGAGGTTGCGGCGCAGCATCGTCGAGGAGTCGCGGGCGGCCAGGGTCAAGGTGCTCATCGGACGTTCTCCAGGGGTCGGTCGGTGACCTCGGCCAGATCGGAGTCGGACGCGGCGGCCTGCGACGCGCCGGCGCCACCGGGCCAACTGTCCGTCAGGGCAAAGAACACATCGTCGAGGTCCGGCGTGTGGACGGTCAGCTCGTCTGCGGTGACGTGGTTCGCGTCCAGGCGGTCGAGGATGGCCCGCAGGCTGCCCTGGCTCCCATCGCTCGGCAGCTGAAGCGTCAGCGCGGCATCGTCCCGAGCGGCGTCGCGCAGCGTGTCGCCGGCCTCCTGGTACGCCTGCGGGCTGGTGAACCGAAGCCGCACATGGCCGCCGGGAACGAGTCGCTTGAGCTGGTCGGCGGTGCCTTCGGCCGCGATCTTGCCATCGTGCAGCACCGCGATGCGGTCGGCGAGTTCGTCGGCCTCCTCGAGGTACTGCGTCGTGAGCAGGACGGTGACACCGTCCGCGACCAGGTCCCGAACGGTCTGCCACATGGCGTGGCGGGCCCGCGGGTCCAGGCCTGTGGTCGGTTCGTCGAGGAAGACGATCCGCGGGTCGCCGACCAGGGTCATCGCGATGTCCAGGCGGCGCTTCATGCCGCCGGAGTAGGTGGACGCTGGCTTGTCCGCCGCGTCCGTCAGGTCGAAGCGCTCCAGCAGTTCCGCGGCGACGCGGCGGCCCTCGGCCTTCGTCAGGTGGTGCAGGTCGGCCATGAGGCGCATGTTCTCGATGCCCGTGATCAGGGGGTCGACGGCCGAGAACTGGCCGGTGACGCCGATCGCGGCGCGGACCGCCTGCGGGGCGGTTGCCAGGTCGTGGCCGCCGACGAGGATCGGGCCGGACGCTGGGTCAGCGGCCACGAGCGTCGAGAGGATCTTCACGGTCGTGGTCTTGCCGGCGCCGTTCGGGCCGAGCAGGGCGAAGATCGTCCCCTGCGGGATGGTCAGGTCGATGCCGTCGAGGACGATCTTGTCGCGGTAGGACTTGCGCAGCCCGGTGACGGTGATCGCGGGGGCGGCGAGGGTGGGTTCGGTCATGGCTGGTGCTCCTGTCACAGACTGCGGGCGGTGATGTCGCCCTGGGCCGTCATCGCATGGATGGTCAGCTGCACGGTGCCGTCGCTGTTCTTGAGCGCGTTGTGTATCCGGCCGTAGGTGGTCCCGGCGTCCAGGGCCGCGGACACCCCGTGCGCCGCGCCGACCGTCAGGTCGCCAACGCCAGTTCGGAGCTCAACGGTGCCGGTCACGGCCTCGTCGATGCGGATGTCGCCCATACCGGTGGTGATCCGCGCCGGGCCGCTCAGGCGGCCGACGGTGACGTCGCCGGCGTGGGCCGTCAGACGGGCGCCGGCGGCCTCGTCGATCTCGATGGCGACCGCGCCGTTCGCGCCGTACCCGCCGTCGACCGCGACGTCCCCGAGCGTTCCAACGCCCCGGAAGCCGACGGCGCCGGCCTTCACCTGGATGTGGGAGCCCGTGGGCACGTGGAGCGTCACCGCGACCGAGCCCGAGGGGCCGAGGATCTGGCTCCGGATCCTGGCCGCGGTCTCGATGCGCAGCACGCCCTTGCTGAACGCGAGCGTGGTCTGCTCCCCGAGCTTCACGTCGCGGCCCTTGGTCGCGTCGACCGGACGGACCTCGACGGTCGTGTCGGCCCGGTCTGCGGCGATGACCTCAACATGTCCCGCGGAGATGTCGAGGACGGCGGTGATCGGGGCCGGGGTGTCAAACCGCTGAGGGATGGTGGGGGTCATGGTGCTGCTCCTTGTCCAGGCTGCGGGCGGTGATGTCGCCGTGGGCGGTGGTGGCATGGATGTTCAGGGCGGCGCGGGCGCCGTCCGAGTTCCGCAGGGTGTTGATGATGCGGCCGGGGCCGACGCCGGCGTCGAGGGTCGCTGCCACTCCGGGGGCGGCGCCGATCGAGATCCGGCCGGTGCCGGTGTGCAGCGTGACCAGGCCCTGGCGGGCCTCGGCCACGGTGATGTCGCCGCGCTGCGTCCTGATCTCGCCGGGCCCGGCCAGCCGGCCGACCGCGACGTCGCCGGACTCCAGCACCAGGCGCACGGCGGTCGCCTCCTCGATGACGACCGACCCGGCCGCGCCCTCGAAGACGACCTCGCCGAGCGGGCCGACGCCGTGGAACGCGCCGACGGCCGACGTCGCCGCCACCCCGGACCCGGACGGCAGGTGCACGGTTACGTCGACGGACCCCGAGTCGCCCAGGACCCGCGGCACGGACCGCTCGGTGCCGACGTGCAGCACGCCGACGTCGAAGTCGACCCGGGTCCGTCGGGCCGCCGTCACGTCGCTGCTCCTGGTGGCGTCGTCCGGGCGGACCTCGACGGTCGCGTCGGACCGCTCGGAGGCGACACACAGGATGCGTCCCGCCGCGATTTCCACGACGGCGCGGATCGGCACAGCGACGAGGAAGGAGACCCGGGTCTCCGGTGCGTTCATGACGGTCATGGTCCGAACACCACCCCGGCCTCTCAAGAGACCGAGCTGCCTGTGGGGCGCTCGCGCAGCCGGCGAGAACCCGCTACCACCTGCAGGATTGCCAACTCGCGGCAGCTGTCCCTGAATTGCCCCGGCCGGGGCGGGACGACGGATGAAGATCGCGCGTCGACGCGAACTGATCTAGGGTGCTGGTCGGCGGAGACAGGGGGCTCGCGGTGAGTGACGATCTCGCACTGAGACTGCGGACGATCAAAGACGCGTCGCGACGCAGCCTGCGCGAGATCGAGCGGGCAACCCACGTCAGCAACTCCTCGCTGTCCCGCTACCTGTCCGGGCAGGCGACACCACCGTGGAACGTCGTCGTCGCGCTGTGCCGGGCCACCGGTCACGATCCACGCCCGCTGCGTCCGCTGTGGGAGGACGCCGATCGCCGACGGCGAGCCCCCGGCCGTCCCGCCGACCCGCGTCGCGCGGCCCTCGAGCGGCCGGCCCGCAACGACCTGCCCCGCGACGTCGCCGTCTTCACCGCCCGGCGCGACGAGGTCGACCACGTCGCCCGCCTGGCACAGTCAGGCCACACGCTGGCGATCGACGGCATGGGGGGCGTCGGCAAGACGGCGCTCGCCATCCACGTCGCCCACCGGCTGACCCCCGAGTTCCCCGACTGTCAGCTGTACCTGGACCTGCACGGCTTCACCCCCGGCCGCGACCCGGTCGCCCCGGCCGACGCCCTCCTCACCTTGCTGCGCGCGCTCGGCGTTCCCGTCGGCCGCATCCCGGACGATCCGGAGGAGAGGTCCGCACTGTGGCGCGCGGAACTCTCGACCGTGCGGGCGATCGTCGTCCTCGACAACGCCGCCGACGCCGAGCAGGTCGAGGCCCTGCTCCCGGGCGCCGGCCGCAACACGGTGCTCATCACGAGCCGCCGACGCCTCGTCGGTCTCACCGGCGTCGAGCCGCTGTCGCTGGCCCCGCTCGGCCCGGTCGACGCCGCCGAGTTGTTCACGACCGCGCTGGGACCGGGCATCGAGGCCGCGGCGGAAACGGTGAGCGAGCTGATGAAGCGCTACGGCGGGCTGCCGTTGGCCATTCGGGTCGCCGCCGCACGGCTCCGGCATCGCCCGTCGTGGTCCGTCGCCGACCTCCTCGACCATCCGCCGAGCTCCGACGAGGAAGGCGTCGGCAGGGTCATCGACACGTCGCTGGCGCGGCTCGCCGGGCCACAGCGTCGGCTTTTCCGGCTGCTCGGCGTCTTCCCCGGCGCCGTGATCGATCCCTTCGCCGCCGCCGTGCTGGCCGACCTGCCGGTCACCGGAGCACGGACCTTGTTGGCCGAACTGGTGGACGCGAACCTGCTCGAGGAGCCGCGCGCCCAGCGCTACCGATTCCACGACCTGATCCGTGAGCGCGCCGCGGAAGCCTCCCTTCGGGAGGAGTCGGCGGCCGAACGGGACACCGCTCTCGAACGCGTCACCGACTTCTACCTGCACTGCCTGCAGACAGGCAGACCGATGCTCGGGCCGTCCTCCCCTCACCGGCGTGCGGTGCGGCACGTCCCCACGAGGACGCCGGACCTCGGGTCCGCCGAACGGGCCATGGCCTGGTACAGCGACGAGGCCGCGACCATCCACCGGATCTTCGACCTGACCCTGGCGGAGGGCCACGACGAGATCACCATCCAGTTCGCGCTCTTCGTCGACGAGTTCCTCGGCCACCGCGGCGAGATGGGCGCCTGGCGGCACGTCAGCGGCGCCGGGATTGCCGCCGCCGAACGCCGTGGCGACCGCTGCGAGCTCGCCGACCTCCGCCTGGCGAGCGGGACCGCCAACCGCTACCTCGGACGACTCGCCGAGGCCGAGGCCGACCTCACCGCGGCACTCGACCTGGCGGTGGCACTCGACGACACCCGCATCCGCATCAGCGCACTGCGACGCCTGCTCGGCGTCGCCGACGACCGGGGCGACCTCGACCGCGTCCTCGACCTGCGCCGGCAGGTGCTGGAACTCCCGGACTCGCCGTCCACCTGGAACGTCGCCTTCACCGTGACGAACTGGGGACGCGCGCTGGTCCGCCTCGGCCGGGCCGCCGAGGCCGACGCCGAGGCGTCGCGGATCCTGGCCGGCCCCCACGCCGCCGACGACTCACTGCGTCTGTTCTGCCTGCGATCGCGCGGCCGCGCCCGGCTCGGCCTGGGGGACTTCGAAGCCGCGCTGGCGGACTTCCTCGCAGCGGTGGAGGTGAGCCGGCTTCTCGGGCACGTCTCGTACACGGCGGTGTGCCGCGCCGACACAGCCGAGGCGCTGAGCGCGCTCGGCCGCCACGCCGAGGCACTGGACGAGCACGAAGGGGCAGTGGCCTGGGTCACGGACAACGGCGAGATCAACAACGAGATCAACCTCCGCGAAGCCTTCGGCCGGACCTGTCTGGCGGCCGGCGACCTGGAACGCGCCGAGCAGCAGTTCCGGCGCTGCCTCGCGCTCGCCGAACCACGCGGCTTCGCCTACGTCGCCGAACAGGCCCAGATCGGGTTGGCGCGGGTCGCGGAGGCGTCCGTAGGGCACGTGCGGCTATAGGAGGACGAGCGGGACCCCGGACCTGCGCGGGGTTGCCCTTCCAAGCCGCGCCAGGCCGACGGCGTGATCAAGCCCACCCAGTCGAGCGCCGACATCCAGGGCCTGGAGAACGGCCACTGGGTCACCCTCGGCAAGAACCAAGCCCTGCCGACCCTGCCCGGCCTGGCCAACGGCGCCTCGCTCACCTTCCAGCTGCGGATCCACCTGACCGGCTACGCGACCACCCTCAAGGGCGGCACCACCAAGGTCGGCATCGGCGACATCACCTGGACCCCCGCCCGCGGCCCCATCGCCCGCCTCGGCGAGACCTACGCCATCGTCAACAGCCGACGCAGCGATCGAGCCACCACGCCCACTCGGAACAAGCTCGACAGAAAAACGACGAGGGCCCGGACCGCTTACGCGGTCCGGGCCCTCGATCGAGGCGGAGGATACGAGATTCGAACTCGTGAGGGGTTGCCCCCAATACGCTTTCCAACTGTCCGCAAGCCCGTTCGGGGACGTCCGCGAGGGTTCGTGGCCAGGCTGAGCACGATGCACGTACTGCGCCGAACGCCGACGTCCACCAGCGCACTGGACAAAGATGTGGACAACGACGGCGCTTGCCCAAATGTGGGCGACGAGGGACTCCCGCCCTACGCGGGATGCCCTTCCAGGCCGTGCCAGGGCCAGTACTCGAGACCGGCCTGGTACATGTTGATGGCCGCGGCCGGACTGCATGAGTGCGAGTGGTCCAGGAACGACTGGTAGTACGCGCCCTTGATCGAGTGCGCCGGGAAATAGGTGTCGACCTCGATCCACTTGGTCGCGTGCGGGCCCAGGTTCCCTAGTTCGAGGTTGCTGCTCAGCCACTGGGACGCGTGGGGCGTGGTAGGGCTGTTCCAGGCCCACGTCAGCCGGGCCCGCTTCCACTGGCCGCCAGCCACCCGCCACCACATCGACGGCAGCGGCGCCCGGCGCTGGACGTCTCCTGAGGTCACGAAGTTGACGTAGACGTTGGGAATGACCACGGACTGGTGGTTTCGCACCGGGACCCACTCCCGCAGCCGCACCCCGGGCTTACGGGCTGTCGGCACGGTGCTCGCGCTTCCGTCGCTGTAGCCGATCGTGCACGCCTCCGCCGAAGTCGCGCTCGTGGTCGTCTTCGCAGACGCCAGTCCCGCCCCCGAAACCGTCAGTCCCGCCACCACGCACGCCGCCAGACCGGCACCGACAACACGTCGGATCATTCGCTTCAAGATTCCCTCCCCAGGATCGGACCGGAGTGTAGCGGCCTTCCTTTGGCAGCCGTCCTATCCCTGGGAAGCGATGAGAGGACCAAGACCGGGCATGTCGTTCAGACGGGCGGACGGGCCCCAGGACCAGGACGACGAGCGCCCGAAACAAGCGAGACCAGAACGGCAACCCAGGAAACGACGAGGACCCGGACGCAGAAGCGTCCGGGTCCTCGTCTGCCCTGGTGGGCGGGTGCGGAGGATACGAGATTCGAACTCGTGAGGGGTTGCCCCCAACACGCTTTCCAACTGTTCGTCCGGGGGTCCGGCCGGATTCGCCACCGTCCTGACCAGCGGCGCAGGCGCCGCCCACCCCCTTGCCGAACGCTCTTGAACGACCCTGAATGCAACCCAAACTGCAACCTGTCGGCGACCGCGATAGCCTCACAGCAGCAGCGACGGCTCCCCGCATAGCGCCTTTTAGCGCTGCATCGCGATCCAGGCAGCCTGCGGCGAGGATGACTGCTATCCACGACACCGAAGCGATGACCGGCACGCCCGCTTGGCAGACAACCGTCAGATGGCTGGGCCTCGGCGGACTGGGAGGCGGCGAGCCTGGCAGAGGCGAGGGCTCGCTGTTGCGCGGCAACCGCGGGAGTCAGCGGCGGTACCAGCCAAAGCGACAATGCGGACTCATGTACATCTGGTACATTGAATGCGTGAGCGAGCCCATGATTGAGTCCATGGCCGAGGTCCGTAGCCACCTTGCCGATGTCATCGACCGGGCCCGTCGCGAGGAGACTCCGACGATCATCACGCGGCGAGGCAGGCAAGAGGCTGTAGTGATCGACATCGAGGAGTATCAGCGCCTTCGTCGGATAGCAGACAACGCCGAGGAGGCATGGCTGAATCGCCTCGCCGACGAGGCGGAGGCAGAGGGCATGCACGGGTCCGTCTCTCTTGAGGAGATGGCCGCCCTCCTCCGAGCCCAGGAGGGCTGAAGCGCCGTGGGACACGTCACGCGCTTCACCCCCCACGCTCAGCGTGACATGCTGAAGATCGCGCGTCCCGATGCTCTGCGCATCCTGCACCGTCTTGCCGAGCTGCAGAGGGCCATGGATGTCGGCGACACCACGGCGTTCGACATCAAGGTCCTGCAGGGGCACTCGGCCCGATGGCGTCTCAGAGTTGGCGACCATCGCGTCGTCTACACCGTGGAGAACGGCCAACTGGTCGTCTGGGTCCTGACCGTGGGCCACCGGGGCGATGTCTACCGCCAGATCCCGTAACGGTCCGGCAGGAAGAACCGGCGGGACCGCGGGCGGGCGTGCCACCGGAAGCGCCGCTGAGACTGCAGATGAGACTCTGAACGACGAGGGCCCCGACCGAAGAACGGTCGGGGCCCTCGTCTGTCCAGTTGGGCGGGTGCGGAGGATACGAGATTCGAACTCGTGAGGGGTTGCCCCCAACACGCTTTCCAATTCTCCCCAGCACCGTCCGCGCGGGTTCGCACCCGTTCTGACCTGCGGTGCAGTAGAAGCTGGGCCCTGCCCTGGACCTTGGCGGACGGGGGTGAGTGAGACCAGAACTGAGACCACTCCGGCCTGGGCGCCTGCCGTACGTGGACCTCATGGGAGCGACCACAAGGGGCCAGCGCCGCTCGCCGCCCAGTTCGGCTACAAGTGCTTGGTGAAGAACTCGGTCAGCTTCTCGGCGACCTGCGGGACGTACTCCGGCTTCCAGTACAGGTCGATGTGCGAGGCGCCGTCGAGGACGACGAGTTCCTTGGGCTCCTTGGCCTTCTCGATCGCGTTCTGGCTGTAGTACAGGGTGTCGGCCTCGGAGCCGGCGATCAGCAGCAGCGGGCGCGGGGAGATCAGCTCGATCCCCTCGAACGGGAAGAACGCCATCTGCTGGCTGAGGCTGGACAGGGCGAACGCGCCCATAGTCCGGGGGTTCGGGTCGATCTCCGAGTAGTACCGGTAGCCCTCCTGGTACATCATCGGGATCGTCGAGAGGTCGTTCATGTCGAACTTCGGGTTGTCCGCGATCAGCGAGAACAGCTCGACCTCGCCGCCGGCGGCCTCGCGGGTGCGGGCCGCGGCGGAACGCTCCAGGAGGCTGGTGCGGTACTCGACGGTCTGCGCTCCGAGCGGGCCGACGCCGTCTCGGCGCGCGGCGCCCACATCGAAGGTGCTCACCCCGGCCGCCGCCTTGATCCGCATCTCGGTCTGCGCGGCGTTGACGGTGTAGCCGCCGCCCGCGCAGATGCCCAGGGCGCCGATGCGCTCGGGGTCCACGTCCGGGTGGTTGCTGAGGAAGTCCACGGCGCAGCGGATGTCCTCGACGCGGACCGAGGGGAAGTCGGAGAAGTGCGGCTCCCCGCCGCTCTCGCCCTGGTAGGAGGCGTCGTAGACCAGGGTGAGGAAGCCCTGGGCGGCGAGCAGCTTGGCGTAGGTGGTGGGGACCTGCTCCTTGACCGCGCCGAACGGGTGGGTCACCACGATCGCCGGGTACTTGGTGCCCTGCTCGAAGCCGTCGGGCCGGAACAGGTTCCCGACCACCGTGATGTCCTTGTTCTCGAAGGTGATGCGTTCCATGGTCGTTTCCTTGCCGTGCGGGGATGGTTGGTGCGGTGTGGGTCGCCCTGGTCAGGGGCGGATGAGGACCTTGAGGGCCTCGCGGTCGTTCATGAGGCGGTAGCCCTCGGCGGCGTCGTCCAGGGCGACGGTGCGGTCGAAGACGCGGCCGGGGTGGATGTCGCCGTTGAGGATGTGCGGCATGAGCTCCTCGATGTAGGCGCGGGAGGGTGCGACGCCGCCGGTGAGGGTGATGTTGCGCATGAACTCCCGGAAACCAAAGGGAACTTCGGGGTACTGCGGGGCTCCGACGCGGCTGATGACGCCGCCGTCGCGGACCACTCCGGCCGACTGGACCAGGGCGTCCTTGAGGCCGACGCATTCCAGCACCCGGTCGGTGCCGGTACCGCCGGTCAGCTCGCGGACGGTGGCGACGCCGTCTTGGCCGCGCCCGGCGACGACGTCGGTGGCGCCGAAGTCGCGGCCGAGATCGGTGCGCTGGGTGTGGCGGCCCATCAGGATGATCCGCTCGGCGCCGAGCAGCTTCGCGGAGATGACCGCGGACAGGCCCACCGCGCCGTCGCCGATGACGGTGACGCTGTCGCCGACCGTCACACCGGCCGTGCGGGCGGCGTGGTAGCCGGTGCAGAGCACGTCGGAGAGAGTGAGCAGATCCGGGATCAGCTCGGAGTCCTCGCCGACCGGGAGCTTGACCAGGGTGCCGTCGGCCCACGGGATACGGGCGGCCTCGCCCTGGCCGCCGTCCATGCCGCCGACGCCCCACTGCCCGGCGTGCACGCAGGAGGTGGTCAGGCCGCGGCGGCAGTTCTCGCAGGTGCCGTCGGAGTAGGTGAACGGGACCACGACGAGGTCACCCGTCTTGACGGTCCGCACCTCGGCGCCGGTGTCCTCTACGACGCCGATGAACTCGTGGCCCATGTGGCGGGGGGTGTCGGTGTACGGCTGGGACTTGTAGGGCCACAGGTCGCTGCCGCAGACGCAGCCCGCCACGATGCGGATCACCGCGTCGGTGGGCTGCTGGATCTTGGGGTCTGCGACGTCTTCGACGCGGACGTCGCCGGCCTGGTAGAGCAGTGTTGCGCGCATGGCGGATTGCCTGTCCTTCGGTGTGCAGGGTGGTTGGTCAGCGGGTGGGGGTTCGCGGCGCCTGGTAGACGGCGTCGGTGACCTGCTCGGCCCAGTCGGTCTTAGGGGCGTCGCTGGTGTCGCCGTCCATCAGGACCAGGTGAGCCATGAAGCGGTCAGGGGCGGCGCCGTGCCAGTGCTCCTCGCCCGGCGCTGTGTACACGGTGTCGCCGGGGTGGGCCTCAATGACGGTGCCGTCGCGGCTGCCCAGCAGCGCGACGCCCTCGACGACATGCAGGGTCTGGCCCAGGCGGTGCGAGTGCCAGTGGGAACGTGCACCGGGCGCGAACCGGACGACGGCCAGCCGGGCCTGCTCGGCACGCGAGCCCGCGTAGATCCCGTCGACCCAGACGTCCCCGGTGAACGTGGAGGCCGGGCCCTTCGCGGTGGCCGGGCGCTGGATGATTTCCATGGTTCCTCCTCCGTTCAGCGGCTGCCCTGTCACGCCTCGGCGATCGCCTTGAGCTGGGTCATCGCGGACATCGCGTTGGGCCATCCGGTGTAGAACGCCAGGTGCGTGATCGCTGCGACCAGCTCCTCCTTGCCCAGCCCGTTGGCCAGCGCCAGGCGCAGATGCGCGTCCAGCTGTTCGGGGCGGTGGAGCGCGGTCAGCGCAGCGACCGTGACCAGGCTGCGGTCGCGCGGTGACAGCGCGGGGTCGGCCCAGACCTGGCCGAACAGCACGTCGTCGGTCAGACGCACCAGCTCGGGAGCGGTGTCGCCGAGCAGCTGCTGAGCGCGGGTCTGGGCTTGCTCTGTCATGGGTCTGTGCCTTCGTCTCGGGGATGGGGGCGGCTCCGTGACGTGGAGCGATCCGGTGATCCGATCCCTGTCTAAACCGTGCCCGCCGAAGCGACCACGCGGCAGGGCGAGCTGTTCCGGTGAGCGCGAAAGGGGGTGTGCCACGGCCCCCCTCGCCTGCGGCACGGGCGTCACGCGCGGGCCACACTGATGCCATGGCACCCGAACGGCAGCAGCACGACAGCGGCGGCACGGAACTGGGGCGGTTCCTGCGCGCCCGGCGCACCCAGGTCACCCCGGCCGAGGTCGGCTTCACCCCCGGTGCAGGAGTGCGCCGCACCCCAGGGCTGCGCCGCGAGGAGGTCGCCGCACTGGCCGGCGTCAGCATCGACTACTACACCCGGTTGGAACGCGGCCGGGAGACCCACCCGAGCCTGGCCGTGGTCGAGTCCCTCGGGCGCGCTCTCAAGCTGGACGAGGACGAGCTCGGCCACCTGCGCAACCTCGCGATCCGCGCCGCCCACCACGCACCCGTGCCCCCGGCCGCGCCGAGCCGCACGGTCAGCCCCAAGGTCAAGCTGCTGCTGGAGAACCTGCGCCCCAGCCCGGCCTACGTCACCAGCCGCACCCTGGACCTGCTCGCCGCCAATCCCGGCGCGCTCGCGCTGTACGCAGGCATCGAGAACTGGCCGGTCCGGCAGCGCAACCTCGCCCGCTACCTCTTCCTCCACCCGCAGGCCCGCGACCTCTATGCCGACTGGACCACCCAGATCCGCGGTTGCGTCGCCCGCCTGCGCGCCCTGGCCGGCACCGACCCCGACGCCCCCGACCTCGCCGGACTCATCGGCGAACTCCTCCTGAAAAGCCCCGACTTCGCCAAGCTCTGGGACCGCTACGACGTCGCCCGAGCCAGCCACGCACAGAAGCCCAAGACCTTCCACCACCCCCAGGTCGGCGACATCACCCTCGCCTTCCAGGGCATGCAACTCGAGGGCACCCCCGGCCACCGCCTGGGCATCTACGTCGCCGAACCCGGCTCCCCCGACCACGACGCCATGATCCTGCTCGACCTGACCGCACCCCGGTCCAGCGTGCTGCCAGCCGCTGGCAACGCCCGCGCTTAGACACGGTCACCCGGAAGTACGGCTTGGCCCTGCGTCGTTCTTCGATGCGCCTACGGCTGGACGCTGCCCACACGCGGAGCCCCTCCTCAGCCGAGGGTCTCCTCAACGTGCTTTCCGACTGCCTGTTCGTCCGGGGGTACAGCCGAGTTCGCCAGCATCCTCACCTTCGCCGGAACGTTGACTGACGGCCTCAGCGGAGCCCGCGAACGGAACTGCAGGCAACCCGAACTGCAACCCCATAAACGACGAGGACCCGGACGCAGAAGCGTCCGGGTCCTCGTCTGCCCAGGTGGGCGGGTGCGGAGGATACGAGATTCGAACTCGTGAGGGGTTGCCCCCAACACGCTTTCCAAGCGTGCGCCCTAGGCCTCTAGGCGAATCCTCCGTGGGAGAGCTTACTAGATGTTTGGGGGTGCTCGTGCACACGGTCGACGCAGGTCGGGGGCGCGGGGTCGGCGGTGGGTGATCGGCAGGGGGTTGTCGGGTGGGGGCGGTGAGGGATGGGGCTGGGATCCGGTACTGTTGGCACCAGCCCCTCGTGTGGCGCTATCTCGCTGAACCCCCCCAGGGCCGGAAGGCAGCAAGGGTAAGTGAGCTCTGGCGGGTGCACGGGGGGTCCTTGCGTTGTTAGGGCACCGATTTGTCGGTGGTGACCGTTAGGGTCGAAGACGTGTCGCTCGCTCTCTATCGCCGGTACCGACCCGAGACCTTCGCCGAGGTCATCGGGCAGGAGCACGTGACCGGCCCGCTGCAGCAGGCCCTGCGGAACAACCGGGTCAACCACGCCTATCTGTTCAGCGGCCCACGCGGCTGCGGCAAGACGACGAGCGCGCGCATCCTCGCCCGTTGCCTGAACTGTGAGCAGGGCCCCACGCCCACACCCTGCGGCGAGTGCCGGTCCTGCGTGGACCTGGCCCGTGGCGGGCCCGGGTCCATCGACGTGATCGAGATCGACGCCGCCTCGCACGGTGGTGTCGACGACACGCGTGACCTGCGGGAGAAGGCGTTCTTCGCGCCCGCCTCCAGTCGCTACAAGATCTACATCATCGACGAGGCCCACATGGTCTCGACGGCCGGCTTCAACGCCCTGCTCAAGGTCGTCGAGGAGCCGCCGGAGCATCTGAAGTTCATCTTCGCCACGACGGAACCCGAGAAGGTCATCGGGACGATCCGCTCCCGTACGCACCACTACCCCTTCCGGCTGGTGCCGCCGGGCGTGCTGCGCGACTACCTGGCCGAGGTCTGCGGCAGGGAGAGCATCTCGGTCGAGGATTCCGTCTATCCCCTCGTCGTGCGCGCCGGGGCCGGGTCCGTGCGTGACTCGATGTCGGTCATGGACCAGTTGCTCGCCGGGGCCGACGAGCGCGGTGTGACGTACGGCATGGCCACCGCCCTGCTCGGCTACACCGACGCCGCGCTGCTGGACGAGATCGTCGATGCCTTCGCCACGCACGACGGGGCCACCGTCTTCGGGATCGTCGACCGCGTGATCGAGGGCGGCCACGATCCGCGCCGCTTCGTCGCGGACCTGCTGGAGCGGCTGCGGGATCTGGTGATCCTCGCCGCCGTGCCGGACGCGGGCGAGAAGGGCCTGATCGACGCGCCCGCCGACCGGGTCGCGGTGATGGAGGAGCAGGCGCGGCGCTTCGGCTCGGCCGAGCTCAGCCGGGCCGCCGACATCGTCAACACCGGGCTGACGGAGATGCGCGGGGCGACGACGCCCCGGCTCCAGCTGGAGCTGATCTGCGCCCGGGTGATGCTGCCCGCCGCGTTCGCGGACGAGACGTCCTGGCAGGCCCGGCTGGAGAAGCTGGAGCGCCGCGGCGTGGTCGGCGGCGTGGCCGCGATGCCCACGATGCCCGGTGCGGCCGCCGCCGCGCACGCGATGCCCGCGCCCGCGATGCCCACGCCGACGATGCCCGCGTCGGCTGCCCCCGTGGTCACCCCCGCCCCGACCGCTCCGGCGCCCCCCGTGGCGGAGGCACCCGCCGCGGCCGGGGGCCGCACGCCGGGCGCTTGGCCGGTGACGCCCAGCTTCGGCTCGGCGCCCGCGGCCACCCCGCAGCCGTCCCCGCCCCAGTACCAGTCCCCGTCCCAGCAGCCCGCGCCCACCCCGGTGCAGCCGCAGGCCGGCGCGTCGGCGTCCACCCCGGCGCCCGGGGACGCCGGGAACATCAGCGCAGGCCAGGTACGCCAGTTCTGGCCACAGGTGCTGGAGGCCGTGAAGGGCCGTCGCCGGGTCACCTGGATGCTGCTACAGCAGGCCCAGGTCGCCGGGTTCGACAACGGCGTCCTGCAGCTGGGCTTCGAGCACGCCGGGACGCGGGACGGCTTCGTCAACGGCGGGCACGACGAGATCCTGCGGCAGGCGCTGCAGGAGTCGGTCGGCGTCACGTGGAAGGTGGAGTGCCTGATCGGCCCCGGCGGCTCGGCAAGCTCGCCGGTCGCCCCCTCTCCCGGGGCTCCGGGAGGCTTCGGTGGTTCCGCCCAGCCGCAGCGGCCCGCCGCGTCCGCCGCGCCGACGGCGTTCCAGCAGACTCCGCCCTCACCCGCACCCGCCGCGTTCCAGCCCCCGGCCCAGGCCGCGCCTCCGCAGGCGCACGCCCCGGCACCCACGGCGCAGTCCGTAGCGCCCGCGCCGCGTGGCGCCGCCCCCGGCGCTCAGGGCGGCCCCGTCACGCCGAGCCATCCCTATCCGGAAGGCCCGGACGGCCCGGACGACGACGACATGCCGCCGCCCCCCTTCGATCCGGACGAGGACATCCCGGAGCAGGACGTCACGTCCGTCTCCGGCCACGACCTGATCATCCGGGAGCTCGGCGCGACCGTGATCCAGGAGACCCAGCACGACCGCTGAGTCGCGCAGGCGAACTGACGGCGATCCGACGCGCCCAGCACGTAGGCTCAGCCAGGACAGCCTTGAGGCAGGACAGCCTCCAGGCAAGACAGGCACCACGACAGGCAGGACAGGAGCTCCCATGTTCCCCGGCGGCCAGCCCGATATGCAGGCCCTGCTCCAGCAGGCACAGCAGATGCAGCAGCAGCTCGCCCAGGCGCAGGCGGAGCTCGCCGCCGCCGAGATCGAGGGCAGTTCCGGCGGCGGCCTGGTCCGGGCCACCGTCACCGGCGCGGGTGAGCTGCGCGCCCTCGTCATCGACCCGAAGGCGGTCGACCCCGAGGACACCGAGACCCTGGCGGACCTGGTCCTCGCCGCGGTCCGGGACGCCACGGCCGGCGCGCAGCGGATGGCCGCCGAGCGGCTCGGCCCGCTGGCCCAGGGCCTGGGCGGCGGGGGCGGCATCCCCGGTCTCCCGTTCTGAGTCCACACAGTTCCGGCTGAGTCCACACAGCTCCGGACGGCAGGTCCGGACGGCAGGTCCGGAACCTGGACGGCTCCCCGCGCGTAAGTGGGTGTGTCGGGGAGCTGTGACTGTGCGCCCGTCCGGAGGATGATGGGCGCGAATAGGTAGAAACCCACCAGCCATCAGCACCAGAGCACCCAGAGCACCAGAAAGCACCAGAGAGCAGGTAACGCGGCGTGTACGAGGGCGTGGTCCAGGACCTCATCGACGAGTTGGGCAGGCTGCCCGGCGTCGGGCCCAAGAGCGCGCAGCGGATCGCCTTCCACATCCTGCAGGCCGATCCGGTGGACGTGCGCCGGCTCGCGCACGCCCTGACGGAGGTCAAGGAGAAGGTGCGCTTCTGCACCGTCTGCGGCAACGTCTCGGAGGCCGAGCTGTGCCGGGTCTGCCAGGACCCGCGCCGCGACCCGAGCCTGATCTGCGTGGTGGAGGAGCCCAAGGACGTCGTCGCGGTCGAGCGCACCCGCGAGTTCCGCGGCCGCTACCACGTGCTCGGCGGCGCGATCAGCCCGATCGACGGCGTCGGCCCGGACGACCTGCGGATCCGTGAACTGATGCAGCGACTCGCGGACGGCACGGTCACCGAGCTGATCCTCGCCACCGACCCGAACCTCGAGGGGGAGGCGACGGCCACCTACCTGGCCCGGCTGCTGAAGCCGATGGGCCTGAAGGTGACCCGCCTGGCCAGCGGCCTGCCCGTCGGGGGAGACCTGGAGTACGCCGACGAGGTCACCCTCGGCCGGGCCTTCGAAGGGAGACGACTTCTTGATGTCTGACACGCCCGCTACGCCCCCCATCGACATTCCCGTCAGCGCGCAGCCGATGATCGGTGTGCACGGCGACGGCACGCCGGACGAGTTCGCCGTGCAGATCGCCGACTCGGTGCAGAGCTTCCTGCTCTCCCTGCCGGAGATCGCCAAGGGCGACGAGCCGGGCAGCGCGGTCAGCCTGCTGCTGCTGGAGGTCTCCCAGCTGCTGCTGACCGGCGGCCGTCTGGGCGCCATCGAGGACGTCGTGCCCGAGGACCGCTACGAGGCCGACACCGGCCCGGACTCGGACGAGGACGAGCTGCGCCGCCAGCTGGCCGAGCTGCTCGCGCCGATCGACGTCTACCACGAGGTCTTCGACCCGTACGGCCCGGCGGACAAGCCGCTGCCGTGCCGGATCTCGGACGACCTGGCCGAGGTGGTCACCGAGCTGCGCCACGGCATGGCGCACTACCGCGAGGGCCGGATCTCCGAGGCGCTGTGGTGGTGGCAGTACTCGTACCTGGCCACCTGGGGCTCGACGGCGACGAGTGTGCTGCGCGCGCTGCAGTCGCTGGTGGCGCACGTGCGGATGGACAGCCCGATCTCCGCGCCGGCCGACGGCACCGACACCGACCACGACGGGCTGACCGACGAGCAGCTGGAACAGCAGGCCGGCGACCTGATGGTCGCCGAGCTGGCCACCGAGCTGGGGATCTGACCGGCGCCGGAGCGGGCAGCCGGGGCACGCGAAAGGGCGTTCACCGAATGTGGCGAAGGACACACGGTGGGCGCCCTTCGCCGTGCGGCCGGGAAATCCGGAGCCGCGGCCACCCTCCCCCGGCAAATCTTCCGTCCACCGAGCGTCCCGGCCGGGACGCTCGATGATCGAATCCTGATACGACCGTCTCGCACCTCGGACACCACCCGCCGGGACTAGGCCGATCGCTAGACTGGCCAGCGACCACAGGCCTGCCGGACACCCACCTCCGAGGGCCAGGACCACCGAGTCGAGGAGCGCACGTGGGCCTTGTCGTGCAGAAGTACGGCGGCTCATCCGTAGCGGATGCCGAGGGCATCAAGCGGGTCGCCCGCCGGATCGTCGACACCAAGAAGGCCGGCCATGAGGTCGTCGTCGTGGTGTCCGCCATGGGTGACACGACGGACGAGCTCATCGATCTCGCGGAGCAGGTGTCTCCCATCCCTGCGGGCCGCGAGCTCGACATGCTGCTGACCGCCGGAGAGCGGATCTCCATGGCCCTGCTGGCGATGGCGATCAAAAGCCTGGGCCACGAGGCACAGTCCTTCACCGGCAGCCAGGCAGGCGTGATCACCGACGCCGTCCACAACAAGGCCCGCATCATCGACGTGACGCCCGGCCGGATCCGTGCCGCGCTCGACCAGGGCAACATCGCGATCGTCGCCGGCTTCCAGGGCGTCTCCCAGGACACCAAGGACATCACCACCCTCGGCCGCGGCGGCTCGGACACCACCGCGGTCGCCCTCGCGGCGGCGCTGAAGGCCGAGTGCTGCGAGATCTACACCGACGTGGACGGCGTCTTCACCGCCGACCCGCGCGTGGTGAAGAAGGCCAAGAAGATCGACTGGATCGCCTTCGACGACATGCTGGAGCTGGCCTCGTCCGGCTCCAAGGTGCTGCTGGCCCGCTGCGTCGAGTACGCGCGCCGCTACGACATGCCCATCCACGTGCGCTCGTCCTTCTCCGGACTGACCGGCACGTGGGTCTCCAACAAGCCGCTGACCAAGCCCGAAGGGGGCGAGATCGACATGGAGCAGGCCATCATCTCCGGTGTGGCCCACGACACCTCCGAGGCGAAGGTCACGGTCGTCGGCGTGCCCGACAAGCCGGGCGAGGCCGCACGCATCTTCCGGGCCGTGGCCGACGCCGAGATCAACATCGACATGGTGGTCCAGAACGTCTCCGCCGCGACCACCGGCCGCACCGACATCTCCTTCACCGCGCCCAAGGCCGAGGGCCGCAAGGCCATCGACGCGCTGGAGCGGGTGCAGGAGTCGATCGGCTTCGAGTCGCTGCGCTACGACGACGCGATCGGCAAGATCTCCCTGGTCGGCGCGGGCATGCGCTCGCACCCCGGCGTCACCGCGACCTTCTTCGAGGCGCTGTCCGCCGCGGGCGTCAACATCGAGCTGATCTCCACCTCCGAGATCCGCATCTCCGTCGTGACCCGCTCCGAGGACGTCAACGCCGCCGTGCAGGCCGTGCACACCGCGTTCGGCCTCGACAGCGAGGACGAGGCGATCGTCTACGGCGGCACGGGCCGATGACCGTTCCGGGTGGCGAGCACCGCCCCGGGGCCGCGAAGGCCCAGCCCAAGCGGCCGACCCTGGCCGTCGTCGGCGCCACCG
Organism: Streptacidiphilus sp. MAP12-33; assembly: GCF_041261265.1. Lineage (NCBI taxonomy): Bacteria > Bacillati > Actinomycetota > Actinomycetes > Kitasatosporales > Streptomycetaceae > Streptacidiphilus > Streptacidiphilus sp. MAP12-33. Next base: position 92,690 of record NZ_JBGCCA010000001.1, read on the forward strand.
GCGCCGTCGGGCGGGTCCTGGTGGAGCTGCTCGCCACCCGCGCGGACGTCTGGGGCGAGGTCCGGCTCTTCGCCGGGCCCGAGGGCGTGGGCACCGAGATCCCGGTCCTGGGGCGGTCCGAGCCCGTCCGCACGCTGGAACCCGGCTGCTTCGACGGCGTCGACATCGCGCTGTTCGAGGCGCCCGAGGACGTCGTGCTGGAGTGGGCGCCGCTCGCCGTCGAGGCGGGCGCGGTCGCGGTGGACGGCTCCGCCGCGTTCCGGCTCCACCCGGACGTGCCGCTGGTCGTCCCGGAGATCAACCCCTCCGCCGCGCGGATGCGCCGGATCGGGATCATCGCCGCGCCGCGCTGCGCGACGCTGGTGCTGACGGTGGCTCTGGCCGCGCTGCACGCGGAGTTCGGCCTCAGCCAACTGGTCGTCACCGCCGCGCTCGCCGCCTCCGGCCGCGGCCGGATCGGCGTCGACACGCTGCGCCGCCAGACCGCCGAGGTCGCGGGCGACCCGACGGTCGGCACCCGCACCGGCGACCTGCGCCGGGCCGTCTCCGAGCAGGAGGACGACCCGTTCGAGGCGCCGCTCGCCTACAACCTGCTGCCCTGGGCCGGTGACACCACCGAGGACGGCTGGTCGAGCGAGGAGCTGGGCCTGCGCAACGAGACCCGCAAGATCCTGGGCCTGCCCGAGCTGCCGATCTCCGCGACCTGCCTGCGGGTCCCGGTCGTCAGCGGCCACTCGCTGACCGTCCACGCGGTCTTCGACAACGAGCCGGACGTGCACCGGGTCCGCGAGATCCTCGACTCCTCGGCCGGCGTCATCGTCTACGACGACCCGGAGAAGGGCGAGTACCCGACGCCCGCCGACGTGGTCGGCTCCGACCCGACCTGGGTCGGCCGGGTGCGCCGCTCCCTGGACGACCCGCACGGCCTGGAGCTGTTCCTGTGCGGGGACAACCTGCGCAAGGGCGCCGCGCTCAACTGCGTGCAGATCGCCGAACTGGTCGCCGCCGAGGGCCCCGGCCAGCGGTAGGGCCGGCAACAGGACGCGGCGGCGGTCCGGCCCCGGACGGATCGGGAAGAGGTTTAAGGGGAGTTGGTGCAGACGTCGGATTCGGCTTCCGTGCCGGTGGACGGCCCCGTACCGTAGTGCCACTGAACACGGTGTCACGGAGGGGCCAGGTGACGTACAACCCTCACGGCGGGTCATGCGTCCAACTGGCGTGCCACCAAGCTCGGTGCTCGTCATGACAGCGCCCTTCACCGCCGACGCCTCCCGCTCCCACACCGGCCCGCACGCCGCCGCCACGGGCCCCGCCGGCGCGGCCTCCGCCACCGTCACCGTGGGCGCGAGCGTGGACCACCTCACCGAGACCTACCAGGCCCACTACTCCTCGCTGCTGCGCCTCGCCGCGCTCCTGCTGGACGACACCGCCTCCTGCGAGGACGTGGTGCAGGAGGCGTTCATCCGGGTCCACTCCGCGCGCCGCAGGCTGCGCGACCCCGACAAGACCCTCGCCTACCTCCGGCAGACGGTGGTCAACCTCTCCCGGTCGACGCTGCGGCGCCGGATCATGGGCCTGCGCCTGCTGCAGAAGCCGATGCCCGACGCGGCCAGCGCGGAGGAGGGCGCGTACGACGCGCTGGAGCGCGACGAGCTGATCCTGGCCCTGCGCGGCCTGCAACGACGTCAGCGCGAGGTGCTGGTGCTCCGCTACTTCTCCGATATGACGGAGGCTCAGGTCGCGGACACCCTGGGCATTTCCGTAGGCTCCGTCAAGGCGTACGGCTCGCGCGGGCTCGCCGCGCTGCGGATCACCATGGACGGCGGCGCGTTCGACGCCGGTGCGGCGAAGGCGGCCACGCCGCGCACCTACGCGCGGGCGGACGCGCGGCAGGACCAACGACCGGACCAGCGGCCGACGGCACGGACGGAAGCGAAGTCAGAGGGGAGGCAGCGGTGAGCGCGGAACGGCGCTCGCGCTACCTGCGCGTGGTGCGGCCGGGATCGGGGACCGGTTCCGACGCCGCGGCGACGCCGCCGCTTCCCGTCGAACCGCCGCTGACCCCGCCGCTCTGGCTCGACGCCGCCGGACGCCGACCGGCCACGCCGACCCTGCCGGACGCCCAGCGCCCACCTGGCACACCCGGGGTGCCGAGCGGGCGGGCGGCTTCGGACGGTGCGATCCCCACCCAGGCGAGCCGGTCCACCCCGTCCCCCTCCCCGCGCCACGAGCCCTGCGACGAGGACCCCGTGGGCGCCGCGCTGCGCGCGAGCCTGCTGCAGGCGGTCGACGGGGTGCGGCCCGCCCCCGACTCGCTCGCGCAGCTGCGCCGCGCCGTGCCGCAGCGGCGCGCGCTGAAGCGTCGCGCCTACGGCGGGGTGGCCGTAGCCGCCTCGCTCGCCCTGCTCGGCCTGACCGCCCTGCACTCCCTGGGCCCGTCCACCGCAACCAGCGCGGCCACCGGGCCGATGGGCTCGCTGCTCCCCGGCACCCACGCGTCCACCGGCCGACACGGCCATGGCGGACCGTCCACGGACGTCTCCACGCCCGGCCTGCCCTCGATGGGCGACTCCGCCTGGCCCTCCCGCGGTCGGCGGCCGGGTGGCGCGGTGCTGGTCCCGCTGCCCTCCGGCGGCGTCACCACGGTGGCGGCCTCCCTCGCTTATGTTCCGGCACCGACGGGCGCACTGACCGAGTGCAGCCGCGGCCAGCTGGGACGCGGTGCGGCCGGGCTCGCCGCGCCGGACGCCTCCGGGATCGTCTACGGCTCCTTCGCGGTCAGCAACATCTCGGGAACGTCCTGCAAGATCAGCAGTGCGGGTGCGATCGACGTGCTGGCGCCCGTCGGCACGAACGTGACGCGCTTCACGGTCACCGCACACACCATCGGTGACCCCGCCGTCTCCCTGCCCGCCCCCGATCCGGCGCACCCGGCGCTCGCCCTCGCGCCCGGCCAGACCTACGTCGTCGACTTCGCCTTCGTCCCCGGGGCCTGTCCCAGCAACAGCGGCGCCGGTCCCACCGACACCGCGAGCGCGGCGGCACCGGCCACCGCCGGGGACGTCTCGGCCGGCGCGACGGGCAGCGGCAGCAGCAGTGCCGGTGGCACCGCGGGTGCCGCCGGCGCCGGGACGGACGGCAGCGCGGGCGGCGCGGGCAGCACGCCGCCGTCCTCCCCCGGCACCCCCGGCGGCGCGACCGGGACCGGCGCGGGAGGCACCGGGTCCCCCTCCGCCTCGCCCGCACCGAGCGTCCAGCTGGCCGCCGTCCCGGCGGCGGGCGGCGCGGCCGCCGCGAGCACGACGCTCCAGGGCGCCTGCGCCGGGACCATCTACCGGACCGACCCCCTGGCTGCGCCGCACTAGCGCGCGGTTACCGTTAGGGGGTGTACCGGACCCTCCTGACCCCGCGCTGGCTGGGTCTCCACCTGCTCGCGCTGGTCGCCGTGCCGGTGTGCATCCTCCTCGGGATGTGGCAGCTGAGCCGCTTCGAGCTGCACAGCCACGCCGAGAGGCAGCAGGCCGCGCACGCGTCGGGGGACGCGGCGCCGACGGCGCTGGCGCCGTTGCTCGCGGGCACGGACAAGGACGGGATCAACAGCGACGACGGCCGCCGGGTCTCCTTCTCCGGCACGTACGACGCCGCGCACCAGCTGGTCGTCCCGAAGCGGACGGTGGACGGGAGGACCGGCTCACTGATCCTCACCCCGCTGCGGCTGGACGGCTCCGGCACCTACCTCGCCGTCGTCCGCGGGTGGCTCCCCGGCACGCCCGCCACCGCGCCCGCGCCGCCCACCGGCGACGTCTCCGTCACCGCCCGCCTGCGCGCGGCGGAGACCCCGGACACCACCGACGCGATCTCCTCCGGCACGCTCCCGGCCGGGCAGCTCGGGATGATCTCCCCGGTGACCCTGGTCAACGCCCTCCCCTACACCGTCTGGAACGGCTGGGCCTCCCTCGACGCGAACGCCCCGGGCACGGCGGGCCTCAGCCCGCTGCCCTACTCGGCCGCGAACGCGGCCTCCTCGGGCGGCGGGCTGAGCCTGCAGGCGATCCAGAACCTCGGCTACGTGGGGCAGTGGTTCGTCTTCGCGGGGTTCGTGGTCTTCATGTGGTTCCGCTTCGTCCGCCGCGAGATCGAGACGCAACGGGACAGGCTGCTCGGGCTCGAGCCCCTTTAGGGGCGCGAGGCCCTGCTCGATGAACTGCGTGCGCGACAATCCCCCAGCCTCCGGCCGGGGGGACCCCCTCCCACGGCCTTGGGATCCCGAACGGACAGGGCCATCCCCCTCGGGCGGGTTGCTCGCGCGCGCAGTTCATCGGCACGCAGTTCATCGGGCAGGGCCCCGCGCCCCTCAGGTCACAGGTGGCGAGCGACGAAGTCCAGTTCCAGTCGCAGCTGCTTGATCCGCTCCTCCACCACCAGCGAGCCGTGCCCGGCGTCGTAGCGGTAGACCTCGTGCACCTTGCCGAGCCGTTCCAGCTGCGCCACGTAGGTGTCGATCTGCCGGATCGGGCAGCGCGGGTCGTTGACGCCGGCGCTGATGTAGACGGGCGCGCCGACCGACTCGACGTACGTCAGCGGCGAGGACGCCGCGTAGCGGTCGGGGACCTCCTCGGGCGTGCCGCCGACCAGCGTGCGGTCCATCGCCTTCAGGGCCTCCATCTCGTCGTGGTAGGCCGTCACGTAGTCCGCGACCGGGACGGCCGCCAGGCCGAGCGCCCAGGCGTCGGGCTGGGTGCCGAGCCCGAGCAGGGTGAGGTAGCCGCCCCAGGAGCCGCCGGAGAGGACGATGCGCTTGGGATCGGCGAGGCCGCTGGCGACCGCCCACTCCCGGACCGCCGCGATGTCCTCCAGTTCGATCAGACCGACGCGGTGCCGCAGCGCGTCCGTCCAGGCGCGGCCGTAGCCGGTGGAGCCGCGGTAGTTGACGCGGACCACGGCGAAGCCGTGGTCGACCCAGGCGGCCGGACCGGCGGCGAAGGAGTCGGAGTCGTGCCAGGTCGGGCCGCCGTGGATCTCGAAGACGCACGGCAGCGGGCCCTCGCCCGCGTCCGCCGGGCGCTGGACGAGGGCGTGGACGGTGCCGCCGGGGCTCTCGACCCAGACGTCCTCGACGGGGACGGAGGTTGGTGCCTGCGGGCCGGGCGCCGCGAGCACGACCGCGCCGCTGGTGGAGCGGACCACCGGCGGCTGCTCGGCGGAGGACCACAGGAACTCGACCGTGCCGTCGGGGCGCGCGGACGCGCCGGAGACCGTACCGGTCGGGGTGTCGAGGCGGCTGAGCTCGCCGGCGGCCAGCTCGTAGCGGTAGAGCTCGCTGCGCGCGCGGAAGCTGTGCTCGACCAGCAGCGCGGAGGCGTCCGGATACCACTCGGCGGTGACGTCGCCGGGCAGGTCCAGGACGATCTCGTGTTCCCCGCCCGTCGCGGTGTCCCAGATCAGCGGCTCCCAGCGGCCGCGGCGCTGGTGGGCGACGAGCATCCGGGCGTCGCCGGGCAGCGGGGCGAAGCCGAGGCAGGACAGGCCGAGCGGCTCCTCGCGGCCGGTGGCGTCGTCGAGTTCGGCGACGGTGTGCACGGTGTCGCCCTCGACCCGCAGCACGCGCAGCGCGCTGTGCATGGCGTCGCCGTGCTCGGTGTGGTCGACGGCGATCAGGTTGCCGTCGTGGGAGAGGTCGCCGACGCCCGCGGACTCGCGGTGCCGGTAGATCTCCAGCGGCTCGGCGACGCCGGGGCGGACCAGGTGCAGGGTGGAGCCGTCCTCGTCGGTGGAGCGGCCGACGACCGCCTCCCCGCGGCGGCCCAGGGCCAGGCCGGCGGGGTAGGACGGCGCGAGTCCGGGGACGGCCTCGGGGTCCGCCCCCGCGCCGTCCGCGTCGGTGCGGCCCTCGAACGGCTGGCGGCGCCAGACGCCGAACTCGTCGCCGTCGGTGTCGTCGAACCACCAGATCCACGCGCCGTCGGGCGTGAGCGTCGCCTCGGTCGTGCCGTTCGGGCGGTCGGTGGCGCGCCGCTGCGCGTCCCGCGCGCGGTCCCAGGCGTAGATCTCGTAGGTACCGGTCGCGTTGGAGACGAACAGGGACCGGTCCGGCGCGTCCTCCGCCCACTCCGGCAGGCTCACCCGGGCGGCGCGGAACCGCCGTTCCCACGCGGGGAGGGCGTCGAAGACCGCGTGGACGGCCTCCTCCTGCGCTTGCGTCGTCTCGCTTCGCTGGCTGGTCATGGGGACCATCATCGGGCACGGCCCCGACATGACACACGGGCCCGGTCCGCGCTTGTGCGCGAACCGGGCCCGTGGGGGACCGCTGCCTCAGCCGGCCATCAGGTTGTACGTGTTCCAGCCGCTGCCGACGCGGACGCGCGCACCGTACGGGGCGCTCGCGTGGTTGGTGCCCGGGTAGAGCCAGAGCACGCCGCTCGCGTCGCGGGTCACCAGGTCGTTGACGCCGTCACCGGTGAGGTCACGGGCACCGATGATGGTGTTGTAGATGCTCCAGCCGCCGCCGACGCGGATCCGCGCACCGAAGGGCGAGGTCGCGCTGCTGGTGCCCTGGTAGAGCCAGAGCACGCCGCTGGAGTCGCGGGCCAGCATGTCGGCGTTGCCGCCGCCACCGATCGATCCGACACCGACCATGGTGTTGTAGATGCTCCAGCCGCCGCCGACGCGGATCCGCGCGCCGAAGGGCGAGGCCGGGTTCCCGGTGCTGCGGTACAGCCAGAGCACGCCGCTCGCGTCACGGGCGACCAGGTCGGTGCTGCCGCCGCCGACCGTGCCGACGCCGACGATCGAGTTGTAGGTGTTCCAGCCGCCGCCGACCCGGACGGGCGCCTTGAACGGGGTCGTGGCGGACCCGCTGCCCTGGAGGAGCCACAGCACGCCGGTGGTGTCCCGGGCGTACAGGTCGCCGCCACCGAGGGTGTCGTGCCCGACGGGCTCGGTCAGCAGGTTGTAGGTGTTGTAGCCCGAGCCCACCAGGGTGCGCGCGGCGTACGGGCTGCTCGCCTTGCCGGTGCCGTTGTACTGCCACAGGTTGCCCGAGGCGTCCCTGGCCATGAGGGTGTGCTGACGGCAGAGCGTGCCCGCGAGCCCGCTCTCCTTCGGCGCACCGAGGCCCGAGGCCATGTCGTAACCGGTGTGGGCCGAGTAGGTGGCGGTGCCGTCACCCGTGATGTCGTTGTTCCCGACGGTGATGTCGCGGAACGCGGAGCCGTAGCTCGAGGACGCGGCCCTGTAGAGCACCGGGTTCAGGTAGCCGGCCCGGCCGCCCAGGCACGAGGTCGTCGCGTTCGCCTGCGCGATCACGGCGGCCCAGACGGGCGCCGCACCGGAGGTGCCGCCGCTGATGCCCAGGATCTCCTGGTTGTAGTTCTGCCCCGACGGGTCGAGCTGGGTGTAGAGCAGCGGGTAGCCGCTGTTCGGGTCGGCCAGCGCGGAGACGTCCGGCACGGCGCGGTTGGTCGCGGTGGAGAACCCGCTCTGGAACGGCTGGGCCGGCCAGATCTTGGAGAGGCCACCGCCGCCGGCGCCGCCGTACTGGCCGCCGCCGTTGTTCCAGACGGTCTCCTTGAGACCGGTGCCGGAACCCTGCATGCGGGTGCCGCCGACGCCGGTGACGTACGGCTGGGAGGCCGGGTCGTCGACCGAGAGCGTCTGGTCGGTGCTGACGCCGTAGCGGTAGCAGTCGCTGGCACCGGAGTCACCCGACGCTGCCACGACGCTCTGGCCCTGGGCCGCCGCCTCCTGGAAGACCGTGTTCTCGGCTGCGAACTGGGCCGGGTCGGCGGAGTTGAGGTTCGTCTCGCACAGGCCCCAGCTGGTCGAGATGACCTGGGCCGAGTTGTCGGTGACGATGCGCTGGTAGGTGTCCAGGACCTGCTGGTCGGTCGCGTTCTGCGCGTCCGGACCCATGTAGTCGTGGATCGTCGCGCCCGGGACGAGAGCCATCAGGTTCTCGATGTCGAGCAGCGACTCGGCGCCGTAGTGGTCGTTGTCCGGGGCGATCGTCGGGCCGCCGTCCACCGCGGTGTACTGCACCGCCGTGTGGGTGCCCATGCAGCCCTGGTACTCGTTCAGGCTGTTGTGGTCGACGTTCTCCAGCTCGAAGAGCGCGATCGTCTGGCCGGAGCCGGTGGAGTAGCTGTGCGGCAGGCCGTAGGCCGACGCGAGGGCACCCGGGCTGTAGAAGTTCTGGGTGTCCTTCAGGTTGTTGCTGTTGATCACGTTCTGCCACACGGTGCAGAACGCGGGACCGGTGCTGTGCGGCGCGACGGTCCGCGAGGACACGTGCGCGGAGCTGCCCGCCGCGACGGTGTGACCGCTCGGCTTCTCGTGCGACGTGTAGGTGCTGACGTTGTTCAGACCCACGACCGAGGCGACCTGCGGCGCGACGTCGGCCGGCATGGTCGGCGCGGCGGTGCTGACGTAGCCGTGCTTGCCGTTGGCCAGCGTCAGGTTCTGGAAGCCGGTGTTGAACGCCTTGGCGGCCTGGGCCGCGCTGGCGGTGACCGGGATCGACAGGCCGTCCGCGGTGACCGTGCCCGGCTTCAGGCCGGCCTGACGCAGGGCGGCCTTGACCGAGTCGATGGTCTGCTGGGTCGGGCCGAAGACCGAGGCGAACTGTCCGGTCGCCAGGAAGTGGTGGTACTGCGGGTCGCCCGGGGTGCTGGTGGCCTTGATGAAGGCCTCGAGCGCGGCGGGGTCGCGCGGCTTGAGGTTGACGCTCAGGTGCAGCTCGGTCGAAGACGCGGTGGCACCGGTCTTGTGCGCGCCGAGGGGTATGTGAGGCGTCGAGCCGATGCGCTTCGGGGTGGTGTCGGCGCCGGCGCCGGACCCACCCGAGAGCGGAGCGGCCGAGGCGATCGGGCCCGCGACGCACAGAGCCGCGGCGATGCCGGCGGATATGAACGCGACCCGTCCAGCCTTGTTGGCCATGCTGGATCTCCTATGACGTGGTGACGTCGCATCAACCAGAGGGACGGCGACGTCGCAACCGGAGCGCAAGGCGGTCCGGTGACTCCCCCAACAGTGAAATAGGAGGTCTTTCTATCAGCTGCGTTCAGGCCACGTCACAGGGGGGTGGGAATCTTTCAGGAAAACGTTATGACAACGAAGCTTCATGAACGTTCGCGGAACGGCACCATCAGCAACGCCCAGGCCAGCAGGGCTGCGACAGCCGCGCGTTCGCCCGAAATGCCCGGTACGAGTTGGAGGATCAGCGTCACCGCGGCGACACCGAGCGCGGTGCCGAGACCGCGTCCCATATTGACCATCCCGCCGCCGGTTCCGGCGGACTCCGCCGGGAATGCGCGCATCACCATCGTGTTGTTCGCGGGGGTGAACACACCCAGCCCGCAACCGAGCAGCGCGAGCACGAACGGCAGCACGGTGACGGTCAGCGGGACGACCAGCAGCAGGCCGAGGGCGACCAGGCAGAGCGCCGCGCCCGCCCGGGCCCGCGCGCGGTCCGGGAGGGTGGCCGGCAGCAGCCGGTCCGCGGTCGTCGCGGCGAGGGCGAAGCCGAGCGGCAGCGCCGTCAGCACCAGCCCCGCGGTCACCAGGACGACGCCCTGCCGGGACAGCACGACCGGCACCAGCACCAGCGGCCCGAAGAGCACCAGGTAGCCGCTCATTCCGGCCAGCAGCCCGCGGCCGTGCGAGCGCAGCAGCTTCGGGTCCAGCAACGGCTGCGGCACCCTCGCCTGCCGTCGCATCAGCACCCATCCCGCCACGACGGACAAGGCCGCGAGCACCGCCGCGGACCATCGCGGCAGGCCGAGCCCCGAGACGACCGAGAGCGCGAGCAGCAGCCCGGTGCTGGACAGCGCGAGCAGCGCGACCGCGAGCCGGTCCACCCGGGTGTCGGCGCACCGCCGGCGAGTGCGCGGCAGCAGGTAGTGCCCGGCGATCAGGGAGACCACGCCGACCGGCACGTTGACCAGGAACACCCAGCGCCAGCCCAGCGTCGCCACGATCGCCCCACCGACGGTCGGCCCGAGGGCCAGGCCGACGGCCTGCCCCGCGGCCTGCATGCCGAGCGCGGTCCGCATCCGCCCCGCCGGGGCGGAGGTCGTCACCAGCGCGACGCTGTTCGCCTGCATCAGGGCCGCACCGAGCGCCTGCACGACCCGGAACACCACGAGCACGGCCAGGCCCGGTGCGAGCCCGCAGGCCGCGGAGGCCACGGTGAAGACGCCGAACCCGTAGAGGTACATCAGCTTGCGCCCGTGCATGTCCGAGAACCGCCCGACGGGCACCAGCAGCGCGACGAGCGTCAGCAGGTACGCGAGCGACACCCACTCGACCGCGGCGGGCGAGGCGTGGAAACCCCTGCCGAGCGCCTGGTAGGTGAGGGTCACGATGCTGGCGTCGAGCTGGCCCATGAACGCCCCGAAGCACACCGTCGCCACGGCGAGCCGCCACGCCCAGCTGCGTCGACGTATCACGTCGGGGCGGGGGCGCTCCTTCGTGAGGAGGTCCCACCCCCGGGGTACCGGGGCGTCGCTGAGGGCCATGGAACCCAGTTTATCTCTGCCTCCGACATAATCGGAAGAGGAGCAACTCTGCGCACCGAGGCGATCACCACGGGTGCCCCCGGAAGCGGTAGCCAACCTGTGACCGGGAGATCACGGAACCCATAGGTCCTCCGGACAGGCTTGTCACCATGGACCAAAGGACCCGCTCCCGCGCCATCACCGCCGCCGCCGTCCTGCTCACGGCCGGCTTCACCGTCGGCACCGCGGCCCTGCCGAGCAGCGCCCACGCGGCACAGGAGCCCGGAAGGTCTAGACCAACCGCGACACAGTCGATAGCGTCGGGGCCATGGAGTCCTCCGTCCTCGCCTTCGCCGTCGACCTCCTGGACGAGGGCGCAGACCTCTTCTTCGGCAACCTGACCGACCGCGCCGGTGTCGGGGGGCTGACACTCGCGTCCGTCTACCACGAGGCCCGTGACGTCTTCCCGCACAACCCGCGCCGCGTCGTGCGCTACCTGGAGCCCGGCGCCGCCTACTTCCAGCCCGACGCCGCCCTGTGGCGCGGCCGCACGCTCGCACCCCGCGCGTCCACGGCGATCGGCGACGAGGACCCCTTCGAGCTCGCCTGCGCGCAGGCCGCCCGGCGCGGGATGAAGCTGCACGCCTGGACGGTCTTCCTGCACAACGACCGGCTCGGGTTCGAGCACCCGCAGTGCGCGCCCGAGAACGCCTTCGGCGACCGGCACCTCACCGAGCTGTGCCCGGCCAACCCGGAGGTCCGCGACTACGTGCGGACCCTGGTCCTGGAACACGCCCGCTACGGGGTGGACGCGATCCGCGCCGAGTCGCTGCACTTCCACGGGCTGCGCCACGGTTACCACCACGAACGTTATTTCGAAGAGCTCGGCCCGATCACCGAGGCGCTGCTCGGCCTCTGCTTCTGCCTCCACTGCCGCGCCGCCGCCCGTGCGGCGGGGGTCCCGGCGGACGAGGTGCGGGCCCAGGTCCGGCAGGAGATCCGCGTCCGGCTGGAGGACGAGAACGCCGCCACCGCGCCGGGCTCGCTGACGGAGATCGCGGACGGGGCGCTCGCCGCCTACGTCGACGCGTCCGCCGCGACCGTCACCTCGCTCGCCGCCGAGGCGGCGGAGACGGCCGAGGCCTGCGGCATGCGGCTCAGCTTCATGGACGGCGGCGGTCCGGGCACCGGCTGGCTCTCCGGGATCGACCTGCCCGCCCTGGCCAAGTCCGTCCACGGGATCGAGACGCTCGGCTACGCGCCGACCGCCGCGCAGGTGCGGGAGAAGGTGGCGGCGTTCGCGCTGCACGGTGTCGCCCCCTCAGCCCTGGCGGTGATCCTGCGTCCGATGGCGAAGGACTGCGACAGCGCCGAGAACTTGGCGGAGAAGGTGGCCACCCTGCGCGGGCTGGGCGTTCCGGAGGTGGAGTTCTACCACTACGGGCTGATGCGGCTCTCCTCCCTGGACCGGATCGGCACGGCGCTGGGCCATACACGGTAGGCTGCCCGTGTGATCTTCAAGCGCATCGGAAGCGGGCGGCCGTACCCCGACCACGGCCGGGTCAGCACCCGTCAGTGGGCGGACGTCGCTCCGCGCCCGGTCCGCCTCGATCAGCTCGTGACGACCAAGGGCCAGCTCGACCTGGAGACCCTGCTCGCCGAGGACTCGACCTTCTACGGGGACCTCTTCGCCCACGTGGTGAAGTGGCAGGGCGACCTCTACCTCGAGGACGGCCTCCACCGTGCGGTCCGCGCCGCGCTCCAGCAGCGCCAGGTGCTGCACGCGCGGGTCCTCGAAATGGACTGAACGGGTTCACTGATCATCCGTTAGTACGCCTGGGCAGGCGCTGAGCTGGTCGTCGGGGCTACTGTGAGCAACGACACCCGAACCACGGCCGCCCTTCGGCGTTGTACCTGTGAGTACTGCCGACGGCCGCCCAGCGCACAAGGGGGCAACCCGCGGTGAGCATGCTGACTCCCCCCGGCCTCAAGGGAAAGCAGTACCGCATCAGCGGCAAGGCCTACCCGCGCCTGTCCCGCCCCGGCCAGAAGCGCCGTCGGGTGTTCCAGGTGCTGGGCGCGGTCGTCGCACTGGCGGTGATCGGCTGGGGCACGGTCCAGCTGGTCGCGCAGTTCGGCGGAAAGAAGAAGTCCGCCACCGCCGCGGCCGGCCACTGTGTCCGCCCGGCCACGGCCGCGGGAGACGCCGCCAAGGCGTCCGCGAGCCCGCACGCCTCCGGCGCGGCCGCTTCCGGAGCCGCAGGCGCGCCCGGCGCGTCGGCGTCCGCCGGTGCCTCCGGCGCGGCCGGTTCCGCCGGTGGGGTCGTGCTGCCGCTGCCGAGCGGCATGCCGCAGCCGGCCACCGTCACCGTGAACGTCTACAACGCCACCGGCCACGCCGGCCTGGCCGGCCAGACGGCGAGCCTGCTGCGCCAGCGCGGCTTCAAGATCGGCAAGATCGCCAACGCCCCGGCCACGCTGGAGGGCAAGATCACCGGCGCGGCCCAGGTCACCGGCGCGAACGGCAGCAAGGCCGCGATGACGCTGGTCGGCTCGGAAGTCACCGGCGCCACCACGACCACCGACACCCGCACCGACGGCAGCGTCGACCTGGTGATCGGCAACGGCTTCACCGCGCTGCTGAGCCCGGCCCAGGCCTCCCAGGCCCTGGCCCTGGCCGTCTCGCCGTCCCCGACGGCCGGCGCGCACTGCTGACGCCGCCCGCACCTCACCCGCTTCGCGCGGACCGCCGGGGACGGGACGATCAGTCGCCGGCGGTGCCGTAGAGGCGGTCGCCCGCGTCACCCAGGCCCGGGACGATGTAGCCGTGCTCGTTGAGGTGGTCGTCCACCGCGGCGGTGACGACGGTGACCGGCATCCCGGCCAGCTCCTTCTCCAGCACCGCGACGCCCTCCGGGGCGGCCAGCAGGCAGATCGCGGTGACGTCGGTGGCGCCGCGCTCGATCAGCAGCCGGATCGCCGCCACCAGGGTGCCGCCGGTGGCGAGCATCGGGTCCAGCACGTAGACCTGACGGCCCGAGAGGTCCTCCGGCATCCGGGTCGCGTACGTGGAGGCCTCCAGCGTCTCCTCGTTGCGGACCATGCCGAGGAAGCCCACCTCGGCGGTCGGCAGCAGCCGGGTCATGCCGTCCAGCATGCCGAGGCCGGCCCGCAGGATCGGCACCACCAGCGGGCGCGGGTAGCTGAGCTTGACGCCCGCGGTGACCGCGACCGGGGTGGTGATCTCCACCTGCTCGGTCCGCACGTCCCGGGTTGCCTCGTAGGCCAGCAGCGTCACCAGCTCGTCCGTCAGGCGACGGAAGGTCGGGGAGTCGGTGCGCTCGTCACGCAGGGTGGTCAGCTTGTGGGCGACCAGGGGGTGGTCCAGGACATGAATCCGCATGGGACGACATTAACCGAGCGCAGCGTTCATCCCCTTTTTTCCGGGCATGCCGACCCCATCCGTGCACCCCACTGGTGCCGTGCGCGGCGGCGAGGGAGAGTGTGGGGAACGGAAACGCGACACCCGAGGGGTGACCGCCGATGCCTAAGTCGACCCCCAAGTCGACCGCCAAGTCGAAGCGGCGCGCAGAAACCGCCGAACCCGTCGAGCCTGCGGTCGAGTCCGAACCCGTCACCGAGGACCCCGCCGAGCGCCGTCGGCGCCGCGCGGTCTTCCTGCGCGAGCTCGCCGAGGCCCGCGCCCTGCGCGAGCGCGTCCAGCCGCGCCGGACCAAGGCTCTGCGACTGCGCCAGGCCGCCCGGATGCGCACCTTCCGTTTCTAGTCGCCGCCTGGCCGCTCCGCTTTGGACACGGATCCGTCAAAGATCCTTTGCCGTGGTGTCGTCTTGGCCGTGGATCTCGCCAACTCCTCAACACGACCTGGGAAGACGCGCGCCGGAACACTCCCCGGAGGGCACCGCTTTCTGTCACGATGCCGATGGGGCGTCCGCACCTGGGGGCCCTGGACCGCACCGAACGGTCCTAACGGCCGAAGACCTGGGAGAGTCGCTGGTGGCGTACTTCGCTGCATTGCTCGCTCGCACCGAGGACGGGTGGGACGTGAGCGAGACCGATCTCGACGACGTCGAAACCCTCGCCGACCTGGCCGACCTGGCGCGCGAGGCTGCAGAGGACGAGGAGAGCGTCCTCGTGTTCATCGAACAGGAGGACGCCTGGTTCGCGGTCGTCCGGGTGGACGGGGAGGACGACCCGCGGGTCTTCGTCTCCGACGCGGCGGCCGCCTCCCGCAGCTCCTACGGGGAGCTGGTGCTCACCGACGAGCTGCTGGGCCGCGAGGGCGACGACGAGCTGGAGGACCTCGACCACCTCGTGGTCGACCTCGACGACGAGGACGCCGAGGACTCCGCCACCGAGGACGACGAGGAGGACGGCGCCGACGCCGCCGGGGGCGCGGGCATCCCGTCCGGCCCGCTGGGCGACGCCGGGCTGCTGATCGAGTTCGGCTTCGGCGCCAAGGAGCTGATGGACCTGGCCGCGGAGGGCTCCGTGCCCGGCGACGCGCTCAGCGAGATCGCCGAGGCCCTGGGCTGCGGCGAGATCCTGGAGGCGGTCCGCTAGCGGCTGCGCCGTTCGGTCAGACTGGTCCCATGACCCGCCTGCCCGCCCCGGTCCGCCTCGACCCCGTCCGCACCCGCTGGGAGCCGGCGATGCGCCTCGCCCTCGCCGAGGCCGCGCTGGCCCCGGCGACCGGCGACGTCCCGGTCGGGGCCCTCGTCCTCGCCCCGGACGGCTCGGTCATCGGCCGCGGCCACAACGAACGCGAGGCCGTCGGCGACCCGACGGCTCACGCGGAGATCCTGGCGATCCGCGAGGCGGCTGTCGCGGTCGGGGAGTGGCGGCTGACGGGCTGCACCCTCGTGGTCACGCTGGAGCCCTGCACCATGTGCGCGGGCGCGATCGTCCTCTCCCGCCTCGACCGCGTCGTCTACGGCGCCCACGAACCGAAGACCGGCGCCGCCGGCTCCCTCTGGGACGTCATCCGCGACCGCCGCCTCAACCACCGCCCGGAGGTCATCTCCGAGGTCCTCGCGGCGGACTGCACCACCCAGCTCCACGCCTTCTTCGACGCCCATCGGGAGTGACGGCCGTCACGTGCGGGAAAGGCGTTTAGGAGCACGGCCCACCGTCCGGTAAGCTGTCCCACGGTAGCGTGTCCGAGCGGCCAAAGGAGCACGCCTCGAAAGCGTGTGTGGGGGCAACTTCACCGTGGGTTCGAATCCCACCGCTACCGCCAGCTTCACCCCGAGGGCCCGTCAGTGATCTGACGGGCCCTCGGCGTTTGCCTCAACGCGTGATGGTGAAACGGGTGATGTCGGCGAGACCGTCGGCGGGGTTCCCGCTCGGCATCAGTGCCCCCGTGACCGAACCGGCGATGCGCCAGTGGCCGAGATAGGCGTTTCCGCCGACGTGCAGGCGGAAGGTGACATGGCCGAGAGCCCCCGGGCCCACCAGGGTCCCACCGTGGTTGCCAGCGATCCCGTAGTTCTGGTCCGCACCTGCGGAGCTCGGGACGGGGCGCTCCCAACGGCGCGTCGCCACGTCGTAGAACTGGAAGCTCATGCCACGGTACTGACCCGCACCCCAGGGGCCGGAGTTCTGGATGTCCGTTCCGTACAGCAAGGGCACGAGAGACTGGCGCGTGTGCTCCGAGCGGTACCAGAGCGTGAAAGTGACCGTGCTGCCACGCCGCACGCGGGCCGGCAGTCCCGTGATCCACGACTCGGTGACAGGCCGCGGCGGCGAGGCCACGATGTGCCCGGCACCGTGGTCCCGCTGCCCGACGGCCGACGCGGTACCGACCGAGCCAGCCGCCAACGCGCTCGCGCCGACGACACCCGCGGTCAACACCGCCGCGAGGCTCCTGAACCCGAAGAACACGACCATGATCCCCTCCCGATGAGAGCAGGACTGTACCCCAGCGGGTCGTCCCGGTCCGGGCTTCGGCGGGTTCAGCGGGTTCAGCGAGAGTCGGTCACGCTTCTCAGGGCCGCATGGCGAAGCGGCGGCAGACGTGGACGCGGGCGAACTCGGCGCGCAGGCGCTCCTCGTCGGCGAGGCGGGCGTGGAGGAAGAGCGCGATGGGGCGCAGGCCGGGACGGGGCGTCTCGACCGCCCGGGCCGGCTCGCCGGGGGCGGTGTAGTGGTTGGCGTAGACGTGCAGGTAGTGGTCGCTCTCGGCGAAGCCCACGGCCCGGTACCAGGCGAGGGTCTCCGGGGTGTCGCGGGTCCAGGCGTCCAACGTGGCGGCTCCCGCCGTCCGGGCCGCGGCGCGGGTCCGGTCCAGCAGGAGGCGGCCGATGCCGCGGTGCTGGTGGTCTGGGTGGACGGCCACGGTGTCGATGGTGGCGAGCTCGCCCTCGACGCTGGTGTCCATGATCCCGACGACTCGGTCGTCCTCGTCGACCGCGACCAGGTCCAGGCCGGGTGCGGACGTGGCGGGCTTGGCCCGCAGGACGTCGTCGAAGTAGGCGGTGGTCAGGAAGGCCAGCACCCGGCAGCGCAGCCAGGCGGTCTCATCGGCGGGCGTGTACGCGCGGACGGTGTAGTTCATGGTGGTGATCCTCTGCAGGCGTGGTGGTGTGCGGGCGGCGGCTGCAGAGGCGAGTGGTCACACTCCCGATGGTGTCCGAGCGGGCGGCCGGCCCGCAATCGGAATTCCGGCTCGGACGCTACGGCGGTCGAAGGGCAGCCCGGGTAGGGCTCGTCCCGAGGAGTGAGACTGCGGTTTCTTGCGGGTCCGGGCTCGCGTTGTCGCGCGGTGCGCGGGCGGCGCAGGGGATTTTGCGGTGGGGTGCGGGCTGGGTCAAAGGATCTGCGGGCGGGGCTTTCGGGGAGGTCCGCGGGCGGACGGGCGCGTCCGATTTGCCCGCTAGCGTGGCCAGCCCGCGCGCTGCGCGGACGACCTGCGAGAGCCCGCGAAGGGGACCAACGTGACGCCCGAACCTGCCCCGTTCCCCGGTGCGCTCGACGGAGCCCGGATCGCCGGACTCGCCGAGCGGTACGGGACCCCGTTGTGGGCGTACGACGCGGGCACGATCCGTGCCCAGATCGCGCGGCTGCGCCGGTTCGACACGATCCGGTACGCGCAGAAGGCGTCGTCCAACACCCATCTGCTGCGGCTGATGCGCGCCGAGGGCGTGTCCGTCGACGCGGTGTCGCTGGGCGAGATCGAGCGGGCGCTGGTCGCCGGGTACGACGTGGCGGGCGAGCACGAGCCGGTGGTGTTCACCGCGGACCTGCTGGACCGCACCACGCTGCGGCGGGTCGTCGAGCTGGGGGTGCCGGTCAACGCCGGGTCGCCGCAGATGCTGGAGCAGATCGGGGCCGCGTCGCCCGGCCACAAGGTGTGGATCAGGATCAACCCCGGCTTCGGCCACGGCCACAGCCGCAAGACCAACACCGGCGGCGAGCACAGCAAGCACGGCATCTGGCACGAGCACCTCGCCGAGAGCCTCGCGATCGTCGCCCGCCACGGGCTGGACCTCGTCGGCTTCCACATGCACATCGGCTCGGGGGTCGACTACGACCACCTGGAGGCCGTCTGCGAGACGATGGTCAAGCAGGTCCGCCTCGCCGGGCAGGACGTGCGGGCGATCTCCGCGGGCGGCGGGCTCTCCGTCCCCTACACGGCCGGGGAGCCGGAGCTGGACACCGACCGGTACTTCGGGCTGTGGGACGCCGCGCGACGTGAGCTCGTCGCCGAACTCGGCCACGCCGTACGGCTGGAGATCGAGCCCGGCCGGTTCCTCGTCGCGGGCTCCGGCGTGCTGGTCAGCGAGGTCCGGGCGGCCAAGCCGGTCGGCAGCAACGACTTCGTGCTGGTCGACGCCGGCTTCAACGACCTGATGCGGCCCGCGATGTACGGCAGCAGCCACCGCGCGACGCTGCTCTCGCCCGCGGGCGAGCCGCGCACCGAGGGCGTGCGGGACACCGTGCTGGCCGGACCGCTGTGCGAGTCGGGCGACGTGTTCACCCAGGGCGCCGGGGGCGAGGTGCACGCCGTCCCGCTGCCGACGCCCCGCGTCGGCGACCTGCTCGTCTTCCACGACACCGGCGCCTACGGCGCCAGCATGTCCTCGACGTACAACTCCCGCCCGCTGATCCCCGAGGTGCTGGTGGACGGCGACGCCACCGCGCTGATCCGCCGGCGGCAGACCGTCGCCGAGCTGATCGCGCTGGAGCAGACGGAAGGCTGAGAAGAACCGAGAGGGGCCTGGCCGGGCCCGCCCCCTCGTACGGGCCCGACCAGGACGTGCGACACAAGGCTCAATGGGGAAGCGGACAGCCGAACATGGGCTGGTGCCAGACGGGGTTCTCGGCGATGGTCGCGAGCTGGCCGAACGTCAGCACCGGCGACGACAGCGTCGGCGGCCCGCTCACGTCCACGCTGTTGAGCGCGACCACGGTGGTCCACAGGGTGCCGTGGATCACCGCGGCCTGGTTCCACACCACGCCGCGTCCGCTCTCACCGCTCAGGCGGACCTCGCCCAGCCAGTCGCCGTCCGCCAGCCTCACGCCGTGCGGGTAGGTCTGGTGGAACTCCGCCAGCGAGTCGCTCGCCTTGTTGGTGTTGTAGACCAGATCCACGAAGACACTGCCCTTGCCC
Source organism: Streptacidiphilus sp. MAP12-33 (assembly GCF_041261265.1). Classification (NCBI taxonomy): domain Bacteria; kingdom Bacillati; phylum Actinomycetota; class Actinomycetes; order Kitasatosporales; family Streptomycetaceae; genus Streptacidiphilus; species Streptacidiphilus sp. MAP12-33. The sequence goes on from NZ_JBGCCA010000001.1 coordinate 111,813, forward strand.
TGCGGCCCCGTGAGCACGCTGGTGCAGCCGAGCTCCCACTTGGTCCTGGCCGGCACGACCGGCGTGTGCCGGTAGCCCTTCGGCAGCAGCCCGGCCATCACGTTCACGAGGCTGGGCGACCTGGGAACGAGCTTGGCCTGCTTCGGGATCGCCGCAAGGACCTGCTGCCAGATCGGCGCGATCACAGCCGCCCGCACCTGTGCCAGGGTGAGCGGCATGTCCGTACGCGTCGGCACCACGCTCAGGTCGGTCTGGTTGGACTCGCCGACGCACACCATCTCACCGCTACGGAAGGTCAGGCAGGCGCTTTGTTCGGCCAACGTCCCCGACTGCGGCATCGGGATCACGCTTCTGCTGACGGTGAGCACGCCGTCGCCCGGCCAGGGCGTTTCGGTGCAGCTGTAGCCGGACTGGTGCTGGGTCGGGCAGCTCTCGGGCATCTTGGTCTGCCCGTTGGCGTCCCAACGCTCGAGGTGGACGTTGAGGCGGGCGGCACTGTGGCCGTTGTCGTAGAGGAGCGCGGCGTTGGCGACGTACTGCCCCGTGTCGGCCTGGTCGCCCAGTGGCTTCTGGCCCAGGCCGAGCCCGGTGACGTCGCTCAGCCGCCCACCGTGCGGCAGCGTGGACTCGAACCACGCGATCATCCGCGCCTCGGTGACGTCCGCCGGCGCCAGCTTGGGCTTGTGGGTCCGGTTCGCCGGATCGGGCTGGGCGGACACCAGGTGCGGGGCTGCGAACGCGCCGACGGCCAGGACCGCGGCGGCCAGGCCGGCTGCGACGGCGGCACGGGTGCGGCGCTTGCGGCGGACCCGGCCGGTGAGGAGCTCGGGGTCGAGCGGCAGGGTCACGGCCCGCTCGGCAGCCTGGTGGAGGGCCGTGGACAGCTCCGGCAGGTCCGCCTCCGGCGCCTGCGACGACGTCTGCGCGCTCACTGCGCGATCCCCTTTCCGGCCGTTCGTCCGCCAGTGAAGGCCCCGCCCACCGGTTCCCGCTCCCTCTCCTGCGCCGGCACCCGCGCCGACTCCGGTCCCGTCCCCGGCTGCGACTGCGACTGCGACTGCGGCTCCTGGCCCGGCTCCTGCCAGGGCGCGTCCACGACCGTCGACATCCGGGCCAGCCCGTCGCTGAGGTAGCGCTTGACCGCGCCCTGGCTCAGCCCCATCCGCTCGGCCACCCCCGCCACCGGCAGATCCTCGTAGTAACGCAGCACGACGCAGGCGCGCTGTCGGGGTGAGAGCGTGCCGAGCGCGTCGGTCACGTCGAGGCGGCGCACCGCGCCGCCGCTGTGGTCAGGGGCGCTCTCCGGCCCCGAAAGGCGCGGCAGCAGGCGCGAGAAGCGCTGACTGCGGCGACGCTTGTCGAGGAAGTCGTTGAGCATCGTGCGGCGCACGTAGCCCTCGACGTCGCCCAGCGACCAGGAGCGCCGCGGCCGCGCGAAGACGCGCACCAGCGCCTCCTGGACGAGGTCCGCGCCCTCCGTCACGTCACCGCAGAGCAGATAGCCGTACCGGCTCAGCTCCGCGCCCCGTGCCCGCACCAGTTGTGCGAGCTGTTCCGACCACTCGGTCACAAGCCCCTCCCTGCCCCTCAGTGAGATACACGAACAGCTCGCGTGTTTCGTTGGGGGGGTAGGGATCAACCGTTCACAGCTCGCGCAGGCGGCGTTCCAACCGGTCGCGCTCGGCGGGGTTGCGGGTCAGGGCGAGGGCGCGCTCCAGCGCCTGCGCGGCCTCGGAGCGCCGGCCCAGGCGGGTGAGCAGGTCCGCGCGGAGCGCGTGCAGCAGGTGGTAGCCGTCCAGCCGGTCCGCGAGGCCGTCGGCCTCGGCGAGCGCGACCGCCGGGCCCTCCACCTCGGCGAGCGCGACGGCGCGGTGCAGAGCCACCACCGGTGTGGGCGCGAGCGCGAGTTGCTGGTCGTACAGACGGCAGATCTGCCGCCAGTCGGTCTCCGCGGCGGTCGCGGCGTCGCTGTGGACGGCGTTGACGGCCGCCTGGATCTGGTACGGCCCCGGCCGGTCGCGGCGCAGGCAGCGCCGGACCAGCTGCTGCCCCTCGGCGATCAGCTCACGGTCCCACCGGCCGCGGTCCTGCTCCGCGAGCAGGACGAGCGCGCCGTCCGGGGCGAACCGCGCCGGTCGGCGCGCCTGGACCAGCAGCATCAGTGCGAGCAGACCGAGCACCTCCGGCTCGTCGGGCATCAACGCGGCCAGCAGCCGCCCGAGTCGGATCGCCTCGACGCACAACTCCTCCCGCGAGGACGCCTCCGGCCCCCCTGCGGGCCCAGCCACCCCGGCCACCCCAGCCGCACCAGCCGCACCGGCCGCACCGGCTGCACCAGCCGTCCCGGCCGGGGGCTCCCCCGGGGCGCCCTCGGCGGCCAGGTAGCCCTCGTTGTAGATCAGGTAGAGCACCGCGAGGACCGGGCGCAGCCGCCCGGGGAGCTCTGCCTCCGGCGGGACGCGGTACGGGATGCGGGCGTCGCGGATCTTGCCCTTGGCGCGGACGATCCGCTGCGCCATCGTCGGTTCGCTCACCAGGAAGGCGTGGGCGATCTCGCCGGTGCTGAGGCCACCGAGCAGCCTCAGCGTCAGCGCGACCTGCGCCTGCTCGGCCAGGGCCGGGTGGCAGCAGGTGAAGATCAACCGCAGCCGGTCGTCCTGCACGGCGTCCGCCTCCTGCGCTTCGTCGGGTCCGGACGGGGTCGGCGCGTTCAGCAGGGCGGCCTGCGCCTGGCGGGCGTCGCGGGTCGCCTCGCGGCGGGCGCGGTCGATCGCCTTGTTGCGTGCGGTGGTGATGATCCAGCCCGCCGGGCTGGGCGGCAGCCCGTCGCACGGCCACCGCTCGGCCGCGACGGCGAAGGCCTCCTGCACGGCGTCCTCGGCGAGGTCGATGTCCCCGAGAACCCGGACCAGCACGGCCACCGCCCGCCCGTACTCGGCCCGGAAGATCCGCTCGATCGCCTCGGGGACAGGCACGGTGGTCAGTCCTCGACCTCGCCCTGGAACGGACGGACCTCGATGGCCAGTCCGGTCGCCTCCGCGTAGCGGCTGCCCCACGCGAGCGCGGCGTCCAGGTCGACGGCCTTGATGATGGTGACGCCGCCGAGGTACTCCTTGCCCTCGGTGAACGGACCGTCCACGACGAGCACCTCGCCCCCGTCGGGGCGCAGCACCGTCGCCGTGCTGGGGTCGTGCAGTCCGTGACCGAAGACCCAGTCGCCGGACGCCTGCAGCTCGCTGCGGATCCTGCCGAGCTCCGCCATCACCTTGGCCAGGAACTCCGCGTCCGGGATCGGGCCCTGCGGCTGGTACATGCTGAGCAGGTACTGCTTCTTCATGACGTGTCGCCTCCTCGTGGGGTTCTTCACCCTCTATACGAGCGGGACACCCGGGATTCGACAGCCGCGACGCGCGGATCGGCGCGGACGGCCCTCAGGCCGTCCAGTGCGGTGGGCGGGCCAGCGCGGCCGGCAGCCGGGTGGCCGCGTCCCCGCGGGCCGCGGCCAGCTGGACCTGGGTGACGAAGAGCGCGCCGGTCAGGTCGGCGCCACGCAGATCAGCGCCGCGCAGGTCCGCGCCGGTGACGTCGGCGCCGCGCAGGTCCGCGTCCCGCAGGTCCGCGCCGATGAGGTAGGTGCCGCGCAGGTTGGCGCCGCGCAGGTCCGCCTTGCGCAGTTTGGCGCCGACCAGGTCCGCGCCGCGGTGGTTACGCCGACGGCCCGGCAGCCCCGCCCGGGCCAGCTCGCTCGCCTCCAGCAGCAGCCCGCTCACGCCCGCCCGCACCCCGGCCACGTCGAGCGCCGCCAACGCGTCCGCCTCGCCCCGGGTCAGGGCGTCGATGTCGTCGAAGGCGCGGCGCAGGCGGGGGACCAGCGGCGCGGCGGCGGGGAGGGCGAGTGCCTCGTCGAGGTACCGGAGCAGCTCGTGCAGCTGCCGCATCACCGGGAAGGCCGCGAACATCGCGGGGGCGGAGGCGGGGTCGCGACGCCAGTCGACGCCGCCGAAGGTGACCTGGGAGACCTTCTGGCCGGCGCCGAAGCAGTCGAAGACGGTGCAGCCGGTGTAGCCGGACTCGCGCAGCTCGGTATGGATGCCGCAGCGGAAGTCCTCGGCGAGGTTGCGGCAGGGCGTCCCGGCGGCCTTGTTCTGTGCGAAGTCCGCGGACTTCGCGAAGGGCAGCGCGACGCAGCACAGCCCGAAGCAGTTGCCGCAGTCGGAGACGAGAGGAAGGAGAGGGAGTTCGGCGGGCACCTCCCCATTGTCCCAGGCGCGCGATTGTCCCAGGCGCGCGCGGTGCCGCTGGGCATGCGAAAAGCCCTGCCCCCGACGCTGACCACCCTGCCACTACGCGTCGGGAGCAGGACCTCGCTCGGAGGGGGGAGCGGCGATGGGGGGACTTCGCCACTCCCCCGCGGAGTTCCCAATCGACGATGCCTCCGGGGGGGGTGAAGGCACCGTCGATCCCACAGCGGGATCTCCGGATCCACGTACGGGAACGGTTCCTGCCAGACCTGCTCGGTACGTGTTCCACTCTGCCGTCTGCCGCGACCGCTCGCAGGCGGCATTGGACCTGATGTGCGAGGACCTTGGTCCCTTCGAGTTCACACACCGCTCACACCGCGCCGGGGCCGGGGGCTAGGCTTCGCCCGTACGGGTGAGCGCCCGCACGGATGACGGGGAGTCAGCGGCGTCGGGGACGCGGGGAGGTGCACGAGATGGGACAGGCCAAGAAGATCGCCACCTGGGCCGTCGTGATCTTCGTGCTGTACACGATCATCACCTCACCGGTCCGGGCGGCCGACCTGGTGCAGGTGGGTTTCACCGGGATCTCGCACGCCGCGAAGGCCTTCGGCACGTTCATGAGCAACCTGATCAAGTGATCCCGCAGGTGAAGTACCCTCGGGGCACTCAAGCCCTCAAGGAGTGCCGCTCATGATCCGCCACCTGGTCCTGTTCAAGCTGAACGACGGCGTCACCAAGGACGACCCGCGCGTCCCGGCCGCGGTCGCCGCCTTCGAGAAGGTCGGCCAGACCGTGCCCGAGCTGCGCGAGTGGCAGATCGGCTGGAACATCACCGATCGCGACATCGCCCAGGACTTCGCCATCAACAGCCTGGTCGAGGACGCCGCCACCCTCCAGGCCTACCTGACGCACCCCGACCACGTGGCCGCGGCCGGCCTCTGGCGGGAGTTCGCGACCTGGGTCATCGCCGACTTCGAGATCTGAACCGGAATCAATAATTCCACCAACACGCGTAAGGCCGGTGCTTGCCCGCCTCACGTCCTACTTGTGATGCTATGACCAGTTTTGCCAGATATGGGACCGGCAAACACGGGCCAGCTGGACATCACGAGGGGCGGCGTGGCGATGCAGGCACCGGAGGAGGCCCCAGGCGAGGCGACTGAGGCCGCGCCGCACGCCCAGGCATCGCCCACCGCGACACCGCACCCCACGGTGGCACCGCACCCCACGGTGGCACCGCAGCCCACGGCGACGTCACAGCCCACAGCGGCACCGCAGCCCGAACCGACCGAGGCCGAGGCCGAGGCCGAGGCCGAAGCCGGGGGCGGGGGCGCGGGCGAGGGCGCGGGCGCGGGCGAGGCCGAAGCGCCACAGGCGGAGACCCTCACCAACGCGATCGCGGAGTCGCGCGTCGACGTCCGTGCGCTCACCCGCGTGCTCTTCGAGCGGATGACCGAGCTCCCGTCCGGCTCGCCCGAGCACGAGCGCGTGCGCGCCGCCCTGATCGAGGTCAACCTCCCCCTGGTCCGCTACGCCGCCGCCCGCTTCCGCGGTCGCAACGAGCCGATGGAGGACGTGGTCCAGGTCGGCACCATCGGCCTGATCAACGCGATCGACCGGTTCGACCTCAGCCGCGGCGTGCAGTTCCCGACCTACGCGCTGCCGACCATCCTCGGCGAGATCAAGCGCTACTTCCGCGACAACGTGCGGACCATGCACGTACCGCGCCGGCTCCAGGAACTGTGGGTCCAGGTCAGCGGCGCGATGGAGGAGCTGACCGTCACCCACGGACGGCAGCCCAAGGTCCCCGAGATCGCCGCGTCGCTGCGCATCCCCGAGGAGGACGTGCGTGCCTGCCTGGACGCCGGCCGCGCCTACAACGCCACCTCGCTGGAGGCCCAGCAGGAGCACGACGGCGGTCTCGCCCTGCTCGACCGGCTCGGCTACGAGGACTCCGCACTCACCCATGTGGAGCATCGGGACATGGTCCGTCATCTGCTCGTGCAGCTGCCGGACCGGGAGCGACAGATTGTGATGCTCAGGTTCTTCGGCAATCTGACGCAGTCGCAGATCTCGACCGAGCTCGGCATGTCCCAGATGCACGTCTCACGCCTGCTGGCTCGCATCTTTGCTCGGTTGCGCAGCGGCAACCACTGGGAGAGCTGAGGCACGGACGGGCGCACGCGGCGTCGCCTCGCGCCGATCGCTCTGTGTAGTCGGCTGTCCGTCATATGCCGTAATAGTGCTACTGATCAACTTGCGAAATAGCTCCTGACAGCACGTTACTGCCGCGTGACATCTGGCCCTCTCGTGGTTTGCCGGGGATGCTGTGCCGGTATCTCAGTGGAGGTACGGAGTCGTCGGCATGTCGACTCATCGATGGCTGAGTTGAAGGGGGTTGCAGCGTGTCCGAGGCTCTCGCCCACGGCGCCGTGGTCCTGCCCGCCCAGCGGGCGACCGATCCGGTCGCGCCGGTCACTCCGGTGGTCCCGGCGGTCGTTCCGGGGGAGGACGGGCTCGACACCCGCACTCTCTCCCGCTCACTCTTCCTGCGGTTCGCGGAGCTCACACCGGAGCACCCGGACCACGCCTACGTCCGCAACACCCTGATCGAACTCAACCTGCCGCTGGTGCGGTACGCGGCGGCGCGCTTCCGCAGCCGCAACGAGCCGATGGAGGACATCGTCCAGGTCGGCACGATCGGCCTGATCAAGGCGATCGACCGGTTCGACCACGACCGCGGCGTGGAGTTCCCGACCTTCGCCATGCCGACGATCATCGGCGAGATCAAGCGCTTCTTCCGCGACACCAGCTGGTCGGTCCGGGTCCCGCGCCGCCTGCAGGAGCTGCGCCTGGCCCTCACCAAGGCCGGCGACGAACTCAGCCAGCGGCTCGACCGCAGCCCGACCGTCGCCGAGCTGGCCGCCTGCCTCGGCGTCACCGAGGAGGACGTCGTCGAGGGCCTGGCCGTCGGCAACGCCTACACGGCCTCCTCGCTGGACAGCACCCCGACCGAGGAGGACGGCGACGGCCCCCTCGCGGAGCGCCTGGGCTACGAGGACGCGGCGATGGAGGGCGTGGAGTACCGCGAGGCGCTCAAGCCGCTGCTGGCGCGGCTGCCCGCCCGGGAGCGGCGGATCATCATGCTGCGGTTCTTCGGCAACATGACGCAGTCCCAGATCGGCGAGGAGATCGGCATCTCCCAGATGCACGTCTCGCGCCTGCTGACCCGCACCCTGGCCACGCTCCGGGAGGGCCTGATCTCCGAGGGGTAGCCGCAGCCGGAAGGGGCCGGCCGTCGGCCGGCCCCTCGCGGCGCGGTACGTCAGTCCAGCAGGTTCTTGCGCAGTGCCTCGAGGTCCGCGTCGGACAGGCCGAGGCCCTCGCGCAGGAACGCGTCGAAGCTCGGCCAACCCGCGGCGACGGCCGCGAAGGCCGAGTCGAGGTAGGCGCGGTCCGCGCGCATCACCGGGCGCATCAGCTCGGGCTCGCGCATGACGCCCTGGGTGCCGAGCTGGTCGAGGATCCGGGCGATCAGCGCGTCCGTGCGCTCGTTGGTGAGCAGGTAGTCCTCGTAGACCGTCTCGCGGTCCACCCCGAGGGCGGTCAGCACGATCGCCGCCGTCCAGCCGGTGCGGTCCTTACCCGCCGTGCAGTGGAAGAAGAGCGGCAGCCGCTCGGGGCGCGTGAGCGCCCTGACCGTCGCCGCGAAGCGCGCGCGGATCTCCGGGTCGGTGACGAACCAGTCGTACATCGAGACCATCAGCCGCTCCGCGCCGCCGTCACCCAGCAGGGCGCGCTGCGCGTCGGCGTCCTGGGCGGCGAGTGTGTCCCGCAGCGCGGAGTAGATGTCGTGGTCGAGGGCGTAGACGGGCTGGGCCTCCAGCTCCGCGCCCTCCGGGAGCAGGTCCGCACCGTTCTCGGCGACCTCGTTCAGGCCGCGCAGGTCGATCACGTGGCGCAGGCCGAGCCCCGCCAGGATCGCCAGGTCCTCCGCCGAGGCCCGGTGCAGCGCGTCGCCGCGCAGGGCCACGCCGCTGCGGACCGTACGGCCGTCGGCGGTGCGGTATCCACCCAGGTCACGGGCGTTCACGGCGCCCTGCAGACCGAGGCTGCGCCCCGGGGTGCTGTCGATCTGGGTCACATCGGCTCCTTGATCGGGCGAAACGTTTCCTCGTGCAATCGTTCGCCAGTCTAGGCACGGGCGGAGCCCGGACCGAAGCACACCTTCCTGATCTGATGACCCATCAGTAAACTGACGCCTCCGGCGGTAGGCGGAACGGGGAGGACGAGCGTCGATGGCACGTTCCACGGCCGGCCTGGTGGCAGGCGGCCTGCTCGGTGCGACGGTGCTGGCCCTGGCGGGCTGTGGGGCCGATCTCGGCGGTTCGGTCGCCCTCGGCGACGGCTCGCCCACGCCCGCCGTGACCACGCCCTCCCACGACGGCGTGGTCTTCGTCCCGCTCGACTCCCCCACGACCGGCGGATCGGCGACCCCCGGCAACGGCACCGGCACCACGCCGGGCACCACACCCCCGGCCTCGACGGGCTCGGGGACAGGTGGCGGCGCCGGGACACACGGTGGCGGTACCCACGGCGGCGGGGCGCCCGGAACACCCGGAGGCGGCACGGGCGGCGGCACGTCGGCATCCGGCGGCAGCGCGGGCAGCCCGACCGGCACGCCCAGCCCCCCGCCGGGCGGAGGCGGCAGCACCGGCGGCGGGTCGGGCGGCGGAACAGGCGGAGCAGGTGGTGGAACGGGCGGCGGCTCGGGTGGCAGCGGCGGCGGCACGCCGCAGACGCCCGCGAGCCTCGCGGTCACCGCACTGCACACCGCCGCGACCGGTCAGCGCTGGTGCCAACGGGTCGTCCTCACCCTGGCCAACAGCGGTGACCGTGCCGCCACCAGCGGCACGGTGACCTTCGCGACCCACGTCATCGGCGCGCTCGGCGTTGACTGGTGGACGTACCAGACCAGCCAGCCGCTGGCCGCGCCGGTCGCGGGGCACGCGAGCGCACAGGAGAGCTGGACGGTCTGTCTCGACTCCTGGCGCGTGCCCGACGGCATGCACATGGAGACGCGGGCGGCGACCCTCAGCTGAGGCGGGGCCTCGGCGAGGGCCGGCCGAGGGGGTTACTTGAAGGCGAGGTAGACGACGCCGATCACGACCACCAGGCCGATGATCACCGCCGCGGTGATCACGCCGGTGCGGCGCGTCTCGCTCGGCGCGGTCGCCGGCTGGGCCACGGGCTCGTCGACGAAGGCACGGAACATCTGCGTGCTCGCCGAGCTGTCCTCGTTCGCGGGCTGCTGGTAGTTCTGGTAGTTCGACATGTGCCCTGACTCTAGCCAATCCGGAACGGAAGCTGGACCCCCGAATGTCGCAGCTCTGTGACAGAACCCCGGGAACCCGCGTGGCGAAGTCGTACGGCGTGGCAGGGAACACGTCGCGGCCGGGCGGTCGTTGATCCCGGCATGACCTCCTCCGCACGTGTGCAGCTCGGCAGCTCCGACCTCTCTGTCTTCCCGCTCAACCTCGGTGGCAACGTCTTCGGCTGGTCGGCCGACCGCGACCAGTCCTTCGCCGTCCTCGACGGCTACGCCGCCGCCGGCGGCAACTTCCTCGACACGGCCGACGTCTACTCCGCCTGGGCCCCCGGCAACTCCGGCGGCGAGTCCGAGACGATCATCGGCGCCTGGACCGCCGCCCGCGACAACCGCGACGACATCGTCATCGCCACCAAGATCGGCGCGCACCCGCAGTTCAAGGGGCTGAAGGCGGAGAACATCGCCGCGGCGGCCGAGGCCTCGCTCAAGCGCCTGGGCACCGACCGCATCGACCTGCTCTACACCCACTTCGACGACGAGTCGACGCCCGTCGAGGAGATCATGACGGCGCTGGACACGCTGGTCCGGGCGGGCAAGGTCCGCCAGATCGCGGCGTCCAACATCTCCCCCGAACGCCTGCGCGCCTCGATGCAGTTCGCCCGCCGCGAGGGCCTGGCCGAGTACGTGGCACTCCAGCCGCACTACAACCTGGGCTTCCGTGCCGCCTACGAAGGCGGGCCTGCCGCCGTCGCCGCCGAGTTCGGCATCTCCTGCGTGCCCTACTACGCGCTGGCCGGCGGCTTCCTGACCGGCAAGTACCGGGCCGGCGGCCCCGCCGTCGACAGCGTGCGCGCGAGCTCCGCCGAGAAGCTCGCCGCGAGCGAGCAGGGGCAGCGGGTCCTCGCCGCGCTGGACACCGTCGCCGAGGCGCACGACGTGGCCGTCGCCACGGTCGCGCTGGCGTGGCTGGCCGCGCAGCCGACGGTCGCCGCGCCGATCGCCTCCGCCCGCACCGTGGAGCAGCTCGCGGCGCTGGTCGCCTTCCCGGACCTGGCGCTGACCCAGGCCGAGCTGGACGCGCTGACGGCGGCCTCGGCCCCCGTCGAGACCTCCGCCTGATGGCGGTCCAGGTCCGGCCGCTCACCCCGGAGGCGCTCGCCGAGGAGCTCGCCGAGCGCGTCGCCCGGCTGAGCGAGGAGGACGGCCGGACCTGGACCAGGGTCGCCGTGGACGGCGCGGACGCCGCCCGTCCCGGCGACCTCGCCGACGCCCTGGTCGAGCCGCTGCGCGTGCGCGGGCGCCCGGTCCGGCGCGTCCGCGCCCGTGACTTCCTGCGCCCGGCCTCACTGCGGTTCGAGTACGGCCACCACGACGCCGACGCCTACCTGGACCGCTGGCTCGACGCGGGCGCGCTCTTCCGCGAGGTCTTCGACCCGCTGGAGCCGGGCGGCTCCGGCCTGGTCCTGCCCACCCTGTGGGACCCTGCCACCGACCGCGCGACGCGCGCGCAGCGCGTCCCACTGCCGCCGGGCGGCGTCCTCGTCCTGGACGGCCCACTGCTGCTGGGCCGCTGGTTCCCGCTCGACCTCACCGTGCACCTGCGGCTGACGCCGGCCGCGCTGGAGCGCCGCACGCCCGAGCCGGAACGGTGGACGCTCCCGGCCTTCGCCCGCTACGAGGCGGAGGTCCGCCCGGAGGAGCAGGCGGACATGGCAGTGCGGGCCGACGATCCTCGTCGGCCCGCACTGGTCGTCAACGTCTGACGGTCACTGCCTCGGGAAGGAGGCGAACTCCACCGGCACCTGCGCCGTGCAGTACGCGCAGCGGCTGGCGGCGGCCGGGATGGAGCTCAGGCACTCCGGACAGTCCTTCTTCGGCGCGTCCACGTCCGCCTTGGTGGCGAAGCGGGCGCTCAGCTTGGTGATCGGCAGCACCACGCAAAAGTAGACGACCGCAGCGGTGATCAGGAACGTGATCACGGTGTTGATGAAGTCGCCGTAAGCGAACTTCTGGCCGTGGACCTCGGCGACCCCGCCGCTGAAGTCGGTGCTCTTGCCGGTGAACAGGCCGATCAGCGGGGTCAGGAAGTCCCCGGTGAACCCCTTGACGATGCCCGTGAACGCCGCACCGATGACGACGCCGACGGCCAGATCAACGACATTGCCGCGGAGCAGAAACTTCCGGAAACCCTTCATGGCGCGCCACCGTATCACCCGTTAGGGGGACGTAAGTTACGCCGACTTGTCCAGTTCCTCCGCCTTCTGCGCCGCGGCCTGGGCCTGGATGCCGGAAACCTTGCGCAGCGGAACCTCCTTGATGACCAGTGAGAGCAGGAAGGCCACCGCCGCCACGCCGGAGGCGATCAGGAACACCAGGTGCATCGAGTCGGCGAAGCCGATCTTGAAGGGTGCCGCCAGGGCATCCGGCAGCTGCTGGATGAAGGAGGAGTCGCTCAGCACCGAGCCGGAGTTCGCGCCGGAGAGCGCGTGCGGGTGCTGCGCCACCGCGTGCTGGAACGCCGGGGTGTGCTGGGCGGCGGTGAAGGCCTTGGCGACGTTGTCCTTGACCGTGCTGAACAGCACCGAGAGGAAGATCGCCGTACCGGCCGTCGCGCCGAGCTGGCGGAAGAAGGTGGCGGAGGCGGTGGCCACACCCATGTCCTGTGGCGGGACCGCGTTCTGCACGGCCAGCGTCAGCGTCTGCATGGTGAGGCCCAGGCCGATGCCGAAGACGGCCATGTAGCCCATGGTCTCCGGCAGCGGGGTGTTCCACTCGACCCGGAAGTGGAAGAGCAGCATCGCGCCGACCATCACGGCGGTGCCGACCACCGGGTAGATCTTGTAGTGCCCGGTCCGGGCGATCAGCCGGCCGACGACGATGGACGTGACCATCATGCCGAGCATCAGCGGCAGCATCATCAGACCGGACTTGGTCGGGCTCGCGCCCTTCACGATCTGCAGGTACTGCGGGATCATCATCATCCCGCCGAACATGGCCATACCGATCAGCACCGAGAGCACGCTGGTCTGGCTGAAGACCTTGTTGGAGAACAGGCGCATCGGGATCAGCGCGGCGTCGCCCATCCGGCGCTCGACGAGGATCCAGGTGACGATGCCGACGACGCCGATCCCGTAGCAGGACAGCGACCGCGCGGAGGTCCAGCCCCAGGCCTGGCCCTGCTCGGCCACCAGCAGCAGCGGCACCACACCGACGGCGATGGTGACGGCGCCCCACCAGTCGATCCGCTGGGCGCGGCGCACGTGGGGGACGTTCAGCACCTTGGCGACGACGACGAGGGCGACGATGCCGATCGGGACGTTGACCAGGAAGACCCAGCGCCAGCCGGCGATGCCGAGGATCGAGTTCTGACCGGCCAGGAAGCCGCCGACCAGCGGGCCGAGCACGCTGGAGGTGGCGAAGACGGAGAGGATGTAGCCCTGGTAGCGAGCGCGTTCGCGCGGCGGCACGATGTCGCCGATGATCGCCAGCGCGAGGGACATCAGACCACCGGCGCCGATGCCCTGGAACGCGCGGAACGCGGCCAGCTCGATCATCGAGGTGGAGAAGGTGCAGGCGACGGAGCCGACGACGAAGATGCTGATCGCGGCGAGGAAGAACGGCTTGCGGCCGTAGATGTCGGAGAGCTTGCCGTAGAGCGGCGTGGCGATCGTCGAGGTGATCAGGTAGGCCGTGGTCGTCCAGGCCTGCTCGCTCAGGCCGTGCAGGTCGTCGGCGATGGTCCGGATCGCGGTGGAGACGATGGTCTGGTCGAGCGAGGCCAGGAACATGCCCATCATCAGGCCCGACAGGATCGTCAGGATCTGGCGATGGCTCAGTCCGGCCTTGGCCGCTTCGGGTATGCCCGGCGCTGCGGCGGTGGCCGCCCCGCCATGACTGTTGCTGCTCACTTGGCTGCTCCTTGCTCGGCGAAGTGATGCCGGGCGAATTCGTCGTTCAGGCGGGACAGGAGGCGGACCAGCTCGTGGCGGTCCGTACCCGTCCAGTTCTCCAGGAGCGCGCTCAGCTCCCGGTTGCGTTGCTCTCGGAAGGCCTCGAACGCGGCGAGACCGGCCGGGGAGACCGACAGCAGCACGCCGCGCCGGTCGTCCGGGTCGGGGGTCCGCTCGACCAGGCCGCGCTCGACCAGCGAGCGGATCTGTCGGCTGACGGTCGACAGGTCCAGATGCGCCTCCCCGGCGAGATCCGTCGCCCGCCTCGGCCCGCACCGGACCAGCACGGCGAGCAGCACGCGGTCGCCGCCGTTCTCGTCGCGCGAGCGCTGCCGCTTCGCCTGCATCAGGCGGAAGAAGCGGACGATCTCCTCGCCCAGCTCCGCGGCGACCGGGTCCACCTTGTCCGGGTCCACGGGGTCCACCGGCGTCGTCTGTTCCACGGCCGTCCCGCCCCTTGTCCTACATAGTTGCTTGCTCCCAGCAAGTAAATGTAGCGCACATCGGTACGTGCAGAATCCACCTTCAGGACGACCCCGCCTCGGTCGCCGGACCTAGCACCACGGCCAGAGGGGGCACTGGTTGCGCTCCGGTCTCGGTCCTGTCCGATGCGTAGTGCGAAAGTCGCCTCCGGCTCTAGCGTGGGCGCGCACGAACCCCTGATCCCCCTCACACCCTCTGGAGGGCGCTCAATGGTTCCATCCGCACGTCGTCGCATCCTCGCCGCCGTCGTCGGCGGACTGACCCTGGTCGTGCCCAGCGCCGCGCTCGGCGCGACCGCCGTCACGACCGCGTCAGCAGCCACGTACCCGCAGGTCAGACCGACCGTCGCCGAGTACACGCAGCTCAGCACCTCCACCACCCCGCCGACCCAGGCCCAGTGCGGCTCGGCCGGGCGGCGCTGTTTCGACCCGCAGTCCGTGCAGGCCGCGTACAACGTCGGCCCGCTCTACGCCAAGGGCTACGACGGCACGGGCATGACCATCGCGATCGTGGACTCCTACGGCAGCGACACCATGGCCCATGACCTCCACGTCTTCGACCAGGCCTTCGGCATCGCCGCCATGTGCGGCGAGGAGTCCGTCACCTGCGCGCCGGGGATGCCCTCCTTCAGCGAGCTGCAACTCCAGGGCGCGCCCGCGACCGTCGCCCCGCCGTCCCAGAGCAAGGGCACCGGGCAGGAGGACAAGGCCGGCTGGGCGCTCGAGGTCGCCCTCGACGTCGAGACCGCGCACGCGATGGCGCCCGGCGCCAACATCCTGCTGGTCACCACGCCGACCGCGGAGACCCTCGGCGTCCAGGGCCTGCCGCAGATGATGGCCGCCGAGGACTACGTGGTCCAGCACCACCTGGCCAACGTCATCTCCCAGTCCTTCGCCTCCGGCGAGGGCGCGTTCGCCAGCTCTCAGGCGCTGCAGAACCTGCGCTACGCCTTCCAGGACGCGGCCGCCAACGGTGTCACCGTGCTCGGCTCCTCCGGCGACAACGGTTCCGCGATCACACTGAAGACGCCGGTCAAGAACCCCCGCACGCTGCCCGACCCCGGCGTCGAGTGGCCCGCCTCCGACCCGCTGGTCACCGGCGTCGGCGGCACCTACCTGTGCACGGACGCGAACGCGAGCGCGACCAGCCCGCGCACCGTGGACAGCAGCAGCAACCCGGCCAAGTGCCAGGCCGACCCCGGCCAGGCGGAGATCGGCTGGACCGACGGTGGCGGCGGCTACAGCTCCATCTTCTCCCGCCCCTCCTACCAGGACACGCTGCCGGCCGGCAGCACCGCGATCGGCGCCATGCGCGGCGTCCCCGACATCTCCCTCCAGGCCAGCTCCGGCACCGGCATGCTCGTCTACGTCTCCCTGCCGCCGGACGGCAACAGCGGTCTGAGCTGCGGCTCCGCCGCGTGCAGCACCGGCTGGTACGACATCGGCGGCACGTCGCTGTCCTGCCCGCAGTGGGCGGGCCTGACGGCGATCGCCGACCAGATCAACGGCGGCGGCCTGGGCCAGATCAACCCGGCGCTCTACAAGGTGGCGGCGAACCCCGCGCAGTACGCGGCGGACTTCAACGACATCACCATCGGCAACAACCAGACCGACCCGACCGTGGCGGGCTACTCGGCGTCCACCGGCTGGGACCCGGTCACCGGTCTCGGCACCCCGAACGCCGCGCTGCTCCTGCCCGACCTGGTCGCGGCAGCGCACTGACGCCGGCCTGAGCCTTCCGGGGCGCGGGGCCCTGCTCGATGAACTGCGCGCGCGACAAGCCACCCTGTGTGGTGAGTCGCGCAGCGAGCAGGGCCATCCGCACGCCGGTGGTTGCTCGCGCACGCAGTTCTCGAGCAGGGCCTCGCGCCCCTTGAGGTAGTGCCACTACCCGCCGTACAGAGCCGCGAGGCGGGGCAGCCGGCGGCGCATCTCCCCCATGTCGTCGAAGTCGAAGTTCCACGCCTGGTCCAGCTCGGGGTAGCGGACGCTGAACGACCGCGGCGGCAGCTCCGCGCCCGTCGCGGAGATGTGCGCCCGCCAGGCGATGGAGAGGGCGTCCTCGCCCTCCAGATCGGACCCGTGCGCGGCCGCCGCGCGCACCTGCGGCAGCTCGGCCAGCGCGTCCGGATCGGCGACGACGCGCTCGTACGTCTCCCGCCCCTGAAGGATCAGCCAGCCGCGGAAGTAGTCGAAACCGTCGTCCGAGCACCCACCGTTGATCATGTAGGCCGCGGCCCACAGAGGGCTCCGGTAGGACCGGGCCATCAGCGCCCACAGACCCCGCTGTGCCGCGATGATCTCCGCCGCCCCGCGCCGCGCGAGTATCCCGCTGGCCCGGGTGGCCACCGCCGCGCCGTCACCCACGCCGGTGAGCTCGCGGCGTGCCTCCTCGATCAGCTGCCAGAAGCCCCGGATGTCGACCTCGCGGCCGTTCGCGCTCTCCATGGTCCGCAGCATGGCACCCACCACTGACAATGCCCGCTGGCTCCGTCCCGGGCCAGAATGAGCGCGTGATCGACGACTGGGAACCCTTCTACGCGGCCACCGCCGACAGCCCCGTGCGTGCCCTCTGCCTGGAGGCGATCGAGACCGCAGGGGACGCCCGGGGACGGCTCGCCGTCGACCTCGGCGCCGGGGCGGGCCGGGAGACGGCGGCGTTGCTCGCCGCCGGCTGGCGGGTCCTCGCGCTGGACGGCGCGCCCGGCGCGCACCTGCGGATCGAGGCGTCCGTGGCGCCGAGGGACCGGGACCGCCTGACCGTCACCGAGCAGTCCTTCGGCTCCCTCGACCGGCTGCCGCAGGCGGGACTGGTCTACGCGGGCTACGCGCTGCCCTTCCAGCGGGCGGAGGTCTTCGCCCGCACCTGGGCGCTGATCCGCGCCGCTCTGGAGCCGGGCGCGCTGCTCGCGGTGAACCTCTTCGGCCCGCGCGACACCTGGGCGGCCGATCCGGCGATCACCACCCACACCACCGGCGAGGCCCGCGCGCTGCTCGCCGGCCTGGAGATCCTCACCGTGCGCGAGGAGGAACGCGAGGGCCACGCCGTCGGCGGCCCCAAGCACTGGCACGTCCTCGATCTGGTCGCCCGCGCCTGAACGCGCGCGAGGGGCGCCCGAGCCGCTACGGCTCAAGCGCCCCTCGACGCGTCGCTCGGTGCGCCGCTCGATGCGTCGCTCGGTGCGTGGATCAGACCGTGCCGGACTTGGCGATGGAAACCTTGGCGCTGGTGGCGCCGCCACGGGAGCCGTAGCTCTCGATCTTCTTGACGACGTCCATGCCCTCGACGACCTCGCCGAAGACGACGTGCTTGCCGTCGAGCCAGTCGGTGACGATGGTGGTGATGAAGAACTGCGAGCCGTTGGTGTTGCGGCCGGCGTTCGCCATCGACAGCAGGCCCGGCTTGGTGTGCTTGAGCTGGAAGTTCTCGTCCTCGAACTTCTCGCCGTAGATGGACTTGCCACCGGTGCCGTTACCGGCGGTGAAGTCACCGCCCTGCAGCATGAACTCGGGGATCACACGGTGGAAGTGCGAGCCCTCGTAACCGAAGCCGTGCTGGCCGGTGGCCAGCTCACGGAAGTTCTGGGCCGTCTTCGGGACGACCTCGTCGAACAGCTTGAAGACGATCCGGCCGGCCGGCTCGTCGTTGATGGTGATGTCGAAGAAAACGTTGTCACTCATGGACACCATCCTCACATCCCCGGCACAGTGATCGCTCCCGATCCCACCCGTACACCCCGGTTCGGACGGATATCCTCCGCAGGACCCTCACGTCCCCGGCTTGCGACCCCACACCTCGACGAGGGTGCCCTTACGGGTGACGGACCACAGGTGCGCCGCGTCGTGGATGGTCAGGTTGACGCAGCCGTACGAGCCGGGTCCGCGGTGCACGTTCCCGTAGATCCCGTGCAGCGCCTCGCCGCCGCTGAAGAACTGGCTGTAGGGCATCGGCGAGTCGTACTCGGTGGACCAGTGGTGCAGATGCCGCCAGTAGATCCGGAACCGCCCGGTCCGCGTGATGTTCCCGCGCCGTCCGCTCCGCACGGTGACGGGCGCGAACACCACCGACTTCCCCTTCATCACCCACATCCGCTGCGCGCTCAGGTCCACGCAGACGACGGGGTTCTGCCCGTCGGCCCGGCAGTGCCGCAGCTCCGTGGCGCTGAGCCGCACCGCCCGCCTGCTCGCCGCCTCCGCGCCGGGCGCCCACAGGGCCCCGAGCACCAGCACGACGAGAACCAGGACGACGGCCATGACTGAACGTTTCTTCATGAAGCTCAACGGTCGCCAGCCGGAGTGGAACCGAACCACCGTCGCACAGTTCTTCATCCCATCGGATCAGCGGCTCAACCGGATGACCACGCTCCCCGCCCACTGCTACATTGCCGCGGCCCGATCACCGGTAAGCGGAGGCCGTATCCATGAGCGGGACCGTCAGAAGCAAGGCCACAGCCACCCCGGCTCCGCCTCCGGCGCCCACCGCCGGCAAGATCACCGCGGGCGTGATCACGGCCCTGATCTCCATGGTCCTGTGCGCCGCCGCCTACGCGGGCGTCATCGCCACCACCCGGACGGTCTACGGATGGATCGGGCTGATCATCGGCGGCGCCATCGGCTCGGCGGTCCACCGCCGCGGCTGCGGCGGCGCGGTGACCTCGACGGTCAGCGCCGTCTGCTCCCTGGCCGCCACGTTCCTCGGCCAGTACGTGGGCTTCACCCTGCTGGCCGCGCACGATCTCGGCCTCGACCCGGTCGACATCCTGCTCCACCACAGCGGTGCCGCCCTGACGCTGTGGCAGGACCAACTCGGCTTCGTCAACCTGATGGGCCTGGTCCTCGCGCCCGTCCTCGGCGCCGTCTTCCCCAACATCGGGGACACACCCAAGCGCCTGTGAACACCCCGGCCGCACGGGGTCACACCGGCCACGCGTCCCCGCGCACGCGGGCGTGCAGATGCTCGTCGTGCCAGCCGTCCTCGTGCAGCAACGCGCCGCGCATCGTCCCCTCATAGGCGAAACCGGCCCGCTCGGCGACCCGGCAGGACGCGGGGTTCGCCACCGAATGCGTCAGCCGCAAGCGCTGGAGCCCGAGCTCCTCCACTGCCCACCGGCTCACCTCGACCAACGCCTCGGTCCCCAACCCGGTCCCCCGCCCGGCCGGCAGCAGCCAGTACAGGACCTCGGCGCTGCCGCCGACCAGATCGACGTCCGCCCACCCGATCAGTCCCACCGGCCGCTCGGCCCCGGCCGCGACGACCGCCCAGATCGCCGCCTCCTCGCTCCGCCACCTCCGCCGCCACCGCGCGATCCGCTCGCGCGCGTCCGCCTCGGTCACTCCACGCCCGGGGCGGCTCCACCGCTGGATCCCGGGGTCCAGTGCCGCCTCGACGATCGCCGCTTCGTCCCCCTCCTGCCACGGTCGCAGCAACGCGCCCGAAGGCAGTGGCCGCACAGGCTGCTCACCTGCGGCCATCCGCCCGGCGGGCACGACGGGAGGTACGGAGGGAATCATCGTCGCAGCCTAGTCACGAGACGACTGCGGCAGTGCACGAAGCGTGCGAAGGGCTAGTACGTTCGGGGAGGCCCGGCGCCCGGACCGATGGGCGCTCAGGCATCCATCAGACTTCCCGAGGAGGCGTTCGTGCACGCAAGAAGGACCGGTCGGTGGCTGACCGTGGGAGCGTTGGCGAGCGCCGCGGCGCTCGCCTTCACCGGGGTCGCCTGGGCCGGGGGCGTGCTTCCGAACGGGACAGCCGTCTCGTCGACGGTCGCCCAGGGCTACAACTACCCGACGTCGTACAGCTACTGGTCGGTGTCGGCGGTCCAGCCGTCCTCCGGCGCGAACTTCGGGCTGAACGTGCTGAACGTGGGGGGCGGCCTCGCCGGCAGCAGCAACGTGGGCACGGACAGGACCAACTTCGTCGCGGTGGACTCGAACTCGGGCACCGAGCCGTTCGGCACCTGGTACCCGCAGGTCGTCCAGCACACCGCGGGCTCGTACTGGGTCGAGGCGCAGTACGGCGCGAAGATCACCACCATCCCCACTCCGACCCACCACGGCACGACCGGCGCGGGCGACCCCGACATCGCCTTCTCCGTGCTCAACGGCAACCAGGTGACGTCGATCTCGGACATCTACCTGACGGCGGGTGAGTCCTTCTGGGCCTCCACCCCGGTCGCGGCGCAGGAGCTGTACCTGCTGGAAGCCACCCCGGGCCAGTCCTCCACCTACGTGCAGGGCCGCAGCACGGCCGCGGCCGGCCAGAGCACGAAGGTGGTCGACAACTGCACCCTCTACACGGCCAAGCAGACCGGCTGGCACGCTCTCGTCCTGGTCGGCGACTCCCCCCTGACGGGCAACTCGCAGGCGGGCATCGCCTTCGGCATCCACCAGTACGACCCGACCCAGCCGACCTACTGCCCCATGGCGAACTTCCCGGCCGCGACGCCCTGAGCCCCGGCGCCGCCGGCGCGTGGTGGCCGTTCCGCCCCGCCAGGACTTCCTGACCGGTGTTCGGCAGTCGTCCCCGCAACGGCTGAAGGCCCTCCCTGATCGAATCCGGGAGGGCCGCTCAACCGGTGCGCCCGGCGCGGGCCGAAGCCGCTCGTGCCGTCGCCACGACTCCGAGCACGAGGGCGGCCACGAGCGCGGCCAGCCCCGCACAGATCACCGGATTCACCCACCAGGACACGAGTTCGGTGCCGACTCCGTCCGAGGTCACGCATTGCGCACTCACCGGCAGCACATGCCGGGACACGATGTGGTCGCCCGGAACACCCTTCAGCGCGCAGACCTTGTCCGGCCCTTCCCACACGCCCCCGGCGAAGAACCCCCAACCGTAGGCGGCGGACGCGGCCGCGGCCGCCATCACCGCGATCAGCGCGCACGTCAGCACGCCGGGCAGGCGCAGGCCGCCGACGGCCCTGCCCGACGCCCGGATCCTGATCCACCGGACCAGCAGGGCGATCCCCGCAAGACCGAACACCAGCGGGCCGACGAAGGGCGCGAGCAACAAGGCCACCAGCGCGAACTCCCCCATGGTGGCTCAGACGGGGCGCAGCTCACACCGGTTCCCCCGCTCCGGCGCCCGCACCCTCATGGAACCCCGCGGCGCGCGCCGGAATGCCAGAAGCCCCGGCCGTCAGATTCGGTCGGGGCTTCTGTGCTGGTGCGCTCGGCAGGATTCGAACCTGCAACCTTTTGATCCGTAGCTCTTGCCAGATCGGTCATCTACGGACAACTACGTCTCGTCTATGCCGCCCGTGGGCGCCCAAGACCACGCACGGACAGCCCCGTTGCGGTACGCCACTGCTGTACCGCGGGCCGTATCAACGAGAACGGAACGTCCGCTCGTAGATGACAAGGAACGGCGCTACGTAGCCCGAAGCCTCCGTCACCTTCGCCTGATGCGTGCAGACGAGCAGCACTCCCGCCGCCAACGCGAGCGCGTACACCACCGCACTCAGCACGGAGGGGCCAGCGTCTGACCTGTCTCCCTGGACGTTCCCTTGACGGTCTTCCATAATGACTCTGGTCCTCTCACGCGTATGAGAAAAAGGGCCGGTGGGGTCGCCTGTTCCCGCAGGCGGCCTCACGCCATTTGACTGCCCTGAGCCTTGCGCCATTGAGATTAGGGCTTCGGCCCTAACATCAGCAAATTGCCTGCTTAAAGGCCCCTCTTGTAGCTACAAGCTCTCCAACGCCGACAATCCGGCACCGCCTCAGAATCAGCCAAGCGAAGCGCAGATCAGCAGGTGCGGAGGTGCGCAGGTGCTGATGACTTCCGCGTACCCGAAGCTCACACCAGCCGCATCGGGCCGAGCACCCGCGCGGGAAACAGCAGGTAGATACCCGCATGGGACGCTGGCTGTGGCGCCGCCACGCCACCATCAGCTGCGCCACAAGCCATACTACTGATCTCTGCGTCGGGCAGTCGTCCGTCTTATTGCTCCGGAGTTTCGAGCCACTGAATCGCTACCAGTTCTCAGCTACCAGTTCCCCGCTACCGCTTCTGTCGAAGTGATTCGAGATGTATTTTCTTCCACTCCAACGGTGCTTGGATCACGTTATTTTCGAGTGGCTACACGACTGCTCATTCGCGCGAGTTTCCGCGCACTCCAACCGCTGCTAGCTCCGGCGAATTTTTCACTCCACCACCGCAGCTCACCGCCACGAGTTTCCGCGCAGTCCAACGGCTGCTGGTTCCGAGATTTCTTCCACCCACCTACGACACACGTCGCGATGCGAGCCCACTCCTCCTACCTACTCCAGCAGGCCTGACGTCGTGCTCGTGTAGCCCTTGCCGTCAGGCCCGGTGACTGTAACGTTCTGACGTTCCGCTGGAGCCCTAGGACTGGTGCCGGTCCGTGACTAGTCCGGATCTTGGAGAACCGGAGCCAGGCCTTCAGTAGGATGACCGGCCTGACGCGCTTCGGCCTGCAAAGGGGTGCCATGGGTCTGTTCGGTTCCAAAAGATCTGCGTCAACATCGAGCAGTCCCACGCCCGCCGGCGTACGGCTGAAGGCAGAGTGGACACAAGGACATCCGCCCCAGTTGCGCACCTTCCTAGTTGCGCTTCAAGGAAGATATGAGGCGGTCCTTACAGCCGGCGCAGTCAAGACGGAAGTGACGGCTGACTTCTGGGGTGCGGTCCTGGAGGCTGGGGCCTACCACCACGGCTCACTCCCGGCCGCTGCCAACCTGAGTGACACGCCCCGCGCCCTGCTTGGCCGCCTCGACTACCAGCGGAACATCCTCGCCGCCTTGACCGAGTTCGCCTCGTATTGGGGAGTTCCCGGAGCACTGGTTCAGGCATGTTTGGACGCTGAGGAGTTGAACAAGCACACAGCCGCATTGCACGCGTCGGCAGAGGATCAGTTCGACTGGCAGCGAACGGTACCTGCCGCGTTCGCCTGCTCACTGATTCCAAGGGACCGCTCAGGGCGAGGTGCCACCGGACTGCTCGGCACGCATCAAGGGCGGTTCACCTTCGATACCGACACTGTCAGTGCCCGGTCGGTGTTCACCGCTATGGACGTTGAGTTCGCCACCCAGCACGAGGACGGCGGCGATGTGCTCTGGTTCCACACCAACGGCAAGATGGGGAGATGGGAACGCGCTGAGTGCTTCAGCCCCCGACTGATCTCCAACTTGGTGCTTGAGGGCGCTGGTGTAGAGCTGCGCGAGTGATCCCCAGCGGGCTGCCGCTCGGGCTGAGTGGGGTGGTTTCTCCTCGATCGGGCAGCTCTGCCGAGCCGGGGTTCTCCCAGGGCCGCCGGGCTCACCGTGTGACCCTTGGGCTTGGCCTGGCGGCCCTGGGAGGTTCCCGGTACGCCTCCGGTGCTCGGTCGGGGAGGAGCCACCCCGCGCCCCACCCCCTCCCACCGCCGACCCGCACTCTTCGCTGCCGGCTGACTCCTTGAGAGGGCCGGGGTTTGAGGCAGAGCCCCAAGGCGTCTGCGAGGCCGGTGGTGATGGCGACGGCTGGGGAGAAAGGGCGTCATGTTCCCGGAGCGGGTTCCCCGTCGTGACTGAGCGCCTACCGCCGAAACTGCCCCGGTCCCGCCCCGGTCCGACCGGTGCCCTGGACGCACCCCGTACCCGTTCCGGCGGTGGGTGCTTGAAGCAAATCGTCGGTGAGCTCAGCCATGCAGCCCCGGACTGTTGATCCCCCTTGTCCTTCTCTGTCCGAGGGGGAGGCCACCGCCGGCGCGCGCTCGCCCGTACTTAAGGCCTGAGGGCGGGCGGGCATCGGCGGATGGCCGACGCCCGCGAAGCAGTGTGAATGTCCAGACCGTGAGGTCGCCGATCAGTTATTCGCTCTGCCCGTGTGTCCGTGGTAGCTGCTGCGGGACTCGTCCCGCGTCGATTCCTTGCTCTTCCATCCCCTGCGGTTGGTGGAGCGCGGACGTGCAGGAGCGACCGGGGAGAGGGCGCCGATCGGGCCGGGGCGGGACCGGGGCAGTCATCCTGAGGTGCTGGGCCTGTCCTGGAAGGCGATCGACTTCGAGACCGGGGAGCTGTACGTCGGGGAACAGCTTCAGCGCGCCGGCCGTGAACTGCTCCGCCGCGAGACCAAGACGGAGGACTCGGAGGACTACCTCCCGTTGCCCGCCGTCTGCCTGACCGCGCTGCGGCTGCGCAAGCTCCAGCAGGACCGCGCCAAGAAGGAGGCCGCGGACGCCTGGCAGGACCCGCAGGATCTGGTGTTCACCACGCGGTACGGGACTCCGATCGAGCCGGGCAACCTGACCCGGATGTTCCCCGCTCGCTCCCGCCGTGCCGGCCTGCGCGAGATCCGGCTCCATGACACGCGTCACACCTGCGGCTCGCTCCTCGCCGCGCTGGAGGTCCACCCCCGCGTGGCCATGAAGATCCTCCGCCACTCGCAGATCTCGATCACGATGGAGATCTACACCCACGTGACGGACGACCAGACGCGAGAGGCTCTGCGGAAGCTCGGGGATGCCCTCGGGTGAATGCGGCTGACCCCGTTGCTGTACTTCGCTGCTGTACGGCCCCTAGAAATGCCTTGAGGCCCCTTCCCGTTCGATTGGGAGGGGGCCTCTGGCCTGCTGTGCGCTCGGCAGGATTCGAACCTGCAACCTTTTGATCCGTAGGCCGGTTCACCTGCCCGAGTCGCCCAGGCTGGGACGCTCAATCACCTGAACGACCAACACAACCCCAGCAGTCAGGCAGGGCTGCGATCCGTTCCGGTGCGCCTGGGTCCAGCGACGTTGATGTCATCGGTTGATGTCAGCCGTCGCGATGGTCCCCGTGCTCTCAACTTCGGCCCGCGATGGCCCGGATCATCGCGAGTGCCTGCCGGCCGGTGCTCTGGCTGTTTCTGTGTGCTGGTGGCACCACTATGCCGATGAGCCAGATCAGCCCCAGAAACAGGACCAGCAGCGTCAGCGGCAGGCACAGGGCCACGAGCCGCAACGTGTCCGCCGTGGGAGTGGGAGCCGTACTACTCGGTGTTGCACTCGGCGGCTCGATCGGTACTGTCATGAAGCGACCTCTCTACAGACCCATGTAGTCGGTCCGAGACGGCTCCCGCGCCAACGGGGGCCGTCATTCTTTGCCCGGCCACGCCACTCAGACTCACAGCTATAAGCAACACCATCGGAGCGACAATCGAAAAGGTCGTTATCCACAGGCGGCTGTGGATAACTGGCCTGACTGCTTCAGCGTCAGTCTGACCTGCAATTTTGCCAGTTACCCGAACCTCATTTGACGAAGAACGCCGGGCACGGCACGCCATCGGCGAGGACATTCGCCCCTCGGACTTCGCCCGACGAAGCGCCGGCCCTGCTCCCTTCTGGAAGCTAGCACCCGATTCCGCCACAGAAGCGCCGGGAGCCGTTCCACAGACGACATCCAGCTAGCTCGACCGAGACCCGGGGGCCAGCTGCGGGCCGCAGCCCGAGACTTGAGCCTCGGAGCTGGGGCTTTGTCCGCCCCGCCCATCCTTGGGCACGCTCGCAGAGTCGACGAGCTGCCCTCCAGGGAACCCTTGAGATTCTTTCAACGGGTTGCACAGCCTTTCGGCTCGACGTCCCAGGTTGGCCAAAATGAACCGCCGGACCCAGACCCCCGAGCGGGTCACACGGCTTCCTTCGCTGTGGACCATGATGCTGCATCAACGTGACGCACCCTCACCCATCGCTGCGCTGCTGACAAAATGCCGGCGGGGCAATCACCCAGCGTCGCCGCATGTCGGTGACCTGCGTCAACCCCTTCAAGTGAGTGACGGGTTCCGATAACTCAGAGTCGATAATCGGTGGGTATATTTATTCGTGTCGCGACCCAGTTAGCAATGGCTTTTCTGTTTTGTCCTGTGATGCAAATCACAGGTCTAGTCGAGCGTGTAACAGTGTGTGATGGCCTGTCTATGCGGCCGCCTGCTGAGGGAGCCCAATGCCTTCGTCCACGTGGACTGGCGGAGGTTGGCTCCTCGACTCGATCGAGGAGCCATGCCTGATCCACTCCCCGGGTGCTACGCCAGAGCGTTTGCGATCAACAGCATTGAGTCCACTACAGCGGCAGCCCCGGCGTTGGCCAGGCGCACGTCCTTCCCCGGCTTGTTGGCATAGCCGATCGTTGCCACGCCGGCCGCCTCTCCCGCCTCAACATCGCGCGCTGCATCGCCAATGAAGATGCACTGTTGCGGCTTGCTGGCTTCCGCCTCCATGGCTTCAAGGAGTAGCCGCGGATTTGGCTTCATAGACGACGGATCGCCCGGAACGCGTCCGAAAATCCCTGCCACGTAACCGCTAAGGCCATGAGCTGCAAGAAAGGCCGTGATGGCCGCCGCAGAGTTGTTGCTGACTACCGAAACGGAACGCTTCGACTCGGCACAGGCGAGTAGAAGCGCACCGCTGCCGGGGGTGGGTTGGCTCATGCCTACGGCCTCGACCTCCAGTGCAGTCAGTGCCGCGTCTACGCCCGGCACGAGATCGGGCCGGCTGTCAGCGACGCGGCGCAGGAGTGCGACGGGATCGTTCTCGGTAGACCACTCCGCGGGCACGTGCTCATCCTGAGCCACCAGGTGCCCGCGGAGGCGTTCCGCGACCTCGACAGCCGACAGGCCAGCGAACACCGAACACACCGGACCATCGAAGTCGAGGAGGATGTGACGAGCAGGCCGAAGCAGTTCCGACAGAGACAGAGGAGATCCCGTCACGGCTGGCGCTCATAAGCAATGGTGGACCACACGCTGTTGAACCATGCCTGAGACTGCTGGACGTACTGCGAACCCAACGAGGCGTCATCCGGACCTGCGGAGTGGTGGAACAGCGTCGTGTCCTTCCCCGTCACGTCGTAGAAGGTGTGGGCGTCCCCCTCGACGGAAACGGTGCGCTCGCGCAGCGGATAGAAGCCGAAAAACGCCTCGGAGCTGTTCAGGATGTACAGCTTGAAGAGGCTCGCTCCCCGATGCACCCTGACCTGCACTGTTGCGGACTGGACCAACCCAAGTTCGGCCAGCACCCCCACCGAGTGGGCAATCCCGCCGGCATTGGTCAGGGCGATCCCACGGGCCCGATCCCGTAGCGCTGGTTCGTCCTTGAGGCCATCCACCAGCACCGGCACCGCCATGGGCTCGGAGGTGTCCGGCAGAAGAAGTCGGACCGCGATGGACTCAGGCGCGAGTCGACCGGAGCGGATCTTGTCCAACGGCTCCTGCATGGCGTTGTGCAGGGTCTCGCTGGAGAAGCCTGCAAAGTCGATCGTCACCTGAGGCTGTGCAAAGGCGGCCTCAAGGTGCGGACGAAGCCCAACGGGACGCTCGGTGCGCTCCCGCACGAACGAGCCGCTGCCCTGCCGCGTGACGATGAGGCCCTCGCTCCTGAGCAGCTCCAGGGCCCTGTCGATTGTGCCGCGCGCCACGCCATAGTGCTTGGCCAACTGCGGACCAGAAGGCAGCTTCTCGCCGGCTTCGAAACCCGGCTTCTTCGTGAGGATCGCTGCGCGAATCAGCGTGCTGACCTGCTGATACGGCGGACGCGGGTCATCCAGGTCAAGAGTCATGCCTACATGCTAGGGGACATGCCCAACAGACGCGAGTAACCCATGTCTCTTGACCTGCTTAGGCAGGTTGTCTATGTTGAGTATGTCGCCACCGAGAGAAGCGGTAGCGACACAGAGGGCCCTCTTTGGGCTGCTCTGACCTGCACGAACGCACGACCAGGGGCCCGGGGCAGAGCGGGCTGAGGTACCCGGCGCCTTGTCAGCCGGAGGGCACGTCGTCTGCCTGGAACGGGAGCACGCTCCCGCAATGACGACGCGCTGACCGGGCTAAATGCCGAGTCAGCGTGATCAAACGAGTGTCTTTGGTCCTCGACGTGCCCGCTTCGGCGGGACGTCGGGGGTCATGGCTGCTCGCTTGAGCGCCTATCACCCGCGGCTGACAAGGCCGTCCATCCCGGAGGGAGGCCCGCCATGGGCCTGTTCCGCCGCTCCACCAGCAGCAGCACGACCGTCGTCATCACCGGCAACGGCCAGCAGGTCAACCTGGGCCAGGTCGACGGACAGGGAATCCCGCTCACCGAGCCGACCAAGCCCAGCCGGCCCACCCGTGGCGGCAAGGTCACCCGCGACGACCGCGGCAACCAGGTCAACACCGGAACGATCACGGGCGGCATGCACAACTAGCCCGGATCCAGCACACCTTCCCGGCCCTGCGTACGCGGGGCGGCTGGTCTCCCGCCAAGGTTCACAGCCGCCCCGCTACGGGCCTTCCACCGTTCAAGGAGACAGACCCGTGAGGTACATGGTTGCAGGCCACGAGGCCGCTTCGGCGGATGAGCTCGTGGCGCTCGCGTTCGGCATCGACCGTGAGCTGTTCGCCGGCGTGCCCGGCGAGACCGCGATGGAGCGCGCGGCGCGGCTGGACGTGGCCGCCGAGGTGCTGGCCAGCCTCGACCCGGAGGCCGCGCGGTTCGCCCGTGAGCTGCTGCGCTCGGCCCCGGCGCCGCTGCGTCGGCCCATCCCGGTGCGGCACCGGGTCTACAGGACGGGGGTCGCGGCATGATGCGCCGTCAGCAGCACGCGCACCGCACCTGCGAGCACACCACCGCCCGCGGCACGGGCGACCGCCCCGGCGCCCAGTGGGTCGCCGGGATCGCCGCGGCGCTGGTGATCTGGAAGTTCCACCACTTCGGCATGCCGGCGCTCGCCGGGGCCGCGGGCGCCTACCTGCTCACCCTCATCCTGATCCACCTGGCCATCGGGGGTGCGCGCCGATGAACCGCTGGCCCAAGGTGCTCCTGGTGCTCGGCCTGCTGGCCGTGGTCGGCATGGCGTTCCGCGTCTCGTGGCACGCGCTGCGGGACGTGGCCCACGCCATCGGCGCCGACGCGACGGCGGCCGGCGTCTATCCACTGGTTGTGGACGGACTGATGGCGCTCGCGCTGATCGCCGGGCTGATCCTGCCCGCGGGGCGGGATCGGACGTTCGCCCTGCGGGTGCTGGCCGGGTACACGGTCGCGTCGCTGGTGCTGAACTACGTGCACGGCCTCGTCCCGGCGATCCAGTCGGGCGGGCGGGTGCGGTTGGCCGACTGGGCGCCCGCCAACTGGGCACTGGTGCTGCTGGCCACGTCGCTGCCGGTCGGCTCGATCTTCTTCGGGTCGGATCTGGTCGCGAAGGTGCTGCACCACAAGCCCGAGTCCGTCGAATCCGAGCAGATGCGGGTAAATCGGTCGGGGTTTGACCTGGGCGAGTCGGCCGACACTGACCCGCACCCGCCTGTCTACGTCACCCCCGACCCTGCCCCGGCCGCGCCGATCGAGGCGTCGACCCTGGCCCTGGAGCGGCCGACTGCCGCGCCGCGTCCGCGTCGGGCGACCGGCACCGTTCCGCCCGCCGCGCGAACCAAGCGCCCGACTCGCAGCATGGACGAACTTCTCATCGAGGCGCGGGCGTTGACCGTCGACTGGCCGGACGAGGCGCTGACAGCGGATCGGCTGCGGATCGAGCTGCACACCTCCGCGGCGAACGCGCGGACGCTGCGGGACGCGCTCAAGTCGGAGCGCGCCGCGAGCACCAAGCTGCACTCCGTTCCGGACCCGGACGAGGGTGACGCGGCGCCGTCCGCGGACGACTCCGACGCGGCCTAAATCTCCTGGGAGGGATCATGCGTACGGCTCAGGAACTCGCTGCCATGACCTACGAGGAGGTCTCCACCGCGCAGGTGCGATGGGAGATCAGCCTGGTTGAGGTGCAGGCGTGGTTCATCGTGTTCGACTCCGCGTCCCCCCGGACGCGACGGCTCAGGGCACTGCCGGAGTCGATCGCCCTGGCGAACGAGATCAAGGCACTGCCCCCGAACGGCGTCCGGTGAGGTTCTACGACCCGACCGGCGCCCGGTTCGGCATCCCCACCTACCCGTTCCGACTCGCCCCGGACGGCTACGCCACGCGGCGGCAGCTCCGCGCCCGGGACCTGCGCCCGGGCGGCCAGCCCGTCGCCGCACAGATCATCTGGCGCTCGCGTCGCACGCGGGGCGAGGTGCGGTGCGCCTACCTGTACCGCCTCGACCTAGCCAAACCGGTCCGGGCGATGACGCCCGCGAAGCGCGCCGCGCTCGCCGCGGCGAACCGCGCCCGCCGCACCTGCCCCGACTGCGTGCGGGACGTCGGCTACGTGATCCCGAGCTCTCTCGGATGCTGCGTGGCCTGCCACGACACCGCGGCGTTCGCCGCATAGGAACGGCGCAACCCCTTGCACATCCCGGTACTTGGCACCGGGGCGCGTGTCGCCTGCCAGCAATGACGCGCCCCGGACCGCCCAACTCGACCTGCGAGGAAGGACAGTTCAGTGAACCACGACCCGCTGAACGACCCGGCCGGCTCCGTGGCCGTGCAGGACGCGATCCCGGACGCCCCGGGCGCCGCGGTCCTGCCGTTCCCCGACCGCCTGAGCGAGAACACCCCGGCGCCCTCGTCGCCGACGCGGGCGCGGCTGACGCTGCCGCCTCGTCTGGTGGCCGCTGCCCGGCGCACCCGTGACGTGGCCACGCACGACCGTACGCGGGCCGCGGCGAGGTTCACGGTGCGGCACGGCATGTACGCCCTGGGCGGCGCGGGCATCCTGGCCCGGCGCGGCTGGGAGTCGCGCACCACGGCCCGGTACGAGCGGATGATGCGGGCCGCGGAGGCGGCCGGTCAGCCTGAGGTGGCGATGGAGTGGGAGCAGCGCGCCGCCGCGTTCCGTTCCTCCCGTCACCAGCGCCGCATGGACTGGATCACGGCTCCGCTGCGCATGGCGAAGAGCCTGGTGGCCGGGTCGCTGGCCACCATGGCGGGCCTGTTGGCGCTGGGGATCGCCATGGCGATGAGCACGCACCACATCGCCGACGTGATCGCCCCGACCATGTTCGCGGTCCACCTGGCCACCATGGTCGTGCTGATCGCCTCCGTCGTGTGGGGTCCGCTGCTCACGGCGCTGCCGTGGCTGGCGTTGATGGCCTGCTGGAATGCGGGGCGCAAGCGCCAGGCCGCGCCGGCGTGGGCGCTGCCCGCCCGCACCAGCGAGGGTGAGCCGGTCACGCCGTCGAGTGTGGTCCTGGCCCTGCGTGACCTGGGCATCTCCGCGCTGCGCCGGTCGATCCTGGAGATGGGCGACGGCGGGGGGAACATGCTCTCGCCGATCGTGATCGCCGGGTGCGGCGTCGAGGTGGACGTGACGCTCCCGACCGGCGTTTCTACCGACGAGATCCAAAAGCGGCGCCGCAAGCTCGCGGAGAACCTGAACCGGCACGAGCACGAGGTGTTCATCACCATCCCGACCGCCGCCCGCACGGTGCGGCTGTGGATCGCCGACTCTGGTGCGCTGGACGAGCCGATCGGGGAGTCTCCGCTGGTCACCGACGTGACCGCGACCGCGAACTACAAGACGGGGCGGGCCCCGTGGGGCCAGGACCTGCGTGGCGACGCGGCACGGATGAGCGTGTTCCAGCGCCACCTGCTGATGACGGGCCTGTCCAACCAGGGCAAGACCGCCGCGCTGCGGGCGCTGGCCGTGTGGTTGTGCCTGGACCCCACGGTGGAGTTCCGCATCGGCGACCTCAAGGGCGTGGGCGACTGGGCCATGTTCGACGGCCTGGCCACCGTCCTGATCCAGGGCCCGACCGACGACCACGTCATCGAGGTCACTGAGATGGTCGAGGAGGGCGTGGAGGAGATGGAGCGGCGCCTGCTGGCCCCGCCCGGAACCGTGCACCCGCCGCTGGTCCTGATCGTGGACGAGGCGCAGGTGGCGTTCATGTGCCCGATCGTCGGGCAGGACAAGCGCCCCTACGGCGGCACCAAGGCCACAAGCCGCTACTTCATGGCCGCGAGGAAGATCCACAACCAGGGTCGCGCGGTCAACGTCACCTTGTGGCAGGGCACCCAGGACCCCACGGACCAGAACCTCCCGAAGCTGGTCCGCGAGGGCGCGCACGTCCGCGCGGCTCTCGTGCTGGGCACCGAGTCTCAGTCCCGCATGGCCCTGGGCGACAAGGCCGTGGACGGCGGCGCCTCCCCACACCTGCTGCGACAGGGAAAGGACAAGGGCACGCTGGTCGTCACCGGCGACGGCATCGACATGCCCGCCGGGCAGTCCTCGATCACGGTCCGGACGCACTACATCACCGACGCCCACGCGGTCGAGATCACCGACCGCGCCAAGGCCGCCCGCACCGCCGTCATCACCCGCGCCGCCGCGGAGAAGGACACGGAGCAGGTGGACCCGCTCGCCGACGTGGCTGCGGTGATCGGCGACGCGACGCGCATGCTCACCCGCGAGGTGCTCCAGCGGCTCGCCGAGAAGAACCGCGGCTTCTACCGCGCGTGGACCCCCCAGGACCTCAAGCAGCTCCTGGAGAGCGCCGGCGCCGCCGCGCACAAGTCCGACGGACAGATGGTCGTCACCCGCTCCAAGGTCCTCGACGCCCTCGCCCGACGGGACGACGCGCCCACCGACGACTACGCGGAGTAAAGGGAGGCACGCAGGGAGGCAGGGAGAACTCCCTACCTGCCTCCCTGAACCCTCCTCCCTGCCCTGAACTGTGACAACGCGTCACAGGGAGGCGCCAACGGCGCTGCTCCGACCTGCCAGAACACCCCCGAAAACAGGTGTTCGCGCGCCGCAGCGCCTCCCTCCCTGTCACACACCGTCACATCACCGGCCCACACGACAGGAGGCCCCACATGGGCCCGAACCTGCTCGCCACCGCACTGCCGGACCTGGCGTTCGTCGCCGACGGCGGCGCCCTCGTCCGCGAGATCGAGACCTACTTGGCCGCCCACCCCACCCGCACCCTGCCCGCCCCGCGCCGCGGCACGGCGGCGCCGTGGGACCTGGGCGTGCCCGCGCGGCCGGCCCCGAACTGGCTCGACCGCATCCGCCACCGCGCCCCGGCGCCGGTGCCGATCGACACCGCGACGCACCTGCGCCTGCTCTCCCGCTACATCACCGCCCACGGCTGGACCCAAGGCCGGCTGTGGGACGACACCGGCGCCGTGTGCCTGCTCGGCGCACAGCTCATGGTCCTGGCCGCCGGCTACGGCACCCCCGCCACCGCGTCCCGCGCCCGCGTGCTGCTCATGGAGCAGTTCGTGGCCCAGGGTCCGTTCCGCTCCGTGGACGAGTGGAACGACCAGCGCGGCCGAACCGTCGCCGAGGTTCACGCCCAGCTCGACCGCGCCGCCACCCGCGCCCGCTGACCCCAGAAGGGAACTGTGACCATGGCCGCGAACATCCGCCCGCTCGCCGCCGCGCACCTGCGCGACGCGCTCACCGCCGCATCGGAGAACCGCCTGCCCGAGGCCGTCGGCGCCCTGATGGCCATCGATCCGGAGTCCTGGGCCGCGATCAGCGCACGCCTGAGCGAGCTGGGCACCACGGTGCCCGCGCTCATCGCCCGCGCCAGCGACAGGCAGGCCCAGTGAACCGGCCGATCATGGCCGCGGCGGCACTCGTGGCCGTGCTGGCCCTGACTGGCTGCGGGTTCTCGGAGTCGACCTCTACCGGCGTAGTGATCGACCACGGCCCCCGCCACAACCCCGCCACCCACTCTGAGGAGTGGTGGCTGACCGTCCGGCAGTCCGACGGCGCCACCAGTGCTTTCCGGGTCCTGATCAACACCTACGACCGTTGCCCGATCGGCGCCCACTACCCCGCCTGCAAGATGGCGCACCCGCGCGACGTGAGCACGCCGCAGGAGGCGTGATGCCGACGAGCTGGGCGAGCAAGGACAACCCCGGCCTGTACGTCTTCGCGCCACACCACCCGCGCAGCCACTGGAACGCGAACGCCCCGTCGCAACTCCCGCGGGCGCACTACGTGTGCCGCTGCGGGCAGTCCCGGGCCGTGATCGGCGCCAAGGAAGTGCAGGCGCTGATCCGCGAGTACCTCGACCACACGGCCGGAGAGCACCCCGACCTGCCCGTGGTCCCCAAGCGGCAGGCCAAGCGCGCGGCCTGATCCACCCGTGTCACAACTCCGGTGCACAGCAGGGGAGTTAAAGATCCCGACTGTGCACCGGAGGCCCTGAGCGCCCCTCTGCGGGCCTGAGAGGATTCTGCTGGATGGATTCCACCTTCGACCTGACGAACGCCGCTCTGGCGGCCACACAGCGCGACTGGCCCGTCTTCCCGCTCCGCCCCGGCTCCAAGAAGCCCGCCCTGCACGGCGAAACGGCCTGCCCGGGCACCGGGCCCTGCGCCCACGGGCATGCCAAGTGGGAGCAGCGCGCCACCACCGACGAGGCCATGGTGCGCGGTTGGTGGCGGCAGGCACCCGCGGGGAACGTCGCCATCGCCACCGGCCCGGCTGGGCTGCTGGTGGTGGACCTGGACGCCCCGAAGAACGGTTCGGACATGCCTGGCGGCATGACGACCTTTCGTGCGCTCTGCGAGCGCGCCGGGTACGACCTGCCCGCAACTCGCACGGTGCGGACCGCGGGAGGCGGATGGCACCTGTACTTCACCGCCCCCACCGGGGTCCGGCTGGGCAACACCGCCGGCCACCTGGGGCCCATGGTGGACACCCGCGGCTGGGGCGGCTACGTCGTCGCCCCCGGCAGCACCACCCAGGTCGGCACATACGGCCTGGAGAACCTACTCGACCCCGCCCCGCTCCCCGCCTGGCTGCTCGACCTGCTCACGCCCAAGCCCCGGCCCGCCGTGACCGTGACCCGGGCGGGACGCGGGGGCGGCTACGCCGAAGCGGCGCTTGCGAACGAGTACAACGCCGTTGCGGGCGCGGGCAAGGGCGAGCGGAACTGGCGCCTGACCCGGGCCGCGCGGGCCCTGGGCCGGTTCGTCGCCGACGGGCGGCTCACCAGGGAGCGGGTGGAAGACGCTCTTAAGTCGGCAGGCAGCCTGTGCGGACTCACCGAGCGCGAGTGCCGCGCCACGATCACCAACGCCCTGAACTGGTCGATCGCCAACAACCCCACACGCTCCACCACTTAAGAGCCCATCCGGGCCACCCACGGCCACGCAGACGCCGACGCACCCCGCCCCGGCACCGCTTCGGCGTGCCGAGGGGCGCCGGCCGAAGGCCGCCCCCACTGCTTTTCGCCCTGAGCCGCAGGTCACCACCTGCGGCAGCAATCACCAGGAAGGACAGCACGCCTGATGACCGCTCGCGAGAAGTCGCCCCCGCCCCCGTTGGACGGGGCCACACTGCTCAACGAGGTGGAAGTCTTCCACCGCCGCTTCAACGTCTTCCCCACCGAAGCCGCCTACGTGGCCGTCACCCTGTGGAACGCCCACGCGCACCTGCTCGACTGCTTCGACTCCACGCCCCGCCTGGCCTTTCTCTCCCCGGAACCGGGCAGCGGCAAGAGCCGCGCACTGGAGATCGTGGACACCCTCGTGCCACGCCCGATGGTGGCCGTGAACGCATCCGCCGCCGCACTCTTCCGGGCCGTGAGCGGGCCCGACGGGCGACCAACGATCCTGTTCGACGAGATCGACACGATCTTCGGTCCCAAGGCCGGGGACAACGAGGAGTTGCGCGGCTTCCTCAACGCCGGACACCGGCGCACCGGCGTGACCTACCGGTGCATCGGCGACGGCGGCAACCAGACCGTGCAGGCGTTCCCGTCCTACACCGCGGTCGCCGTCGCCGGTCTCGGCTCGCTGCCGGACACGATCCTGACGCGCTCCGTGATCATCCGCATGCGGCGCCGGGCGTTCAACGAGAGGATCGAGCCCTACCGGGCCCGGCTGCACGAGCGGGAAGGCCACAAGCTGCGCGACCGCCTGGCCAAGTGGGCGGAGACCGTGCGCGAGCAGGTCATGGGCGCCTGGCCCGAGATGCCCGAGGGCGTCACCGACCGCCCGGCCGACGTGTGGGAACCGCTGCTCGCCATCGCCGACGCTGCGGGCGGGGACTGGCCGCAGCGGGCCCGGGAAGCCTGCGTGGTCCTCGTCAAAGCGTCCCGGACCGATGCCCGCGCCAGCCTGGGCGTGCGGCTGCTCACCGACCTGCGCGATCACGTCATGGCGGGCCTGGACCGCCTGCCCACCATCGCCGTGCTCGACCGGCTCAACGCCCTCGACGACGCCCCGTGGGCCGATATCCAGGGCAAGCCGCTCGACTCGCGCCGCCTGTCGAAGATGCTCAGTGAGTACGTGACGGCGAACAACGAACCGATCGTGCCGCGCAACATCCGCAGCGCCGGCAGCGTCCTCAAGGGCTACTACAGCGAGGATCTCGCGGACGCCTGGGCCCGCTACTGCCCTCCCCCCTCTCCAGAGTCCGCTACATCCGCTACGCCGCTACAGCCCAGCTCACAGCCACCGCTGGTGTAGCGGCAACCCCAGATGTAGCGGCTACGCACGCGAAACGGCCGTAGCGCTCGAAGCGGCGCGTAGCCGCTACATCTGCGCTATCCGCTACAGATTCACCCCCGCTGACCTGCGATGTAGCGGCGTAGCGGATGTAGCGGCTCTGGGAGAAGGGGGCCGCACCCCCTCCCCGAATCGCCCGGTACCACCTTGCTCGCTCCAGCACGCCCGGACAGGAGGACTCCCCTCGTGACCACCGCCACGCCCGAAGCGCTCACCGTCCCCGAGGTCATGGCCGCCCTCCGCGTCGGCCGCAGCACGGTCTACGACCTCATCCGATCCCGCCAACTGCCCAGCTTCACGGTCGGCCGATGCCGCCGCATCGCCGCGGACAGTCTCGCCTCTTACATGCAGACCCGAATCGAGGAAACCGACTGATGGCCAAGCGCCGCGCCAATGGAGAAGGCACCATCACGAAGCGCAAGGACGGCCGCTACCAGGCCGCTGCGTACGTCTACCGTCCCGACGGCACGCGGGCGCGCAAGTTCGTCTACGGGAAGACGCGGGAGGAGGTGGCCAACCAGCTCATCGAGATGCAGGACCTCACCCGCAAGGGACTGCCCGCCATCACGTCGGCGATGCCCGTCGGCGACTACCTTGCCCACTGGTTGACCCGGATCGCCCCGACGCGCCTCAAGCCCGCGACCCTGGCCAGCTACGAGCCCATGGTGCGGCTGTACATCGCCCCCGCCCTGGGGCGGAAGCGTCTGAACCGCCTCTCTCCGGCCGACATCCGCAAGTTCCTGGCGGACTTCGAGGGCGCCTGCCTGTGCTGCCTCCGCGGCGTGGACAAGGCCCGCCCGGTCGAGGAGCGCGAGTGCTGCGCCATCGGGAAGTGCTGCCAGCGCCGTCCCGCTCCGCGAACCGTCCAGTACACCCACGCCGTTCTGCGCTCTGCCCTCCAGCAGGCAGTGCGAGAGGAGCTGATCGTGCGGAACGTCGCCCGCATCGTGGAGACGCCCAAGGTCCCGCACACCGAAGTGCGGCCGCTCGACCGAGGTGAAGTCCTGCTCCTGCTCAAGGCCGCCAACTCCCACCGGCTCCACGCCCTGTGGCACCTGCTGGTGGCCACGGGCCTGCGTCGCGGCGAAGTGCTGGGGCTGACATGGGCGGACATCGACCTGACGACCCGGCAGCTCCGAGTGCGGCGCAACCTCCAGAGGCTGAACAAGGGGCTGATCTTCGGCACGCCGAAGACGGCCCGGTCGCTTCGGACCGTCGCGCTCCCTGCATCCTGCGTCGCTCAACTCAAGCGGCACAAAACGGAGCAGGAGTCGGAGCGTGCTCTGGCCGGCCAGGACTGGGAGCCGTATGCGTTCCAGCCCGACGGGTTGGTGTTCACCACCTCGACCGGGCGCGCCATCGACCCGCGGGGGCTGAACCGCATGCTCACCGTGCTCTGCCGGAACGCGCACGTGCGCTCCATCCGAGTGCACGACCTGCGACACACCGCGGCGTCGCTCATGCTCGCGGAGGGCGTTGCCATTCGAACCATCATGGAGACGCTGGGCCACGCGAACATCAGCATGACCATGGACACCTACGGCCACGTGATGGAGACCACGCTCCGGGACGCAGCGGATCGGATGGACAAGGCGCTGGGCGCCACGCTTGAGACGCCCGACAGATCCGAGGGAGACGACGACGATCCGCCCGCCGCAGGGGTCCTCGTTCGGCGTTGATGTCAGCCATTGATGTCAGAAGCCCCGCACCATTCGGTGCGGGGCTTCTGATCTGGTGCGCTCGGCAGGATTCGAACCTGCAACCTTTTGATCCGTAGTCAAATGCTCTATCCGTTGAGCTACGAGCGCTTGTTCAGTTGGTGTTCGGTTCGCTCCGGGCTTCCTTCTCGTTCGCCCCTCGCGGCCTCACGAGAAGAACATTACACGACCTCGGCCCGGAGGCGAAATCGAGTATTCGAAGGCCCCGCGAGGCCCCCACCTGCGGTCATGCCAGGAGGTCGACCGAAGTGCCGAGGCCCGAGGCGGAGGCTCGGCGGTAGGCGAGCCAGGAGAGGGCGAGGTCCTGCCAGGGGAGGCCGACCGGGGCGTGGACCGACAGGAGTGGGCGGGGGAGGGGCCGGGAGGCGAGGACGGTGGCGAGGGGGGTGGCCGTGAGGGTGGGGTCGGTGAGGACCCCGGAGGTGCGGGCGAGCGGGAGGTGGTCGACGGTCAGGGAGGCGGCGGCCAGCAGGTCCGGGGAGAGGTCGCACTTGCCCGGCTCGTCCGCGCTCAGCGTCGTGAGGTGCTGGCCCTGGTGGGTGTCGGCCAGGGAGAGGAGCGGGGTGCGGGACCAGGTCGCGAGCAGGACGAGGTCGGACGCCGCGCTGACCGCCGCCGGAGAGGTCGCGACCGTGCCGCCGTGGCGGGCGGCGAGGGCGGCGGCGCGGGCGGGGTCGGTGTCGTGGACGGTCAGCGTCGGCCAGGAGCGGAGGCGGCCGAGGCCGAGGAGGGTGAGCTCCGCCTGCGCGCCCGCACCGATGACGCCGAGGCGGCCGCCCTCCGCGCCGAGAGCGTGCAGGGCGAGCCCGGCGGACAGGCCGGTGCGCCAGGCGGTGACCGTCGCGGAGTCGAGCAGCGCGAGCAGCTCGCCGTCCGCCGCCGCGTGCAGGCAGATCACGCCGCGCAGGGCCGGCCTCGCGCCCGGGAACTTGGCGTTGACCTTCACCGTGTAGGCCTCGACGCCCGGCACGAGCCCGGGGATCAACGCGGTCGCGGTACCGGGGAAGGGCAGCGGGGCGACCAGCCGGTGCCCGGAGGGCGTGTGCGGGTCGGCAGCGAGGAAGGCGGAGCGGAGCGCGTCCAGACAGGCGTCCGGGTCGAGGACGGCGAGCAGGTCCGAGCGGGTGAGGAGCAGTGTCACCCGCAGAGAGTCCCAGAGGCCCGGAGCCCCGGACATGCCACGGGGCCCTGACCTCGGTGAGAGATCAGGGCCCCGGAGTGGAGCGGAGGCTGAGGGATTTGAACCCTCGATGGGCGGTAAAACCCAAACCGCATTAGCAGTGCGGCGCCATAGACCGGACTAGGCGAAGCCTCCTCAGGCGTTCGTGTTCGCCGACTGGCGATCACAACCGTCTGCAGGGATGATGCCACAACCCTGGGGGCTGCGGCCAACCCCGGACCACGTTACTAGGCGGGTCGCCGGGATCGCAAAAACAATGCGATAGTGCTAGCTGGCCGAAGCACCCCTCCCGCGGCACGCAGCCGCAGGCAGGGCGCAAGGAGCAGCAAGGAAGCGAGTAGGAGGACCTCCCGTCGTGAGCAGCAGGCCGACCCGAGGCACTGCTCGCCTCGCCGCGATACTCGACGCCCTTCCCGACGCGTTGCTGCTGGTGAACAGCAACGGCACCGTCGTCGACGCCAATGCCGCGGCGGTGCGCAGCCTCCAGGCACCAGGGACGTCGCTGGTCGGCCGTGGCGTGCTGTCCCTCCTGCCCGAGTTCGACCCGAGCCGCATCCCCGGCTCGATGCGCCCTCGCAAGGGCGGCCCCGAGGGTGCCGAGGACGACGACGCGCCCGTCCGGATGAACGCGCTGCGCACCGACGGCTCGGTGCTGCCGGTCGAGGTCGAGGCGAGCGAGTTCGAGGACGACGGCCGGCTCTCGCTGAGCACCAACGGCTCGGGCTCCTACTACGGCGCCAACCCCGGCATCCCCTCCCCCAGCGACCGCGAGCTGCTGCTGATCGTCGTGCGCGATCTCAGCGCCCGGCTGGAGGTCGAGGCGGAGCTGCGGCGTCAGCACAAGCAGACCGAGATGATCCTGCGCGCCGCCGCCGAGGGCGTGGTGGGCGTGGACACCGACGGGCTGGTCGTCCTGGTCAACCCTGCCGCCGCGCACATCCTCGGCCACCGGGCCGGGGAGCTGGGCGGCGCGGACCTGCTGTCCTTGGTGATGCAC
Source organism: Streptacidiphilus sp. MAP12-33 (assembly GCF_041261265.1). Lineage (NCBI taxonomy): Bacteria > Bacillati > Actinomycetota > Actinomycetes > Kitasatosporales > Streptomycetaceae > Streptacidiphilus > Streptacidiphilus sp. MAP12-33. The sequence continues at coordinate 152,059 of NZ_JBGCCA010000001.1, forward strand.
TCGCGCGCGGACGGCACGCCGCTGCCGCCGGAGGAGTCCCCGCTCGCCGACACGCTGCGCTCCGGGCGCCGCCACCGGGTGCGCACCGCGACGCTGTGGCGCAAGGACGGGCGGCCGGTGTCGGTCGAGCTGTCCACCGCGCCCGTGCGCGACGGCGACCAGCTGGTCGGCGCGGTGATGACGTTCACCGACCGCACCGCCTACCTGCACCTCGCCGACCGGCACGAGCACCTGACCGCCGTGCTGGAGCAGGAGCTGCGCAAGCCGCTCGACCGGCTCAACGACACCCTGGAGCAACTGGCCCGCGACCCCGCCGGACAGCTGTGGCCGGAGGCCAACTGGGTGCTGCGCCGGCTCGCCGACGAGTGCCGGCGCACCTCCACGCTGGTCGACGGCGTACTGGCCTACCAGCGCTTCGACGCTGCCGTGGAGGCCGGCAAGGAGCGCCTGGAGCAGCAGCCGGTCCAGCTCGACACCGTCCTCGCCGAGGCCGTCGCGATGGCGACGGAGCTGCTCGGCGAGGGACGCGTGGACATCTCCGTGCACCCGGCGCAGGTCGAGCTGATCGGCGACGCCGACCGGCTGGCCGAGGCGCTGGGCCACGTGCTGGCCGAGATCGCGGTCGCGCCCGAGCAGGGCACGAGCGGCGGCAACGCGCTGTTCGGGATGGCCGTCAACGTCGCCTCCGGGCTCTCCGGTCGCCGCCCCGGCGGTCGGCACGGCGCGCGGCGCGCGGGCAGCGGCGGCGTGGTCGTCGCGGCCGCGCAGCGCGGCGACGTGGCCCGGATCGAGTTGCGCGGCCCCGGCACGGGCACGGGCACGGTCCACCAGCCGATCGCGCGCGGCATCGTGGAGCGCCACGGGGGCGTGCTGCAGTCGCACGACCTGCCGGACGGGCAGGGCCGCGTCTACATCGTCGAGCTGCCGCTGGACCCGGCCAACGCCGCCGGGTTCGCGCCGCTGCCCGCCCCGGGCGAGAACGCGACGACGCTGCTGCCCGAGCTGCCGCTGGAGCCTCCGGCGTCGGCCGCGTCGGCGACGACCGGTTCCCGCGCCGAGGTGGAACCGGCCGGTGCGCCGCAGCAGGCGCAGCAGGGACAGCAGGGACAGACGCCCGCCGAGGGGACCGACCGCTCGCGGCGTCGCAACCGCCTGCCGGCGCCCGAGGTGGTCCGCGCGCCGCGCGCCCTCCAGGAGGAGCACGAGCAGGCCCTGGCGCAGGCCGCCGCACAGGCCGAGGCAGAGGCCCAGGCGCAGGCCGACCGGCAGCACGGGGCCCAGCTCCCCGCCCTCCCGGGGCAGGGCGCCGAGGCGGGCGAGACGCCGGCCGGTGGGTTCCCCGGGCTGATCGGTGGTCCGGTCTACCCCGGTCTGGAGCGCGCCCTGCCCCCGGCCGGCAGCATGATCCCGGCCGACCGGCGCCGCCAGACCAACGGCGGCAACGGCCGCCGTCGCCGCCTCGCCCTCGGCCCGGCGACGGGCGACGAGGCGGCCCCGCAGCCGCACGGCGCCCACCCGCACGGGCCGTTCGCCCTGCCCGGCGGCGAGGAGCCCGCCGAGACGGGTCCGGCCGCGCTGGAGCCGGTCCACCCCGCCGTGCCGCCGGTGCCGTCGATGCAGCCCGGCATCGCCATGGGCGGCCCGCAGACGTCCCCGCCGGCCGAGGCCGCTCGCGCGCCCTTCGGCGGCCGCTTCGAGCTCGGCCCCGCGCAGGCGGACGCGGCTTCCGCCGCCCAGACGTCCGCCGAGGACCTCGCGGCCGCGTCCGGTGTCGCGTCAGGCGTGCCGATCAACCGGCAGCAGGTCAACGGCACGACCCAGAGCACTCCCCTGCCGCAGCAGTCGCGGACGCGCAGCCATGCCGCACTGCCGCTGCCGCCCGCGGCGCCGATGCCGAGCGGCGGCACCTTCGGCGGGCGCGGCGGCGTGATGAGCCTGTCGCAGTCGCCGCTGCAGGCGGTGCAGACGCCGCCGAACGGGACGCCGCTGCCCTCCCAGCAGACGCCGCCCCACGGCCAACGCGTTCCGCAGCACCAGCCGCAGCAGCCGGACCCGCAGGCGCAGCAGGTCCAGCGCCCCGCCCAGCCACAGCAGCCGCCCCACCAGCAGCAGCCCGCCGAAGGCCCGCTGACGGAGAGCCGGCTGGAGTTCATCGCCGGTGCCGACTACCCGACCATGATCGCCCCGGCCTCCGACGGGCGGCCGCGCCGCCTGCTGGTCTGGCCGGAGCCCGACCCCTCGACGCAGCAGGCGCTCCAGGAGCGCGGCTACCGGCCGATCCTGGTGCGCACCAGGGACGAGCTGGACGCGCAGGTGCCGGGATTCCCCGCAGCCCTGTTCGTCGACCCGCTGACCGAGCCGATCACGCGGACGGCGCTGCAGTCGCTGCGCACCGCTGCCGGGGACGCGAACGTCCCGGTGCTGGTGACGGCCGGTCTCGGCCAGGCCACCCCGGAGGCGGCCTACGGCGCGGACCCGGCGGTACTGCTGCGGGCGCTGGCCCCACGCGACAGCGAGCGGCACGCTCCGCGCGTGCTGCTGATCGAGCAGGACCCGCACGTGGCCGCCGCGTTCACGGCAGCGCTGGAACGGCGCGGCATGCACGTCGAGCACGCCGCGTCGGAGAACGACGCGGTGTCGCGGGCCAGCAGCGTCCAGCCGAACCTCGTCGTGATGGACCTGATGCTGATCCGGCGCCGCCGGATGGGCATCGTGGACTGGCTGCGGAGCAACAACCGGCTGCACCGCACCCCGCTCGTCGTCTACACCTCGGTGGACGGCCCGGAGCAGCGGGCGGGCCTGCGCTCCGGCGAGACGGTGCTCTTCCTCGCGGAGCGGTCCACCTCGCCCGAGGTCCAGGCCCGGATCGTCGACCTGCTCGGCCGCATCGGCGCGCTCGGCGAGGCCTGAGCCGGACGGCCCGCCCCGCCCCGCTCCGCGCTGTGGTGACGGCGGGTCACCCCTCCTGCGCCGCGTCCTCGCCGTAGGTGCCGGACGCGGCTGCGGCCTGGCTCTGCCCGCAGGTCCGCTGGTCGTCCAGCGGCGCCTGCCAGAGCGGCACGGTCGACTGCGCGGCCGCCGCCCCACCCATCCGGACGAAGTAGCAGACTCCCCGGATCCGCGCCGCGGCGCTCAGCACCCCGTCGGCGGTGCCGACTCCAAGGACCGCGCTGCTCGCGCTGCTCGCGCCGTCCGAGCCGGTCTGTGCGGTCCGCGCGGTCCCCAGCAGCAGCGCGCGGACCCCGGCACCGTCCTCGGCGTACTGGCCCGGCGCGACGGGGGCGACGTCGGGCAGCCGGTGGTCGAGCAGGCCACGCGCCACCGCGAGGTCCGCGTCGGCGGGGCACCTCTGCCAGGTCACCCGCACCGTCCAGGCGCCGAGCCCGAACGACAGCGCGTAGCAGGCCGCCTTCCCCTGGACGTCCATCAGGACGACGCCCTGGTTCACGGTCCTGGTCCGGTCGGAGGCCATGGAGACCAGCACCCCACCGTGGCGCTCGACCTGCTCGACGAGCGTGCCCTGGCTGAACAGACCGCCGTAGATGCTGCCCGGGGCGTAGAAGCCGGTATTCAGGTCCCCCTGGACCGCCTTCACCACGGCCTGCGCCTGCTGGTCCGCCACCGCCGGCCCCCCTCCGCCGCCGGACGCCCACACGCCGACACCGGCCACGAGCGCCCCCGTCACCACCAGCGCGCCGACAACTCCCCGCCGTTGCATACCTCCCCTTCCCGCCTCACGGCACCGACGGAGCGGGAGGCTACACCGAGAGGGGCGCGGGGAGTTCCCCGCGCCCCTCTCGGTGGATGGTCCCTCAGCCGCGGTAGGCGGGGAGGCCGGTGTAGCTGGAGACCTTGACCGGGGTGCCGCGGCCCTCGTCCGGGAGGACGTCGATGCCGGTCGGGGTGCGGAAGGCGATGGAGCGGCCGTCGGGCGAGAAGGTGGGCTCGGTGAAGTTGGTGGTGGCGCGCGGGGTGAGGTCGCGGACGACCGGCTTGTTGCCGGTGAAGCTCTCCTCGAAGATGTGGTCGTGGCCGCCGACGGAGCGGACGAAGACGACCTCCTCGCCGTTGGGCGAGAGGGCGGGCTCGGAGCCCTGGACGAGGACGCCGCCCTGCTGGCGGATGTAGTCGTCGCGGATGTAGACGTCACCGGTGCGGGTGTTGTCGTAGACGATCGAGCCGTAGGTGCTGCCCGCGTTCGGCCAGGCGTTGGCGGTCTGCGGCAGCGCGCCCTCGCCGGCGTACTCGTTGAGGGTGAGCGTGGCGGGCTTGGCGTTGTGCGCGGTGGCGGGCACGGTCTCCAGGCGCGTGGTGCCGCCCTTCGAGGAGACGAAGATCAGGTTGTCCTTCGCGGGGACGCCGTCCGCCCGGTCGGCCTTGGCGACCTGCCAGGTCGGGTGGGACCAGGTCTGGCCGGCGACGTGCTGGGCCACGACGACGCGCCCGCTGCCGTTCGGGTTCGCGACGTCGAGGTTGCCGTAGCTGTCGACGAACGCGGCCTTGGTACCGCTCGGGTTCCAGGCCAGGTCGCGGACGTCGGTGCCGAAGTCGACCCGCGTGCCGTTCATGACGACCCAGCGCGTGCCGTTGCTGATGGTCAGCCCGTTGTGGGCGGTGCCGTTCAGGAACGTCGGCGCGGAGACCTCGACGCCGCGCGGGGCGGCGTTGGCCAGGGTCGGGACGAGCGCGCCCGCCAGGGCGGTGGCGGCGATCACGACGGCGGCTGCGGTGCGGCGGTGACGAGCGGTCATGGCGGGGCCTCTCCGGGAGTGCTGGGTGGTCGGGTGCTCCGGAGCCGCAGGTGCCGCTCGGTGCGATATGACCATCGTGGCGACCGCAGATCGTGATTCTGTGGGGCTGATGTCACCGCCTCGCAACAGCACCCGAAAGGGCGCCCGCCGTCCCCGGCGGGCGCCCCGGCACCACGAGGGCTCAGCCCTTCTCGCCCTTGCCCAGCAGGGTGACGTCCAGCTCACCGGCGGCGTACTCGGCGCGGATGACCTTCTTGTCGAACTTGCCCACGCTGGTCTTCGGCACGGACTCGATCAGCGACCAGCGCTCCGGCAGCTGCCAGGAGGCGACGCGCTCGGCGAGGAACGCGCGCAGCTCGGCGAAGCCGGTGTCCGCCTCCGGGCGCAGCACGACGGTGGCCAGCGGGCGCTCGCCCCACTTCTCGTCCGGGACGGCGACGACGGCCGCCTCCAGCACGTCCGGGTGGGCCATCAGGTGGTTCTCCAGCTCGACGCTGCTGATCCACTCGCCGCCCGACTTGATGACGTCCTTGGCGCGGTCGGTGAGGGTGAGGAACCCGTCGGGGCTGATGGTGCCGACGTCGCCGGTGCGCAGCCAGCCGTCCTCGCTGAACTTGTCGGAGGAGAGCTCGTCGTCGCCGTAGTAGGAGCCGGCGATCCAGGGCCCGCGGACCTCCAGCTCACCGGCCGTCTCGCCGTCGAACGGCGCGGGCGTGCCGTCCGGGCCGATGATGCGCGGCTCGACGGAGGCGGGGAAGCGGCCCTGGGTGAGCCGGTAGGGCCACTGCTCCTCGGCCGTCAGGCCGCCCGGCGGCAGGGCGAACGAGCCGAGCGGGGACGTCTCGGTCATGCCCCAGGCGTGGACCAGGGTGATGTGGTGCCGCTCCTCGAACGCCTTCATCAGCGACGGCGGGCAGGCCGAGCCGCCGATGACGACGCGGCGCAGCGAGGAGGTGTCGTAGGAGCCGTGGTCGAGCTCGTCGAGCAGGCCGGTCCAGATGGTGGGGACGGCGCCGGAGACGGTGGGGCGCTCGGCCTGGATCATCTCGGCGAGCGGCTTGGGCTGCAGGAAGCGGTCCGGCATCAGCAGCGAGGTGCCCACCATGAACGCGGCGTGCGGCAGGCCCCACGCGTTGACGTGGAACATCGGCACGACCGGCAGCGCCTTGTCGGCGGAGGTCAGCGCGAAGTCCTCGGCGGAGATGACCTGGAGGCAGTGCAGGTAGACCGAGCGGTGGCTGTAGACGACGCCCTTGGGGTCGCCGGTGGTGCCGGAGGTGTAGCACATGGCGGCGGCGGTGCGCTCGTCCAGGTCGGCCGGGAACGGGAAGACGGTCGGCCGGTCGGCGATCAGCTCCTCGTAGCCGTGCACGGTGATGCCGCGGGTCTTGGCCTCGTCGAGCGCGGCCACGTCGCCCGGTCCCACGACGACGATGTGACGCAGGGTCGGCTGGAGGGTCGGCAGCAGCGGGGCGAGCAGCGGCAACAGGCTGCCGTTGACGAAGATCGCACGGTCGGCGGCGTGGTTGACGATGTAGGAGAGCTGGGCGGCGGGCAGCCGCAGGTTCAGCGTGTGCAGCACCGCGCCCATGGAGGGGACGGCGAGGTAGATCTCCTGGTGCTCGGTGTTGTTCCACATCAGGGTGGCGACGCGCTGGTCTCCGGTGACGCCGAGCTCGTCGCGCAGGGCGTGGGCCAGCTGCGCGGCGCGGGCGCCGACCTCGGCGAAGGTGCGGCTGTCCGCACTGGTGCCGTTCCAGGTCGCCACGGTCGCGTTGCCGTGGAACCCGGCTCCGTGGGCGAGGATGCGGCCGACGGTGAGTGGGACGTCCTGCATTGTGCTGAGCACCTGGGTCCTCCTTGACCTGACCTGTCCGGCCCCGCCCAGGCCGGAGCCCCTGCTACCCGTGAGTAGGGGCGATGTGGGGATTCTCGCCCCCGCCCGGCCACAGGACAATGGCCGAGCTTGTGTACCGCCTGTCCAGAGGACAAGCGTCACACCGCTCGGCCACTGCGGGAAGCCCCGGCGGTCGGTCGGGTCCGGCCGTCCCGGGTCCGATCGGACCCGGGACGGCCGGGGGCTCTACTCGACGACGGCCACGGGGGCGTCGACGGCATTGCGGTCGATCATCGCGGTCTGGCCGCCGTGGCGCTCGACGGCGTTGCCGACGTACTGGTGGACGCGGTGGTGCCCGGCCCACTGGCCATGGCCCAGCGCCCGGTAGCCGTCGGTGGAGGAACGGCGGTCCCAGCGCGCGTACCAGATCACGTCCGGCATGGCGCCGACCTGCTGCGCGGCGCGGGTGAGCGTGGTCTCACCGGAGAGGAAGGCGTCGACCGGGGCCTCGCGCCAGGTGCCGGCCGGGCCCTGGCCGGTCGCGGCGAGGGAGGCGAGGTCGGCGACGCCGGAGTCCGCGGAGCTGTAGAAGCCGGAGAGGTACCCGGCCGCGTGGACGGCGCGGGACCAGGAGGTGGTGTAGCGCAGCACGGCCAGGCTGCACCGGCCCCGGTCGCGGGAGTAGGCCTCCATGTCCAGGTAGACGGGGCTGCCGGGGGCGAGGCCGAGGGAGCGGGCCGCTCGGACGGCGTCCTGTCCGTCGGTCTGGCCCTGCCCGAAGGCGTTCCAGGAGCTGATGCGGGCGGTGCGCGCGTGTGCGCCGGTGACGCAGGGCGCCTGCGCTCCGACGTAGAGCGGCAGCATGTGCCAGCCCATGGCGGCGGCGGCGCGGACGTAGCCGCGGTTCAGCAGCGGTTGGGAGCAGGCGCGGTTCCCGCCGCCGATGTAGAGGCCCAGCGCGCCGTAGGGCGAGCTGTGCCGCCAGGCGCGCAGCAGGGAGGTTCCGGGGGCGGAGCAGGTGTCGAAGGCCTGTCCGGTGAAGACCTGCGGCACCCCTCGCCGCGTACTCGCGGCAGCCTCGGTCGGGGACACCAGCGCTGGTACGCACACCAGCGCGAGCATCGTGCAGAGAAGTGCGCGCAGCGCGGCTCGAGACCGCGGAGAGCGACGACGGCGCAGAACGGTTCGGGCTTTGGTCACACACGATCGTGAGCTGAATGTCCGTTATGTGACGATATGCCACGCCAAGGTAAGGTGATTGCTGTTTATACGCTCCTTACCTCATACTCGACCGCATGACCTCGACCCCGCCCTCCGCCCGCACCGCGCCTTTCGAGGAGCACGGTGGCTGGAGCGACGTGTCGGCCGGTGTCGGCGCGCCACCTCCGTTGCCTGCGGGCAGCGAGGGTCAGGAAGCGCAGCGGCGCCGGAACAGGATTCCGGCGCCGCTGTTCTGTCTGGCGGCGATGGTCACCGTCCAGCTCGGCATCGCCCTGTCCACGCCGCTCTTCCCGCAGTTGGGCGTCGCCGGGACGACACTGCTGCGCCTGGTCACCGCGTCCACGGTGCTGCTGCTGGCCACCCGCCCGCGGCTGCGTGGCCGCAGCGCGCACGATCTCGGCGCGGCGGCGCTGCTCGGGCTCGCCTCGGCGGGCATGACGCTGACCTTCGCGGGCGCGGTGGCCAGGATCCCCATGGGCACCGCGGCGACCATCGAGTTCCTCGGCCCGCTGGCCGTCGCCCTCGGCTTCTCGCGACGCCTCGGCCACGTGCTGTGGGCGCTGCTCGCCGCGGCGGGCGTCGCGCTGCTCACCCTCGTGGGCGGGGGCGGCCCCGGTTCCGGCCACGACCACGTCTCGGCGGCCGGGCTGGCGTTCGCCTTCGGCGCGGCGGTCTGCCTCGCGCTCTACATCCTGCTGACCCAGCGGGTCGGCAGCGCGTTCAGCGGCTTCGAAGGGCTGGCCCTGTCGCTCACCGTGGCGGCAGTCGTCCTCGTTCCCTTCGGCGCGGCCCAGGCCTGGCACGGCGTCACCACGAGCGCGCACCCGTGGGTGCCGCTGCTCAGCGCCGCGGGCGTGGCGATGCTGTTCCCGGTGGCGCCGTACCTGCTGGAGATGACGGCGCTGCGGCGGCTGCCGCAGCGGGTCTTCAGCGTCATCGCGAGCCTGGAACCCGCGGTCTCGGCGCTGGTCGGACTGGCCGTCCTCGGGCAGGTCCTGTCCCTGGTCCAGCTCGCCGGCATCGCCTGCGTCGTCGCGGCGAGCGCGGGGGCCACCTTCTTCGACAACAGGTAGCTGCCGTAACTGCAACCCCGCAAGGGGCGCGGGGAACTGCGCGACAGGCCACCCGGGGTGGTCACATCCCGAACGATCAGAGCCATCCGCACAAGGGGGTTGCTCGCGCAGTTCCCCGCGCCCCTCAATCGGCCTTCGCGCCCAACAGCTTCCGCTGGGCGGCGTAGGTCTGCTTCGGGCGGTAGCCGAGGCGTTCGTAGAGACCGACGGCCCCCGTCGGAGAGTCGGCGTCGACGCCCAGGGCGGAGCGGGTGTACCCCGCGGCCAGGGCCTCCCGCAGGACGTGGGCCAGCAGCGCGGAGGCGATACCGCGCTTGCGGCCCGACCGGGTCGTGCCGACGAGGGCGATGTACAGCTCGCGTCCCTCCGGCGTCGCGTACTCCTCGCCGAGGACGATCGACAGCGGCGTGCCCTCGGCCGCGTCGTAGGCGACGAAGCTGTTGCCCGCCCGGTAGGCCGGGCCGCCGGTGAAGTGCGCCCACCCCTCCGGTGTCTGCCGCACGCTGTCGTAGTGGTCCTGGAAAGCCTCGTTGCGCACGGCCAGCGCGTCCGCTGAGCACTCCTCGGAGAAGACACGGAACTCCACGCCGTCCGGGACCGGCGACTGCGGCAGCGCGGCCACCGTCGCCGCGAGGTCGTCGACGACCATGTTGCGGAACCAGCGCACGCACTCGTACCCGAGCTGGGCGAAGAGCCGCTCGGAGGCCGCGGAGCCGACGACGCACCCGTCCATCAGGGCCAGCGGGGCCCCGGGGAACCGCTCCTCGTGCAGCACCCTGGCCGCGTCCTCCGCCCAGCCCAGCAGCCGTGCGCCGATGCCGCGGCCGCGGTACGCCGGGTCCACGTCGCCCAGCTGCCAGAACTCGTGGACCGGGGCGGCCTCGGTGCGGGCCTTCATGTAGTGGTAGCCGACCATGCGCTCCCCGTCCCAGACGGCGAGGCTGCCGCGCGCCATGTCGATGTAGGGATCGTCGAAATGGCCGAGCAGGTCGGCTTCGGTGGGGTGCTCGTCCTCCTGCTCGACGGCCTCGACGGCCTCCGTGAGGCGGCACCAGGCCGGCACGTCCGCGCGGTCCAGGGGCCGCCAGGTGAGCTCCGTCGCTCCGTCAGCACTCATACGCCCGAGTCTGCGCACCGAACGACCGGACGGGCAACGCAATTACGCGTCGGAGGTCAGCACCAGCCCGGACGTCGGGACGCCGGTCCCGGCCGTGACCAGCACCGCCGACGCCCCGGCCACCTGGTTGACGCTGCTGCCGCGCAACTGCCGTACGCCCTCCGCGATGCCGTTCATGCCGTGCAGGTAGGCCTCGCCGAGCTGGCCGCCGTGGGTGTTGACGGGAAGCCGGCCGCCCAGTTCCAGGCCGCCGTCGGCGGCGAACGCCGCCGCCTCGCCTCGGCCGCAGAAGCCGAACTCCTCCAGCTGCATCAGCACGAAGGGGGTGAAGTGGTCGTAGAGCACCGCCGTGTCGATGTCGCCGGGGCGCAGCCCGCTGCTGCGCCACAGCTGGCGGGCGACGACGCCGAGCTCCGGCAGGCCGGTGAGGTCGTCACGGTAGAAGCTGGTCATCGCCTCCTGGGCGCGGCCCGCGCCCTGGGCGGCGGCCGCCACGACGGCGGGCCGGTGCCTCAGGTCACGGGCGCGCTCGACGGAGGTGACGACGACGGCCTGCCCGCCGTCGGTCTCCTGGCAGCAGTCGAGCAGCCGCAGCGGCTCGACGATCCAGCGGGACGCGGCGTGCTCGGCGAGGGTGATCGGACGGCCGTAGAAGTACGCGGCGGGGTTGGTGGCCGCGTGGCGCCGGTCGGCGACGGCCACGTGGCCGAGCACGTCCGGACCGAGGCCGTAGGTGTGGAGGTAGCGGGCGGCGTGCAGGGCGACCCAGGAGGCGGGGGTGAGCAGCCCCGGCGGCATGGTCCAGCCCATCGCGACGCCCTCGGCCGACGGCTGCCGCGACTGCAGGCCGGAGCCGAAGCGGTGGCCGGAGCGCTCGTTGAAGGCCCGGTAGCAGACGACGACCTCGGCGACGCCGGTGGCGACCGCCATCGCGGCCTGCTGCACCGTCGCGCAGGCGGCGCCGCCGCCGTAGTGGATGCGGCTGAAGAACGACAGCTCGCCGATACCGGCCGCCTGGGCGACGGTGATCTCGGGGCTGGTGTCCATGGTGAAGGTGACCAGCCCGTCGACGTCCCCGGGGGTCAGCCCGGCGTCGTCGAGGGCGGCGTGGACGGCCTCGACGGCCAGCTTCAGCTCGCTGCGGCCGGAGTCCTTGGAGAACTCCGTGGCCCCGATCCCGGCGATCGCGGCGTGGCCGCCGAGCGTGTCGGCGCGGTGCAGGCTCATCCGTGCTTCCTCACCTTCGCTGATCCGCTCACCCGCACTGGTCCGCTCACGGGCGCTGGTCCGCTCACGGGCGCTGGTCCGCTCACGGGCGGTGGTCCGCTCACGCGCGCTGGTCCACTCCCCCGCACCGGCCCGCTCACCCGCACCGTTCCGCTGACGTGCACGCCGAGCCGGTTGGTGCCCCGGATCGCGAGCACCGTCCCCCCGTCCGGGCCGCGTTCGGTCACCTCGCCGCTGAACTGGAGCTCGTCACCGGGGTAGGCGGGCACGCCGAGGCGGATCGCGATCGCCTCGATGCGTGTGTCCGGGCCGGTCCAGTCGGTGACGTAGCGGCCGACGAGGCCGTTGGTGGTGAGGATGTTCATGAAGATGTCGGGAGCGCCCTTGGCGCGCGCCAGCTCCGCGTCGTGGTGCACGTCCTGGTAGTCGCGGGAGGCGATGGCCCCGGACACGATCAGGGTGCGGGTGAGCGGTATCCGCAGCGGCGGCAGCCGGTCCGGTCCGGCGGGGTGGAAGACGGGGAGCTCCAACTCCTCGTCGAAGCGCTGGAATCCGAGGCGGACGGGCATACCGATGGTCACCTCGTCGGGCGTCCTGGTGGCCACGTTGGCCACGACGCGGACGCCTTCAGCGAGTTCGACGAGCGCGACGGCATAGGGCTTGGTACCGAAGGCCGGTGGGAGCGGGTGGTGGACGGTGACCTTGGAGTACACCTGTCCGTCCCCGCTCGCGGCCTCGGCGTGCCACCGGTCGCTGCCGCAGGCGTTGCATCCGGGCAGCCACGGGAAGCGGGCCGTCCGGCACGCGTCGCAGCGCTGGAACCGCAGTTCGCCGGCGGCGACGCCCTCCCAGTAGCCGGCGTTGTCACGGTTGACGACCGGCCTCGGACGCCGCGGCTTCGTGTCCACAGCCTGTGGACGTTCGCCCGCGGCGACGGGCCTGAACTTCAGGATGCGGAAGCGGTGCGTCCCGACCGGGGTCGCCTCCCCCGGCTTCTCCCCGGCCGCCTCGTCGTAGGCGCGCACGTTCATCCGCGTGGTGATGAAGTAGCCGGTACCCAGTGCGGTGTGCTTCTCCACCGAGACGCTCTCGATGACGGAGTCGAACAGCACCCGCTCACCGACTCGCAGTGGCCGCGCGTACTCCTGCTCGCAGTCGGTGGCGACCACGGAGGCGTATCCAGCGGCCTCCAGCTCCCGCATGAGGGCGTCGAAGTGCTCGCTGCGACCGGACAGTCCCATGGTCCACGCCTGAAGCATCGCGGGCGGCGCGATCCCGTCCGGCGGGCCGGCGTCGCCCATGGCCTCGCACCAGTGCCTGATCATGGGCGCGTTGACGGGATCGGGCCCCACTCCGGCCACGGTGGAGGGCAGTCCCTGGTAAGCCTCCAGATTCACAGATCTGACACTGCGTCAGATATACCGGCCGTGTCAAGACACGACCACGGCCCCGAGGGGGACACCCCGGGGCCGTGAGCGCCGTCCGACGCGGGCTATCCGCCGAACACGATCCGCACGTTGCTGTTGGACTGGTTGCTGAACACCTGGCCGGCGTTGCCCTTCAGGGCGAAGGTGTTGTTCTGGTTGGCCGCGCCGGATCCGTTGGCCGTCTGCTGCGACCAGTTGGCATTGCCGTCCACCCAGCCGGAGAGGTTCCCCGTCCCGGTGTCGGTCACGGAGCTGGTGGTGGTGCTGCTGCTCGAACCCCCACCCGCGAACGCTCCGTTGTCGGCGGACGCGGCCCCCGCCCCGATCAGCAGGGCGGCGGCGGCGAGCGGAACGGCGACGAGAGCGGTACGGATACGGGACATGCGGTCCTCCTGGCTGGTTCTGCGGTACTTCGGAGTGCTGCGGACTGCGACGTCGCACAGTCAGAATTCCTCAACGAATCGACAAAGAGCCAGAGCTGCCGGGCCATTTCGCCCTTTGGTGTGGATCGGGCGCGGAGCACGCATGGACCCGGATTTCCGGGGTCAGCCCCGACCGACCATCGCGTCGAGGTAGTCGTCGGCGATCTGCCGCGGCGTGGCGTCGGCCGGCGGTGGAAGGAGGGAGTCTGCCATGACGCCCAGCCTGCCCCACCGGCCCACCGGCCCACCGGCGGGGGCGCGAACAGCTCAGTGACCCCGGCGTCCGGGCAGCCCGGCCCACGCCCGCCGGCGGGGCCGACCGGAAATCCGCCGCGCGTCGCGGCGATGAGTTCCCCCGCCCCGATCCGTCGGATGATGGGCACCGACACCAATCGGAGGTACGAGGCGTGCGCAAGATCGTCGTCTACATGCTGCTGTCGCTCGACGGGGTCGCCGAGGCCCCGGACACGTTCTTCACCGACTGGGACGAGGCGATGGACGCCAACCTCGCCGCGGTGATCGAACCCCAGGACACGGTCCTCCTCGGCCGCCGCAGCTACGACGAGTGGGCGCGGTTCTGGCCGAGCAGCCCGATCGAGCCCTTCGCGACGTTCATCAACCACGTCACCAAGTACGTCGCGACGTCGACGCCCCTCGACGGCGGCTGGGACCACGCCTCGGCGATCGACGGCGAACCGCTCGACTTCGTCCGGGCGCTCAGGCAGCGGGCAGGTGGCGAGATCGGCGTCCACGCGAGTATCTCGCTCGCGCGAGCCCTGCTCGCCGCCGAACTCGTGGACGAGCTCAAGCTCGTGGTGGCACCCGGCATCGCCGGCACGGGCCGCCGCCTCCTCGACGACCTGCCCCCGCTCCGCCTCGAACTCCTCCGCAGCCGCCCCTCCCCGGCGGGCTACCTGCTCCTGGACTACCGCGTTCTGCGCTAGCCGGGTGATCGACGGCGGCACCCTACAGCGCGCCACCGTCGATCAGGACGAACAGGCCGATACCGCTGAGGACGACGGGGTGGAGGACGTCGCCCCAGCGTCCCAGCGCCTTCGCGACGGCCGGGCGGGTGGCCAGGTACCTGCCCGCCAGACACCACACCGCGACCAGGGCCAGGAAGACGGCGGCGTAGACGGCGATCCCTCCGGGGCCGGCCGTGGCGAGGACCGGCGTGTAGACGCCGATGTTGTCGCCGCCGTTGGCCAGGGTGAGCGCGGCGACCTCCAGCGTCCTGGGCCCGCTCTGCCTGCTCCTCGGCGCGGCCTCGCCCGGGGCGGCGCGGTGGCGCCAGGACTGCCGTGCGGCCCTGAGCCCCAGGGCGAGCGGCAGCAGCCCGAGGTAGGGCAGCGCCGTCCTCGGGAGGAACGACGCGCCCAGGGCGGCCGCCACGGACACGGCGAGGATCACCGCGAACGCCAGGTACTGGCCGACCATGATCCGACGGGTGAGACCCGGCTCCCCGGAGCCCCGGGCGAAGAACAGCGAAAGGACCAGGATGTCGTCCACGTTCGTGACGGCGAACAGCCCGACCGCTTGCCCGACCGTGCCCACAGCCATTGGCGTCCGACCTCTTCCAACCGATCGGCCCCCGACCGTTGTCGCTGGTCGGGGGCCGATCTACTGCGGAGTCTGTGGGATTTGAACCCACGGTGGCGGTGAAGCCACGACGGTTTTCAAGACCGTTCCCTTAGGCCGCTCGGGCAAGACTCCTGGCGCGGACGCGGTGATCGTATGCGATCACGGTCCACGGCAGGGATCTTCTCACGAGTTGAGCCGCGGATGGCGGTGATTACTGGTTGTCACCGGTTCGGGAACCGAGAGTGAGGATGGTCGTGTGGGACTGCCCATTGCGGGTGTAGGTGACGGTGACCTTGTCGCCCGGGTGGTGGGCCCAGATCTCGCTGACCAGGGTCGGGCCGGAGTCGATGATCACGCCGTCGAGGGAGGTGATCACGTCGCCCGGCTTCAGGCCGGCCTTGTCGGCGGGACCACCCGGAGTGACCGGCGGGGTGCCCTGGACCGAGGAGGTGTTGATGCGGGCGCCGTCACCGGTGTAGGTGTCGTCGCGGAGGATGCCGATGATCGGGTAGACCGGCTGGCCGGTCTTGATCAGCTGCTGGGCCACCCACTTGGCCTGGTTGATCGGGATGGCGAAGCCGAGGCCGATGCTGCCGGACTGGCTGCCACCGGTGGACTGGCCGGTGGACTGGATCGCCGAGTCGATGCCGATGACCTGGCCCTCGCCGTTCATCAGCGGTCCGCCGGAGTTGCCCGGGTTGATCGAGGCGTCCGTCTGGAGGGCGTTCATGTAGGACGTCTGCGCGCCGGTCTGGTCGCCGGAGGCGACCGGGCGGTTCTTGGCGCTGATGATGCCCGAGGTCACCGTGCCGGAGAGCCCGAAGGGCGCGCCGATGGCGATGGTCGTGTCGCCCACCTGGACCTGGTCGGAGTCACCCAGCGGGAGCGGGACCAGCTGCTCCTTCGGGGTGGAGTCCAGCTTGATCACCGCGACGTCGTAGCCCTGGGCGCGGCCGACGACGGACGCGCCGTAGCTGGAGCCGTCGGCGAACTTCACCGTGAGCTTGCCGCCGCCCAGCGAGGGCGCGACGACGTGGTTGTTGGTGAGGATGTGGCCCTGGGTGTCGAAGACGAATCCGGTGCCGGTGCCCGACTCCGAGGAGCCGCTCGCCTCGATGGTGACGACGCTCGGCAGCGCCTTCTGCGCGATCGCGGCGATGGAGCCCGGCGCACGGCTGAGCGCCTTCGGGTCGGTGCTGCTGGAGACGGTGGTGCTGGCGTCCGCGCCGCCGGAGTTGCGGCTCTCCAGCCAGGCGCCGATGCCGCCGCCGAGACCGCCCGCGAGGATCGCGGTCGCGGCGAGGACGGCGATGAAGGTGCCGCGACGGCTGACCTTCTTCGGCTTCTCGTAGGGCACACCCGCTCCGTACATGCCGTACGGGGAGGGCGACACGGCCGGGCCACCGCCGTAGGGCGGCTCGCCCGCACCGAAGACACCGCCGGCACCCGAGGTGGGCGGCGTCGGCGGGACCGGCGGCAGCGGCGGCGCGCCGTAGGGCTGCGTCGTGGGCGGCGTCACGGGCTGGGCCGGGGCGTGAGCCGGGGCATCGGCCGCCAGGGCGGCGGGAGCGGCGGGAGCGGCGGGCTCCGGCTGGTACGGGGGCACCGGGGGCTGCGGCAGCGGCTGGGTCGGCGCGCTGTCGCTCACCGGGGCCGCAGCAGGCGCAGCGGGCGCGGGAGCGGCGGGCGCGGCCGGGGCAGGCGCGAAGGCCGTCTGCTCGACGGTCGCGGGCTCGGCCGCGGCAGGCTCGGCGGCGGCGTCAGCAGGCTCGGCCGCCGGGGCCGGGTAGCCAGCCAGCTCCGGGTCGGCCGGGGGCTCAATAGGGCTGCTCGCGGGCGCCTGATCCACCGGACGATCCGTGCTGTCCGCCGGAACCGCAGCGGGGGCAGGGGACGGCGTCCCCTCGGGTCCGCCCTCGTGCTCGGTGCTCACGAACGACCTCCTTGTTGAGGGACCAACGCCCCTAGCATTCCGCACACGCTGTCGGGGCATCGTAAGTCCCAGCCGTGCGCGCAGCACCTGGTTCGGATGTCCGAACTGCGGCGATGCTCTTGGCCACGTCGGCGCGACGGCTTACCATGCCCTCGAACACACGCATCATATGCGCGGGAGCTTGGACCTCATTCCAGGCTGAGAGGGCGACGAGCCGCTGACGCGGCAGGGTCGCCGACCGCCTGAACCTGACCGGGTAATGCCGGCGTAGGGAGCTCTGAACACGGCCATGTCCGCGACCCTGCACAACGCCCAGCCGTCGTCCGCCGACGCACGCGCCGAGGCGCCGCTCGTCCTCGACACCGCACCGCCGAGAACGCTCGGCTTCCGCGACCAGGCGGCCCTGTGGGCCAATCTCGGCGTCAGCCTGATCGGGTTCTCCAGCGCCGCCACGGTGATGGTCAACGGCCAGGGCCAGAACCTGGCCCTCGCCGCCTCCCTCACCGCGATCGTCGTCGGCACCGTGGTCGGCACCCTAATGCTGGCGCTCGCCGCGCTGATCGGCACCCGCACCGGCGCGCCCGCCATGGCCGTCCTGCGCGGGCTCTTCGGCACCCGGCTGTCCTACCTGCCGACCGTGCTGAACATCCTGCAGTGCATCGGCTGGGGCATCTACGAGCTGATCGTGATCACCCAGGGCGCCCAGGCGCTGTACGGCGGCATCCCGCGCTGGGTCTACGTGGTCCTGGCCGGGCTGCTCACCACCGCGATGACGATCTGGCCGCTCGGCTCGATCGCGGCGCTGCGCCGCTACGTGGCGATCGCCGTCGGCGTCTCCATGCTCTACTTCACCGTCCAGCTGGCCCGTCACGGCGTGCACAACCCCGGCGGCAGCAACTGGAACGGCTTCCTGAGCGCCACCGACTACGTGGTCGCGGTCTCGATCTCCTTCGTGCCGCTGGCGGCCGACTACACCCGCCACTCGCGCACCGGCAAGGCGTCCTTCTGGGGCACCTTCTCCGGCTACACCGTGGCGCAGGTGTGGTGCTACGTGGTCGGCGCGATCGCCCTGACGCAGGTCGGCGGGGACGCGAACAAGATCTTCTCCACCTTCACCGGGCTGACCGCCGGCTGGCTGTTCTTCCTGGTGCTGGTGCTGCGCGAGGCCGACCAGTCCTTCGCGAACGTCTACTCGACGGCGATGTCGATCCACAACCTGTTCCCGAAGGTCGACCGCCGCTGGCTCACCCTGGGCATCGGCGCTCTGGTGACCGGCTCGGCGCTTCAGATCGGCAAGTTCACCGACATCTACTACGCCTTCCTCGGTCTGATCGGCGCGTTCTTCGTGCCGCTGCTCGCCGTGCTGGCGGTCGACTTCTTCCTGGGCCGCGGCCGTGACGGCTGGGACATGAGCGAGCAGGCGCCGACCCGCTGGCTGACGCTGCTGCCCTGGGCGCTCGGCTTCGTCCTCTACGAGCTGATCAACCCGGCGACGCTGCCGTACGCGTGGTGGATCAGCTTCTGGGCCGACGCACAGAAGTTCACCCACATCCACCCCACCTCGTGGACCTCCGCCTCGCTCTTCTCCTTCCTCGTCGCCGGCGGGGTCACCTGGGCGCTGACCCCGGTGCTGCGCCGCCGCGCGGCCTGACCCGCGCCTGACCTGCCTGACCTGCCTGACCTGCGCGGACGGTACGGGGCTGCGCGTTCACCTGACGTACACGCGACCCGAATAAGGTAGAGGCGTGCACAACCAGCCCAGCCCCCGGACCGTCGTCCCCAACCGCGCGCGGACGACGGTCATCGCCCACCGAGGAGCCTCCGGCACCTTCGCCGAGCACACCCTCGCCGCCTACCAGCTGGCGGTGGAGCAGGGCGCGGACGGTCTCGAGTGCGACGTCCGGCTGACCGCCGACGGCCACCTGGTCTGCGTCCACGACCGCACCGTCAACCGCACATCGAACGGGCGCGGCGTCGTCTCCACCCTGGAGCTGGCGCAGTTGTCCGAGCTCGACTTCGGCGCGTGGAAGGCGAACGGCTCGACGCAGGTCGAGGAGGCCGACTGGACCTCGCCCGAGCACACCAGGGTGCTGACGCTGGAGCGACTGCTCGAACTCCACGCCGACGCCGGGCGCCGGGTGGAGCTCGCGATCGAGACCAAGCACCCCACCCGCTACGCGGGCCTGGTCGAGAAGCGGCTGATGGAGCTGCTGCGCCGCTTCGACCTCCTGCCGAACGGCCGGAGCGACGAGCCCTCACCGGTGCGGGTGATGAGCTTCTCGCAGCTCTCGCTCAAGCGCGTGCGGCAGATGGCGCCGGAGCTTCCGACGGTCTTCCTGATGGAGCGCGTACTGCCCTGGCTGCGCGACGGCTCCCTCCCGCACGGCGCGCGGATCGCGGGCCCCGGTATCGACCTGATCCGCGCCAACCCCGGCTACGTCGCCGCCCTGCACCGGGCCGGCCACCGGGTCCACGTGTGGACGGTGGACGCGCCGGAGGACGTCGAGCTGTGCCTGCGGCTGGGCGTGGACGCGATCATCACCAACCATCCGCGGCGAGTTCTCGACCAGCTCGGACGCTAGACCGAGTCGTGGGGTTCATTCCGGCCAACGGCCCGATCCATTCGTCCGGAATGGCTGGAAATTCCTCTGGATCGTGGCTGGAACACCATTCCGAGGCGTCGAATGAATGCGCAGCGTAGCGGGGTTGTGACGCGCTGTTAAATGCGCTCCTTGCGCCCGCCGCGAGCTCCTGGAAAGCACGCAGGGTTGCCTTGTTTTCAGTTTTCGACTTGCCCGCACCGGGCATTCACACCCTGGCGCAAGACGAAGGAGGAGGTCCGGGGGTGGCCGTGGTGGTGGCGCATGATGTGCCGACTTCTTCGTCGACCATGGCAGTACCTCATGGTCCGGAGAGTGTGCGTGCCGCGCGACGGAGGCTGCGTGAGGATCTCGGTGAACGCCTGGTCCCCGAGCCCGTCATAGACGACGCGGTACTGATCCTGTCGGAGTTGTTGAGCAACGCCTGTCGGCACGCGAGACCGCTGGAGCGGGAGCTGACCGCACAGGAGCGCGAAGAAGTACTGGTGGGCTGGGAGTTGCACAGCGACGGCCTGCTGACCGTCGAGGTGACGGACGGCGGTGGCCCGACGCGGCCACGCCGCGGGAATCCGTCCCTGACGGCGAAGGGCGGCCGCGGGCTGGGGATCGTCGGCCAACTGGCCTCGGAGTGGGGCGTCCGCGACGACGCGACCGGCGAGGTCACCGTCTGGGCGATCCTCCGCGTCCGCGCCCGCCACGCCCGCCGCGAGGAGCCGCCGGCGGCGGCGGCCAGCTAGGCACCTCTGTTCGGTCGCACCGCCTCAGGGGCGCGGGGCTCTGCGCGACAGGCCACCCACGCGCGGACGGTCCTCATCGAGCAGGGCCATCCGCCTCGGGTGGTTGCTCGCGCGGTTCCCCGCGCCCCTGAGGCGGCTGCGCCGCCCGGGCCGTGCAACTACCTCTAGGCTCTCCCGGAGGGAACTTCGTTCCCGCTTTCACGTTCCGTCCCCTCGGGAGTACGCACCATGGCCAAGAAGAAGGCCCCCCTCCGGACCGCCGCGGCCGTCACCGACGGGCCGGTGCCCGTCGTCGGCGCGCGGGAAGCCTGCCCCTGCGGGTCCGGGCGCCGTTACAAGGCGTGCCACGGGCGGGAGGCCGCGCACGCGGTGACGGAGCTGGTACAGCGGCCGTTCGAGGGACTGCCGGGCGAGGGCGACTGGGTCGCCCTGCGCGAGCTGGTGCCCGCCGCCACCGTCGCGCTGACGGTCAACGCGGAGACGCTTGCCACCGCAACGGGTGACGTCCCGTCGGTGACGCTGGCCACCGTGCTCCCGATGGCCTGGCCGGCCATGCGCCGCCAGGACGGCAGCGTCCTGCTGGGCCTGCAGACCCAGACCTCCTCCGGCGACCTGAGCCGGGACCTCGCGGACGCTCTGATCCAGGCGCTGGCGACCGAGCCGGGCAACCCGGTGCCGCCGCGCCGCCCCGAGCCGGGCGGCCCGCGCCTGCAGGAACTGCTGGACCTGGACGCCACGTTCGAGCCGGACGTGCGGACCGGCTTCGAGTTCTGGCTGGAGGACGCGGCCGGTGCGACCGGCGAGGTCGCCGCCTCGCTGGAGCAGGCCAACGCGGCGATCATCCCGACCGCGAAGCTGGACTCGGTGCCGCAGGCCTACTGGTGCGCCGCCCCGGACCGCAACCACCTGCGCTGGGTCATGCCGCACGAGGAGGAGCGCCTGCTCGACGCGCTGGCGCGCCTCTCCGCGACCGGCGAGGCCTCCCTCGGCGAGGGCACCAAGCTGGTCGGCTCGTTCCGCGCCCACGGCCTGGTCGTGCCGGTCTGGGACCTGCCGCAGGAGCTGGCCGCCGCGGACGTCGAGAAGCCGGCGGCGGAGTTCGCCGAGCGCCTCGCCGCCGCGCTGGCGGTGACCGAGCCGCTGACGCCGGAGCAGCGCAAGGCGCGTGCGGGGCTCACCAGCCGCCAGGTGACGCTGAGCTGAATTGGCCTCACTTTCGGCAGTCGACTCCACCGCAAACAAGGTGATCTGCGTCACATTCACCCGGTGGAGTCGATAATTCCGCACAAACCGACACCCCAAGGGAATTTGCTTGCGGGCCAGAGTTTGTTACGGTTTGAACAGCCCGGTCGCTGGTGCATCCCCCGTCGCCAGCGGCCGGGCCTTTTCCTTTTCCTTGGTACTTCCAGTGGGCAAAGCCGCTCAGGGCGCGAGCGAGGCCCCGTCCGGCGTCGCGACACTCGCCGCGACCAGCGCCTCCACCAGATCGCCCACCGCGGGCAGCCACGGCTCCCGCCGCGCGGATGCCGGACGGCGGACCCAGCGAAGCGACCCGGCCGCGGTCCGCGAGGGCGGCAGCACCAGGTAGCCACCGGGACCGTGGTAGCGCAGGCTGGTCGGCACCCACTCCTGGGCCTCCAGCAGCTCGGCCAGCTCCGGGAACGAGTAGGGCGCCACCAGCAGCACGTAGCGCGTCGGCGTCGCGATCACCGGGCCGGTCCGGACACGCAGTGCGTCGAAGTAGTCGAGGACCCGGACGCCGGCCTCGGCGGGCAGGCTCAGTGCGCAGACCTTGTCCCCCGTGGCGACCAGGACCGGCGCCTGCGGACGGCGCGACCACCACCAGCGGATCATCCGGTCGTCCGTCGTCGCGGCGAGCAGTTTGGGGTCGTGCGGATGGACCCCGGGAATCTGGCAGTCCGGACGGGGGCAGCGGCACGCGCCCTCCGGCCCGAGACCGACGCCGGGCAGCACCGGCCAGTCCCACCCCTGGGAAGCGATCCTGGCCGCGCCGAGCAGTCGCGCCCGGGAGCGGTGCCGACTGACCTTGCTGACGAGTGTTGATACCCCGCGCATGAGCACTCGTTCCTTTCCGTGACGGTCAAGGATCGGTACGTGACCTCGCGCAACGAGAAGCGCACCACGCCCGACGCGCTCACAGAACCCGACGGGACCGGCGCGGGGCGGCGATGGCGACCGCAACCAGGACCTTCCGGCCCGGGCGATGCCGCCCCTACCGGTTCTCTACCCATCGTTGGCTCGCGCGAGCACGTTCTGGGACGAGACTGACGCATCGTCCGGAATGACGCACGGTGAGCGACGATGGTTCCTCCGTTCGGGGTATTCGTCCGGCGGTACGCGAAGGGGTCTGCTAGTGGGAGCGACGCGGGGGTGTCGTAGCGCCGCTGGAACCGTACGATCCGGGGATGGCCCCGGACTCTGCATCGGCCCACGAGGCTGATTCCGCATCAATTCCCGTTACCGGCAGTGGGAACGGCGCTCCCGAATGCGTCGTCGTGGTTCCCGCCCACAACGACGCGGGCCGGATCGCCCTGACGGTGCTGGCCGCGCGCGCCCTGCCGGGGGTGCGCGCGGTGGTGGTCGTTGAATCCGGTTCGACCGACTCCACCCGACGGGTCGCGGCCGACAGCGGCGCGCAGGTGCCCGCCGACGCGTCCGCGCTGGCCGGATACGCACCTCTGCCGCTGCTCTTCGTCGACCCGGGCCGGCAGCAGCGGATCACCGAGGCGCTGACGCTGCTGGGGCCGGTCGCGGCGGGCACGGCGGACGCCGTGGTGGCCGTCTCCGCCGCGCGCGGGGACGCGGCGGCACGCCTGGCCAGGCGGGGCCTCGGACGGGCCGGTCTGGCCCTGCCCGGCGTGCTGACGGGCGAGTACTGCCTCAGCCAGGCGGCCTGGTCGCTGGGGTGGCCACCGGCCGCGGGCGCGGGCGGACTGCCCGGCGTGGTGGCCGATCTGCTGCGGGCGGGGCGAACGGTGGTACCGGTCGCGCTCGAAGCACCGAGGGAGCGTCCGGCCCGTGGCTGGCGCGGTCGCCGGCAGGTCGCCCGGGCGCTGCGCGATCGCCGCGCGTAGCCGAACTCGTTCTGACAAACGATCATTCGCACCGATGTTTTTCGGCCAAATATTCGGGCAAAGACACCAACCACCCGGCAGCTGACAGTTCTGGACATCACCCGATCGGTGTGTGTAGAAGAGACTCATTAATTGCCGCTATGGCATGACATGGGGGTGCATAGTGATTCAATTCAGACAATCAACTAAGAATCCGGCATCACTCTTTGTAGTTTTCGCAGGTGTGGACCATGGCTGAGCCTCAGACCACCACCCCGCCCGCGGCCCTGGGCCTCCCCGCGCCCTCCAGTCCTGCTGAAACGATCAGCGGCGAGCAGATCTGCGCCATGCGCGAGCGCTCCGCTGACCCCCTGGCTGATTTGACCACCCTCTACGACCTGACGGACCGGCTCAGCAGCGCGCCCGACCTGGCCGCCGCCCTCACCGGAGTCCTCGCCGACAGCGCGGCCCTGGTCGGCGCCCGGCGGGGCATGCTGCTGCTCACCCACCCGTTCACCACCCTCGGCCTGGGCCTCGACCGCGCCGACCTCGGCGCGCTGGAGACCGTCCCGACCGCGCAGGTCCTGCGCCCGAGCGTCGGCGAGCCCACCGGCGACCGCTTCCAGGAGGTCGCGGTCCAGCTCGGCATCGCCGCGTCCTACGCCCAGCCGCTGGCCGACCTCGGCTCGGTGGTCTGGTTCTACGACACCCCCGCCCAGCCGAGCGAGCGCGAGCAGCGCCTGGCCGGGCTCTACTGCGCCTCCGCCGCCCGCATCCTGGCCAAGGAGGTCGACCGCGACCGCCTGCGCCGCACGGCGGACGCGCTGCGCCGCGGCCTGCTGCCGAACGCGCTGCCGCGCATCCCCGGCATGCGGATCGCCGCGCGCTGCGTCCCCGCCGGGCTCGACGGCGCGGGCGGCTGCGACTGGTACGACGCGATCACCCTGCCGGAGGGCGCGCTGGCCCTCAGCGTCGGCAGCGTCACCGGCGGCGGCGCCGACTCCGCGGCCGCGATGGGCCGCCTGCGCGCGGCGCTGCGCGCGTACGCGGTGCTGGAGGGCGAGGATCCGGTCGCCGTGCTCGGCGATCTGGAGCTGCTGCTCAAGAGCACGGAGGCGGCCAGGTCCGCGACGGCGCTGTACGCCTACGTCGAACCGGGCCCGCGACGGCTCTCCCTGGCGGGGGCCGGACAGTGCCCGCCGCTGCTGGTCACCTCCTTCGGGGCCTCGTTCGTGGAGACCTCGCTGAGCGCGCCGCTGGGCATGCTGAGCTGCTGGGAGGCGCCCGGCGTGGAGCTGCGCGCGGACCGCGGCGATCTGCTGCTGCTCTACACCGACGGCCTGGCCCGCCGGTGCGGCAGCTCCCTCCACTCCGGCCAGGCCCGCCTGCGCGCGACCGCGGCGGAGGCGCCGCGGGACGTCCGCCACGACCCGGAACGTTTCTGCGACTACCTGCTCGAATCCTGCCTCGGCACCAGCCGCCCGGACCCGGGCGGCGACGACATCGTCCTGATGGCGGCCAGATTCGAGTAGCGGGTGAGTCCTCGCTCCCGCAGGCAGAGGCACCTCCAGGGGCGCGGGGCCCTGCTCGATGAACTGCGTGCGCGACAATCCCCCGGCCTCCGGCCGGGGGACCCCCTCCCGCGGACCTCGGGATCCCGAGCGGACAGGGCCATCCGCCTGCGGTGGGTTGCTCGCGCCCACGCAGGGGGCACCTCCCGGGGCACCTCCCGGCCGAAGGCTGGGGAGGAGCCGCATGTCGGCAGGGCCCGCACCCCTGGCGGCTGCGCCGCCTGGGGGACGGCAACTTACCCAACGACTGTTATGAACCACCCCTTGCGCCGTACGCTTGTACGGACCGCGCACCCAGGACACCCCTGACATTCGTGCGCGCGTTCCCCGTACCACGAGGAGGCGACAGAGCGTGACCGAGGAGAACCTCGCGCCCGAGGAGACCGAAGAGGCCGCGCCGCAGGCGATCAAGCAGCGGAAGAACGGCCTGTACCCGGCCATCTCCGACGAGCTGACCGCCGTGATGAAGGCCGGCTGGGCCGACACCGAGCTGCGGGACCTCGTTCCCGCCGAGCAGTCCGCGTACACGGCCAAGCGGCGCGCCGCGCTCTCCGCCCGGTTCCCCGGCGAGCGTCTGGTGATCCCGGCCGGAAACCTGAAGACCCGGTCCAACGACACCGAGTACGGCTTCCGCGCCGCCACGGAGTACGTGCACCTGACCGGCGACCAGACCGAGGACGCGATCCTCGTGCTGGAGCCGCACGGCGGCACCCACGACGCGTACCTCTACCTGCTGCCGCGCTCCGACCGTGAGAACGGCGAGTTCTGGCTCAGCGGCCAGGGGGAGCTGTGGGTCGGCCGCCGCCACAGCCTGACCGAGGCGGAGACGCTGCTCGGGCTGCCCGCCAAGGACGTGCGCAACGCCCCGGTCGAGCTGGCCGAGCGCGCGGACGAGTACCCGGCCGTCACCCGCGTCGTGCGCGGGTACGACGCGAAGATCGACGCCGCGCTGGCCCCGCACACCACCAAGCACGGCGACGACGAGCTCAAGGTCTTCCTGAGCGAGCTGCGCCTGGTCAAGGACGAGTGGGAGGTCGCGCAGCTGCAGGCCGCCTGCGACGCGACCACCCAGGGCTTCACCGACGTCGTGCGCGAGCTCGCGCAGGCCGTGGCCACCTCGGAGCGGTGGATCGAGGGCACCTTCTTCCGGCGCGCCCGGGTCGACGGCAACGACGTCGGCTACGGCTCCATCTGCGCCGCCGGTCCGCACGCGACCACGCTGCACTGGGTCCGCAACGACGGCCAGGTCCGCCCGGGCGAGCTGCTGCTGCTGGACGCGGGTGTGGAGACAACGACGCTCTACACCGCCGACGTCACCCGCACCCTGCCGATCAGCGGCGAGTTCGACGAGCTCCAGCGGAAAATCTACCAGGCCGTCTACGACGCCCAGGAGGCCGGCATCGCGGCCGTGAAGCCGGGTGCGCGTTACCGCGACTTCCACGAGGCCTCGCAGCAGGTGCTGGCGGAGCGGCTGGTCGAGTGGGGCCTGGTCGAGGGCCCGGTCGAGCGGGTACTGGAGCTCGGCCTGCAGCGTCGCTGGACCCTGCACGGCACCGGCCACATGCTCGGCCTGGACGTCCACGACTGCGCGCACGCGCGCGTCGAGTCCTACGTCGACTGCGTGCTGGAGCCGGGCATGGTGCTCACGGTCGAGCCGGGTCTGTACTTCCAGGCCGACGACCTGACCGTGCCGCAGGAGTACCGCGGCATCGGCGTCCGGATCGAGGACGACATCCTGGTCACCGCCGACGGCAACCGGAACCTCTCGGCGGCACTCCCCCGCACCGCCGACGAGGTCGAAAGCTGGATGGCGGGCCTCAAGAGCTGAGGCCCGCCACCGGGTCGATCGCTAGCGGCATGGCCGCGTGGTTCAGCCGAGCCGCGCGGCCATCGTCTTGAGGACGTTCAGGGAGCCGGTGGCCACGTCCAGGTGCGCGTTGGTGCCCTCGATCTGGACGAAGGAGATCGTGTCGCCACGCTGGACGAAGAACTCCTGCGCGTCGGAGGGCAGGTCCGGGATGTTGCCGGGACGGCCGGCGGCGTTGCGGATCTCCAGGCGGTAGGAGACACCCTGCGTGATCCACGCGGTGCGGGTGACGCTCGCGTGGACGTGCTTGTGGAGGTCGTAGTCCACCGGACCGCGGTCGACGAGGTTGGCGCAGTGCGCGTAGTCGGACTCGATCCGGGCGAGCGCGGTCTTGGCCTTCGCGGCGCTGGAGAAGTGGAACAGGACCTGCGAGCCCTGCACGAGGTGCGCCTTCGTGGCGAACTGCTCGACGGAGATGGAGCTGGTGCCCAGCTCGTGGGCCGGCCGCTTGTCGTAGCCGCAGGTGAACAGCCACTGGAACTCGGCCGTGGTGGTGTGGCGCGTCTTCGGCTCCGCCTGCCAGTGGAAGGCGCCGCTCTGCGGCATCTGCGCGCCGGTCAGCCACGGGGAGGTGTGCGTCGCGGCGTTCGCGGAGCCGGTGGCTCCGGCGGCGAGGCCGAGCGCGACAGCGGTGACGGCGGCGAACTTGGCAGCACGGGACGAACGCAGAGCGCGCATGACGGGACCCCCCAGGGCATGTGATGTGGTGGCTTCTTGCCGTTCTCGCCGATCCGCCGGACCGGCTGGCGAGATCAATTACAGCGCAGGGGGCGTCACTGCTCTCTGTTCGAACCGTCGTGATCGTGTAACAGCGGGATAAGCTCCAGCCATGGCCGTCGACCTCGTCCTGACCAGGGCTCCCGCGCCCGCGCACACCGTGGCCGTGCTCGCCTTCGACGGCATGGCGCCCTTCGAACTGGGCGTGGTGGTCGAGGTGTTCGGCCTCTCCCGACCGGAGCTCGGCGAGCTGTCCTGGTACGAGCTGAAGGTCTGCGCCGAGGAGCCCGGGCGGGATCTGCGGGCCGTCGGCGGGTTCAGCCTGAAGGCCGAGCACGGCCTGGACGTGCTCGCCGCCGCCGACACCGTGATCGTCCCCGGCGTCCCGCACGCCGGCGGCGAGGTCTCGCCCGCGCTGGTCGCGGCGCTGCGCACCGCGCACGAACGCGGCGCACGCCTGGTCTCCATCTGCTCGGGCGCCTTCGCGCTGGCCGCGGCCGGGGTCCTGACGGGTCGCCGGGCGACCACACACTGGCGTTACGCGGACCTGCTGGCCGCGCAGTACCCCGAGGTCGAGGTCGACTCCGACGTCCTCTACGTCGACAACGGTGACGTGCTGACGAGCGCGGGCAGCGCGGCCGGCATCGACCTGTGCCTCTACCTGGTGCGCGCGGACCACGGCGCGCAGGTGGCCAACACCGTCGCCCGGCGGTTCGTCGTCCCCCCGCACCGGGAGGGCGGCCAGGCCCAGTTCATCGAGGCTGCGGTCGGCCCGCTGCGCGACGAGGAGGACGGGGTGGTCCGCAGCATGGCCTGGGCGCTGGAGCGTCTGGCCGCGCCGCTGACCGTCCCCCGGCTCGCGCGCGTCGCCGGCATGTCGGAGCGTTCCTACCTGCGGCACTTCGCCCGCAGGAACGGGACGAGCCCGATCCGCTGGGTCCTGGCCCAGCGGATCGCCGCGAGTCTGCCGCTGTTGGAGGCCGGGTCGGCGCCGATCGAGGAGGTGGCGACGGCGGTCGGGTTCGACAGCGCCGCCACCTTCCGCCACCACTTCACCCGCACGATGCGGACGACACCGACGGCGTACCGCAGGGCCTTCGGCAGGGCCGCGTAGCCTCCGTCGCACGCCGTCGCGGTGGCCGTTCAGAGGCTGCGGGCGGTGATGTCGCCCATGGTGGTGGTGGCGCGGATGGCGAGGGTGGGGGTGCCGTCGTTCTTGAGGGCGTTGGCGACGCGGCCGTGGCCGGTGCCGGCGTCGAGGGTGGCGGGGATGCCGGGGGCGGTGGTGACGGTGATGTCGCCCTGGTGGGTGTGCAGGACGACGTTGCCGGTGGTGGCTTCGGTGACGGTGATGGCGCCGCGGTTGGTGGTGATCTGGGCGGGGCCGTTGAGGCGGCCGATGTGGACGTCGCCGTCGACGGCGGCGAGGCGGACGGCGGCGGCTTCGTCGATCTTGATGTGGCGGTAGGCGCCCTCGACGTCGACGTCGCCGAGGCGGCCGACGCCGCGTACCTCGCTGCTGGCGGTGCGGGTCTTCAGGGCGGAGCCGGCGGGCAGTTGGACGGTGACCTCCAGGGCGCCGGAGGGGCCGAAGTACTGGTTCCCGGGCTGGCCGCCGTCGACGCGGAGGATGCCGTCCTGGTAGGTGACGGTGGCCTTGGCGGCGGCCTTGACGTCGCGGTTCTTGCCGGGGTCGGCGGGGCGGACCTCGACGAGGGTGTCGGTGCGGTCGGCGGCGATGACCTGGATGCGTCCGGCGGCGATCTCGACGACGGCGGTGATCGCGGCGGGGGTGTCGAACTTCTGCATGGTGGGCTCCGGTGAGTGCGCTGGCCGGTGTTTCCGACATGAGAAACGCTACGTTGCGTTCGGAGATCCGGCAATAGCCTTGTTGCACGCCATCCACGTATCCACAGCTCACGGCTGCTTTTTCGTTGCAACTGGATGGAATCTAACGCAATGACAGGCAGGCATTGCGTTGCATTGGATGAGAACGAACGCTATGCGCCGTGGGGTTGTCCCCACCCCCGCCCCGGGGAGTGGCCGGATGGTTCGGGCCCGATCGCGCTGGAAGCGTGAGTGGACGTCACCACACGACCTCCAGAAGGCAGAACCCACATGCGAAGCACCAAGCTCGGGGCGCGTGTCCTGGCCCTCACCGCCGCGGTCGCGATGGCCTGCGGAATGGCGGCGCCCGCCTTCGCCGCGACGGCCCACACCACCGCGCGGCGCGGCGACGTCGTCAGCGTGACCCCGATCGAGCACCTGACCGCCGCTCAGACGACCGCCTACGCACGGGAGGCGGGCTTCGCCGTCGCGGCCGGGCGCGACGGCGTGGACGCGTACCGGATCGTCTACCGGACGGTGACCCCACAGGGGCGGCCGACGACCGCGAGCGGCGTGCTGGCCCTGCCGCGCGGCGCCAAGGGCGCCCTGCCGACGCTGGAGTACACGCACGGGACGATGCCCTACCGCGGTGACGCGCCCTCCGTCTCGGACGGGCCGGACCGGGCGGTGCCCTTGATGTTCGCGGGGCGGGGGTTCGCCGGGGTCGCCCCCGACTACCTCGGCCTCGGCGTCGGCCCCGGCGAGCACCCGTACATGGACGTCGCCTCCGAGACGACAGCCTCCGTCGACCTGCTGCGCGCGGCCCGCACCGTCGCCGCACGGCACGGCGAGCACCTCGACGGGCGCCTGTTCGCGACCGGCTTCTCCCAGGGCGGCGCGGCCGCGATGGGCGTGGGCCGCGCCGTGCAGCGCGGCGAGGCGCCCGGCTTCCGCCTCGCGGGGCTCGCCCCCGTCAGCGGTCCCTACGACGTGGGCGGACAGGAGCTGCCGGCCGCGCTGGACGGGCGGCTGGCACCGCCGACCGCCGCGTTCTACCTGGCCTACGTCCTGACCGCGTGGAACCGGCTGCACCCGCTCTACCACTCGCCGTCGGAGGCGTTCCGCGCCCCCTACGACCGCACCCTCGCCCCGCTGTTCGACGGCAACCACACGGACGAGCAGATCGGCGTGGCGCTCGCGCCGAGCCCGCAGGCGATGCTCACGCCGAAGTTCCTCGCCCTGCTGAAGCACCCCACCGGCGCGCTCGCCTCGATGGTGAACACGGCGGACCGGGTCTGCACCGACTGGGCCCCGCACGTGCCCATCCACCTCTACGCCGCCACCCGCGACACCGACGTCGCCTTCGGCAACGCCATCTCCTGCGACGCCTCGCTGCGCGCGCACGGCGTGAACGCGCCGCTGGTGAACGTCGGGCCGGTCGACCACCCGCACTCGGCGTTCCGCGCCTACCCGCAGATCCTGGGCTGGTTCGGCACCCTGGCCGCCCAGCACTGAACGCACTCCTGGCAATGAACGCACGGTGGGCCGCCGCCCTCACCGACGGCGGCCCACCGTGCGTCCTCACCTGCCACCCGGGTCTCCCGGGTCAGCGCTCCCCGCGGTCCGCGTTGGCGACGATCGCCTCGCGGAACCAGGCGGCGGCGCCGGGCGCGACCTTCTCGTAGGTCTCGGTGAAGCGCGGGTCCGCGACGTACATGTCCGCCATGCAGCGGTGCATGCCGTAGGAGACCTCGAAGAACCGCCGGGTGATGTGCTCCCTGTGGTCCTCGGCGATCTGCATCCCCTGCTCGCTGTCGGCGGCGACACCGGCCGCGACGGCCTCCGCGATACGGGAGTTGAGCGCGTCGCCCTCGGCCCGGATCTCCACCCAGTCCTGCTTGGAGTACTTCGCGGCGCGCTTCTGGGACTCCTTCCAGACGTCGGTGTCGCCCCAGCGCTGCTCCGCCTCGTCCTGGTGGTCGACGTAGTCCTCGCCGAAGACCTCGAACTTCTCCTCCGGGGTCAGTTGGATCCCCATCTTCCTCGCCTCCAGTGCGTGTTCCACGGACGCGACCATCTCCTGGAGCCGGTCGATCCGCCCCAGCAGCAGACTGCGCTGGCGGCGCAGGTGCTCGCTCGGGCTGACCTCGGAGTCGTCCAGGATGGTCGCGATGTCGTCGAGGGAGAAGCCGAGTTCCCGGTAGAAGAGGACCTGCTGCAGCCGGTCCAGGTCCGCGTCGTCGTAGCGGCGGTAGCCGGACGGCGTGCGGTGGCTCGGACTGAGCAGCTTGATCTCGTCGTAGTGGTGCAGCGTGCGCACGGTCACCTTGGCGAACCGCGAGACCTGACCGACCGAGTAACTCATGGGGGCCCTTTCCTCTCCCTCGTGTCACCCAGCCTGCGGTCTCACGTCGCGTGAGAGTCAACCGCGATTGTGCGGCACCGCTCAGGAGGCGTGGGCAAGAGGACGACCACGGCGTTCGCCGTGGTCGCGGTAGGTCAGGGTCCGGTCGAAGCTCACGACCGCGCCGGTGCGGGGGTGGTTTCGGAACTGGACGCTGTCGGAGAGGGCCCGGATCAGGAACAGGCCGCGTCCGCTCTCGGAGCAGAGCTCCGGCGCGACGGCAGCGGTGGTGGCCACGTTGGCGGTGGCGGCTCTGACCCGGCGGCGTCCGCCGTGACCGGGGCGCAGCCGGACCGCGAAGCCCGGCCCCGAGTCGGTCACCTCGATGTGCAGCCGGTCGCCGATGATCGCGGCGGTGACCTGGAACCCGTCGTTCGCCCCGGCCCCGCAGGGGCCGGCGTGCTCGACGGCGTTGGCACAGGCCTCGCTGAGCGCGACGCCCACCTCGTACGAGACGTCCGGGTCGACGCCGGCCGCGGACATCGTCCCCAGCAGCACCTTCCGGGCCAACGGCACGCTCGCCGGCTCACGCCGCAGGTGCAGAGACCACCAGATGTCCACGAAAGGCTCCTCCTGGCTGCGGCACCACATACCAGTAGGTATTGCCGACCCGCCCGGGAACGAACCGCTTCGCTCGGATCTTGTCGCTCTCTTGGCGGATAACGGAGCGCGAAGGCGCACATGGGGGCGCACAGAAGGTGCGCTACCTCAGGGGCGCGAGACTCTGCCCGACCAACTGCGTGCGCGACAATCCCCCAGCCTTCGGCCGGGAGGAGCCGAATGTCAGCGCAGCCCCGCGCCCCTGGGGTAGGTGCAACCCCTGACCGTTTTCGGCCCCGCGACACTGCGTCGCGCGGGGCTCTGAGAGACTGACGGGCGTCATGGCCACCGCCCGCGCGATGAGCGCACCCAGTGTGGACCTTCGCGTAGTACGGGCGCTGCCCTTCGCGACGGTCTGCGTCCTGGTGTCCGCGCTGGGCCACGCGTGTGCCGGCGGCGGGCCCGTGCCGGTGCCGACGCTCCTCGTCGGCCTGCTGCTGGTGGCCCTGCCCGCCGCCGCCCTCGCCGGGCGGGAACGCGGGCTCCCCGCGATCGCCGGGGGCCTCGCCGTGGGCGAGCTCGGGCTGCACGTGCTGTTCCACCTGACCGCGCACGGCAACGGCGGCATGGCCGACATGCCCGGCATGGCCGGCGGCTCCTCGGACCCGATCGCGCGCCTCGCGGCCTCCCTGCTGTGCGGGCCGCTGCCGGCCGGCACCACCTCGTGGGACATCGTGACCCGGGCGGGGCTCGACCCGCACGCCTATCTGGCCTCGGCGCCCATGCCCGCCGGTGGCGGCCTGTGGGCCGTCCTCGGGCTGACGCCGGTCATGGTGGCCGGGCACCTGCTGGCCGCGCTCGTCGCGGGCTGGTGGCTGCGGTGCGGCGAGGCGGCGCTGTTCCGGCTGCTGGCGCTGGCCCTC
Source organism: Streptacidiphilus sp. MAP12-33 (assembly GCF_041261265.1). NCBI lineage: Bacteria > Bacillati > Actinomycetota > Actinomycetes > Kitasatosporales > Streptomycetaceae > Streptacidiphilus > Streptacidiphilus sp. MAP12-33. The sequence continues at coordinate 184,908 of NZ_JBGCCA010000001.1, forward strand.
GAACCGCTGCGCGCGCTGCTGCGCCGGGCTGTCGGCCTGCTCGTGGCGCTGCTCGACAACGCCGCGGAGGCCACCCCGCTGCGCGGGACGCGCCGCGCGCACGAGCCCTGGCGGCTGCCCGCCCGGGTGCACCTGCGACACCAGCTGGTCCGGCGCGGGCCCCCACGCGCTCTCCTGGTCTGACCGTTCTCCGCCCGGTGGCGGTGACGGCGCGACCCCTCGCCCACCCGCACCGGCCCCGCCCACGGGGCCGCCACCCGTGCCGTCCCCTCCGTGCGTCGCCGCACCGACCCGGCACACAGGCTCAAGGAGAGATCCAGCTCATGCGTACCCCTGCCCTTCGCACGCGCGGCCTTCGCACCCCCCTCCGCCGTCTCGCGGTTCCGGCCGCACTCGCCGCGGGCGGCGTACTGCTGCTCGCCGGGCCCGCCTCCGCGCACGTCACCGTGCAGCCGGACGCGGCCACCGCGGGCGCCGCCGACCAGGTCTTCGCCTTCCGGGTGCCGAACGAGTCGGACACCGCCTCGACCGTCAAGGTCGACGTGTACTTCCCCCCCACCTACCCGATCGCCTCCGCACTGGTCGGGGCCGTGCCGGGCTGGACCAGCGAGGTGAAGACCACCAAGCTCGCCCAGCCGATCCAGACCGACGACGGCCCGGTCACCGACGCCGTCTCGGAGATCATCTGGACCGGCGGCAAGATCGCCCCGGGCCAGTACCAGGACTTCACCGTCGACTTCGGCCAGCTGCCCAAGGACGCCAGGCAACTGGTCTTCAAGACCCTGCAGACCTACTCGGACGGCAGCGTGGTCCGCTGGATCGACGCCCCGGCGACCTCCGGCGGGACCGAGCCGCAGCACCCGGCCCCGACGCTGAACCTGACCGCGGCCGCCTCGGACACGGGCTCCGCCGGCAGCACGGACGCGAAGGCGTCCGGGGGCAGCGGCCAGGCCACCGTGGCGGCGAGCAGCACCAGTGACAGCGACACCGCGGCCCGCGTGCTCGGCGGCGTCGGCGTGGCCGTGGGCGTGGCCGGTGTGGTGCTCGGCTTCCTCGGCTGGCGCCGCGGCGGGCGCCGCAGCACGTCCTGAGTGTCCGCAGCGTGATGTGCGCGGCCTGATGTCCGCAGCCTGACGCGCGCGGTGGGCGGCCGGGCGGGCATCCCTGCCCGCCCGGCCGGCCACCGGCCACCGCTCCCCTTCTCTCTCCGCTTCTCCCGGGAAAGCCCTCTCATGACCTCCTCGCTCCCGACCCGACGCTCAGTGCTGCTCGGTGCGCTCGGCGGCGGCGCCGCCCTGCTGCTGACCGCCTGCGGTTCCTCCGGCTCCTCCTCCGGCGCGGCCTCGACCGACGGCAGCCAGATCACCCCGTCCATGCAGGGCCACACGGGCCCGTACCAGGGCGACCCGCTCGGCCGCACCTTCGACAAGCCCGCCGTCACCCTCACCGACACCAGCGGCAAGCCGTTCGACCTGGTCGCGGGCACCCGCGGCAAGGCGATGCTGCTGTACTTCGGCTACACCCACTGCCCCGACGTCTGCCCGACGACCATGGGCGACATCGCCGTGGCCGTCAGCAAGCTGCCGAAGGACCAGCAGGACAGGATCGACGTCGTCTTCGTCACCACGGACCCGGCCCGGGACACCCCGGCCGGGATCCGCACCTGGCTCAACGCCTTCAACCCGAACTTCATCGGCCTGACCGGCGACATCGACACGATCATCGCGGCGGCCAAGTCCGTCGGCGTCTACGTCGCCGCGCCGGTCAAGGGCCAGGAGCCGGTCCACGGCGCGCAGACCCTCGGCTTCCTGCCGGGCGACGGCAAGGCGCACGTCCTCTACACCAGCGGCACCACCACGGCCGTCTTCGAGCACGACGTGCCGCTGCTGATCAAGGGGGTGACCCCGTGAGGCGCCGCGCCCTCGCCCTGGCGCTCGCCCTCCCCGCGGTGCTGGCCGGATGCGCGTCGGCCTCGTCCGGCACCCACGCCGCCGCCGGGGCCCCGCGGCTCAGCGTCACCGGCGCCTACATACCGCTGCCGTCGATGCCGGACATGGCCGCCGGCTACTTCGTCCTGCACAACGACGGCGACAAGGCCGCGACCCTGACGGGCGTCACCAGCCCGGGGGCGCAGTCGGTGTCCATGCACCAGAGCACCGCGTCGACCATGGTCGACCTGCCGACGGTCCAGGTGCCCGCCCACGGCACGGTGACCTTCGCCCGCGGCGGGCGGCACCTGATGCTCATGGGGCTGGACCCGGCGCCGAAGGTCGGCGCGCGCGTCGAGCTGAATCTGCGCTTCGACGACGCCGCACCGGTTACCGTCCAGGCGACCGTGCAGCCGCTGACGTACCAGCCCGGTCAGTGAGGCAGTGAAGCCGTGACGAGGAGAAGGACGCTCCGATGAAGCGATACGCACGCCGGACGGGCGCGCTGCTGGCGCTGCTGGTGGCGCTGCTGCTCGGCGGCGCCGGTGTGGCCTCCGCGCACGCCGCGCTGCTGTCGACCGACCCCGCGCAGGGCAGCGTCGTGGCCGTACCGCCGACCGCGGTGACCCTGCGGTTCAGCGAGTCCGTGACGCTGGAGCCGGACGCGCTGCGGGTCTTCGACCCCAGTGGCAAGCGGGTCGACACGGGCACGGCGGGGCACGCCTCCGGTGACGCCTCGACGGCGCAGGTGCGGATCGACTCCAGCGCGGCCGCCGCGCAGGGCACCTACACGGTGGCCTGGCGGGTGATCTCCGCGGACACCCATCCGGTGGCGGGCGCGTTCACCTTCTCCATCGGACGGACCTCCCCGCCCGCCACGCTGACCGGCGTCGCCGGGGTGGGCGGCAGCGGGCCCACCGCACTGGGCTCCCTGTACGGGGTCGCACGGGCGGTGCAGTACGGGACGGTGGCGCTGCTCCTGGGTTCGGTCGGGACGGTGCTGCTGTGCTGGCCGGGCGGACTGCGGCGGCGGGGCGTCCAGCGGCTGATGATCGCGGGCTGGGCCGGACTGCTGCTGGCGACGCTGGCGGAGCTGCTGCTGCGGGGGAGCTACGAGGCGGGGACAGGGCTGGGCAAGGTCCTCGACCTCTCCCTGTTGCGCCAGGTGATGGGCGAGAAGCTGGGCGAGCTGCTGGCCGTGCGGGTGCTGTTGCTCGCGGGCGCCGGGATCTTCCTCGCACTGCTGGCCGGGCAGGCGAACCAGTCCGACGACCAGGAGAACGCCGACGAGAGCAGTGCTCTCGTCGTGGAGCGGCGTCGCCGAATCGGACTGGGTGTCACCGGAGCACTGCTCTCGATTGCGATCGCCCTGACCTGGCCGCTCGGCGACCACGCCTCCGTCGGCATGCAGGTGCCGCTCGCTGTCACCCTGGACACCGTCCACATCCTCGCGATGTCCCTGTGGCTCGGCGGACTGGCGACCGTCCTGGTCGGCCTGCGCACCCTCACCCGCGACGGCGGCATCGACGTCCGGGCCGTCGGCCGCTTCTCGACGCTGGCCTTCTGGTGCGTCACCGCGCTCACCGCGACCGGCGTCTACCAGGCCTGGCGCGGCCTCGGCTCCTGGTCGGCGCTGACCGACAGCACCTACGGCCGGCTGCTCCTGGTCAAGATCGGCGCGGTGCTGGTCATCCTCGCCGCCGCCTTCATCTCCCGCCGCTGGCTCGCCCTGCTGCGCACGGACGCGGCAGCGACGACAGCGGGTGAGGCCGACGAGGCGGAGGTCCGCACCGAGGTGCACGTCGGCGCGAGCGGCGCCGAGCAGGCCGAGGGCGGATCCGGCACCGAGGCGCCCGAGGCCGGAACCGCCGTCGACGTGGCCGCCGCCGACGGGGACGCCGCCGACGACGGCGATCCGGAGCGCGCGGCGCAGCTCGCCCGGCAGGCGAAGGCCCGCGCGCAGGCCCGGCAGCGCAAGGACCGCGAGGCCGCGCCCGCGCGCGGCATGCTGCTGCGCTCGGTCACCCTGGAGGCCGTCTTCGCCGTCGTGGTGCTGGGGCTGACCACCGCCCTGACCAACTCCCCGCCCGGCCGCTCGGTCGCCGAACAGCAGGCCGTCGCCGCGGCGGCCTCGCGCGGCCCCGTCGACGTGACCATCCCCTACGACACCGCGGGCAGCACGCGCGGCGCCAGGGGCAAGGTCACCATCGACATCGACCCGGCCCGCACCGGCCAGAACACCCTGCACGCCTACCTCTACGACAGCACCGGCAAGCCCGTGGACGTCCCCGAGATCGACATCGCGCTCACCCTCAAGGCGCAGAACCTCGGGCCGCTCGGGGTCAAGCTCGACCACCTCGACATCGGCCACTACGGCACGACGGCGCTCCAGCTGCCGATGCCCGGACAGTGGATCCTCGCCGTCACCGTCCGCTCGGACGACATCGACGAGGCCACGGTCACCACGCCGATCACCGTGGGCTGACCGACCTGATGGCACGCAACGACCCGCGCACCGACCGGAAAGACGGAAGCACCACCATGAGCACCGACGCACCCCGCCCGCAGCTGACCCGCCGTCGCCTCCTCGGCGCGGCGGGCGCGGGCGGCGCCGCCGGGCTGGCCCTGGGCGCGGGCGGCTACGCCCTCGCCCGGCCACCGGCGTCGGACCCGGGCGCGACCGGAGCGACCGGAGCGGCCGGACCCGCGCTCGGCGCCGCGTCCGTCCCGTTCCACGGCACCCACCAGGCCGGGATCGTCGAGCCGATGCAGTCCTCCCTCCACGCGACCGCCTTCGACCTCACCCCCGGCACCGGACGTCCGGGCCTGGCCGCGCTGCTGAAGCGCTGGTCCGCCGCAGCGGCGGCGATGGCCGAGGGCCGCACGCCGCCCGGCCTCACCGACGACCAGGTGGCCCTGGACGCCGGGCCCAGCTCACTGACCGTCACCTTCGGCTTCGGGGCGTCCGTCTTCGCCAAGGCCGGACTCGCCGCGCGGCAGCCCGCCGCGCTGGCGCCCCTCCCGGCCTTCCCCGAGGACCGGCTGGACCGGGCCCGCAGCGACGGCGACCTGTGGGTGCAGGTCTGCGCCGACGACCCGCTTGTCGCCTTCCACGCGATGCGCACCCTGCAACGCCTCGCCGTCGGGCAGGCGGCCCCGCGCTGGCAGATGACCGGCTTCAGCCGCGCCCCCGGCGCCACGGCGCGACCGATGACCGGCCGCAACCTGATGGGCCAGATCGACGGCACCAACAACCCCAAGCCCACCGACGCGGACTTCGCCGGGCGTGTCCTCGTCCCCGCGAGCGGGCAGCCGGCGTGGATGGCCGGCGGCAGCTACGCCGTCTTCCGGCGGATCCGGATGCTGCTGGACGTCTGGGACCAGCAGTCGGGGGAACTGCAGGAACGCACGATCGGCCGGCGCAAGCGCGACGGCGCACCGCTGTCGGGCGGCACCGAGACCACCCCCGTCGACCTCGCCAAGCAGAACCCCGACGGCTCCCTCGCGGTTCCCGGCGACGCGCACGTGCGGGTGGCCGCGCCGGCCTCCAACCAGGGCGCGGCGATGCTGCGACGTGGATACAGCTACCACGACGGTTTCCGCCCCGACGGGGCGCCGGACGCGGGGCTGCTGTTCGTCTGTTTCCAGGCGGACCCGATGACCGGCTTCGTCCCGGTGCAGCGCAAGCTCGCCCGGGGTGACGCGCTGTCGCGCTTCGTCGTGCACGAGTCCTCGGGCCTGTTCGCGGTCCCCGGCGGAGCCGCGGCCGACGGTTACGTCGGGCAGGCACTGCTGGAGGGCTGAGGCGGTACGACGTCCCAGTGCGCAAGACCAGGAGTCCCACCTCCCGTTCACTCGTTAACGTTACGTCCGTGGCAAACGCAGCTCTGGAGGTCGCCGTGTCCGCGAACCGATTCACCTACCTCGGTCCGGAGGGCACCTTCACCGAGGCCGCCTTGCGCACGCTGCCCGAGGCGGCCACCCGGGAGCTCGTGCCGATGGGATCCGTGCCCGCCGCGTTGGACGCGGTGCGGAACGGGGAGGCCGCCGCCGCGCTCGTGCCGATCGAGAACTCCGTCGAGGGCGGCATCCGGCAGACGATGGACGAGCTCGCCCAGGGCGAGCCGCTGATGATCTACCGCGAGGTCCTGCTCCCGATCTCCTTCGCGCTGCTGGTGCGACCTGGCACCGCGCTGGCAGACGTGAAGACCGTCACCGGCCACCCGGCCGCCCAGCCGCAGGTGCGGCACTGGATGGCGGAGCACCTCCCCGACGCGCACTGGGAGTCCGCGGCGTCCAACGCGGACGGCGCGCGCCTGGTGCAGGAGGGGCGCTACGACGGGGCCTTCGCCGGTGCGTTCGCCGCGCCGCTCTACCACCTGGAGCCGTTGGCGACGGAGATCCACGACGCCGCCAACGCCACGACGCGCTTCGTGCTCGTCGGCCGCCCGGGGCGGCCGACCGCGCCGACGGGGGCGGACAAGACCTCCGCGGTGTTCTGGCTGGCGGACGACCACCCGGGCGCGCTGCTGGAACTGCTCCAGGAGTTCGCCGTGCGCGGGGTGAACCTGATGCGGATCGAGTCCCGGCCGACCGGGGAGGGCCTCGGCAAGTACTGCTTCGCCGCGGACGCGGAGGGGCACATCACGGACCGCCGGGTGAGCGAGGCGCTGATGGGCCTGCACCGGATCTGTCCCCAGGTGCGGCTGCTGGGCTCGTACCCGCGGGCGGACGCGGTCCCCGCGACGGTGCGTCCGGGCACGTCGGACGCGGAGTTCGCCCGCGCCTCGGACTGGCTGTCCCGCGCCTTGGACGGTCGCGGGGACCTGTAGTCCACAGCCCCGAGCGAGTTATCCACAGGCGGGCTGGTTATCCACAACCTGGGGACACGTCGCGAGATCCGGCGAAACTCACCTTGCCTCTCAAAACTTGCAGATCAGGCAAGTCGGACATAGAGGGATTCAGATGGCCAGTTTCCCCAAAGTCCCCTTCCCGGACCCAAAAAATCACGCCCCTGGCCGCAAACTCGAGGTTTGACGAGCTCAGAGGCGTGATTGCCCACAATCCACAGGCCGCCTCGGCGGTCTGTGGATAAAGTCGGGATATCCACAGACCGCCGCGTCAGGCGTCGGGGAAGTTGATGGAGTAGCCCTGCTGCACCAGCCACGGCAGCAGCTGGGCCAACGCCTCGACCGTCTGGCTGCGGTCGCCGCCGCCGTCGTGCATGAGAATGATCGAGCCGGGCTTCAGTTGCTTCTTGGCGGTGTCCACGATCGCGGACACACCCGGGCGCTTCCAGTCGTTGGTGTCCACGCTCCACGCGAGCGGACGCAATCCGTTCTGCGCGGATATCTGCCGGATCTCCGGAGTGAAATCCCCACCCGGTGCGCGGAACCAGCTGACCTGCGTTCCGGGACCGCCGGCCTGCTCGATCATCTGCTTGGCGCCGACGATCTCATTCGTCTCGTAGGTCAGGCCGCGCTTCGACATCGCCTCGTTGTGGTGCACCGAGTGGTCGCACAGCCGGTCGCCCGCCGCGAGGATCTGCTTGACCACCGACGGGTTCGCCTGGGCGTTCGGGCCTATCTCGCAGAACGTCGCGTGCGCGTTGTACTTCGCGAGCAGCGCGAGGATCTTCGGGGTCCACTGTGCGCTCGGGCCGTCGTCGAAGGTGAGCGCGACGGTCTTCTCACCGCCCGGGTGGGCGATGTAGTACTCCAGCTGCTTGCTGACCGTGTCGGTCCCGTTGGGAACGGTGTCGCCGGAGGTGCGCTTCGGGTCGGGGGAGGTGCTCGCCGCACCGCCCCTGGTCCCCCCGCTCGCCCCCTGCGCCCCGGTGCCCCCGCCGCACGCGGAGAGCGCCAGCACCGCCGCCAGCATCGCTCCCGCAGCCGCCACCGTGCGCGTCTTCATCCCAGTCCCGCCTTCCGTCTCGCTGTCCGCCCGCCAACTGTCGCAGCCGAATTGGCGAATTCAGAGCGATCTCACAGCTTCGGGGTGACCCCGGGACGAAGATGTGACAAACCAGACCGTGCGACTGTGAGTCCGCTCACCCACGTCCGCGCCCGGTAGGCTCGTACCGTGATTGACCTTCGCCTGCTTCGCGTGGACCCGGACCGTGTGCGTGCCTCCCAGCGCGCCCGAGGTGAGGACGTCGAGCTCGTCGACGCCCTGCTCGCCGCCGACGAGCGGCAGCGATCGTCCAGTTCCCGCTTCGACGAACTGCGCAACGAGCAGAAGCAGCTGGGCAAGCAGGTGGCCCAGGCCAAGGGCGACGAGAAGGCCGCACTGCTGGAGCGCACCAAGCAGCTGGCCGCCGACGTCAAGACGGCCAACGCCGAGCAGTCCGAGGCCGAGGCCGAGGTGCAGCGCCTGCTGGGCGGGCTGGCCAACCTGCTCGACCCGGACGCCCCGGTCGGCGGCGAGGAGGACTTCGTCACCCTCGAGGAGGTCGGCACCCCGCGCGACTTCGCCGCGGAGGGCTTCGAGCCGCGCGACCACGTCGAGTTGGGCAAGATCCTCGGCGCGATCGACACCGAGCGGGCCGCCAAGGTCTCCGGCTCGCGCTTCTACTACCTGACCGGTGTCGGCGCGCTGCTGGAGCTCGCCCTGGTCAACATGGCGATCGCGCAGGCCACCGAGGCCGGCTTCATCCCGATGATCACGCCCGCGCTGGTCAAGCCGCGCGCCATGGAGGGCACCGGCTTCCTCGGCCAGGCCGCGGAGAACGTCTTCCACCTCCCGGAGGACGACTTCTACCTGGTCGGCACGTCCGAGGTGCCGCTCGCGGCCTACCACATGGACGAGATCCTCGACGCGGACCAGCTGCCGCTGCGCTACGCCGGGTTCTCGCCGTGCTTCCGCCGCGAGGCCGGCACCTACGGCAAGGACACTCGCGGCATCATCCGTGTCCACCAGTTCGACAAGGTGGAGATGTTCTCCTACGTCGCGCCGGAGGACGCCGAGGCGGAGCACAAGCGCCTGCTCCAGTGGGAGAAGGACTTCCTGAACAAGCTCGGCCTCGCCTACCGCGTCATCGACGTGGCCTCGGGCGACCTGGGCGCGTCCGCCATGCGCAAGTACGACATCGAGGCGTGGATCCCCACCCAGGGCAAGTACCGCGAGCTCACCTCGACCTCCAACTGCGGCGAGTTCCAGGCCCGTCGTCTGGGCATCCGGATGCGCGGCGAGGACGGCAACCGTCCGCTCGCCACGCTGAACGGCACGCTGTGCGCGGTGCCGCGCACGATCGTGGCGCTGCTGGAGACGCACCAGCTGGCCGACGGCTCCGTCGCCGTGCCGGAGGCACTGCGGCCGTACCTCGGCGGGCGCGAGGTGCTGACCCCGGTCGGCAAGTAAGTACCACCTGAGAGAGAGTCAGACCACGTGAGCTCCGCCCCCCGGCCGTTCGACCTGATCGCGACCGACCTGGACGGGACGCTGCTGCGCGACGACCACACCGTCTCGCCGCGCACGCAGCGCACCCTCGAGGCCGCGAAGGCCACGGGGGCGCAGCACATCGTGGTGACCGGGCGCACCGCCGCCTGGACCCGGCCGACGCTGGACGCGATCGGCTACACGGGCCTCGCCGTCTGCGGCCAGGGCGGTCAGCTCTACGACGCGGGCGCGCACCGGCTGGTGACGTCCGTCACCCTGGACCGTCAGCTGGCCGGCCTCGCCCTCGCCAAGGCGGAGGCCGTGGTCGGCCCGATGGCGATCTCGGTGGTCCAGGACGGACTGGAGGGCGATGTCCTCTTCTCGTCCGACTACGAGATGCCGGATGCCGGCGAGGGCCGCGGGACGCCCGTCGCCCACCTCAAGGAGCTGTGGGCCAAGCCGTTGAGCCGGGTGCTGGTGCAGCACCGGACGCTGTCGGACGACGACCTGGCCGCGGCCGTCGGCGAGGCCGCGGGCGGCCTGGTGACGGTCGTGCTGGCCGGGCAGGGCTTCGTGGAGTTGCTGCCGCTGGGCCTCTCCAAGGCCACGGGCCTGGCACTGGCCTCCTCGCGCCTGGGCGTGACGAAGGACCGGACCGTCGCTTTCGGTGACATGCCGAACGATGTGCCGATGTTCCGCTGGGCCGGCCACGCGGTGGCCATGGCAAACGCGCACCCGGAGCTCAAGGCGGTCGCCGACGAGGTGACGCTGAGCAACGAGGAGGACGGCGTCGCCGTGGCGATCGAAGGATTTTTCGGTCTCTGAACCTTGTTAGCATGGTGAGCGGAGATACCTCACCAGGAAGGCAAGGCGGAGCAATGGCGATGAGTGGAGCAGCGCTCATCGACCTCGTGGACCTCGCCGAGCTGATCGACGCGAACATCAAGCGTCCGGAGAGCTGAAGCCGCGCGCCCTCGGGCGCCGTCCGCTTCCCTCCCCCTCTCCCGCTTCTGTCTTCTTCGCATCGAGGCCGCTCCATCATGTCCCGCTCCGTGCTCGACACGCCCGTTTCGTACGCCTCCGCCCCTTCTGGGGCCTCGCGGCTGAGCCGCGTCATCGCCCACCCGGCGACCGCGCTGGTCGGCATCCTGCTGGTCTCGCTGAACATGCGCGCCTCGGTCTCCGCCGTCTCCCCGCTGCTCGGCGACATCACCGGCCACTATGGCCTCTCCTCGACGGCGGGTGGCCTGCTGACGACGATCCCGGTGCTGATGATGGGCTCCGTCGCGCCGCTCGCCGCACGGCTGAACCGCAAGGTCGGCCCCGAGCGCGTGGTCGCGCTGGCCCTGGTGACGCTCGTCGCGGGGATCGTGCTGCGCGTCCTGCCGGGCGTGGCGGCGCTGTTCGCCGGCTCACTGGTGCTGGGCGCGGCGATCGCGCTGCTCAACGTCACCATGCCGGGCCTGGTCAAGCGGGACTTCCCGGAGCGGGCGGCGGCGATGACCGGCGTCTACACCACCTCGATGATCGTCGGCGCGACCCTGGCCGCGGCGCTGAGCGTGCCGCTGGAGCACGCCTTCGGCGGCTGGGGCGGCTCGCTCGCCTCCTGGTCGGTGCTGGCGGTGTTCGCGTTCCTCGCCTGGCTGCCCCAGCTCACGGCCGCGAAGCGGCCCGCGCTCGCGACGACCTCCGCCACCGCCGCGAAGCTCAGCGGGCTGTGGAAGCACCCGCTGGCCTGGCAGCTCGCGGTCTTCATGGGCATCCAGTCGCTGCTCTCCTACACCCTGATCGCCTGGCTGCCGACCATCCTCACCAGCCAGGGCATGGACCGCGGCACCGCCGGCGCGGTGTTCGCGGTGAGCTCGCTGGTGCAGATCCCGGCGGCGTTCCTCGTGCCGCTCGTCGCCGGACGCACCACCAACCAGCGGGCGCTGGTCGCGCTGATGGTCGGCTCCATGGCCACGGGCGTCGCGGGCCTGCTGATCGCGCCGACGGCCGCGCCCTGGCTCTGGGCGATCCTCGTCGGCATCGCGCAGGGCGGCGGCTTCGGCCTGGCCATGGCGATGATCGTGCTCCGCAGCGGCTCGGCGCAGGTGGCCGCGCAGCTGAGCGGGATGTCCCAGCTGGTCGGCTACTTCATCGCGGCGGTCGGGCCGGTGGGCTTCGGCGCCCTCCACCAGGCCACCGGCGGCTGGGTCCTCCCGCTCGCCGTGCTCCTCGGCTGCTGCGCCGTCGGCCTCACCGCCGGCCTCGGCGCAGCCCGCCGGGTCGTCCTCTCCGCCTGAGCTCAGTCGCAGGGCCAGTTGCGCTGCCCCCCAGGGGCGCGAGGAACGGCGCGAGCAACCACTGACGAGCGGATGGCCCTGCGCGTTCGGGGCTCCACCTGCGTGGGTGGTTTGTCGCGCAGTTCCTCGCACCCCTGAGGGCAGTGCAACGACCTGCGGGAGCGTGGGGCACGCCACCGGCCGGTCATGCTTGGGACACGGACCGTCCACAGAACTCGGGTAGCATCGCGGCGCTTCGGCGAGCCCACGGCGAGCCGCAGCGGCCGAAACCGCGGCGCCTGGACGAGTCTGGAGCATGACCTTGATGAGCGCAGCCCGCAGACTCGTCGACGCGGCCCGCATACCCGTGGCCGCTCCCGCGCCCGAGGTCCGCCCGGTGCGCCGGTTCGCGCCGGCCGTCCTGCTGCTCGGCCTCGTCGTGTTCGGAGCGGCGCTCGCGGCGTACATCCGCGTCGTCCACGCCCACCCCGACCGGCTCTGGTCACCGATCGACCTGCGGGTCTACTACTGGGGCGGCACCACCGCCCGGCACAGCCACCGGGTCTACGACCTGGACTTCCACCTCGGCTCGCTGGGTCTGCCGTTCACCTACACGCCGTTCGCGCTCGCCATCTTCAAGGTCCTGTCCCACCTGGACGAGCGGACCCTGCAGTGGCTCGTCGCCTGCGGCAGCATCGCCGCCCTGGTCGCGTCCGCCTGGCTCGCCTGGGGGATCGCCGGCTACCGCCGGAACCTCGGCCGCCTCGGCGCCGCGCTCACCGTCGCCGGGCTCGCGCTGTGGACCGAGCCGATGATGCAGAACCTCGGCTTCGGCCAGGTCAACGTCTTCCTGATGCTGCTCGTCCTGCTCGACTTCGCCCAGCCGGACCGGTGGTGGACCAAGGGCATCGGCGTCGGCCTGGCGGCCGGTTTCAAGCTGGTCCCGGTGATCTTCATCGTCTACCTGCTGGTGACCCGGCGCCTGCGCGCGGCCGCCGTCGCGACCGCGACGCTCGCCGCCACCGTCCTCGGCGGCTTCCTGCTGCTGCCGAGCGAGGCCCACCGCTACTGGATCGACGGCCTGTTCGCCGACTCCTCCCGAGTCGGCGGGATCAACTACGTCGGCAACCAGTCCTTCCAGGGCGTGCTGGCCCGCACGCTCAACCTCGACGCCACCGGAGTGAAGCCGTACTGGCTGCTCGCCGCCCTGCTCGCGGCCGCCGTCGCGGTGCCGTTGTCGGCGTGGGCCTACCGCCGCGGCGAGGAGTTGCTCGGCCTCGCCGCCACCGCACTGCTCGGCCTGCTGGCCTCGCCCATCTCCTGGTCCCACCACTGGGTCTGGATCGCGGTGTTCCTGACCGCGGCGGGCCACCTGCTGTACAGCCGCCGTGCCCGGTGGTGGGCCTGGCTCGTCGCCGCCTGCGGCTACCTGCTCTGGTTCGCCTGGCCGTCCGTCGCCTTCGGCGACCGCAAGCCCTCGGGCAGCGGGACCAGCCTCCCCAACGGCCTGATCTGGTCCGTCCCGTACAACAACAACGCCGAGGACGGCTGGACCGGCTTCCAGCTCGTCATCGGCAACCTCTACCCGCTCCTGGGCATCCTGCTGCTGGCCGGTCTGGGCCTGTACCTGCGGCGCACCCGTCAGCCGCGACCGGCGGGGGCGCGGGGCTCTGCCGATGTCAGCCGAGCCCCGCGCCCCTGAGGTGAGGGCGGCTACTCCTCGCCGGCCAAGGTGAGCCGCGTCAGGCGGGCGGACGCGAGCCACGCGCCGCCGAGCGTCGCGACCAGCAGCAGCGGGACCGCCGTCGGCAGGTGGACGGAGGAGCTGATCACACCCGGGGAGGCGATCTTCTCGCCGATCGACAGCGCCCACTGGTGCACGCTGAGCGTCTGCGCGCCCGGCACGTACGCGCCGACGACCGTCTCCCACAGCAGGGCGTACATCAGGCCCCAGACCACCGCGTGGCGCGAGACCACGCCCAGCAGCAGGAAGAGCGCGCTGTACGCGATGCCGGCGATCAGCGCCGCGATCGTGTAGCCGAGCGTCAGGTTCTCGAAGGTGCCGAAGAGGATGAGCCCGGCGAAGTACGTCGGCAGGGCCGCGAAGACGACCGAGCAGCCGATCGCGACCACCAGCTTCGAGGTGATGATCTTCCACCGCGGCTGCGGCTTGGACAGCAGGTAGATGATCGAGCCGTCGTCGATCTCGGGGCCGATGGCCCCGGTCCCGGCGACGAGACCGACCAGCGGGACCATGGTGCCGAGGGCGAGGCCGCCGAGGATGTTGGAGGCGGTGCCCTGGTCCTGGCCCGCGACGCCGCGGATCAGCGCGGAGAGCGCGAGCAGGAGGACGGGGAGCGCCAGCAGGAGGAGGCCCCGGCGACGGCCGAGCAGGCCGCGCGCGGTCAGCCGGGCGACGGTGACGTTCATGGTGAGGTCTTGGCCTTCCCTAGCTGGCTACTTGGCGGCGACGAGGTAGGAGAAGACGCTCTCCAGGGACTCGTCGGCCGGGGAGACGGTCAGCAGGCGGATGCCTGCCTCCTTGGCGACGCGGGGCACCAGCTCCGTGAACCGGTAGAAGTCGACGGCCTGGATCTGCAGTTGCTGGTCCTTCAGGTCCAGCTCGATCCCGGCCGTGGACGGGTCCGCGATCAGCGCCGAGGCGAGCGCACGGTCGTCGCTGGACTTGACGGTGTAGCGGTGCGGGCGGTCCGTCATCAGGCGGCGGATCTTGCGGTAGTCGCCCGAGGCGGCGTGGCGGCCGGCCACGATCACCTCGATGTGGCGGGCGAGCTGCTCGACCTCCTCCAGGATGTGGGAGGAGAAGAGCACCGTGCGGCCGTCCGCGCCGAAGCGGCGCAGCAGCTCCATCAGCTGCATCCGCTGGCGCGGGTCCATGCCGTTGAACGGCTCGTCGAGCAGCAGCACGGCCGGGTCGTGGACGAGGGCGGAGGCCATCTTCACCCGCTGCTTCATGCCCTTGGAGTACGTGGAGACCTGCCGGTCCTGCGCGTACTCCATCTCGACGGTGGCCAGCGCGCGCTGCGCCGCCCCGCCCGGATCGGGCAGGCCGTGCAGCTCGGCGTTGGCGAGGACGAAGTCCCAGCCGGTGAGGAAGTCGTACATGGCCTCGCGCTCGGGGACCAGCCCGATCTGCTTGTAGGCCTGCTGGTTCTTCCAGATCGGGGTGCCGTCGAGGGTGACCGAGCCGGAGGAGGGCGGCAGGAAGCCGCTCATCATGTGGATCAGGGTGGACTTGCCGGCGCCGTTCGGGCCGAGCAGGCCCGTGACGCCGGGCTCGATCGTCATCGAGACGTCGTTGACCGCGACGACGTTGCCGAACCAGCGGGACGCCCGGTCGATGCTGATGGTGGTCATGGTGCTGCCTCCTCAGATCTTCCGGTAGCGACGGACGAGCAGGGCGAAGGTGCCGGCGGCCAGCACCGCGATCTCCAGCAGGAAGACGATGCCGCCCAGCGTGGTGGGCGTCGACGCGACCTCGCCACGGGTGCTGAGGCCGAACATCCACGAGGTGGTGGAGTCGATCAGGAAGCCCGGGTTGAGCATCGAGGTCCAGAACGCGTTCGCCTGGTGGCCGGTCACGTGCATCACACCGCGCAGCGCGCCGGCGATGCCCGCCGAGACCATGAACAGCGCGATGATCGCCGCCACACCGAAGCCGCGGCGCGGCGTCAGCGAGGCGATGAGCAGGGCGAGGCCGGAGTAGACGAGCGAGTAGAACGCGGCGGCGACGACGCCGAAGGCGAAGTGCCGGGTGTTGTAGCCGAAGTCCATCGAGCCCAGCATCGAACCGATCCACATGATCAGCATCGGCAGCATGGTGAGGATGAAGACGGCGGAGACCATCGCCGCGAACTTGGCCCGCACGTAGTCGCTGGAGCGCAGCGGACGGGAGAAGTAGAGCGGGACCGTCATGAACCGCAGATCCCGCGAGAGCAGCACCGGCGCCTGGGCGGCGGCGAAGACGGCGGTGACGAACTGCAGGTTGGTGAGGTACTGCGGGTAGTCGACCGGCAGCTTGGTCATCTTCACATAGATGGAGACCGCGACGATGATCAGCGCGGGCACCGCCATGATCACGGCCATGGCCATCGGCAGGATCTTGGACTTGCCGGACCGGCCGAGGCCGAAGGCGCCACGCAGGCTGGAGGTGTACAGCGAGCGGGTGGCGTAGCCGACGCCCAGCCGGGGGCCCTCGTAGTGCCGGTAGCCGATGTCGTGGATGACGTCGAGCCGCTGCTCGGGAGAGGCCGGAGTGCGCGTACCGGACGTCCGCTGGTCAGACATGAGCGGCCTCCTCGGACCTGTCGAGGGCGGCGGCGTCGGTGGCGAACACCTCGGAGATGTGGTGGCGGCGCTGCTCCAGCCGGACCAGGCCGACGCCCAGATCCGCGACGGCGTCACGGATCACGTCGTAGACCTCGTCCCCGGTCAGCTCGACCAGCAGCACGTGGCCGCCGTCGGCGCTGGCCGTCAGCCCGGCCTCCGTCAGCCGGGCCAGCAGCGCGGCGTCCGCGTCGAAGGACGGATCGCCCTGCCGCTCGGTGACCTCGACCGCGAGCAACGAGGTGGCCGCCGTGAGGTCCGCGGTGGAGGAGCTGCGCAGCAGCTTGCCGCCGTCGATGACGACGACGTGGTCGCAGGTGCGCTCCAGCTCGCCCAGCAGGTGCGAGGTGACCAGCACGGAGATGCCGAACTCGCGGTGGACGCGCCGGATCAGCTCCAGCATGTCGTCGCGGCCGACCGGGTCGAGCCCGTTGGTCGGCTCGTCGAGCAGCACCAGCTGCGGGTCGTGGACGAGAGCCTGGGCGAGCTTGACGCGCTGCTTCATGCCGGTGGAGTACGTACCGATCGGGCGGTAGCGCTCCTCGTACAGGCCGACGTGGCGCAGGATGTCCGCGGTGCGCTCACGCGCGGCGGTGGCGGGCAGCCCCGACATCCGCGCCATGTGCACCACGAACTCCGTGGCGGAGACGTCCGGCGGCAGGCAGTCGTGCTCGGGCATGTACCCGACCCGCTCCCGGATCTCGCCGCCCTGGGTGGCGACGTCGAGCCCGAGCACGTGGGCACGGCCCTCCGTGGCCGGGGCGAGCCCCAGCAGGATCTTGATCAGAGTGGACTTACCCGCGCCGTTCGCCCCGACCAGACCGACCACTCCGGGCTGCACCTCGACGGAGAGGTGGTCCAGAGCGGTGACCCGGGGGAACCTCTTGGTGAGGTTATCCGTAGTGATGACAGCCACAGGACGACCCTAGTCACCCCGTGGCCCCCGTCACATCAGGTTGGCGGCTGACTTTTCCCTAGCCCTGGGATGTATGCGAGGGGGTGCATCCCCTAGGGGACGCACCCGCTCACCTCAGGGTCGGACCAGGGTCGGGCGTGGCTCAGCCCCCCAGCATCTCCATCTGCAGCACCATGGCCTGCGCGAAGTCGACGGAACTGACCGCCTTCGGGTTGCTCAGCTCCAGCAGGCCGGTGACGTCGCCGTCGGAGAACAGTCCGACCCGCAGGGCGGGACCGGCCTTCCCCGCCGGACGGCTCACGCTGTCCGCGGCACCGAAGGGCACCTGGCCGAAGGAGTTGTCCAGGCCGAGCGTCGGCGCGGTGGCGAGGTTCGTCCCCAACTCGGCGTTGAAGACGTTCTCGGAGGTGGTGGGGGAACGGAAGGCGAGCAGGTAGACCGACACCTTGGTGCCGTCCGGCATCCGCCACCCGGTGGCCGCGATGTGCCGCACCCCGTTCTCGGCCAGCAGCTCCCCGAGGCTGTCCGGGCTGATGAACTGCTTGACGTAGTCGGCCACCGGCACCCACCCCTTGGTGCCGGGGTAGGCGGGGTCGGCGACGGCGCCGACCGGGCGCGGCAGGCGGTTGTCACGGCAGCTTCCTGGGGTCGTTCGGTGGGCGGACGGGCAGCTGGTCAGGCGCTCAGGAGGCGGTGCTCCAGCAGGACGACCTGTTCGAAGTCGACGGCCGGGACCTGCTTCGGGTTGCTCATCACGACGAGCGCCTCCGTGTCGCCGACCGGGAGGTAGGCGTACGTGACGGCCGGCTGGCCGCCGGCCGCCGGTGCGGCGTGGATGTTGGCCGCCGGGAGGCTGCTCAGGTTCACGTTGCCCGAGCCGGCGGCGGTCGGGGCCGCGCGGAGGTAGCCGCCCACGCTCTCCTCCATGTCCGCGTCGGACGCGGAGGAGGTGGAGCGGAACTGCTGCAGGTAGATCTCGGTGTGGGTGCCGTCGGGCATGGTCCAGCCGGTCGCGGCGACGTGACGCAGCCCCGCGTCCTGTAGCGCCTCCTTGACGGAGAACGCCGACGACGAGGTGAACAGCCCCAGCAGGCTGCTGGTCGGGTACCACCCGCCGGTCCCGGGCAGGCCCGACTCGGCGGTGGCACCGGCCGGTGCGGGCAGCAGCAGCGAACGGAGGTCCACCCGGTGCACGTGCTGCGCGTCGTCGTTGCCCTGTCCGTTGCCCGGCGGCAGCGTCGGCAGGGTGAGCGCGGGGAACGCCCAGCGCCCGTCCGAGGGCGTCTTCAGACCCGGCAGGTCCGTCCGCGCGGGCGCGGTCACCAGCGCGGCGGTCACCGTGCCGACGACGGCCAGCACGCCGACGGCCGTGGCCCACCGACCCACCGTCCGCAGCCACGGCCGCTCCTTCCGCACCTTCGGCGCGTACTGCGGTGGCAACGCCCACACCCCCTGCGGCGCGGCCTGTCCACCCCCGGCGTACGGATACCCCGCCACCCCGGCCACCGGCTGCTGCCACGCCCCTGCGGGCGCGTGCGGGGCGGGCACGGGGACGGCAGGCACGGGCGGAGCCGGGGCGGGAGCCGGGGCGGGCGACGCGCCCTGCGCAAGCGCGGCAGCGGGCTGCACGTCCCCGGCAGAGGCGGAGGCGGAGGCGGAAGCGGGCGACGCGACAGAGGCGGCAGCCGGCTGAACACCCCCGGCGGAAGCCGGGGCTGGCGACGCGACAGGCGTGGCAGCGACCTCAGGCACAACCGGCGCCGCGGCAGCGGGCTGCGCGCCGGCGGCGTCGAGGTCTGCCGGGCCAGGCGCGGCCTCGCGTGCGAGCAGCAGGCGCGGGTCGGCCGGGACCGCGCTCGGCGCGGCGGCCTCGGTCGCGTGGTCCGCGCCGGGCGAGGTGGCCTCACCCGCCTGCGCGGAGGTGCCCTCGGCCGGAGCGGCGGCGGGAGCCGCCGACTCGTCCGCGCCATCCGCGCCGTCCGCGGCGACGGCGGGCTCCGCCTGCACCGCGGCATCGCCGGGCGAAGCGTCGCTTGGCACAGCGTCGGCCAGAACGGTGTCCGCCGGGAGCGCATCCACCAACGCACCGTCCACAGGCTCCGCCTGCACGACGGGCTCGCCGGGGACGGCGTCACTCGGGCACGCGTCCGCGGGCACGGCGTCGCTCGGCACCGCGTCGCTCGGGGCCGTCGCCGGGATCGCGTCCGCGGGGGGTGTGGTGGCGTCGGACGGGGGGACGGGCTGGGGGGCTTCGGAGGTGGTCATACCTGGGCCGCCGGGGTCGCGAGTCGGGACAGTTGGTTGCGGAGGAAGTCCGCCGCCGCGGACTGGGGGAGGGGGCTGACGCCCTCGGCCTGCATGGTGATGAGCAGGTCGCCCTCGACGTCGTCGCAGCGCAGCAGATCCAGCGCGGAGCCGTACGGGTCCGGCGGCTGGTAGCAGTGGGCGTGCGGGAAGCCCCCGACCTGGGGGCCGGAGCGCATGCCGCCGGTGGCCGAGTCGAGGGTCCGCAGGCCCTGCTGGAGGGCGCTCACGTGCGCGGCGTCCTCCTGGATCACGGTGATCTCGATGGAGAGGCCGTCGTCCGTGTCGGCGTAGGTCCGCAGCGCGTAGCCCTTGACCCCGGGCAGGCCGAGCTCCGACTGGAGCGAGGCGCGGGCGCCGGTGCTGAGGAAGCGGAACTCGCGCTGGAACATGGACGCGTAGCGGTCCGGGCTGAGCACGGTGTCGTTCCCGAAGCCCGCCACGTCGGCGCCGGGCGCGGCATTCGACGGGACCGGCAGCAGGAGCTCGCCGAGCGGGCCGAAGTGGCTTCCGTCCGGGCGGACGCCGAACGGCGGCGCGGCCAGCGGCGCCTGCGCCACGGGCGCGGGCGGGGTGGAGTGCGAGCGCGCGGCCAGGATCAGGCCGCCGGTCACGCCTCCCACGGCGACCGCGGACAGGACGAAGGCGACCGCTGCCGCGGTGACCCGGCGCGGCCGACGCGGCTGGGAGCTGTCCGGCTGCTGCCCCGGCGCGGCCGCGGGCTGCGAGGGCTGCGCGACGGCCTCGGCGTTCACAGGCGCTCCAACTGGTTCTGGAGGACGGACATGACGGACTGCGAGGAGATCTGGCTGCCACCCGCGACGTAGACCTCGACCACGATGTCGCCGTGACGGGCGAAGCCGCGGCCCTGGTAGTAGGTGTTGCCGCCGCCGTCGCTGTGGCCGGTCGTCCCCGCGAAGGCCTGGCCGTTCTCCGTGCCGGGGACGGCGACGCCGTCGCCGCCGCAGGAGGTCTTCGCGTAGCCCTCCTGGTCGCTCACTTCCTTGGTGGCGTTGGCCTCGTCCTGCTTCTGGAACTGGAGCAGGACGATCTGGTAGCTGGTGTCGCCCTGCATCCACTCGGCCTCGGCGGCGCGGCGGAAGCCGTCCTGCAGCAGCCAGCGGAACTCGGTCGCGGGCTCCTTGTACTGGAGGGCGAAGGCCGCCGGGGAGAGCCAGCCGTCGGGGGTGTCCGGCTGCTCCCAGGGGCGGCTGCCGGCGGGCGCCGACACCAGCAGCGACGGCAGGTCGCCGTCGGTGCGCACGGCGTCGTCCTGGTCGGCGGGGAGGGGCGCGGGCGAGGCCGTGGCGTGGGCGAGCGGGTAGTGCAGCGCGTCACCGGCCAGTGGCGGCAGCGGCGTCGGCGGGCGCTGCGCCTGGATCGCGTAGCCGATCCCGCCGCCGCCCAGGGCACCGAGCACGACCGCTCCGGCGACCAGCAGCGCGATGCGTCCACGGGACCACCGCCGGCGCACCTTCACCGGCCGCTCCGCCTGGCCGGTCTGCTCGGCCTGCTCGGCCTGCTCCACCTGCTGCGGCGGCAGCGTCGCCGGGCCGGGCTCGGGTGTCGTCGTCACGTCTTCTCCTGGTGCGGTCGCCATCGCGTCGGCGGTGGCGTCGGCGTGGGTGTCGTGGGTGCTCACACGCCGCTGGTGAGGCGCTTTTCCTGGCGCTGCATCAGCTGCGTGAGCAGCGAGCGGCTGGGTGATCCGGCTCCGGTGACGTCGACCTCGTACTCCACGTCGCCGACGTGGGAGACGCCGATGAGCAGGCCCTGGCCGTTGTTGTCGCCAGGGGCGACGCTCTCGCCGAGCGCGTCGGAGATGCCCGAGACGGTGAAGGAGTGACCGTGGGCGAAGCTCAGCCCGGAGACCCAGTCGGCGGCGTGACCGGCACCGTCGAAGTGGATCAGGTGGACGGTCACCGTCCACACCCCGTCGTTGGTGACGAAGCTGCGGTAGGCGCCGCCCTGGCAGCCGAGCTGGTTCAGGATGCCGCGGCTGGTGCTGGGGTTGTTCATCTCCTTGGCGATGTCGCCGAGGCTCTGGGAGACACCGTTGGGGTCGCCGTCGACCTGGTCGCCGTCGGGCACGGGGAGCAGGAAGAAACGCAGGTCACCGCTGTGGATGTTGCCACTGACCCGGCCCTTGACGGTCGCCGAGGGGCTCGGCGTCGGACTCGCCGTCGTCGGCGTGGGGGAGGGAGCGGCGGAGGCGCTGCCACCGGTGCTCGGACGCACCGCGGTCGGGCTCGCGGCCGGGCCGGCGACGTTGTGCGAGGAACCGCCGCTGCCCAGGGCGACGACCGCCCCGGCGGTCGCGGACGCGAGGACGAGCCACCCGGCGACGGCCAGCGCGACCGCACCGGCCCGGCGGCGCGGCCGGTTCCCGCTCGGCGGCAACGGCTGCTGCGCGTAGGGCAGAGGAGGCGGCGGCACCGCCGGATATCCGGGCTGCGCCCCCGGCTGCCCGACGGACGCACCCGAGAAATCGGGATTCACGACACATTCCCCCACTGCGCACGATTTGAGGAGCAGGCGACGAGCGGAGGGCTCTAGCACGCCTGCGAGCTGCGAGTATGCCGTGACTCACAGTCAATCCCAAAGTTCTTTATGCGATCGATACCTGTATCTGCGTCACACTGTCACCGAGGTCCTGATTTCCTGTCGGAATTATCAGAAAAGTCCGGAAATCCCGTCGCATGCGGACCGAATCAGCTCGACGCTCCCACGACGAGGATGCGCGCCGGCGTCGTCCGGCCGGCGCCCGGCCCGAACGGGCGGCACCCTTGTGGCGAGGTGGCGGCGGCGGTTGGATGGGCGGCCGTGACCGATGACGAGACGTCAGCGCCCATCGCGTGGCCGCCCGACTGGACCGGGTGGGCCGAGTGGGAGCGGTTCGCCGACGAGCTGCCGGCCGAGGACCTGGCCCGGGCCTTCCTGGAGGGGCTGGACCATCCGAAGCTGTTCACGCCCGCGCACGTCCTGTCCCGGCGCCTCGGCCACATCGCCGTACACGGCGGGACCCCGGCCGAGGAGCAGGCCGTGGCGGAGACCGTCGAGCTGATCCTGTCCGGACTCGCCGAACCCGGTTCCTCCGTGCGCCGCTCCGAGCACGCCGTGTTCCTGCTCGGCGCGGCCCGCGCCGAGCGGGCGGTCCCGCTGCTGATCGACCAGGGCCGGCCGGGGGCCCAGGCCGTGGTGGCCCTCGCCCGGATCGGCGGCGCCGAGGCGGAGGCGGTGCTGGTCCGACTGGCCGGGGAGCTGACCTCGCCCGACATCCCGATGCGGCAGCGGCACGCGTCCAACGCGGAGCCGGTCCTGTGGGGGCTGTGCCGGCTGGCGACACCGGAGGCGGTCGACGCCGCCCTGCTGCTCGTCCAGGGGACGAAAGGACCGTGGTCGGATGCGACCCTCGGCATGGTGGTACGCGTCGCCGACCACCGCTTCGAGCCGTTCCTCCTGGAGCTGTGCGCGGGCCCGCAGCGAGAGTTCGGCCTGGCCGGACTGAGCAGAGCCGCCACCGCGCACGCCGTGCCGACCCTGCTCCACCTGCTGCACGACGACCGTCTCGACGCCCGCAGCCACCGGACCGTCGCCCGGGCGCTGGCCACCGTGGGGCCCGGAGCCGCGCACCGGCTGACCGCCCGGGCCTGGGAGAACCGGGGCGCGAGCACCCGTACCCTCCGGGCGCTGGCCTGGGCGCTCAGCCGGGTCCTGCCCGAGGGGGGTCTGCAAGGGCGTCCGCCCGAGTTGCTCGCGTTGCTCGCCCACGACGACCCCGGCGTGCGGACCGCCGCCGCCGGGGCGCTCGGGCACGTCGCCGACCCACGGACCGAGCCCGCCCTGGTGCGGGCCCTCGGCGACCCGCACCACCGGGTCCGGGCCCGCGCGGCGAACGCGCTCGGCGGGCTCCCGGCCACGGAAGCGGGCGACGCCGCGCTGGCGCGGACCGCCGGGGCCGACCCGGTGGCCTGTGTGCGGGAGGCTAGCCGAGCTGCGCGAGACCGTCGGTCGCGATCCGCTCGAACACACTGAGGTCGTTCTCGAAGATCGAGTCCGGGACCGGCCAGTGGATCACCAGCTCGTCGATGCCCAGGTCGCGGTAGGTGCCCGCCCAGTCGACGAAGGCGTCGACGGAGGCGAGCGGCTTCTCCGCGGTCGACCCCTGCAGCAGCACCTTCTGCAGCGTGCCGACGTCGCGGCCCTGCGCCTCGCAGGCCGCGCGCAGCTTGGCGAGCTGCGCCTCGACGACCGCAGGAGCCTGGTCGACGGGCACGTCGCCCGGACCGCGCGGGTCACCGTAGGTGACCCAGCCCTGGCCGTACTTCGCGGCGAGCTTCAGCCCGCGCGGGCCGGTGGCGGCGACGTAGAACGGGACACGCGGCTCCTGGACGCAGCCGGGGATGTTGCGGGCCTCGACCGCGGAGTAGAAGCGGCCCTCCTCGGTGGTCGACTCCTGCGTGAGCAGGCGGTCGAGCAGCGGCAGGAACTCGTCGAACCGGTCCGCCCGCTCCCGGGCGGTCCACGCCTCCTGACCGAACGCCGTGGCGTCGAACCCCGTCCCGCCGACCCCGATGCCGACGGTGATCCGGCCGCCGGAGATGTCGTCGAGCGTCATCAGCTCCTTGGCGAGGGTCACCGGGTGCCGGAAGTTCGGCGAGGTCACCAGCGTGCCGAGCCGCAGGCGCTCGGTCGCGGTGGCGGCCGCCGTCAGGGTCGGCACGGCGCCGAACCACGGGTCGTCCTGGAAGGACCGCCAGGTGAGGTGGTCGTAGGTGTACGCGGCGTGGAAGCCGAGTTCCTCGGCCCGCTGCCAGATCTTCTGTCCCTCGCTCCACCGGTGGATGGGGAGGATCACCGTGCTCAGACGCATACAGCCGACCCTACGCGTTCGCTCTGGCAGGTGAGGTTTCGAGCAACCTGCGTGACGGCTCCCGCGGAGCACTAGCGTGGGCGCCGCGGACGCCGTGGACGCGTTGAGCAAGATCGGGATCCTGGACCTGCCCGTGCCGACGCCTCCGCCGGCCGGCGCCGAATGGATCGAGGCCTACCGACACTGGGTCCGGTCCGTTGACACCGAGCAGATCGGACATCAGGTCCATCAGGCTTACCAGGGAGGGCAGGGCATGGATACCGCCGCACAGCGAGGTCACACCATCGATGAGCGATCGCTCCGGGACCTCCTCGAACGAAGCGCAGGGTTGAAGGGCGAGCTGGTCGCCTTCGCGCAGAGCCGGCGCTTCGACCGATGGTTGACTCCGGCTCTGCTGGACGCGGCGGGGCCCGAGCGGCGGCTGGACGAGCTCGAGGCAATCCGGATCACGGACAACTTCATCCTCCGGTACCGCCTGCCGGACGGTTCCACCGTGGTGGACACGTTCGTCGCCGCGCGACGGGACCTGGCCGAGAGCGACCGGCAGATGCTGCTCGGCTGGCGTGACCCGGTGGAGGGCATCTTCGAGATCCGAC
This sequence comes from Streptacidiphilus sp. MAP12-33, assembly GCF_041261265.1. Classification (NCBI taxonomy): domain Bacteria; kingdom Bacillati; phylum Actinomycetota; class Actinomycetes; order Kitasatosporales; family Streptomycetaceae; genus Streptacidiphilus; species Streptacidiphilus sp. MAP12-33. The sequence continues at coordinate 209,513 of NZ_JBGCCA010000001.1, forward strand.
GCAAGGACGGGGATGCCGTCGTCCTGCTGAACCTGGTCGACGACCTCGAGTACCGCACCTACTCGAATGTCGGCCGTGCCGCGTTCCGCGGCGTCGCCAAGGGTGATTTCCTCGTCGCCCCCCTGGTACCCGTCCACTCCGTCGACGGTGCGTGGCTGGTCTCCGGAGCCTTCTCCGCCTACCCGAAGACCAGCGCCGCCGCAATCGCGCGGGCCGCGCTCGAACTGGCCACCAGTCACCCCGCGCTGGTGTTCCGCAACCCCGAGAAGATCGAACAGGGATGGGAGTCGATGCGGGCGGACCGGGCCGCATTCATCGAGTTCTGCGGCGGTGACGAGCTGGTCCTTTCCCCTGCCGAAGCCGAGGACCGGCTCAACGCCTACTACCGGCACCGGCGGGAGACCACCGTCACCCGGCTGCCCGAGCGCGCCCACAGCAGGCGGCTGCCCGGCCCTGGCCTCCCGTCCTTCGAACTTCCGCAGGAGCTCGCGGAGGCGGACACCGTCGGCGTCATCTACGACGAGATCGACGGACTGAACTTCTACGCGGACTACGGGATGCTGCGGGACCTCTTCGCAGACCCCGCCCTCGCGGGGCGCCGGCAGCACCAGGAGTTGCTCCGCACATACCTGCACGAAGAGTCCGTCGCGCCACTGCCGATCCGTCGACTGGTCGCCGCCCACCCCGAGACGGCCGACGCGGTCTTCCGCAAGCTGCTGCGGAAACCCGGATTCTCCTGGCCTGAACACGGCGAGGAGCTGCTGCGCCGACGCAAGCCCTGGTACTACGCGCAGGAGCCACGCCCCGGCGTGTCCGTGATCGGCGAGCGCCTCAGCGAGCTGGCGGCAGGAAGCCGACGCCCTGCGCTCCCCCGGGCGCGGCACGTACCACCTCGGTGAACGTCCTCGCCCCGCAAGACGCATGCCTTCGACCGTGCCCCGGGGGCACGAGCCCGGGATCAGGCGGCCCTAGTCACGGTGGGAGAGGCGGTCCCGCACGGTCGCCCACCCGTCTGCCAGGCGGAGCAGGCGGCCCTCGACCCGGTCGCGCACCGAGAGGCGGAGCGACTGGTAGCGGAACCAGGCGGGAAGGTCCCGGAACGGGACGAAGGTCAGCACATCCTTGATCGCGCTGTCGGCGGCGCCGCCGAGCCCTGCGGCACGCAACAGGCCGTACAGGGCCGGCGTGAGCCGGCCGTGCAGGCGGGCGAGGTCGCCGGTGGCCACATGACCGAGCCGGCGTACCGTCCCCTCGTCGGCCCGCAGGGCCCGTTCCACCCTGGCGGCAGCCACATCGAAGTCGACGCCGGACAACACGAGTTCGACCACGGCGGTGCCGACCTCCGGATCACCGCGCTCGAACGCGGCGTCCACCGCGCGTGCCGGCTCCCAGCCGACGTCGGATTCGGGGTCGTGCTGGCTGTCTTCCATGGCGGCTCCGACCCTACGCGAGGCGGTGGCCGCTCCGCCGGTCCCGCACCTGCGGTCCGGGCCTCCGGGATGGCTCGGTGCGTTCTCTTGTCCGCTCGGTCGGGGGCTGCGACATTGGCGGCGAGAGCGGGTACGCGCAGGTTCGGGGGACCGATGGCGGAGTCGGTGGGAGAAGCGCGGGCGAATGCCACGGCCGCGGCAGGGCCGTGTGCCGGGATGCTGCCGCCGCGCGGGTTCGCCGCGGTGGGCGCGGCCGGGTTCGAGCCGGTCGGCCGGGCGCGCGGGACGGGGTCGTACCACGTCGAGGTCAGTGGTGAGACGTGGAACTGGCACGCCCACGACTGCGGGTACTCCTCCAGGCCGACCGGCCCGGCGCCCGTCGTGGTGTCCGGATCCGGAGGCTCCAGCACCGTGCTGGTGGAGGTGCTGGAGGGGGCGCGGCACCGGGCGCTGGAGCGCCTTCGCGGCGCCTGCGCACAGCTCGGCGGCCATGGGGTGGTCGGCGCACAGGTCGGGATCGCACCGTCCACGGTGACCTGGCTCGGGGCGGACGTCACGGTCAGCGGCACCGTGGTCCGCGCGCGCGGCGTGGCCGACGCCGTTGCCCTCCCCTTTGTCACTCACCTGGACGGGGCCGACTTCGCCAAGCTGCTGCTGGCGGGCTGGGTGCCGGTGGACCTGCTCGTCGGGCAGTGCGTCGGCGTGCGCCACGAGGACCGGACGAGCTGGAACCAGCAGCGGTCCGCCGCCAACGAGGAGATGCACGGCTGGACGGAACTGCTCGGCCGCGTCCGCGAGGGCGCCCGCGCCCGGCTCCACGAGCAGGCCGCGGAGCGGGGCGGCGACGGGGCGCTGCTGAACGGCGACGAGGTCGCCGTGTGGGAGCAGCGGTGCCAGCGGCCGGGCACCGCGTCCGCCGGCCGCAGGGAACCGACGGACAAGGTCGCCCGCTGCACCGTCGTCGGCACCTCCGTCGCCCGCTTCGCGAGCGGACCGGCCGGACCGGCCGGACCGGCCGGGGTGCGGCCGCTCACCGTGCTCCCGCTGCGTGGTGCGTGAGCTCAGGTGGTGTAGCCGGAGTTGAGCTCGACGTAGGCCTGCGTCAGGTCGCAGCCGTAGACGGTGAACTCGCCGTCCGCGATGCCGAGGTCGATGCGGAGGAGGATCTCGGTGCCGGTCAGGTAGGCCGCCGCGCAGGCGAGCTGCGCGTCGTCCGGTTCCGTCGGGAACATCTCCAGGTCGCCGTAGTGGATGCGCACGGCGGACGGGTGGATGTCGTTCTCGTCGTCGAGCTTGCCGACGGCCATGGCGACGCGGCCCCAGTTGGGGTCGGCGCCGTGCACGGAGGTCTTCACCAGCGGGGAGTTGACCACCGCCTTGCCGACGCGCCTGGCCTGGGCGTCGTCACGGGCTCCGGTGACGTGGACCTCGATCAGCTTGCCCGCACCCTCGCCGTCGGAGGCGATGTCGCGGACGAGCGTCAGCGCCGCCTGGTACAGGACCTGCTCGAACACGGCCTCGTCGACCTCGCCCGCCAGGCCGTTGGCGAAGACGGCGGCGGAGTCGCTGGTGGAGGTGTCGGTGTCGATGCTGAGCGCGTTGAAGGTCCGGTCCACGACACGGCGGAAGATCGCGTCCAGGGTGGGTGCGTCGAGCCGGGCGTCGGTGAAGAAGAAGGTCAGCAGCGTGGCCATGTTGGGCTCGATCATGCCGACGCCCTTGGCGATGCCGACCACCACCGCGTCGCCGCAGCGCAGGTGGACGGACTTGCTGCGGGTGTCGGTGGTCATGATGGCCGCGGCCGCCGCCTGGAAGTCGGCGGGCGGGAGCGGGGTCGGGATCGCCGCGAGACCGGCCCGGATGGACTCCATCGGGTAGGGGCGGCCAATGACGCCGGTCGAGCCGATGACCAGCTCCTCCGGCTTCACCCCGGCCGCCTCGGCGGCGAGCCGGCGGACCTCCTCGGCGTTGGCCGCGCCGACCCGTCCGGTGGCGACGTTGGCGTTGCGGGAGACCACCGCCATGCCGCGACTGGCCTGCGCGGCAGCGTCCGCGCGGCTCAGCACCACGCTCGGCCCGGCGAAGCGGGACCTGGTGAACACGGCCGCGGAGACCGCCGGAACCTCGGAGACCACGAGGGCGAAGTCGTGCGCGGCGTCAGTCGGGGTGGCGTCCTTGAGGCCCAGGTTGGCCGTGTGGGAGCGGAACCCCAGGGGCATGGGCGCAGGCTGGTGCGTCGTCATGATTCGACAGCATAGCTATGCCCTCAAAGGAATGCTCATGCATTCCATTCGCTGGGACCGACCGGGTCCTGGTCGCGGTAGTCGTAGACCGTGTAGGGGTAGTTGGCCTGCTCGTAGGCGTAGCCGGAGCGGTCAACCTGGGCCGCCTCCGTCAGCCAGGTGTCCGCCAGCGGCGGAGCGGCCGCCACCTGGGACGGGATGGGGATGTTGGTCAGCTGCGTCCCCGCCGCATGGCCGGTGTACCCGGCGACCGGCACGCCGAGGCCGGTGGGGGCCTGGAGCGAGCCGTAGCGTTCCATCCGCTGCCAGCGCAGCCGTGCCCCGGCCACCGCGGTGACCACGGACTGGATGACCACCAGGTACATCAGCTGCCGGTAGACGAACTGCTGCAGCGGCAGGCTCCACAGCGGCCCCGGGCTCTCCCCGTCCAGGCGGAACGCGTACAGGCCCATCAGCAGTTGGAGCAGCATGAAACCGAGCCAGAGCCCGATCACGTGCAGGGGATCGAGGAAGACCAGGCCGTAGAGGGCGAAGATGTCGACCACCGGCGCCAGCAGCGGCAGCAGCACCTGGAAGAGCAGCAGGTAACCGAGGCCGCGGCGGCCCAGCTTGCCCGCGGCGCCACGCTGTACCATCGCGCCGCGGTGCTTCCACATCGCCTGCATCGTGCCGTAGCACCAGCGGTAGCGCTGCTTCCACAGCGCGCCGAGCGAGGCCGGGGCCTCGGTCCAGGCGACCGCGCCCTCCTCGTAGACGACCCGCCAGCCGTCGCGGCACAACGCCATGGTGAGGTCGGTGTCCTCGGCCAGGGTGTCCTCGGCGAGTCCGCCGACCCGCAGCAGCGCCTCCTTGCGGAAGCCTCCCACCGCGCCCGGGACCGTCGGCATGCACTCGGCCAGATCGAACAGGCGCCGGTCCAGGTTGAAGCCGACCACGTACTCGATGTGCTGCCAGCGCCCCAGCAGACCACCGCGGTTGACCACCTTGGCATTGCCGGAGACCGCGCCGACGCCGGGGTCGGCGAACGGCTGGATCAGCTTGCGCACGGCGTCCGGCTCGAAGACGGTGTCACCGTCGACCATCACCAGCAGGTCGAAGGAGGCGTTGGCGATGCCGGTGTTCAGCGCGGAGGGCTTGCCGCCGTTCTCCTTGCGGATCACCCGGACGCCGGGCAGGCCGAGCGACTCGGCGAGGTCGGCCGTTCCGTCCGAGGATCCGTCGTCGACGACGAGGATCTCGACCGGGTGGTCCTGCGCGACCAGCGAGCGGACGGCGGCCTCGATGCCCGCGCTCTCGTTGTAGGCGGGGACGATGACGGTGGCCGGCTCGGTGACCGGCTCCTCGCCCCACGGGTACTGCGTCATGCGCTTGTGGCGCCGCGCCGCGACCACGGAGACGACCGCGCGCAGCACGCTCAGCACACCGGCCGCGATCATGAACCAGCCGATGACGGTCAGCAGCCAGTGGCTCAGCAGCAGCACCCAGATCAACGCCAGGCCGAGCCAGTGGTCGGTCGGGGAGGCCTTGGTCATCGGCGCGGACAGGCCGGTCGTGGCGCTGACTGTGCCGACGGTCAGGCCCTCCTGCTGGTACTGCGTCAGCAGTTGGTCCAGCGCCGCGACCGACTGGGAGCGGTCACCGCCGGCGTCGTGCATCAGCACGACCTGGCCGGCCGGGAGCTTCCTCGAACTGACCCGCATGCCCGGGACCGTGCCCGGGATCGCACCGTTGGCGACGATCTTCGGGACGCCGGGCCGCTGCCAGTCCTCGGTGTCCTGGGTGGTCAGCACCGTCAGGTAGCCCTCGCGGCCCGCCTGCTGGATGGCCGCCCAGTCGTCGTCGTCGACCGAGTCGTTGCCCGAGGAGTAGGGCGGACGCAGCAGCGTCGTGGTGTCGCCGGTGGCGCCCGCGATGGCCAGCTGGGCCTCGCGCAGCTGGAGCGTGCGCTGCCAGGCCGGGATCAGGCCCAGGTTGGGGTGGGTGAAGGTGTGCACGCCGAGCTCGTTGCCGTCGGCGACGATCCGCGCGGTGACGTCCGGGTTGGCGGTGACGTTCTCGCCGATGACGAAGAACGTCGCGTGGACGTCGTGCTTGCGCAGCACCGCCAGGATCTGCGGCGTCCACCTCGGATCCGGGCCGTCGTCGAAGGTGAGCGCGATCGTGCCGGGCCGGGGCCGGGCGGTGCGGGGCGTGCCGCCGGGGCCGCCCTGCGGGGATATGACGGGGCTGCCGCCGCTGACCGCGGACGGCACCGACCCGGACGGGCCCTGGACCATGCCCGCGCCGTCCGGGGTGCTGCCGAACATGTGCTGGGTGTAGCCCTCGATCAGCAGGGCCAGCGTGAGCGTCACCACCAGCGTTCCGAGCAGCAGCCAGTGCGTGCGCAGGGGGACCTGACGGACGATCCCGCGTCGGCCGCGACGTGCGGTGCGACCGGTCGGGGCGGTGGGGCGGGACGCGGAGCTCATCGTGCGGTGGCTCGTGCCTTCTTCGTCGGATGGTGCGAGGCCCCCGGCGGGTTCGCCGTGTGGGTGCTGTGCCCGTGCGTGATCACCGTGCTCGGCGAGGCCGTGACGCTCGGCAGGGCGGAGGGCGTGGCGGAGGGTCCGGCGGTCGCGCCCGTCGTGGCGCCGGTGGCGGCCGTGGTGCCGGTGCCTCCGGTCGCCTTGGTCCCGGTCCCGGTGCCCGTGCCGTTCGCGCCGGTGCCGTGCGTGCCGCCGCCGGACGCGCCGTGGGTGTGCGAGCCGGGGGCCTGGGGCGGGGCGGGGAGCGGAAGGTACGGGCTGTTGATGGTCGGTCCGCCGAGCAGGGTGCTCACCAGGAGACCGATGTAGCCGACCGCGGGCACCACGAGGACCCGGCCGATCAGGCGCACCCGGCGCTGGCGCCGCCCGCTCGCGTCGACGAACACGGGACGTTCCGGGACCCGCCGTTCGGGGGGGCCCGGCGTCGTCTCGACCGTCTCGTCCCCGGCCGTGGTACCCGTGTGCACGAGGCAGGACCCTAGCGTCCCAGGGGCCGTTTGACCACGCTGGGCCGGAACGACGAGACCGGGCCGTTACCCCCCGACTGGGGGGACAACGGCCCGGCGAACGAGGGGGGTTCGTACGGTGTCACGCCGTGGGCACCTGGGCGGCGCGGTCGGCGGCGGCGCTGGTGACGGGTTCGGCGTCCTCGTCCGCGATGACCGCCGGGACGCCGCGCAGGCGGCGGACGACCAGGCCCGCGCCGAGCAGCAGCACCACCCCGCCCGCCGCGACGACGGCGTGGAAGCCGTCGACGTAGGCCTGCTGCGCCACCGTGGTCAGCGCGTGCCCGACCGGCGCCGGAAGACCGGGCGCCACCGCGACGGCGCCGCCGACCGACTCGTGCGCGGCGGACGCCGCCTGCTCCGAAAGCCCCGCCGGGAGCGTCAGCCGGTGCCGGTAGACCGCCGTCAGCAGGCTGCCCAGCACCGCGATGCCGAGCGCGCCGCCCAGCTCGGTGGCGGTGGACTCCACCGCGCTCGCCGCACCGGCTCGCTCCTTGGGCGCACTGGCCAGCATGGTGTCGCCGGAGATCCCGAAGACCAGGCCGATGCCGAGACCGGAGACGAACATGACGGCGCCCATCACCCAGTAGTCGGTGGCCACGCCCACCAGCAGGTAGCCGAAGCAGGATCCCGCCATCAGCAGCAGCCCGATGCCGACGGCCCTGGCCCGCCCGAGCGCCTGCACCGCGACCGGGCACAGGGGCCCCGTCACCATCGCCCCGAGCGGACCGAGCAGCAGCGCGAACCCGGTGCCCATCGGCGAGTAGCCGCGCACGTCCTGGAAGTAGAGGGAGGCCGCGAGGGACTGCGCCGCCAGGGCGAAGATGCTGAGCGTGTTGGCACCGATCGCCCCGGAGAAGCCGCGGCTGCGCAGCAGGTCGAGGTCGACCAGGGGGTGTGCGGTGCGGCGCTGACGCAGCGCGAAGGCGGCCAGCAGCGCGAGGCCGAGCACGGCGGTGATCCAGACGTCGGGCCGGGCGAGGCCGTCGCGGGCGGCTGTCTTCAGCGCGTAGACCGTCGAGACGACGCCGAGGCAGGAGAGCGGGACGCTGCGCCAGTCGATCGGGCCCGGGTTCGGGTTGCGGGACTCCACCAGCAGGAACGAGCCGGACAGGATCACCACCGCCATGACGGGCACGTTGATCAGGAACACCGAGCCCCACCAGAAGTGGTCCAGCAACGGCCCGCCCACCACCGGCCCGAGCGCGAAACCGGCCGCACCGACGCCACCGCCGATGCCCATCGCCATGGTCCGCTCCTTCGGATCGGTGAAGGCGTTGCGCACCAGCGACAGCGTCGAGGGCATCAGCGTCGCTCCCGCGACGCCCTGCAGCGCCCTGGCGGCGATCAGCCAGCCGGTACTCGGCGCCTCGGCGGTCAGCGCGGACGCCAGCGCGAAGCCGGCGCTGCCGAGAAGGAGCAGCCGCTTGCGGCCGTAGCGGTCGCCGAGGCTCCCCATCACGATCACCAGCCCGCCGAGGGCGAAGCCGTAGGCGTCGGCGATCCACAGCAGCTGGGTGCTGCTCGGGCCCATGTCCCGGACCAGGTGCGGGAAGGCGAGGTTGACGACGGTGTTGTCGATCCCGAGGACGAGGGACGCGACGCAGCAGATCGCGAGCGTGCCCCACTTGCGGGCGGCGGAGAGGTTCCCTGTCGAAGTCATGCCCCGACGGTCGCGCCCGGCGCGCACCGCGCGCTGACCGGACGCTGACCGGGGTGCTGACCGGGGCACCGACCGTGCCGCCGGCCGACCGCTAGAACGTGGCCACGGCCGACGTCACGAAGGCGATCGCGTCGTGCGGGGCGAGTGCGGCACCGCGCGTGTAGGCCACGGCGTGGGCGGCGTCGACGTGGGTGGTGTCCGGGCGGGGGTCGAGCACGGTGGCCGCACCGAGGAGTTCCGCGGCCGCCGCGCCCCTGCCCTCCAGCAGCGCCAGCTCCGCGAGGACCGCGGCGAGTTCGCCGTAGGTGGGGAGGTTGCGGCCGCCGTCCAGGATGGACGCGGCCGCCCCCAGCCGGGCCCGCGCCGCCTCGCCGCGGGACTCCGCGAGGTCGAGCCGGGCGAGTTCCAGCTGGACCGCCGCCTCGATCCCCGCGCCGCTGTACCAGCCGACCAGGCGGCTCGCCAGGGCCTGCCCGCACAGCTCCCGCGCCCGCTCGAACGCGCCGCGACGGCGCGCGACCTGGGCCAGACCCAGTCGCGAGCAGGCGAGGTTGTCGCTGACCCCGAACGGCTCGACCAGTTGGACCGCGCGGGTCAGGTCCCGCTCCGCCGAGCCGAGGTCGCCCGCGCGCACGCTCAGCTCGGCGCGGCTCCACAGCAGCTCCGCCATGTCCTCCGGGGAGTCCAGCTCGCCGGCCAGCAGCAGGGCGCGGTCGGTGCACGCGGAGGCGCCGTCGCGGTCGCCGAGGCGGCCCCGGGCGCGGGCCAGCTCCATCAGGGCCATGACCATGCCCCAACGGTCGCCCTGCTCCTCGAATCCGCGCAGCGCCTGCGTCAGCTCCCCCTCCGCGGCGGCCGCGTCCGCGTGCAGGAACCAGTGCTGGAAGGCCAGGCCGAAGTGCAGCAACGCCCGGTACCAGGGGTCGGTCAGCACACCGTCGGCGACACGGTTCTGCTCGACCATCGACACGTCGTCGGGCACCCCGACGAACGGCGCCCACAGCACCACCACGAACGGGAAGCGCAGCGGGTGCTCGTACATCAGCCGGGCCATGACCGGGCGGCACGTCTCGATGTAACCGGCCAGCTCGGGGGTGTCCAGACCGCCGGAGATCGCCGCCAGGACCGCCAGCACGAACTGCTGCTCGCGCCCGGGCGGGATGCTCCCGCCGATCGCGGCGAGCAGCCGCTTCGCCGGGACGCGGCCCTCGGTCCGCAGGCCGCGCAGCATCCAGTAGCTGGAGAGGCAGGCGAGCAGGTCCAGCGCGCGGTCGGGGTCGGTGGCGATGGCGTGGCGCAGGGCGGCGTCGAGGTTGTCGTGGTCCGCGGTGAGCCGGGCGAGCACGTCCAGCTGCCTGGCCCCGCGGAGCTGCGGTTCGGCGGCCTCGGCGAGCCGGAGGAAGTGGTCCAGGTGCGCGTCGGCACGCTCGCGCCGCTCGTCGGCGGCGGCGAGCTGGTCGGCCGCGTAGGCGCGGACGGTCTCCAGCATCCGGTAGCGCATCTCGCCCGCGCCGTCCGGCCGGTAGGCCACGACGAGGGACTTGTCGACGAGCGCGCCCAGCAGTTCGACCGTCTCGGGCCCCGTGCCGCAGACCGCCTCGGCGGCGGTCAGGGACCAGCCGCCCGCGAAGACGGAGACGCGGCGCAGCATCGTCCGCTCGGCCTCCGGCAGCAGGTCCCAGCTCCAGTCGACGACGGCGCGCAGGGTCTGCTGGCGCGGCTGCGCGGTGCGGCTGCCGCCGGTGAGCAGGCGGAACCGGTCGTCGAGACGGCCGGCGATCTGGCGCGGGGTCAGCAGGCGCAGCCGCGCCGCGGCGAGCTCGATGGCGAGCGGGAGCCCGTCGAGCCGGCGGCAGATCTCCGCGACGGCTGCGGCGTCGTCGGGCGCCTGCGTCTCCGGGTCGAAGCCCGGACGCACGGCGGCGGCGCGCTCCGCGAACAGGCGCAGGGCCTCCGGCCCGGGCAGCGGCTCCAGCGGGCGCACGTGCTCGCCCGGGACGCCGAGCGGCTCACGGCTGGTGGCCAGGATGCGCAGTTCGGGGCAGGCGAGCAGGAGGCGCTCCGCGAGGGCGGCGGCCTCGGCGACGATCTGCTCGCAGTTGTCCAGGACGAGCAGCAGGTCGCCGCGGCCGGCGAGTGCCGGGGCGAGGCGGTCGGCGGCGTCGGCTCCTCCGCCGAGCACACTCGCCTCGCGCACGCCGAGCGCGCCCAGCAGCGCGGCGTCGAGCGTCGCCGCGTCGGCGACGCGGGACAGGTCCGCAAAGCAGGCGCCGGCGGCACCGGGGTGCCGGGCGGCGGTCTCCAGCGCGAGGCGCGTCTTCCCGGTCCCTCCGGGGCCGGTGAGCGTCACCAGCCGCCCCCGCGTCAGCGCCCCGGCCAACCCGCCCAGGTCGGCCTCCCGCCCGACGAAGCTGGTCAGCGGCCGCGGCAGCGCGGGTGCCCCGACGCCGCCGCCCGCACCAAGATCGTCAAATGTGCCACGTGGAACATTTCGCGATCTTGCTCCCGCCCCGGCCTCCCCGGCATGAGCTGTCGAGGCGGCGAGAACGACCCCCGGCCCGCCACCGGGCACCCCGGCCCCGGCCATCGGCTCCGCCGGACCGACGGCCTCCGGCCCGGCCAGAGCCGAGCCCGGCGCGGGCGCGCCGGCGCCGGATCCCGAGCCGCCGGGGGCGCTGGTCGGGCGGGGTGCGCGCAGCGCGGGGTCGGCGCGGAGGATCGAGAGGTGGAGGGCGGAGAGGTCCGGGCTCGGGTCGGTGCCCAGGGAGTCCGCGAGGGTCTCCCGCAACGCCGCGAACGCTGCCAGCGCGTCGGAGGGGCGGTCCGCGGCGTAGAGGGCGCGCATCAGCAGGGCGGTCAGGGGTTCACGCAGCGGCTCCTCCGCCACCGCCGAGCGGAGCTCCGCGATCAGCTCGCGGGCGCGGCCCAGCGCCAGCCCCGCCTCCGCGCGGGCCTCGACCGCGGCCAGACGCAGTTCCGTCAGCCGCACCACCTGCCCTGCCGCGAACGGCGCCCCGCCGACGTCGGAGAGCGGCTCCCCGCGCCACAGGCCGAGCCCCGCGGTCAGCGCGGTGAAGGCCTGGGCCGGGTCCTCCCCGGTCAGCGCCGCCTCGCCGTCGGCGACCAGGCGGCCGAAGGCGTACGCGTCCACCTCGTCGGGTGCGGTCAGCACCCGGTAGCCGCCGGGGCCGCCCTCGATGCCGACGCCGACCGGCCGCAGCGTCGAGCGCAGCCGGGAGACCTGGGACTGCAGCGCGTTGCCGACGTTCCCCGGCGGCTCCTCCCCGTAGAGGCCGTCGATCAGGCGCTCGGTCGTGACCGTCCGCCCGGCGTCCAGCAGCAGCAACGCCAGCAGCGCACGGCGGCCGGGGCCGCCGAGCGGCAGCTCGCCGCCGTTGTCGTTCCAGGCCTGGGTCGTCCCGAGGATGCCGAATCTCACCTGGTGATTCTGACCCATCGTCGGGCAGGCGCGTGGCTGATCGATCACCGAAAGCGCGGGCAGGGACCCGTGGGATGTGAGGATGTACCCGTGATCCCCTCCCTCATCGCCACCGACCTCGACGGCACCCTGCTGCGCGCCGACGGCACCGTCTCCGCCAGGACCGAGGAGGCGCTGCGCCGGGCCGAGGACGCGGGTGTCTGCATCGTCTTCGTGACCGGTCGCCCGCCGCGCTGGATGGGCGCGGTCACCAAGGCGGTGGGGCCGCACGGGATCGCCATCTGCTCCAACGGCGGCGCGCTCTACGACGTGCGGCGGCAGGAACTGCTGGAGACGTACCCGATGCACGCGGACGACGCCCTCGCCGCCGTACTGGCGTTGCGCTCCGCCCTGCCGGAGGTGAGCTTCGCCTTCGAGTACCCGGACGGGTTCTCGCACGAACCGGCCTACCCGCGCACCCTGTGGGACATGGACGCCGCCGACCGGGTCGCCCCGGCCGAGGAGATCCTCGCCGGCCCGGCCGGCCACCAGGTGTTCAAGCTGCTGGCCAAGCACCCGAGCCTGGACCCGGACGAGTTCCTGCGCCTGGGCCGCGAGCTGGTGGGCGAGTACGGCGAGGTGACCCGCTCCGCCGCGGTGGCGATGCTGGAGATCAGCGCCCCGGGCGTGAGCAAGGCGAGCGCGCTCGCGCGCTGGTGCGCTGCGCGCGAGATCCCGGCGGAGCGGGTCGTCGCCATCGGCGACATGCCCAACGACCTGCCGATGCTGGCCTGGGCCGGCACCGGCTACGCCGTGGCCAACGCCCACCCGGAGGTGCTGGCGGCGACCAGCCGCCACACCGCCGGCCACGACGAGGACGGTGTCGCGCAGGTCATCGAGACGCTGCTGGCCTGACCCGCGCCCCCGCTCGCGCGCCCGCCCGCGCCCGCCGCACGGCTCACTCGGCCGGGCAGCCGCCCCACAGCTTCGCCAGGTCAGCCGGGATCGCGTGGATGCAGCCGCCGGCCGTGCCGGGGAAGTTGTCGCTGCCGATCACGGCCCAGCTGCCGCCCGCGGCGAGGGAGAGGTACTTGCGGGTGCTGCCGTCGTCCTGCGCGGCGACCTGGTCGTTGTAGGTCGCACCGGGCGTCAGGTCGAACGCGGTCGCGGCGTAGATCGTGCCGCCGCACTCGCCGTAGAGGAACTGGTGCGGGCGGGGCGTGATGTGGCCGCGGTGGCTCGCGGCCTCGTAGGCGCTGGTGACGGCGGCCTTCACCGCGTCGGTGGCGACGAGGTTCTGGCAGCCGGCGGCCGCCGCGGAAGCGCCCGGGGTGCCACCGCCGGTCCCGGGGGTCGCCGCGGAGGTGCCGCCGGTCGTGGCCCCGGACGTCCCGCCGGACGTCCCACCGGAGCCGGACGTGGGGGCCTCCGTCGGGGCGGCGCCCCCGGCGGACGCGGTGCTGCCCGAGCTCGGGGCGCTGCCGCCACCGTTGCCGGAGTTGCAGGCGGTGAGCAGCAGCGCGGAGGTCAGGACGACGGCGGCCGAGGCGGCGGCGCGGCGCGTGGTGGTACGCATGGGATTCCCCCCAGGTGGTGTTCGCGGCGACGGGTCCGGCGAGCCGTCCCGGTCAGGGTGAGTGAAATCTAGCGAGGACTGCGCAACACCCTGCCCGCCGCTCCGCTACAGACTCGCAACAGCGCGCCTCCGTTTCCTGCCCGCTACAGCGAGGCCGTCCAGAAGACGCGGGTGCCGCGTCCGGCGGTGCCCGGCTCGAACCAGGCGTCGCCACCGAGATTGCGGGCCCGGTCGCCGAGGTTGCGCAGGCCGCTGCGGCGGCCGCCCTCGGGGATGCCGACGCCGTCGTCGGTGACGGTCAGCACGACGGCCGGCCGGCCCTGGCCCGGGGTGACCCGCCCCTCCACGTCGATGTGCACGGTGCTGTCGACCACCACGTCCACCCGCGACGCCTCGGCGTGCCGGGCGGCGTTGGAGAGCATCTCGCGCAGCGCGGCGACCAGCTGACGGCCGATCGACTCCCCGGTCATCGCCTCGACCGGGCCGACGAAGGTCACCGACGGCTTGAAGCCCAGCGGCCCCGACGCCTGCGCGCACTCGCGCAGCACCCGGCTGCGCAGGTCCTCGCCGCCCTCGGGGGTGTCCTCGTGCTGGAGGGCGTAGATGGTGGTGCGGACCTCCTGGATGGTGGCGTCCAGCTCGTCGACGGCCTTGGAGATCCGGGTCTGCACCTCCGGCACCTGGGCCAGGCGCGCGGCGCTCTCCATCATCATCCCGGTGGCGAAGAGCCGCTGGATGACCAGGTCGTGCAGGTCCCGGGCGATCCGGTCGCGGTCCTGGTAGACGGCGAGGCGCTGCTGGTTGTGCTGACCCTCCACCAGCCGCAGCGCGAGCGCCGCCTGCGCGGCGAAGCCCTCGGCGAGCTCGCGCTCGTCCTCGGTGAAGGGCGGCATGCCCCGGCCCCGCCACACGCTGACCGCGCCGAGGACCCGGCCGGAGCTCTTCAGCGGCAGCGCCATGCTGGGCCCGAAGGACTGCCGGATGTCGACCCGGATGTCGGAGTCGGTCCGCATGTCGGCGACCATCACGGTGTCGCCCGCGAGCAGCCGCCGCACCCGTTCGGTGGCCGGCACCGGCTCGCCGATCAGCAGGTCGGCGGCCTCGCCGGAGGCGTGCGCGACGCGCATGCCTCCCTCCTCGATGGGCAGCAGGATCATGCCGAGCGCGGCCCCGGCGAGGTCGCGCAGCAGCTCGGCCGTGGTGGTCAGCGCCACGGCGGCGTCGTCGGCGGTCAGCATCACGTTGGTGACCTCGCGGGAGGCGGAGATCCACCGCTCGCGTCGCCTCCCCTCCTCGTACAGCCGCGCGTTCTCGATGGCGACGCCGGCGGCCGCCGCCAGCGCCTCGACGATCTGCTGGTCGGCGGCGGAGAAGTGGCGCCCGTTGTGCTTCTCCGCGAGGTAGAGCGTGCCGAAGAAGTGGCCGCGGACCCGGACCGGAACGCTGAGGAAGGTGTGCATCACCGGGTGCCCGTGCGGGAAGCCGACGGCGCTGGGGTGCTTGGTCAGGTCCTCCAGCCGCAGTGGCTCGGGGTGCTCGGTGACGTAGCCCAGCAGCCCGATCCCGGCGGGCGGGCCGCCGATCTCCAGCTCCTGCTCGGAGGTGATGCCGACCTGGATGAAGTCGGACAGGCCGTGGGTGTGCGGGGCCAGCACGCCGACGGCGGCGTACTCGGCGTCGACCAGGTCGGCCGCGGCGTTGGCGATCCGCTGGAGCGTCGCGTGCAGGTCCAGGCCGGAGCTGACGGCCACGACGGCTTCGAGCAGCTCCCGCATCCGGTCGTTGACGGCGGCGACGGCGTGCAGCCGCTCGGCGACCTCGGAGACCAGGTCGTCGACCTCGAGGGACCCGAGGTCGGGAATGAAGTGCGCGTCGCTGGTGGCCATGGAGCGAGCGTAGTTTGTCCACATTTGCCGCGACGCCGGACACGCGCCACGCGCCGTCCCGCGTCAGGAGGTCTGCACGGACGGCTCCGGATCCGGCTCCGGCGTCGGCGCCTGCCTCCTCGTGATCAGCGCCAGGGTGACGTAGCCGGCGACGAGCACCAGCCAGAAGCTGATCAGGCGGTAGACGAGCACCGCCGTCAGGGCCGGGCCCGCGGACATGCCCGTGGCGACGAGGGCGGCGGTGAGGGTGACCTCCACGACGCCGATGCCGCCCGGGGTCAGCCCGATGCTGCCGCCGGTCTTGGCCAGGCAGTACGCCAACAGCAGCCCACGCCAAGGAACGTGGCTGCCCGTGGCGATGATGGCGCAGGCCAGGCAGTTGCAGTCGGCCACCCAGTTGCGCACGGCCGAGAGAAAGGCCAGACCGTACTGGCGCCGGGTCGCCCGGAGGCCGGAGATCCGCTGGAGCAGCTCCTCGAACGCGTGCGCCGCCTCGGCGCGCGGCCGGTGGAAGAGCCGGCGGCTGCCCCCCACGGCCAACGCGACCGTCCGGTTGACGAACCGGCGGACGGCGGGGAAGCGCAGCGCGCACACCACGGACAGCATCGGGAGCGCGTAGACAGCCGCGCCCGTCAGGCCGACCAGGAACGTGCCCGGTCTGCCCGGGATCGCCGCCCCGACCACCATGACGAACGCGAGCGACAGGGCCGCGGAGACCCCGGACAGCGTCAGCGCCCAGCTGACCACGACCGTGTCGACCCCGCGACGCCGCAGGTAGCGGTAGGAGAACGCGGTGCCGACCCCGGCCCCGGCAACGGGAATGCTGGTGGCCAGGGCGGTGTAGCCGAAGGCGACGCCCACCGCCGTGCGCAGCGGCACGGGGCTGCCGCCCACCCCCAGTAAGCGGCGCTGGCTGCGTGCCATGGCGACCATCGAGCCGAACTCCGCGACCAGGGCCAGCGCGGCGAACTGCCACCGCAGATGCCCGAGCGCCACCAGACTCCGGCGTAACGCCGGGACGGTGGCGAAGACGGTCACGACCACGGCGAGGGCCGCGCACACCGCGCCCAGGGCGGCGGCCCTGCGGGCGTCGGGACGTATGGATGCCATGGTGCTGCCGTTCCCCGCCCGGGGGCGGCTGACCCCTCACCGGACGGTGAACCAGGTCGCACCAGGCGTCCCACATGTCACGCGCCCGCGCGGGCAAGGCGGAACACGGGGCGGGCACGGGCACCCCCACGCGCCGGGCACACCTCGCGCCCCGCGAGTGCCGTGACCACAGGCGCCCCACGCGACGAGCGCGCCTCGCGCCCTGCGGGTGCCGTGACCGCAAGCGACCCACATGTCACGCGCCCGCGCGGGCAAGGCGGAACACGGGGCGGGCACGGGCACCCCCACGCGACGGGCACACCTCGCGCCCCGCGAGTGCCCTGACCACAGGCACCGCCACGCGACGGGTACGCCTCGCGTCCCGCGAGTGCCGTGACCGCAAGCGACCCACATGTCACGCCCCCGCGCGGGCAAGGCGGAACACGGGGCGGGCACGGGCACCCCCACGCGACGGGCGCGCCTCGCGCCCCGCGAGTGCCCTGACCACAGGCACCGCCACGCGGCGGGCCCGCAGCCCGGCCAGGCAGCCGAGAGCGGAGCCTCCGGGCCCTGGCGGCAGTCGAGCGGCCGGGCCGTCGCCGGAGCGGGCGGGCTCTACCCCACCGACACGGCGCCTTCCCCAGCCCGCGCGGGCTCGCGCTCGCGCTCGCGCTCCCACAGGTCACGCAACAGGCCGTCCACCGCCACCAGTTCGTTCCAGGTGCCGCGCTGCGCGACGCGCCCGGCGTCCAGGACGAGGATCTCGTCGACCGACTCCAGCCCCGCCAGGCGGTGCGTGATCAGCACCGTCGCGCGGCCGCGCGTCGCGGCGAGGAGGTCGGCCGTCAGGGCGTCCGCCGTCGGGAGGTCGAGGTGCTCGGCGGGCTCGTCCAGGACCAGGACCGGGAAGTCCGCCAGCAACGCGCGGGCCAGGGCGAGCCGTTGCCGCTGGCCGCCGGAGAGCGACGCGCCGTGCTCGCCGACCATCGTGTCGAGGCCGTCCGGGAGGGCGCGGACGAAGTCCGCCAGGCGGGCGGCGGTCAGCGCGGTGAACAGCTCCGCGTCGGTGGCGCCCGGGCGGGCCAGGCGCAGGTTCTCGCGCAGGCTGCTGTCGAAGACGTGGGCGTCCTGCGCGCACAGACCCACCGCGCGGCGCACGTCGTCGCCGGCAAGGGTCCGGGTGTCGGTCCCCGCGAGGGTGATCGCACCCGAGGACGGGTCGAGGAACCGCAGCAGCGCGTGGGCCAGCGTGGTCTTGCCGGAGCCACTCGGCCCGACGACGGCGACGCGACGGCCCGGCGTCAGGTCCAGACAGACGCCGCGCAGCGCGGGCGTGGTGCGCCCCGGCCAGGTGACGGTGAGGTCGTCGACACGCAGCGGGAGCGGGTCGGCCGGGAGCGTCGCGGGGGAGTCGGGCTCGACGACCGGCTCGGGCGCCTCGGCGAGCTCGGCGAGGCGCGCCGCCGAGCGCAGCCCGCGCTGACGGGTCTGCACGGCGGCCGTCAGCCCGGTCACTCCCTCGAACGCCGCGAGCGGCGTCAGCAGCAGCACCGCCAGCCAGACACCGTGCAGCCGACCGCCCGTCACGGCGGCGACGCCGACGGCCGCACAGGCGACGGCCGTCAGGCCGGTGAGCGCGGTGGTGATCCCGGTGCCGAGCCCGAGGCCCGCCGCGGAGCGGCGCTGCAACCCCGTCAGCTCGGCGTCGATCGCGCGCAGCGCGCCCAGACGGGCGGGCAGGGCGCCACTGACGGTCAGCTCGGCCGCGCCGTCCAGCAGCGCGACGACCTCGCCGCTCAGGCGTCCGCGGGTCTCCGCCTGGGCCTGCTCGGCCCGGATCGACAGCCGCAGGGCCAGGAGCGGGACCAGCACCCCGGCCAGCAGCAGCCCGAGGGCGAGGAGCAGTCCGGCGAGCGGCAGCAGCCAGCCGACGACGCCGACGGTGACGGCGCCCGCGAGCACCGTCGCGGCGAGCGGAAGGCGGTAGCGCAGGTAGTGGTCCTGCATCGCGTCGACGTCGGCGACCATACGGGCCAGCAGGTCCCCGCGCCGGAACGTCGCGCCGAGGCCGGCCGGGGCCAGCCGCGCAAGGCGGCCGTAGACGGCGGTCCGCAGCGCGCCGAGGCTGCGCAGCACGGCGTCGTGGCTGACCAGCCGCTCGGCGTAGCGCAGCGCGGAACGGCCGATGCCGAAGGCGCGCGTGGCCGTGACGGCCACCATCAGGTACAGCACGGGCGGCTGCTGCGAGGCCCGCGAGATCAGCCACCCGGAGGTGCCCATCAGCGCGGTGGCGCAGAACAGCGCGAGTGCGCCCAGCACGATCGCCGCCCCGAGCCTCGGCTTCGGCCACCCGGCCCAGCCCCCGGCCCGGCCCGCGGCCGTGCCAGGCAGGCCGACCCCGGCCTCCGGCCCGGCCCCCTGCACGGGCACGCGCCCCGCGGCGACGCCGAACGGTGTGCCACCGAGCCCGGCAGCGCCCGTGCCCGCAGGGGCAGCGAGCCCCGTGCCCTGCGCGGACGCACCCTCCGGCGCCGCCTGGCCTGCCGGCGCCGAGAGGGCCGCCTGGCTCGCTTCGGCGGCGTCCGCCGCCGGGGGGCCGGTCAGTTCGATCCGGCGGTCGGCGAGGGTGAGCAGGGCCGGGCGGTGGGAGGTGAGGAGGACCGTGCGGCCCACGGCCAGCTCGCGGATGGCCGCGACCACCGCGGACTCGTGTGCGTTGTCGAGGCCCGCCGACGGCTCGTCCAGCAGGACGACATCGCGGTCGGCCAAGAAGGCGCGGGCGAGGGCGACGCGGCGGCGCTGACCGGCCGAGAGGCCGGTGCCGGAGTCGCCGATGACCGTCAGCTCGCGCTGCGGCAGCTCGGCGACGAACTCCCAGGCCTGGGCGGCGACCAGCGCCGCCCTCAACTGCTCCTCGGACGCGTCCGGACGCGACAGCCGCACGTTGTCGGCGATCGTCCCGGCGAAGAGGTAGGGATGCTGGGGCACCCAGGCGATCCGGTCGTGGGCCGGGGCCTCCACCGTGCCGTCGAAGGGCACGAAGCCCAGCACCGCCGCCAGCAGCGTCGACTTGCCCGCGCCCGACGGCCCGGTGACCGCGACCGTCTCCCCCGGGGCGACAGTCAGCGTGAGGTCCGAGAGCGCCGGTTGTTTCCGCCCCTCGTAGCGGACGGTCAGCCCGTCCACCCGCACACCGCCCGACGGCGAGGCGGTGACGCGGGACTCCACGAGCGGCGTCTCCAGAACGGCGAAGATCTGCTCCGCCGCCGCCAGACCCTCCACGCTCGCGTGGTAGTGCGTGCCGACCTGACGGATCGGCAGGTACGCCTCGGGCGCCAGGACCAGCACCACCAGCCCGCTGTACAGGTCGATACCGCCGTCCACGAGCCGCATGCCGATGCTGACCGCGACCAGCGCGACCGACAGCGTCGACAGCAGCTCCAGCGCGAAGGACGAGACGAACGCGACGCGCAGCGTGCGCAGCGTCGCCCGCCGGTACTGGTCGGTGATCTTCCGGATCGACTCGGCCTGGGCCTTGGCCCGGCCGAAGACCTTGAGTGTCGGCAGCCCGGCGACCACGTCGAGGAAGTGGTGCGAGAGGCGTCCGAGCGTGCGCCACTGACGGTCCATCCTGCTCTGGGTGGCCAGGCCGATCAGGACCATGAAGACCGGGATCAGCGGCAGCGTCGCCACGATGATCGCGGCGGAGACCCAGTCGGCGAACACGATCCGGGCCAGCACCGCGATCGGCACGATCACGGACAGCGCCAGCTGCGGGACGTAGCGGGCGAAGTAGTCGTCCAGCGCGTCGACACCACGCGTGGCCAGCGTGACCAGCTCGCCGCTGCGCTGCTGGGCGAGCCGGCCGGGGCCCAGCGCCGCCGCCCGCTCCAGCAACTGCTCGCGCAGCTGGGACTTGACCTTGGCGGAGGCACGGTGGGCGACCGCCTCCGTCGCCCAGGCGACCGCGCCGCGGCCGAGCGAGACCGCCGCGAGCGCGGCCAGGGGCCCGGCCAGACGGCCCAGCCCCTCGCCGTGCTGGAAGCAGCCGACGACGATCTGCGCCACCAGCAGCGCCTGGGCGATGACCAGTCCGGCGCCGAGCGCGCCCAGCGTCACCGAGGCCAGCAGGAATATCCGGGTCGCTCTGGCGTACCGCAGCAGGCGCGGGTCGACGGGCTTCACTTCGTCCCCTTCGGGGTCAGGCGGGTGTCACGCGGGGATGTTCTGCACGCCGATGCGGCGGCGGAACACCCAGTAGGTCCAGCCCTGGTAGACGAGCACCACGGGGGTCATGATGCCCGCGACCCAGGTCATGATCTTCAGCGTGTAGTCCGAGGCGGACGCGTTGCTGACGGTCAGCGACCAGGCGGGGTTCAGCGAGGACGGCATGACGTTCGGGTAGAGCGACAGGAAGAGCATCGCCACCGCCGCCACGATGGTCACCCCGGAGAGCAGGAACGCCCAGCCCTCCCGGCCCAGCTGGTTCGTCACCAGGGCCCCGACCAGCGCCAGGGCCGCGACGACCATGGCCGCGAAGGACCAGTTGTCGCCGTTGTTCACCTGGGTCCAGACGAGGAACGCCAGCGCCGCCAGCGCGGCGACCGCCCCGACCCAGAGCGCGAACGCCCGGGCCCGGTCCCGGATCTCACCGACCGTCTTGAGCGCGGTGAAGACGGCCCCGTGGAAGGTGAACAGGGTCAGTGTCACCACGCCGCCGAGCAGCGCGTAGGGGTTCAGCAGATCGAGGAAGTTGCCCACGTACTCCATGTGGGCGTCGATCTTGGTGCCGTGCACGATGT
Organism: Streptacidiphilus sp. MAP12-33; assembly: GCF_041261265.1. Taxonomy (NCBI): domain Bacteria; kingdom Bacillati; phylum Actinomycetota; class Actinomycetes; order Kitasatosporales; family Streptomycetaceae; genus Streptacidiphilus; species Streptacidiphilus sp. MAP12-33. Next base: position 230,651 of record NZ_JBGCCA010000001.1, read on the forward strand.
TGCCGAAGGCCACGCCCCACAGGAAGGCGGGCAGCAGCGAGCACCAGAAGATCGCGTGGTCCCAGTTGCGCTTCCAGCTCGCGTCGTCCCGCTTGCCCCGGTACTCGAAGGCCACGCCGCGGACGATCAGGCAGACCAGGATGATCAGCAACGCCAGGTAGAAGCCGCTGAACAGGGTGGCGTACCAGTCGGGGAAGGCGGCGAAGGTCGCGCCACCGGCGGTCAGCAGCCAGACCTCGTTGCCGTCCCAGACCGGGCCGATGGTGTTGATCAGGACGCGGCGCTCGCGCTCGTCCCTGGCCAGCGCCTTGGTGAGGATGCCGACACCGAAGTCGAAGCCCTCCAGGAAGAAGTAGCCGATCCAGAGGACCGCGATCAGCACGAACCAGACGTCGTGGAGTTGCATGGCTCGGTCTCCTCAGTACGCGAAGGCGAAGGGCTTGTCGGCGTCCTCGGAGCCCGCCGGGGGACCGCCGAGCCGTGGGTCCTGACGCGGCGGCTCCTCGTCCGTCGGTCCGGCCTTGGCGTACTTGACCATGAGCTTGACCTCGATGACCGCGAGGATTCCGTAGAGCAGGGTGAGCACGATGAGCGAGGTCCACTGCTCGCCGATGGAGACCCCGGGGGAGACCGCGTCGGCGGTGGTCATCAGCCCGTAGACGACCCAGGGCTGACGGCCCATCTCGGTGAAGATCCAGCCCCAGGAGCAGGCGATCAGCGGGAAGCCGAGGGTCCAGATGCCGCCGCGCCAGACCCACTTGGTCAGCGTCGGGCCGAGCTCCCTGGTCCTGGTCAGCATGAAGACCGGCACCTCGTCCCCGGCCCGCCGGTACTCCGGCGCCAGCCAGAACCGGCGGCGGGTGAGCCAGAGCCCGGCCATGGCGACCACGAAGGACGTCATGCCGAAGCCGATCATCCACCGGAAAGCCCAGAAGGTGGTGGGGATGTTCGGCTTGTAGTCCGCCGCCTTGTCGCCGTACTTGGCCTTCTCGGCGGCGTTGGTGTTGTTGATGCCGGGCACGGGGGACGAGAAGTCGCCCTTGGCCAGGAAGGAGAGCAGACCCGGGATGGTGATCTCGACGGTGTTGTGGCCCTTGGAGACGTCGCCGTAGGCGAAGATCGAGAAGGGTGCCGGCGCCTGGGTCTCCCACAGCGCCTCGGCCGCGGCCATCTTCATCGGCTGCTGCTCGAACATGACCTTGCCGAGCGCGTCACCGCTGATCGCGGTGCCGAGACCGGCCAGCAGGCAGACCACCAGGCCCAGCCGGAGCGAGGTCACCATCGAGGCGACCTTGACCCGTGCCTTCTCGTCCGGCGCAGCCCCCTCCGCCTTGGCCAGGCGCGACGTCCTGCGCAGCTGGTAGGCCGCGATACCGATCATGAACGCACCGCCGACCAGGAACGCCGCGGTGATGGTGTGGAAGACGACCACCAGGGTGGTGTTCTGGAAGAGCACCTTGGGGAAGTCGGTCAGCTGGGCGCGACCGTTCTTGAGCTCGTAGCCGACCGGGTGCTGCATCCAGGAGTTGGCCGCGAGGATGAAGTAGGCCGACAGGGTGGTGCCGATGGCGACCATCCAGATCGACAGCAGGTGCAGCTTCCTGGGCAGCCGGTCCCAGCCGAAGATCCACAACCCGATGAAGGTGGACTCGAAGAAGAAGGCGATCAGCGCCTCGAAGGCGAGCGGGGCGCCGAAGATGTCGCCGACGAAGCGCGAGTAGTTCGACCAGCTCATGCCGAACTGGAACTCCTGCACGATGCCGGTGACGACACCCATGGCCATGTTGATCAGGAAGAGCTTGCCCCAGAACTTCGTGGCCTTGAAGTACTTCTCACGGCCCGTCCGTACCCAGGCGGTCTGCAGGCCCGCGACGAGCGCGGACAGCGAGATCGTCAGGGGGACGAAGAGGAAGTGGTAGACGGTGGTGATGCCGAACTGCCATCGCGCCATCGTCTCGTGAGCGAGCGCGAGCTCCACGGGTTCCCTCCTCGTCGGGCGGCCATCGTGCCCATCAACGCACCTTTTGCCGCACTTATGTGGGATATGCGAGTTGAACACGAAATGCACGTGCGCTTGTGAACGTGAACACGATCACAAGCTATTATCACCATGTCGTTTCGCAGAGACTGACAGGGGGGTGGGGTGAGTCGACAGCGCCGTTCGGCACAGTCCCACCAGGAGGAATAGCCGTTTCGGCGCTTGCCGTCGGGGGCGTCTCAGGCGGGTGTCAGGTGGCGCAGGTCACGCGCTGGGCAGGAAAATCCGGAAGACGGCGCCCGCACCGGGGGCGGTCTCCAGTTCGACCCGGCCGCCGTGGGCCTGGGTCAGCGCGGAGACGATCGCGAGCCCGAGGCCCGCTCCCCCGCCGTCGCGTCGGCTGCGTGAGGCGTCGACGCGGTAGAAGCGCTCGAAGACGCGCGCCGACTGGTCCGGCGTCAGCCCCGGGCCCTCGTCGGCCACCTCGATCACACCCTCGCCGTCGACCGTCCCGACCCCGATGCGGACCGGGGTCCCGGCCGGGGTGTGCTTGACGGCGTTGCCGACCAGGTTCGTCACCACCTGCCGCAGCCGCGCCTCGTCCCCGAGGACCAGGGCCGCACCGGGCGACTGCGCTCCGGCGGGACCGGAGAGCCGCACCGGACGGGTGGGGTCGAGCGCGGTGGTGTCGTGCAGCGCGTCCGCGGCCAGCGTGCGCAGGTCCATCGGCTCGAGTTCCAGCGGCCGCTGCTCGTCGAGGCGGGCCAGCATCAGCAGGTCCTCGACCAGGCCGCTCATGCGGACGGCCTCGCTCTCGATGCGGCCCATCGTCCGCTTGACGTCCGCCTCGTCCGCGAGCGCGCCCATCCGGTAGAGCTCGGCGAAGCCGCGGATCCCGGAGAGGGGGGTGCGCAGCTCGTGGCTGGCGTCGGCGATGAACCGGCGCATCCGGTCCTCCGACTCGGTGCGCGCGGCGAAGCCCGCCTCGATCTGCTCCAGCATCGAGTTCAGCGAGCGGGCCAGTGAGCCCACCTCGGTGCGGGCGTCCGCGTCGGCCCCCGGCACCCGGTGGGTCGGCGGCTGCCCGGCCGCGGTCTGCTCCGAGATCTGGTGCGCGGCCTGCTCGATCCGCTGCAACGGCCCGAGCCCCGCGCGAACGGCGAAGAAGCCGGCGACGGTGAGGACCAGCAGCACCCCGCCGCCGATGGCGAGGAAGCCCTCGTTCAGCTTGGCCAGCATCGCGTCGGTGTCGTCGAGCGAGGTCGCGACGACGACGCTCGTCCCCGGGTGGTCCGCGCTCGGGCGGATCAGCACCCGCCAGCTGCCGCCGCCGTGGTCGGCGGGGACGGTGAAGGGGTGGTTCGTCCGCGAGGCGAGGGCGTCGCCGGTCAGCACCGGCAGCGAGGGTTGCGGGTCGCCCTGCTCGATGGGTTGGGTCTCCACCGTGCTGTAGTGGCCGGTGGCGTCGATCTGCCCCAGCACGAACTGGCTGGGCAGGTAGGCGCGGCGGGGGCTGTTCGTGGGCAGGGCCAGCGGCCGCTTCCAGTCGCCGGTGCGACGAACGGCAGTGTCGCCGAAGCGGGTCAGCTGCGTGTCGACCCGCTGCACGAGCTGGTCGCGCACGCTGCCCAGCACGAGCGTGTCACTGACGACGAGCCCGAGCACGACCAGCGCGATCGCCAACGCCAGCAGCCTGACCCTGAGCGAGAACCTGCCCCGGACCTTGGGTTGCAACCCCCTGGGGGCGCGGGGAACTGCGCGAGCAACCCCCCGAGGCGGATGGCCCTGATCGTTCGGGATCCGACCGCCCTGGGTGGCTTGCCGCGCAGTTCCCCGCGCCCCTGGGAGGTGCGACGTCCCCGGCGCCGAAAGGCGCTTACGCAGCCGGGCGGCGGAGGACATAGCCGACTCCGCGCACGGTGTGGATGAGCTTGGGCGCGCCCTCCGCGCCCGAGTCCATCTTGCGGCGCAGATAGGAGATGTAGGACTCGACGATGCTGAGGTCCCCGCCGAAGTCGTAGGCCCAGACGTGGTCGAGGATCTGCATCTTCGACACCACCCGGCCCGTGTTCGTCATGAGATATTCCAGCAGCTTGAACTCGGTCGGCGAGAGCGAGACCGGCCGCCCGGTCCGGTGCACCTGGTGGCCGACCAGATCCAGCTCCAGGTCGGCCACGACCAGGCGGCCGTCGTCGGCGGGGCCGCCGGTACGGCGCAGGATCGCGCGGATCCGGGCGATCAGCTCCTCCAGGCTGAACGGCTTGGTGACGTAGTCGTCGCCACCCGCCGTCAGCCCGTTGATCTTGTCGTCGACCCCGTCCTTCGCGGTCAGGAAGATCACCGGGATCTTGTCCCGGTCGCTGTCGTCCCGCAGCCGTTTGACCAGGGCGAAGCCGTCCACGTCGGGAAGCATCACGTCCAGCACCACCAGGTCCGGGCGCGCCCGCTGGACGGACGCGACGGCCTCGGCGCCGGTCGCCGCCGAGGCGACGCGGAATCCGGCGAAGCGGAGCGAGGCGGAGAGCAGCTCGCGGATGTTCGGCTCGTCGTCGACGACGAGCAGGCTGGCCTCGGCGGTGTCCATGGGCGCCCCCGGTGAGTACGGAACTGGCTGCGGCAGGTTAGTCGCCGTAGATGAGGAGTTCATGAGTGAACCCTGTGCGCGGGTTCAGCCTCCCACCTGGGTGACGGTAGTGGCAGCCACATCGCCGTTGGAGTCGGTGGTCCCGCGGACGGTGACCGTCGCTCCCGGCTTGAGCTGGCTGACCTTGCCCGACTGGGCGATGCTGACCTTGGTCGAGCCACCGGTGGTGATCTTCACGATGTTGCCGGAGGTGTCGGTGACGTAGATCGTCGAGCCGTCGACGAGCTTGACCGTCCCGACCGTCGCGCCGCCACCGGCGCCACCGCCGAAACCGGCTCCGCCGCCGAAACCGCCCCCGCCGAAGCCACCGGCGCCGGTGCGGCCGGAGGCGCCCGTGCCGGTGCCGGTGCGGCCCGCCGCGCTGAAGCCGCGGCCCGACGTGCCGGTCGAGCCGTTGTTCTTCTCCACCAGCACACCGCCGAGGAAGCCGAGACCCGCGACCAGGCCGCCGGCCAGCAGCAGCGTCAGCCACGGCAGCTTGCGGCGCGGCGGGGCGGCCAGCTCCGCGCTGATGTCCAGCGCGTCCGGCGGCTCGGCCAGGACGTCCTCCGGAGAGACGACCGGCGGTTCGACGAACGGCTCGATCGCCTGCGAGTCGACCGTGTGGGACCGGGACACGTCGAGGTCCACGGTTTCCTCCTCTGTCGGGAAAAGATCACTCATGACGCAGCGCCTCGATCGGACGCAGGCTCGCCGCCCGGCTGGCCGGGTAGCTGCCGAAGAAGAGGCCGATCGCCACCGCGATCCCGAAGGCGCCCCAGACCGAGGCCGGGATCACCACCGGCTTGATGCCGACGATGGTGAAGTGCGCGCCGACCAGCGCCACCCCGACGCCGAGGCCGGCACCGATCAGTGACAGCAGCGTCGACTCGGCCAGGAACTGGCTGAGGATGACGCCCTTGGGCGCGCCGATGGCCTTGCGGATGCCGATCTCCCGGGTCCGCTCGGTGACCGTCACCAGCATGATGTTGGTGATGCCGATGCCGCCGACCAGCAGCGAGATCGCCGCGACCGCGCCGAGCAGCACGGTGAAGGTCTGCGTGGTGGAGCTGCGGGTGGTGAGCAGCGTGGTCTGGCTGCTGACCCGGAAGTCGACCGCGGTCGGATCCGTGATGCCGTGCGTGCCCATCAGGATCGTGGTGATCTCGTTCTGCGCCTGCGTGGTGGTGTCGGCCGAGCTCGCCTCGACCAGGATCTGGCTGAGCGAACCGAAGCCGGTGTAGGCGTTCTGCACGGTCGGCAGCGGCGCGATGATCACGTCGTCCGGGTCCTGGAAGCCGGTGCCGCTGCCCTTGGTGGCCAGCTCGCCGACGACGGTGAGCGGGGTGCCGCCCAGGGTGATCTTCTTGCCGATCGGGTCGGCGGTGCCGAACAGGTCGGTCGCCGTGGTCGAGCCGATCACCGCGACCTTGCGCGAGGCCAGCACGTCGTCGGCGCTGAAGTAGTCACCCTTGACGACCTTGCTGTTGGACGCCTCGAAGTAGGCCGGGTAGGTGCCGATCACCGAGCTGACCGTGTGCGAGGTGCCCTCGTACAGGGCCGTCTGCGAGGTCTGCACCTCGGGCGCCACGCCCTTGATGTCCGGCCCCTGGGTGGTGTCGGCGAGCGCGCGGGCGTCCGCGATGGTCAGCGGCTTGGTGCTGGTCGCCGTCGACTGCGCGCCGAAGCCGGCACCGGAGCTGACGGTCAGCGCGTTGGTGCCGAGCGCGTCGATGGAGTCCTTGACCGCCTGCGAGGAGCCGTTGCCGACCGCCAACAGCAGGATGACCGCTGCCACGCCGATCAGGATGCCGAGCATGGTCAGGCCCGAGCGGACCTTGTTGGCCAGCAGGCCCATGGTGGCGAAGCGGAGCGTCTCGAACGGGTTCATCGCGCGCCTCCCTGGGTGAGCGCGCCTGCCAGGGCCGGCGGCGGCCCGTCCACAGGCGCCTGCCGCACGTCGCTGACGATCAGCCCGTCGACGAGGCGGATCACGCGCTTGGCGTGGAGCGCCACCTCGTCCTCGTGGGTGATCAGCACGACCGTGCGGCCGGAGTCGTTGAGCCGGTCCACGATGCCGAGGACCTCCTTGGTGCTGTGGCTGTCCAGGTTGCCCGTGGGCTCGTCGGCCAGCAGCATCGCGGGCGAGGTCACCAGCGCGCGGGCCACGGCCACACGCTGCTGCTGACCGCCCGAGAGCTCGTTGGGCTTGTGGTCGGCGCGCTCGGCGAGCCCCACCATGGTCAACGCGGCCAGCGCGCGGCGCCGCCGCTCGGCGGGCTTGACGCCCGCGTAGGCGAGCGGCAGCTCGACCTGGGCCAGCGCGGTGGTGCGCGGCACCAGGTTGAACGACTGGAAGATGAAGCCGATCTTGCGGTTGCGCACGAGCGACAGCTGGCGTTCGTCCAGCCCGCCGACGTCGATGCCGTCGAGCAGGTAGCGGCCGGTGGTCGGCACGTCGAGGCAGCCGAGGATGTTCATCAGCGTCGACTTGCCGGAGCCCGAGCTGCCCATGATGGCGACGTAGTCGCCCACCTCGACCGTGAGGTCGACGCCGGCCAGGGCGTGCACGACAGCGTCGCCCATGCCGTAGCTCTTCACCAGTCGCCGGGCCGAGATGACGGGCGCGGTACCGCGCTCGTCCGTCGTCGGCCCGGAGAGCGGGCCGGAGGTCAGGGTCATCCCCTGCCCCCGCCACCGCCGCCGGTGCCGCGGCCACCGCCGCCACCACCGAAGCCACCACCACCGCCGCCGAAGCCGCGACCGCCGCCACCGCCGCCGGGGAAGCCGGTGCTCGGGAAGCCGTTGCTGCCGGAGGTCGACACGACCGTGATCGCGACCTTGTCGCCGTCGTTCACGCCGGTGAGGATCTGGTCGTCGCTGTCACCCTGCACGCCGAGGGTGACCGGGGTGCGCTTGGTCGTGCCGTCCGCCTGGACGATGTTGACGCTGGCGTTGGCGCCGGTGCCGTTGATCGCGGAGGTCGGCAGGTAGAGCGCGCCGGACGCCTCACCGGTCACCACCTGCACGCTGGCGCTCAGGCCGGTGCGCAGGTTGGCGGTGTCGCCGGTGATCGCCAGCAGCGCCGCGTACTGCACGGCGCCGGAGGAGCTGCTGCCGCTGCCGGAGCTGCTGACGGGCAGCGAGCTGATCGACACGAGCTTGGCGTTGAGCACCTGGGAGGTGTCGGCGTTGAGCGTGACGGTCGCGGCCTGGCCGGCCTTCAGCTTCAGCGCGTCGCTCTCGGAGAAGTCGGCGCTGACCTCCATCCCGGACGGGTTGGTGATCACGACGAAGCCGGAGAGGCTGCTCGACGAGCTGGAGGAGCTCGACGAGGAGCCGCCGCCGCTGCCACCGGAGCCGGAACCGGAGCCAGAGCCTCCGGTGCCGGAGACGGTGTCGCCGACCTTGCCGCCGACGGAGGCGACCGTGCCGGAGACCGGGGCTTTCAGCACCGTCCCGTCGACCGCGCGCTGGGCAGCGGCGACGGAGTTCTCCGCGGACGTCACCTGCTGCTCGGCACTGGCGAGCTGCGCCTGGTTGACGGTCGGGGTGGGGGCGGGGGTGGGGGTCGAGGACGTCGCGCTGCCGCGCCCGCCGGTGGACCCGCCGCCGTTGGAGCCGGAGCCGCCGTTGCCGCCGCCGTTGTTGGAGCTCGCGGCGGGGGTCGTACCGGCCTCGACCTGGGTGAGGTTGGCCTGGGCGGAGGACAGCTGCGCCTGGGCGTTGGAGAGGGTCTCGTCGGCCGAGGTGGCGTCGACCTTGCCCAGCACCTGCCCGGCGGTGACCTTCTGACCGGCCTTCACGTCGACCTCGGTCAGCGTGCCGCCGGTGGTGAAGTTCACCCCGGCGTCCGACGGGGAGGTCAGTGTGCCCGACCCGGAGACCGTCGCGAGGACCGTGCCGCGCTGGACCGTCGCGGTGCGCGTGGTGGCGGAGCCGGTGCTGCTGGAGCCCTGCGCCACGGTCGCCCACGCGATGCCGCCGGTGGCCAGCAGCGCCGTGGCGAGCACGGAGTTCAACAGGACGGCCTTACGCCGTCGTGGAAGCACCTTCATGCCGCACACCTTGACGGGACCCGCCCAGCGGGCTCTGGGAGCAGCCTGGGAGTTCCCTGGGAGCGTATAGCTGGCAAAGTCCGACATTCGGGGCGTAAGCCCCTCTCTGCATCGCCGGTCGGGTCACCGCTCCCAGCGGATTCGAAGAACTCACCCAGGTGGTGCGCATGGCTGTGGGGTTCCTTCGAACCCATGACGACTCACCGCAACGCCGCTCGCGCGCGGGCCGCAGCGGCGGCCGGCCTCATCGGCGCCTCCGCACTGCTGCTGTCCGCCTGTGGCTCCTCCGGCTCGACGAGCGCCTCGGGGAGCCAGGCCTCCCCCTCGTCGTCGTCCGCGCGTGGCGCGGCGATGCAGGCCTACCGCACCTGCCTCAGCCAGCACGGCGTGAACCTCCCGACCGGTCGCCCCTCCGGGCGTCCTTCCGGCGGTTACGGCGGCGGTGGCAACGGCGGCGGCTACGGCGGTGGGGGCGGCGGCGGTTTCGGCTTCGGCGGCGGTGGTGCCTCGGCGAATCCGACCATGCAGGCCGCGATGCAGGCGTGTGCCTCGCTCCGCCCCAAGGGCGGCTTCGGCGGCGGGGGGCGCGGCGGCTTCAACTCCACCGCGATGGCGGCGTTCACCAGCTGCCTCAAGGACCACGGCGTGACCCTCCCGAAGACCGGCGGCCTCCGCGCGCTGAACACGACGGACCCGAAGACCGCCGCCGCGTACAACACCTGCAAGCCCCTCCTCCCCACCCGCAGCCCGGGCGCGTCAGCACCCTCGCCGTCGGCTTCCTGACAGGGACGTTGCGCGTTCCAGGGGCGCGGGGCCCTGCTCGATCAACTGCGTGCGCGACAAGCCACCGAGGTAGTGGGTCGCTCAGCGAGCAGGGCCATCCGAACAGGCTGGTTGCCCGCGCAGTTCCCCGCGCCCCTGACGGTTACACCGTCTTGCGGAACAGCTCCGCCGCCTGCAGGAAGAGGTCGTTCGCCTCGGTCTCGCCGATGGTGACGCGGGCGCCCTCGCCTGCGAACGGGCGGACGACGACGCCCGCCGCCTCGCACGCCGCCGCGAAGTCCATCGTGCGGTCACCGAGGCGCAGCCAGACGAAGTTCGCCTGCGTCGTGGCCACCGTCCAGCCCTGGGCCACCAGCGCGGAGACCACCCGCTCCCGCTCGGCCACCAGTGCGGCGACCCGCTCCAGCAGGGCCTCCTCCGCCCGGAGCGAGGCGACCGCCGCATCCTGCGCGAGCTGGCTCACCCCGAACGGCACCGCCGTCTGCCGCAGCGCCTCGGCGACCGGCTCGTGCGCGATGCAGAAGCCGACCCGCAGGCCGGCCAGGCCGTACGCCTTGGAGAAGGTCCGCAGCACGCAGACGTTCGGCCGGTCGCGGTAGACCTCGACGCCGTTCGGCACCGCCTCGTCCCGCACGAACTCGTTGTACGCCTCGTCCAGGACGACCAGGACGTCGCTCGGCACCGCGTCGAGGAAGCGCTCCAGCTCCTGCTGGTGCACGACCGTGCCGGTCGGGTTGTTCGGGTTGCAGAGGAAGATCAGGCGCGTGCGCGGCGTGATCGCCGCCAGCATCGCGTCCAGGTCGTGGGTCTCGTCCGCCTTCAGCGGGACCCGCACCGAGGTGGCGCCGCTGATCTGGGTGATGATCGGGTAGGCCTCGAACGAGCGCCAGGCGAAGATCACCTCGTCGCCCGGACCGGAGGTCGCCTGGAGCAGGGACTGCGCGACGCCGACCGAGCCCGTGCCGGTGGCCACATGGGTCTCCGGGACGCCGAAGCGCTGCGCCAGCTCGGAGATCAGGCCCGCGCAGGCCATGTCGGGGTAGCGGTTGAACGAGCCGGCAGCCGCCGTCGCCGCCTCCAGGACGCCCGGGAGCGGCGGGTAGGGGTTCTCGTTGGAGGAGAGCTTGAAGGCAGGGGCGCCGTCCGCGCCCTGGGCCGGCTTGCCGGGCTTGTAGGCGGGGATGCCCTTCAGGGCCTCGCGCAGGCGGGGGCCGTTCGCGCCGGGGGTGGTTTCGGTGCTCACCGTGGTCGTCCTCCAGAGAATGGCGACGCTGTCGCGCCCCGCAGGATCTCTGCTCGCGCGGCGCCGTCGCTGTAACCGGTCGAGATCACCATACGAGCCGATCGCGCGAACCTCACCCATGCGAGTGACATGTGCCGATTGCGGCCCGCGCAGACTCGCTGGGCGACACCGTGAGTGCATGACCAAAACGCAGGCGATCAGGGGCGAAACGGTCGTTGGTGCAAGGAGAAAACGCGCGAATGGTCATGGAGAAACGTATCTCCGACGCTTCCGGACACACCATCCCCTTCCGGCAGTTCCGCGCCATACGATCGGCCAGACATGACAGCTGCAGCGAATCACCACGGCCGGCGGACCACCACCCGCACCAGGCGCCTGGAGCGCGCAGGAATCCGGGACGTGGCGGCGGCCGCCGGGGTCTCCATCACCACGGTCTCCGACGCGCTCAACGGCAAGGGGCGGCTGCCCGACGAGACCCGCACCAAGGTCCGCGAGGTCGCCGAACGGCTGGGCTACCGCCCCTCCGCCGCCGCGCGCACCCTGCGCACGGGCCGCTCCGGCCTGATCGGCCTGACGGTCACCACGTACGGCCAGGAGCCGTTCACCTTCACGGAGTTCGCCTACTTCGCGGAGATGGCCCGGGCGGCGACCTCGGCCGCGCTCAACCGCGGCTACGCGCTGGTCGTGCTGCCCGCCTCCTCCCGGCACGACGTGTGGAGCAACGTCGCCCTGGACGGCACGGTGGTGATCGACCCGTCCGACCACGACCCGATGGTGGCCGACCTCTACCGGCAAGGCCTGCCGGTGGTCAGCGACGGGAAACCGGGCAACTGCCCGGTGACCGCCTGGGTCGACAACGACCACCATGCCGCGGTGCTCGGCATCCTGGAGCACCTGGCCCAGGCGGGCGCCCGCCGGATCGGGCTGCTGACGGGCACCAGCACCGACACCTACACGCGCCTGAGCACCGAGGCGTACCTCGGCTGGTGCCGCTCGGTGGGCCAGGAACCGCTGTACGAGGCCTACCCGGCGCACGACCCCTGCGCGGGCGCCGTCGCCGCCGACCGGCTGCTGGCCCGTCCGGACCGGCCGGACGCCGTCTACGGGCTGTTCGACCCGAACGGCACCGACCTGCTCGCCGCCGCCCGCCGCTACCACCTGCGCGTCCCGGACGACCTGCTGCTGGTCTGCTGCAGCGAGAGCGACGTCTACGCCACCACCGAGCCGCCGATCACCACGTTGTCGCTCAAGCCCCGGCGGATCGGCACCACCGTGGTCAACCTGCTGATCGACGCGATCGAGGGCATCGCACCCGCCGACGAGACCGCCGCCGACCAGAACGGCTCCGGGCAGCTGATGCCCACGGAGCTGATCGTCCGGCGCTCGTCACAGCGCCGCCCGCCGCGCACCACCGTGGCCGCACCGAGGCCGCCCGGGGAGGCGTGAATTCGGGCACGTGCGACAGGGGCAGGTCTGACCTGCCCTTTTTGTCCCCCGTTGCTCCGCGTTGCCCCCTTGATCCGTGAACGAATTCCCCTCGCTGATCCCTCCCAGGTGCGGACGCCGGGAAGGGCGGCTTTATACGATGGGCGTCATGACACCCGTGGACCGTCCCGCCTGGCCTGACCAGCCGGACCCAGGGCCGCACGCCGCGCAGGCAGCGGACGGGTCCACGCAGTTCGACTTCTTCGCGCCGCCGCCCGTACCGCCGGACGCGCCCCTGCCGCCGGCCGCGCCGATGGCCGCGCCCGTACGGGCGGCCGTGCCGCTCGGATTCGGGGCGCCGACGGTCCCGGCCACCCCGGCCGTCGCGCCGCCGATGCCGGCCGTCCCGCCGCAGGACCCGCCCACCCTGGAGCTCGGCGCGCCCATCGTCCCGGGAGTCCCGGCGCCCGCTCCCGCGCCCGACCTCGACGCGCTGCCCGGCGGCCCCGAGGGTCCGCTCTACGTGATCGGCGACGTCCACGGGTACATCCAGGACCTGCTGGACGGCCTGCACGCGCAGGGCCTGATCGACGCCGAGGGCCACTGGAGCGCCGGCCGCTCCCGGCTCTGGTTCCTCGGCGACTTCACCGACCGCGGCCCCGACGGCATCGGCGTGATCGACCTGGTGATGCGCCTGGCCGCCGAGGCGGCCGCGGACGGCGGCTACTGCCGCGCCCTGATGGGCAACCACGAGCTGCTGCTCCTCGGCGCCGACCGCTACGGCGAGGAGCCGGTCCACTCCAGCGCCGGCACCGCCTCGTTCCTCGCGGCCTGGCGCCTCAACGGCGGCCAGCCGCACGACATGGAGCGCTTGGAGGACCACCACGTCGCGTGGCTCTCCCGGCTCCCGGCCATGGCCGTCGAGGACGACCACCTGCTGGTCCACTCCGACACCACCGCCTACCTCGAGTACGGCAATTCGGTCGACGAGGTCAACGACGCGATCCGCGAGGTGCTCGGCCACGGCGACGCGGACGAGTGGTGGGACTGCTTCCGCCGGATGACCAAGCGCTTCGCCTTCCGCGGCGAGAACGGCCCGGAGGCGGCGCGGGAACTGCTGACGGCCTTCGGCGGCCACCGGATCGTCCACGGCCACAGCCCGATCCCCTACCTGCTCGGCGAGGCCCCGACGGAGGACGGCCACTCCGGCGTGCAGGTCGACGGCCCGCACGTGTACGCGGACGACCTGGCCGTGGCCATGGACGGCGGCGTCACCATGGAGGGCGAGGGCAAGCTGCTCATCGCCCGATTGCCGTTGAGCTGAGGGAGGCGCGCCGAGGGAGCGCGCGCTGAGGGAGCGCCCGGCGTCCGGGTTGCTTCGGGCAATTGCCAGAAGCAACGCGGGCCACTCCTGACGCGGAATTTCGCGAAACCGACTGTCGGTGTGTCAGTCCTCGCGCCTAGCATGTTGCGTTAACAACCCATAACCCCCGGCCGGTTTGGCCCGGCAGCCCTGAACGGCCGTCACTTCCACGGGGGGAGCAGAACCATGGACATCACCACTCAGCTGCTGTCCGAGGACAAGCCCGACTACGTGCGGATCCTGGACGAGTCGCTACAGACGCCGCACATCCGGGACGCGGTGCGCGCCACTCGGGGCGCCATCACGACCGAGGAGCTCCGCGAGCGCGCCATGCGCGAGCTGCCCGAGGTCGGCGCCGCCGCCGCGCCCGAGTACGCCCGCTACCGCGAGCTGCGCGAGCAGCTGGCCCAGGTCGGCGCGGGCCCCGACACCGAACGCCTCGGCAGCACCGACCCGGCCCAGTGGGCCGAACCGGGCACCGCGCTGGACGCGAGCCGCCGCGCTGGCCTGGGCCCGATGGCCGCGGTGCTCGCACCGGTGCTCGCCTGGACGAGCGCCCTCGTGCTGTGGCTCATCGGCCTCGCCGTCCGTGCCGGCTCGCCCTCGGTCTCGCTCGGCCGCTCGCTGATCACCGCGGCCGGCGCGCTCGCCGTCGTCGGCGGCGCGGCGCTGGTCGTCGCGACGGTCGCCCTGGTGCAGACCGCGAAGCGGGACGCCGCAGCCATACCCGAACGCCCCCAGCCGGAGTTGGCGGCGGAGGTCGCCAAGGCCCGCGAGGCGTGGCGCGCGGCGCTGCGCTCACGCGGCCTGCTGCCGTTCCTCGAATCCGAGCTGGCCGTGCGCAGCGCGCAGATCGCCGCGGAGGCGGCGCAACGCCGCACCCGCGTGGACCTGATCCGCCGCAACCCGAAACTCGGCTTCACCAGCCCGGGCTTCACCAGCCCCGGCGTCGAGGGCATCACCGACGGCCACGGCCACGAGAAACCGGAGGAGGAACGCGAGGACGAGGTCTACTTCTCCTCGCCCGGCTTCTCCTCCCCGGACTTCACCAGCCCGGACTACGACGGCTCGGACCACCTGAGCCGCTTCCTGCCCAACACCGACGACTAGCCGCGCTGTCCAGGGGCGCGGGGATCCACCCGATCTGCGGCTCCGCCGCGCCCCTGGTGTGTCAGCGACCGAGCTCGGCCGCGACCAGCTCCGCGATCTGGACCGCGTTCAGCGCGGCGCCCTTGCGGAGGTTGTCGTTGGAGACGAACAGCGCGAGGCCGTTGTCCACCGTCTCGTCGGTGCGGATGCGGCCGACGAAGGACGGGTCCTTGCCCGCGGCCTCCAGCGGGGTGGGGACCTCGGAGACGACGACGCCCGGGGCGGCGGCGAGGAGCTCGTACGCACGCGCGGCGCTGATCGGGCGCGCGAAGCGCGCGTTGATCTGAAGGCTGTGGCCGGTGAACACCGGCACCCGGACGCAGGTGCCGGAGACCTTGAGCCCGGGGATCTCCAGGATCTTCCGGCTCTCCTTGCGGAGCTTCTGCTCCTCGTCGGTCTCGTTCGAACCGTCGTCCTGGATGGAGCCCGCGAGCGGCAGCACGTTGAACGCGATCGGCTTGGAGAACTTCTGCGGCTCGGGGTACTCGACGGCCTCGCCGTCGAACGCCAGCTGGTCCGAGGCCTCGGTGACCTTGCACGCCTGCTGGTAGAGCTCGGCGACACCGGCCAGCCCGCCGCCCGAGACGGCCTGGTAGGTGGCGACGACGAGCGCCTCCAGCCCGGCCTCCTGGTGCAGCGGCTTGAGGACCGGCATGGCAGCCATCGTGGTGCAGTTGGGGTTGGCGATGATGCCCTTGGGGCGGTCCGCGATCGCGTGCGGGTTGACCTCGGAGACCACCAGCGGCACCTCCGGGTCGCCACGCCAGGCCGAGGAGTTGTCGATGACGACGGCCCCGGCCGCGGCGACCTTCTCCGCCAGCGCCCTGGACGTCGAGCCACCGGCCGAGAACAGCACGATGTCCAGCCCGCTCCAGTCCGCCGTCGCGGCGTCCTCGACGACGACCTCGCCGTCCTTCCACGGCAGCGTGGACCCGGCCGAGCGCGCGGAGGCGAAGAGCCGCAGCTCCGTCACCGGGAAGTCGCGCTCCTCAAGAATCCGGCGCATGACGCCGCCGACCTGACCAGTGGCACCCACGATTCCAATCCTCATGCCCCTACAGTAAGGGCCCGCGCGTCGAAGGCGAGCGGATATCCAGCCGTCGGACACTCCCGCTCACCCGTGCTGAGCTGCACAAACAGGAAGCCTTGCGGTGCCGCCGCCCGGCGGACGGGAAGCCCTGCGGAACGGCGGACCGCGCCCCGCCGGAATTTTCCCGTCCCGGCCGATGAGACCTCGCGAGATCCAGGCGCCACCGCCGCCGCATCAGCGGGTTCGCCGCGTCACGGCAGCCGGGCGGCCCTGACCACCCGCGCCTGGCGCCACAGCGCGAGCAGGAGCAGCGGCAGGCCGAGGAGGTGGTAGGCCACGTCGACGGCCGTGCCGCTGGTCGTCGTGAAGGCGAGTCCGACCAGGAAGCCGACGACGGCGAAGACCAGGGCCCCGAGGGCGAAGCCGCGGGACTGCGCCGGCTCCCGGCGCAGCCGGTCGGCGGCGACCAGCAGCACCAGGCCGATGACGCCCTCGGCCGTACCCGCCGAGTCCGGGTCGTAGGGCGGCGAGCCGCCAGCGATCACATGGGTCAGGTGGAGCACGGACATCACCAGCAGCGATGCCCCGACCCCGGCCGTGATCCGGCCGACCAGGCGGTCACCCCCGTCCCACCGGGCCGGGGCCGTGCGTGCGTTCACGCCTGTGGTCATGGCTCCAGGCTGACGCGCGGCGCGGCCGACCACGTCCCCCAGCGGGAGACACCCGCCCTACCCCGGCGGAAGCAGTCCCTCCCCACGGCCACCCGCCCCATCGCCACCCGCCACGGCGTCGGCCGCCACGGCATCGGCGGCGGCCTGCACGAAGGCGCGGACGCGCGCCGTGGTGTTGGCCTCCACCCACACCGGCCCGCGCTCGATCGGCGGTGCGTCGCGCAGCGGCACGTAGGCGAGGTCGGGACGCGGGTAGTACCGGCGGGCGTGCTCGCCGACGGGCAGGACGCCCCTGCCCATCGCGACCAGGCTCAGCATCTCCGAGAAGGTGCTGCCGACCGGCCCCTTCGGCACCGGCCGCCCGGACGGAGTGAACTCCGGGGTGCGGTCCCGCTTGAAGCCGACGGAGGTGGCCGCCGGATACTGCACCACCGGATGGTCGCCGAGAGCCTCCAGCGAGACCTCCACCATCTCGGCGAGCGGATGCCGCGCGGGCACGGCCAGCACCCGGCGCTCCCTCAGCAGGACGGGTCCGTTGGCCATCCCCTCGAACGGATAGGAGGCGATGAGCACGTCCACCGAGCCGTCCTCCAGGCTGGCCCGGGAGTTGAACAACTGCACCTCCCGCACGTCGACCCGGCACTCGGGGTGCCGCTCGCCGAAGAGGGAGACCGCCCGCAGCAGCACCGGCCCGACGAACTCACCCAGGAACGCGACCCGCAGCTCGCCGGTGACCCCGCGCCCGGCGTCCACCGCCCGCCGCAACGCCTGCTCCACCGCCGCGACCGCCGGGCCCAGCTCCTCGGCCAGTTGCCGGCCCACGGCGGTCAACCGCACCGTCCGGCTGGTCCGCTCGAACAGCGGCCCGCCCACCCGGCGCTCCAGTTTCCGCACCACCTGGCTGACCCGCCCGGTGGTCAGCCCCAGCCGCTCCGCGGTCCGCCCGAAGTGCAACTCCTCCGCGAGCGCAAGGAACACCTCGACCTCCACGCGTTCCCACACGGACCCAGCCCCCGCCCCGATCGTTGAATCCTGCTCAACGATCGTATGCCGATCGTGCGTTGTTCGGCACATGCTCCCCGCCGACCATGGAGACACCCCCAGAGCATCGGCCCAGCCCACCCGAGGAGCGCGAAGTGAGCAGCACCCCGACCCCGACCCAGACCCTGCGTGTCCAGGCCTTCGACCACCTGGTCCTCAATGTGGCCGACGTCGACCGCGCCCTCGACTTCTACCTCGGTCTGCTCGGTCTTGAGCCGGTCCGCGTCCCCGAATGGCGCGCGGGCAAGGTGCCCTTCCCCTCCGTCCGGATCTCCGCCGAGACCATCATCGACCTGGTCTCCCGCCCGCGCGGCGAGTCCAACGTCGACCACATCTGCCTCACCGTCGCCCCGCTCGACTGGGACGCCTTCCTCGCCGCCCTCCCTCCCACCGTCCCGGTCGTCTCCGGCCCGGTCCCGCGCTTCGGCGCCCGCGGCAGCGCGACCTCCGTCTACCTCCAGGACCCGGACGGCAACACCATCGAACTGCGCTGGTACCCGCAGGACGTGACGGAATGACGATCCGACGAACCAGGCATTCGGCGTAACCGCCGGACACGGAGCGTCGTTGGTCAGGGTGCGCGCAGGCAACCAGGGTGAGTCGACTTCGAAACGCGTGTGAATCTCAGAGCAGTCCGGGCAGCCCCCGGCGGGATGGATCTGTGGCCGTCAGCGACCTGCGCCCCTGGCCGCTGGGTCGTGCGGCGTCGTTCCTTCATCCCTGCTCATGAGAGGCGGCATCGCCATGCCACCTGACATCGCACTGATCGAGTCCCGCGCGCTGCGCAGGAGCGTCGTGCACCGCGTCGAGGCGCTCGACAAGGTCAAGATCCTCACCATGCTCCCGGACGGCACCTACGTGACGACCCGGATGGTCGCCGACTACTTCGAGGTCCCCGAAAGCACCATCAACAACCTCTCGCAGCGCCACCGCGAAGAGCTCGAAGCCAACGGTCTCCACATCCTCAAGGGTGTGGAAAAGTCTCGGTTCGTAAAACTCAACATGAGTTTTACGCAGGTCAGCGGCCGTGGAATCGCAATCTACGACCGCCGCGCCGTCCTCAACGTCGCGATGCTGCTGCGCGACAGCGCCGTCGCACGACGCGTCCGCGCGTACCTCCTCGACACCGAGGAGCGAGTTGTCCACAGGCCCGCCGGGAATCCACAGCCCCCGTCCCACGGCATGCCGCCGGGCCGGCGGCTCGGCCCCGGACCCCACTGGGACGAGTGGGAGGTCACCTCCCGCGACCCCGCCGCCGAGGCCTGGCGACAGGTCATCGACGGCGAGATCGTCCCGGCCCCGTCGGCGCCCGACTGGGCCGAGGGCGTCGATCGTCGCCTCGACTCCATGGGCCGTGTCGTCACAGCCCTGAACCACAAGGTGGACGACCTGTCCGACGACGTCCGCGAGGTCCGCCAGGACCTCCGCTCCCTCCGGAGCGAGCTCCGGCGTCCGCCACGGTCACCGCGGTCCGACACCGTCTGACCCCCACACCCGCCACACCCCGCTCCGCCCCCTTCGGGAAGCCCCGAGGGGGGCGGAGCCGTCTCACGAGGCCCCCGGAGTTTCGGGACGCCGAAACCATGTGACGCTTTTCTGCGCCGGAACCAAGTAGAGGTGTAAGGCAGTAACTCGTTCGTCCCAAGGAGCGTCCGTGCCCACGGAGCACCCGATAGCCCCACCCGTCAGGGACCCATCAGGGTTCGCCGAGTTCTACCAGCAGAACTTCGACGCCATCCTCGGCTTCGTCACCCGGCGCACCGACAGCGCGCACCTGGCCGCCGACCTGACCGCCGACATCTTCCTGACGGCGCTGGAGCAGGCGGACAGCTACGACGCCCGGCGGGGGGCGCCCGCTGCCTGGCTGTACGGCATCGCCCGCAACGTCCTGGCCTCGCACTTCCGCGGCAGCGCCCGCGAGCAGCAGGCCGTCTCCCAGATCGCAGGCCGCCGGATGCTGGACGAACAGGACGTCGCCGCGATCGAGGCGCGCATCGACGCCACCCGCGCCGCCCGGCGGCTGGCCGGTCTTCACGGCGCCCTGAGCGAATCGCTGCGAGCCGTGCTGGACCTGGTGGCCGTCGACGGACTGACCACCCGTGAGGCCGCCCAGGCCCTGGGCATCAGTACCGCCACCGCCCGGATGCGGCTGCACCGGGCCCGCAAGGCGCTGCGCAGCGTCACCCCGCCGACCGACCCGTCCCGCACCGCCCTTCTGGAGGCCGCCTCGTGAACACCCGTGTGCCCACCCCCGTGAACTTCCAGCAGCGCCTGCGCGACGAGCTGACCGCCCGCGCCGCAGAGATGACCGCCCTCGACCGGACCCCTGTCCGGCCGCGCCACGCCCGCCGCATCGCGGTGACCTCGCTCGGGCTGGCCGCCGCCGTCACCGCGGTCGTCCTGGGAGCCCAGGCCGGCGGCAGCCCCGTTGCCCCCCACGCCGCGCCGGTCACCTCCCCGAGCGTGGGCGGCAACCCGGCGCCCGCCCTCGGCGACGTCGGTTACACCGTGACGATCCGCCCCGACAAGGTCGTCGCCCTCAAGATCATCGGCACGCGCCTCTCCGGGCTCCAGGCGGCGCTGCGCCGGGCGGGCCTGCCCGCCGTCGTACTGACCCCATCAGCCGCCTGCCCCAGCAAGGTCGTCCCGGTCGACAGCAGCCACCTCGAGAAGGTGATGTCCCTGGACCCCAGGAACGGCCGTATCGCGCTGCTCGACCCCAGCGCCATCCCGCACGGGGACACCCTGCTGATCGTCGACGAATCCCCGGCGGACGCGCTCCACAAGTCCGTGGGGAGCCTGGCCACCATGCTGACCAGGCAGGCGCCGAGCTGCTTCCCCACCTCGCAGGTCGACATCGGCGAGGGCTGATCCCGCCGCCGGGCGGGGTGGCACCCGCCACCCCGCCCGGCACCGGAACAAGCCGCTGCGCCTGGCGGGCGCTCATGGAATTCACACCCGGCCCGGCCCTCGTTCTCAACGGTCAAACGGCCCATACCCCGGCATTCGGGCACGGCGTACCCGTTCGTGTCCGCACACCGGCCAGCACGCGATCTGGTGGCGCGAGACACCACCGGCGTGCTCTGGCTCTACCAGGGCACCGGCAACCCCAGCGCCCCCTTCGAGACCCGCGTCCGCGTCGGCGGCGGCTGGAACACCTACGACTCGATCGTCGGCGTCGGTGACATCACCAACGACGTCTGGACCGACCTGGTCGCCCGCGACGCGAGCGGTGTGCTCTGGCTCTACCAGGGCACCGGCAACCCCAGCGCCCCCTTCAAGGCCCGCGTCTCCCTCGGCAACGGCTGGAGCACCTACAACACTCTGGTCGGCTGACCGATCCTCCCTCGGTGACCGGTGACGCCACGGGCCGGCCTGCAACTCCTGCAGGCCGGCCCGTCGGCGTTGCCGATCAGTTGCCGATCAGTCGACCACGGGCAGGTACACCTTGCCGCCCTGGGCCATGAACTCCTCGGACTTGGCCTTCATCCCGGAGACGACAGTCGCGTCGTCGCCGTTCAGAGGCTCCTCACCGGCGAACATGTCCATCACGGTCCTGCTGATCTTCATCGAGCAGAACTTCGGCCCGCACATGGAGCAGAAGTGCGCCGTCTTCGCCGGGGCCGCCGGGAGCGTCTCGTCGTGGAAGTCGCGGGCGGTCTCCGGGTCGAGGGCCAGGTTGAACTGGTCCTCCCAGCGGAACTCGAAGCGGGCGTCGGAGAGGGCGTCGTCCCAGGCCTGGGCGGAGGGGTGGCCCTTGGCGACGTCGGCCGCGTGGGCGGCGATCTTGTAGGTGATCACGCCCGTCTTGACGTCGTCGCGGTTGGGCAGGCCCAGGTGCTCCTTGGGCGTGACGTAGCAGAGCATGGCCGTGCCCCACCAGGCGATCATCGCCGCGCCGATGCCCGAGGTGATGTGGTCGTAGCCGGGTGCCACGTCCGTGGTCAGCGGGCCGAGCGTGTAGAAGGGCGCCTCGTCGCAGATCTCCTTCTGGAGATCCATGTTCTCCTTGATCTTGTGCATCGGGACGTGGCCCGGACCCTCGATCATCACCTGGACGTCGTGCGCCCGTGCGATCCGGCCGAGCTCACCCAGCGTCTGCAACTCGGCGAACTGGGCCTCGTCGTTCGCATCCGCGATCGAACCCGGACGCAGGCCGTCACCCAGCGAGTAGGTGACGTCGTAGGCGCGCAGGATCTCGCAGAGTTCCTCGAAGTTGGTGTAGAGGAAGTTCTCCTGGTGGTGCGCCAGACACCAGGCCGCCATGATCGAGCCACCGCGCGAGACGATGCCCGTCTTGCGACGGGCCGTCATCGGCACGTAGCGCAGCAGCACCCCCGCGTGGACGGTCATGTAGTCGACGCCCTGCTCGCACTGCTCGATCACGGTGTCGCGGTAGACCTCCCAACTGAGCTCCTCCGCCTTGCCGTCGACCTTCTCCAGTGCCTGGTACAGCGGCACCGTGCCGATCGGGACGGGGGAGTTGCGCAGGATCCACTCGCGGGTGGTGTGGATGTTGCGACCGGTGGAGAGGTCCATGACGGTGTCCGCGCCCCAGCGCGTCGCCCAGGACATCTTCTCCACCTCCTCCTCGATCGAGGAGGTCACCGCGGAGTTGCCGATATTGGCGTTGATCTTCACCAGGAACCTCGAGCCGATGATCATCGGCTCTGACTCCGGGTGGTTCACGTTCGCCGGCAGCACGGCCCGCCCGGCCGCGATCTCCTCGCGGACGGTCTCGGCCGGCATTCCCTCGCGCAGCGCCACGAACTCCATCTCGGGCGTGACGATCCCCCGCTTCGCGTAGGCGAGTTGGGTGACCGCGGCGCCGTCGCGGCCGCGCCGGGGACGGCGCGGGCGGCCGGGGAAGACCGCGTCGAGGCCGTCGAGGCCCGCGCCCACCAGCACACCGCGCGGGGCGGTGTGCTTGAGGCCGTCGTCCTCCGGGCGCGGCTCGCGCCCGTGGTAGTCCTCGACGTCACCGCGCTGGCTGATCCAGGCGTCACGCAACGGTGGCAGGCCGCGGCGCACGTCCGGTTCGAAGGCGGGATCGGTGTACGGGCCGGAGGTGTCGTACAGCGGCACGGTGCCACCCGTGCTCAGCAGCACCTCGCGGTAAGGGACGCGCAGATCGGGCCGGGAGCCCTGGTGGTACGCCTTGCGCCAGGCCGGGGTCGGGTAGCCGCCCTCGGTGCTGGAGACAGACTTGTGCTGCGTGTCGTCATGCGTGGTCATCAGACCCACTACTCCCTACGCCGGCATTACCCGGTCAGGTTCCTGCGGTCGGCGCAGCGACGTCAGCGCCCTCTCAGCCCGGTGCTCCGAGCTCCCGCGTCTACAGATGAGATGCACACGACGATAGCGAGGAATGGCGGAGCTTGGCCAGGGCTGGGCCACGGAGTGGACACGCTGTAGCGTTCGCCAGCGTGGCAGAGCACCACCACCCCGACAGTCACGGGCACGGACACGGGCACACCCACGACCACGGCCCGGCCAGTCCCGCGTCCGCACGGCTGCGCGTCCTGCTCGCGGCGGTGCTGGTGCCGTTCGCGCTGGCCGTGCTGTCCGGCCTCTACCTGCTGTGGCCCGCGCCGCTGCCGGCCCACGCCCCGACGGGGACGGGCTTCGACCAGATCACCGTCACCGGCACGGTGACGGCCACCCGCACCGTGCCCTGCGGCCAGGGCTCGACCGCCACGAGCACGACGGGGGACTCCGGCACCTGCACGGAGATCACCTTCCAGCTGACCAGCGGCAAGAACTCCGGTCGCAGCGTCACCCAGACCCTCACCCCGGACCAGACCGCGGTCTACTCGGCGGGCGAGAAGATCGTCGTCGACTACTCGCCGACGGCGCCCACCGCGTTGCAGTACACGGTGGAGGACGCCGACCGCAGCGTCCCCGTCGCCCTGCTCGCGGGCGTCTTCGCGCTCGCCGTCGTCCTGGTGGGCCGCCTGCGCGGCCTGGCCGCGCTGGCGGCACTGGCGATCAGCTTCCTGGTGCTCACGTTCTTCGTGCTGCCGGCCATCCTCGGCGGCGAACCGCCGCTCGCCGTCGCCGTCGTGGGCGGCGGGCTGATCATGCTGCTGGCCCTCTACCTCTGCCACGGCCTCTCGGCCCGGACCTCCGTCGCGGTCCTGGGCACCATGGCCTCGCTCGCCCTCATCGGCGGCCTGGGCCAGCTGTTCATCGGCCTGACCCGGCTCACCGGCAACACCTCGGACGAGACGGCGTTCGTCCACTCGCTCTTTCCCGGCATCCAACTGCCGGGTCTGCTGCTCGCCGGCGTCATCATCGGCTCGCTGGGCGTCCTCAACGACGTGACGGTCACCCAGGCCAGCAGCGTCTGGGAACTCCACGCCGCCAACCCGGCCCTCGGCGCACGGGCGCTGTACCGCGCGGCGATCCGGATCGGCCGCGACCACATCGCCTCCACGGTCAACACCCTGGTCATGGCCTACGCGGGCGCGGCGCTGCCGCTGATGCTGCTCTTCTCGCTGTCGCACCGCGGGGTGTGGCAGGTGGCGACGAGCGAGATCGTCGCCGAGGAGGTCGTGCGCACACTCGTCGGCAGCATCGGCCTGATCGCGTCCGTGCCGCTGACGACCGCGCTGGCGGCGTTCGTGGCCTCGCGCGATGTCGCGGATCTTCCCGAAGTACCGGCACGAGCCCGGACATCCCACCGCCGCCGTCGGTGAGTTGCGGTCTCGGCGCGGCCGAATCCATGTGCGGGGGGCTGGGGCGGACGGCTAGAGTCTCGTCGTTGATCACCGTCGAGTGATCTCTCTTCCTTCCCGAGGAGCCCCGTGCGCATATCCCGCCGGCGCCTCAGATCCGCAGCCGTTCTCGCAGCGGCCACCCTGTGCGCCTCCGTATCGTTCACCGAAGCGGCTCACGCCGCCGCGGCACCCACCGTCTCGATCAGCATCGACGGGACGACACCCGGCACCACCCCGACCGTCTCCGGCGTCATCGGCGTCACCGCGACGGTCACCTCAAGCCCGGGCGCCCCTGCCACGCAGATCGAGTACTACGTCGCTCGGTCCGGACTCGTCCAGACCATCGCGATCCAGCCCGGCCAGTGCGATGCCTCCTGCACGCTCCACTGGACCATCGACACTGCGGCCGTACGGCCGGGCCAGACCGGCGGCGCAGCCCTCCCCGTCATCCCTGACGGAAGCCGTTTTGTTGGCGCGTTCGCCGCCAGTGCCGGCGCCACGAGCTCCGTGGCGAGCACCCCGGTCGACATCGACAACCACCGCCCGAATCTGCTCTCGTCGAATCTGCCGAGCATCGCCGGTGTCGCCACGGCGGATCAGCTGACCTTCAACGTCACGCCGGCCGTCTCGCCGACCGCTCCGGCCGGGACCACCATCGCCGACGTGCAGTTGGAGGCAGCCGGTCCGGGGGCGCAGGCCTGGCCGGTCTCGCACTTCACCGACAACGGCGACGGCACCTGGACCGTCCACTTCGCCAAGGGCTCGCTGCCCGGTGGCTTCTACTCGGTCTATGCCGTCGCGACCGACAGCAACGGCATCGTCAGTGCGCCGAGGACCGGCGAGGTCATCGTCGACTCGGGCTTCACCGTCACCCCGCAGGCCACCGCCACTCGGCCGGACGGACAGGCCCTGTACGCCGACGTCACCCACCCCGGCTGGACCGGCTGCGGTCAGTCCTTCTCCTACCCGGGTGTCACCCACCTCCAGCTCGACGTGGACGGTCAGCTCTGGCAGGACTCCGCCGTCGACGCGGGCCTGTTGGTCTGGGACGGGCACGGCTGCCGTCTCCCGGCAGCCGGTACGTCGGGCACGCCGCTCAAGCGGCTGCCGCTCGGCCGGCACACGCTGACCTGGGTCGTCACCGACAACGCGGGCGTCCAGCAGAGCGTCGACCAGCAGGTGACCGTCGCCCTGCCGCTCACCTCGAACTGGCCCGTCCTGGACCAGACCGTGGTGGCGGGCAGCCCCCTGCAGGTGAAGGCCAAGGTCTCCGCGCCGGACGGCTTCAGCAAGCTGCGGTCGTGGTCGGTGGTGCTGAACGGGATCAAGGTGGTGGCGTCCGGCACCGGGGCCACGCCGGTCTCGCTCTCACTGCCGACACCGCTGACGAGGGAGACCGGTGGCACCGTCACCCTGCACCTGGTCTCCGACAGCGGGCTGATGTCCGCCCAGACGTTCTCCTACCAGACCGGCTGGGCCACCGCGGCCTACGCCCACGTCTCGGCGACCTCGGTGAAGCGCGGTTCCTACGTCTCGCTCTACGCGAGCGACTGGGAGCGCATCAACGGCACCTGGCACTTCGAGCCGCCCTTCTGGGCGACCGTGCAGTACCAGTGGAGCGTGGCGGGCAGCGGCGTCTGGCACAACGACCCGCTCTCCGGCACCAGCCCGTCCCACCCGGCGCCGGGGGCCGTGCGGATGCGCGTCGGCAGCAACGTCTGCTTCCGTGCCGTCTACGGGCAGAACCCGCACCTCACCCAGTTCGGGTACGACAACATCCCGGCGACCAGCGCGCCGGTGTGCGTGACCGCGCACTGAGCGACAGCTCGTCACGAGCGAAGGGGCCGACCGCATCTGACGCGGTCGGCCCCTTCTGTCATGAGCGGGTGAGCTCACGTCAGCTCTTGGATGCCTTCTTCACCAGGATCACCACGACCGCGCCGAGCGCCACCACGGCAAGCAGCTTGAACACGAGACCGAGCAGCCCCATGAAGATGCCGACTATCGCCGACAGCACCCACCACGCGATGACGATGGCCGCGATCGGGACCACGATGTTGCGCACCCAACCCGGGAGTGCCTTCCACAGTTCAGTCATGATGTCCGTCCTCCCCCTGGGGTGTCCTGGCTTACGTCTTCGATCGTACGGGCGCGACAAGGCCCGACGAAGGTTTCCTGCCCCTGAGAAGACCCGGATAAGACCCTGATCAGGACAGTCGGGGAAACCCTCACAGAAGCCGGGGTTTCACCCCTCGGGCGGCGAGAAGACCACGAGCACCCGCAGGTCCTCGCTGACGTGGTGGAAGCGGTGCGGCGTCCCGGCCGGGACGAAGACGACAGCGCCGCGCGCCACCATCTGCGTCTCCTCGCCCACGGTGACCGACGCCCGGCCGCTGACCACCACGTAGAGCTCGTCCTGGGCGTGGGCGCCCTGGGTGTCGAGCTCCCCGGCGTTCAGTGCGTACAGGCCCGCTGACATGCTGCGTTCGCGCAGGAAGCGCAGGTACGCACCCTCGTTGGCGGACCGCTCGGCGTCGAGGTCGTCCATCCGGAAGAGCTTCATGCGGCCATTCAACCAGTCGGACCGACTGTCGGGACTACCGCTAACGGTCACCGGCTGCGACGATCACGGCATGACGAAGTTCGTACTCAAGACCCTGATCAACGCGGCCGCCATCGGAGTGGCGGCCTGGCTCATCAAAGGCATCGACCTGACCGGCTCCGACTGGGGGCACAAGGCGCTGACCCTCGTGCTCGTGGCCCTGGTCTTCGGCGTGGTGAACTTCTTCGTCAAGCCGCTGGTCAAGCTGTTCTCGCTCCCGCTGTTCATCCTGACCCTGGGCCTGATCACCTTCGTGATCAACGCCCTGATGCTCTGGCTGACCTCCTGGGCCTCCGGCAAGCTCAGCCTGGACTTCAAGGTGGAGGGCTTCGTGCCGGCCCTGCTGGGCGCGCTGATCATCAGCGTCGTGGCCTGGGGCCTGCACCTGGTCGTCCGCGACGAGGACTGACGAGGACCGAGGCGAGGACCGAGGCGCGGACCGAGGCGCGGACGAGGCGCGGACGAGGTCGCCTCAGCGGCCGAGGATGGCCTCCAGCTCGCGGTCGAGGTCGGCGACCGTGTGCTCCTGTCCCATCGGGAGCACACGGTCGGTCCGGCCGAGGAACGAGATCAGCGGCACGGCGGGAGAGCGCAGTACCGCCGCGCCGTCCGTCGAGCGCAGCTCGATGCAGACGTCCATGAAGTCCTCGTCGGTGCCCGGAACGGGCCGGACGCGGACGTCGCCCTCGCCGCTCGGGCGGGTGATCCCGTCCAGCAGCAGCTCCCTCCCGAAGAGCCAGGTGACCGGCGGGTCGCCAGGCAGGTGGAAGGTGAGGCGGACCGCCAGCGGGTCGCCAGGGTCGTAGGAGAGCTCCACGGCCGTGTCGAAGGCGAGCTCGTCCGAGACGAGCAGGCTCATCACCAGGCGGCCCTTGACCAGGCTCTGCTGCATCTTCATTGCGGTACCTCTCGATCCCCGTCGTCAGTTGGTACTGCGTACTGCGTACTGCGTACTGCGAGCGTCCATCGTCGCTTTTGTCCGCTCTCGGACCCAAGGGCGAAGTTTTCAAATGGTGAACGAGAGCCGGTCCATGACCGACCCGACCCGGGCCGCGAGCCGGTCCGCGACTGCGGGGAGTCGAGGGGACTGCACCGCCGGCAACGAGAGCGCGATGGTGCAGACGGCCGCCCCGACCATGATCGGAACCGCCGCACAGACCACCCCGGGCATGTATTCCTGCTGTTCCAGCACCGGACGCCCGAGCGGCCGCGCCTCCAGGCGGCGCAGCAGCACAGGGGTATCGCTCACCGTGCGTCGCGTCAGCGACAGCGGACGGTGACGCGAGAAGTAGTCAAGGCGGCCTTCCCGGTCGAGCTGGCCGAGAAGGCACTGCCCGATGGCGTGCGCGTTGCCGGTGGCGCCGAAATCGGCCCACTCCTCCACGGCCTCCACGCCCGGCCCCTCGGAGACGTCGACCACCTCCACCTCGCCGTCGCGGTAGGTGGCGAAGTAGGTGGCGGCGCCGAGCTCCTCGCGCAGCCGCGTCAGCGCGTGGCTGATCGCCTCCCGGCCCTCGCGCACCTCGCGGTGCCGACCGAGCGAACCGACCGCCTCGCCGTGGACGTAGAGGCCGTCGACCCGGGCCAGGTATCCCTCGTGGGTGAGCGTCCGCAGCAGGTGGTACGTGGTGCCGAGCGGCAGCCCGGCCCTGCGGGCGAGCTGCTTGGCGGTCGCGCCCGAACGGTGCTCGCCGACGGCCTCGAGCAGCCGCAGAGCCCGCTGCACGGAACCGATCAGTGTCGGTGCGGCCTTCTCCGTGGCCATCTCGACTCCCAGGGCCAGGGCATATGCCATTTGGACGCAACTCCTCCACATCATGCCCACTGATCGGGGGAATTGTCTGCGACTCCGGTGTACTCCTGACCCCGCCGAACGGCGGGGTACCGCCACGGCGTGTCCCCGCCCTTCTCCTGGTTTCACCTCTGGCCCCCTGCGGCACACTTCCAACGTGGTGGCACGAACCGCGACACACGTAGCAGCACGACCCGCCCCGCGTCCGGTGGTGAAGCGCACGGCCCGCGCGATCCTGCTGGACGACGGCCCCGACGGCCCCGAGCTCGTCATGATCAAGCGGACCAAGCCCGGCCGCACTCCCTACTGGATCACCCCCGGCGGCGGCATGGAGCCGAGCGACGCGACCGTCGTCGACGCCCTCCACCGCGAGCTCTCCGAGGAGCTGGGCGGCAAGGCGACGGACATTGTCCCCGCCTTCGTCGACACCGTCTCCCACACCCATCACGAGGACGGCACCGAGCTGCATCCTCACGGGGTGAAGGTGCAGCACTTCTTCGTCTGCCGGCTCAGCAGCATGGACCTCTCCCGCAGGCACGGCCCCGAGGTGGACGAGCCGGTGGGCGAGTACGAGGTCGTCCGGCTCCCCTTCACCCGCGAGGGCGTCACGGCGGTCAACGTCGTCCCCCCGTCCCTGCGGGCGTACCTGGCCGCGAACATCGAGGGTGTCCTCGCCCTGCTCTCCGACGATCTCGCGTCGGGGTAGTCGGGGCAGGGGAGGCGCAGCCGGGAGACGGAGCCTCGGGGCGCGCGGTCAGACCTGGCCGTCCTCCAGGTCGTACAGCATGTGCTCCGCGCGCACGCCCGCGCCCAGGAGCACGCCGCGCGTCCTGCGGATCATCGCCGACGGGCCGCTGAGGCACGCGCGGTAGCCCTCCCACGGGCCGGTGTGGCCGATGACCTCCGGGAGGGTGCCGCGTTCCGTGCCCACCGGCAGCGTCGAGCCGGGGGTCGGCTCCGCGACAGCGGTACGGACGGAGAGCCAGGGCAGGCGACGGTCCAGCTCCCGCAGCGCCGGGAGCGCGTACAGCTCCTCCGCACGCCGCGCGCCGTAGTGGATCTCGACCGTACGGCGCGCGCCGCTCAGCGCGAGCTCCTCGACGATCGCCAGCAGCGGCGCGACGCCGGTACCCCCGCCGACCAGCAGCAGCGGATCGTGGTCGCGCGGGTCCACCACCATCCGGCCCAGGGCCGGACCGAGCCGGAGCACGTCGCCGGGCTGGGCCCGGTGCACCAGGGCGTTGCTGACCCAGCCTGCCGGAACCGCCTTGACGTGCAGCCGCAGCAGCCCGTCCGCGCCCGCCCGGGCGGGCACCGAGGACGGGGAGGCGAGGGAGTAGTTGCGCCACACCCGCGGCCACCAGGGGACCTCGACGCTGGCGTACTGGCCCGCACGGTACGGGTAGGGGTGGTCCGTCCGCAGCGTCACCACCGCGATGTCGCGGGTGACCGGTTCGACCGACTGCACCTCGCCCTGCCACCAGGCGGGCGAGCTCTGCGCGTCCCGGGCGGCCGCGGCCATCATCACCTGCGCGATCACGCCGTAGACCTTCTCCCAGGCCCGCGCGGTCTCCTCGTTCCACTCCCGGCCGCAGTACCGTTCCAGCGCCGCCAGCAGCGCCGCCCCGACGGGGGCGTAGTGCTCGTCCCGCACGCCGTACCGGCGGTGACCGCGAGCCAGCTTCTCCAGGTAGTCGACGAGCGTCGGCGGATCGTCGGCGGCGCGGCCGGCGGCCAGCAGCGCGCGGAAGAGGCGATCGCGCTGGACGTCCATCGCGGCCGGGAAGAGCGCCCGCAACTCCGGGCGGGAGAGGAAGAGCACGGCGTAGAAGTGCGCCGTGGCACGGTCGGCGACCGGTTCCACCAGGCCCAGACTCCGCCGGATCAGCACGATGTCCTGCGGCGTGGGCCCGACCGAGCCGGTGTCGTCCGCGGCCGGCCCCGCCGCTGCGGACCGCTCGGCCGCCGCCTGCCGGGCCGCGGCGGCCTTCTGCCGGGCGGCCAGCGGCACGACCGCCACCACCGAGCCGGGCAACGGCATCGGCGGGGGCGGCAGCGGTGAGGACGGGATGCCCTGCGGCATGGGGGGTGGCGCGGCCTCGATCGGCAGCGGCGCGAGCGGCTGCGCAGAGGTCGCCGGGACGGCCCAGGCCCTGCTCCACGCGTCGTCCGGCCCGACCCAGTTGAGCGCCGGCGCGTTGGCGATCAGCGGCGTGTAACCGGACTGCCGCAGCGCCACCTCCTGCGCCGAGCCGCCGTCCACCGGCGGTTGCTGCGTCGCCGGCCGGGCCGCCGGTTCGGGCGGCGGCTCCGGCGCCGCGGCGGGAGGTTCCGCCGGGGGTTGAGCCGCCTCGGCGGCTTCGGCCACCTCGGCGGACTCCTCCGCCGAGGCATTCCGTCGGTCCGCTCCGCGCGTGCGGGAGCGACCGTTTCGATTGAGCGCGCTTCCGATCGACACCTTGGAGCTTCATCTCCCGTCGGGTCCGTACCTGCTTCGGAGCCTGGCACGGGGTGACGGGGTGTCCCACCAATAGGATGAAGAACAGGGCGTGCGCGTATCGGAAGCGCTACGCTGACGCGCCCCCGCCCGCAACGGCAGAGCGCTCCAGCGCCTCGGTGAGCTCCTGCCCCAGCTTGCGCTTGGCCCGCGCGCCCACCGCCGTCCACACCGGCTCCCCGCCGCGGAACAGCATCAGCGTCGGCATGGAGAGCACGCCGTAGCGGCTCTGCGTCCCCGGGTTGGTGTCCACGTCGAGCGCGACGACACCGAGCTCGTCCCGTCGCTCCGCGGCCAGCTCCGCCAGGACCGGCGCCATCATCCGGCACGGCGGGCACCAGTCGGCGGTGAACTCCACCAGCACCGGCAGTTCGCTCGCCAGCACCCGCGCCTCGAAGTCCGCGTCCGTCACGGCCGCGACCTGCTCACTCGTCCCCGCCATGGCCCTCTCCCCTCACCCGGTACCGCTCCTGGTCGTGCTCCTGGTCGTGCCCTTGGTCCTGCGCCAGCTCGCACCGGGGCTCCGGCGGCGTCCGGGCCGTGGCGTCCAGCTCCGCCCGCGCCAGCTGCGCGCCCACCTGCTCGCGGACCTCCTGCAACCGGCCGATCACCGAGTCGAGCTCGGCGAGCTTGCGCCGGTACACCTCCAGCGACGCCGGACAGGCGTCACCGCTGGGATGGCCCGCGCGCAGGCAGTCCACGAACGGCCTGGTCTCCTCCAGCTCGAAGCCGAAGTCCTGCAGCAGCCGGATCTGCCGGAGCAGCCGCAGGTCCTCCTCGTCGTAGCGGCGGTAGCCGTTCTCGCCGCGGCGGGCGGGCAGGAGCCCGCGCGCCTCGTAGTAGCGGAGCGTCCGCGTCGTCGTGCCCGCCTCGCGGGCCAGCTCACCGATGCGCATGTCCCGACCGTAGACCTTGACCCCGACGTCAACGCCAGGCCCGCGGGCACACGCGTCAGGAGTCGGTGTCGCGGGTGTTGGAAGTGTCGCGGGTGTCCCGGGTGTTGGAGGTGTCGCGGGTGTTGGCCTGGACGCCGAAGTGGAGCATGGCCGGGAGGGTCAGCTCGCCGTAGGTCTCGTTGACCGCGGCGGCCACCGCGTCCGGGTCGCCCGGGTGCTCGGCCAGGTGCGCGTCGAACTCGCGCAGGTAGTCGCCGGTGAAGGCGATGACGCGCGCGGCGTCGTCGTCCTGTCCCGGTGCGCGGTGCCCCGCGACGATCCGGTCGGCGTCGAGGCCGCGCACCGTCTCCAGCGTGGCCAGCCAGTCCGCTCGCTGCGCGGCGGTGGTGTCGGCGGTCCACAGGTGGGTGCCGTTGAAGGTGACGTCCCCGCTGATCACCGTGCGGGCGTCCGGGACGTGGACGACGGTCGAGGCCGTGCAGTCGCCCTGGCCGACGGTCAGCATGTGCACGGGCGAGCCGTCGATCAGCATCGTGTCGGTCGGCAGCGGCCCGGGGACGATCGGCATGGAGGTGACGTCGTCCCCGAACGCCTGCTGCCACTGCGCGACCTTGGCCAGCCCCGTGCGGGTGATCTCCTCGATCACCGACGGGTCGGCGTAGACGGGGGTGCCGGGGAAGAGCCGCAGCACCTCCTCGGTACCGAAGTAGTGGTCCGGGTGAGGGTGGGTGACCACGATCGCCGCGAGCGTGCGCGCCTTGCCCGCGACCCACTCGGCGAGCTCGCGCCCCGCACTGCGGGTCAGCTGGGTGTCGACCAGCACGGCGTGGACCGGACCGATGATCAGCGAGGAGGTGGCGAAGAAGGCGGCCTCGGAGCCGGTGAAGACGTCCACCTCCAGCGGGACCCGCGCGGGCACGGCAGGCGCGGACGCGCTGGCCGGGGGCCCGCCCGCCGCGCCGACGCCGGGGGTGTCCGCGTCCGGCGTGCCGGCAACCGGTTCCGTCGCGCTCGGCGTGCTCCCGCTCGGGACGGCGGCCTTGTCCGGGGCCCCGGGCTCGTCCGGGTTACCGGCGGCCCGGGTGCGCTTCCTCGCCATCGCTCAGCCTCTCCGCCGTGGACGCTCCGCGGGCGACCGTCCGCCCCAGCGATGTCCGCTCTACCCGAATGATGGCAATCATGGCAAAAGGCAGCACTTCGCCGGGTATTTCACCACCGCTCGGCGCGCCAGCCCTCCGGGTCCACCCCGCCGGGGACGGGGCCGTCCGCCGGATAGGGCTCCCGGGTCAGCACGAAGGTGCCCACGTCCAGATGGGTGACCCGGCCCTCGGCGTCGCGGACCACCCGCATCGGCTCGCCGTGCCAGTAGCCACCCTCGGCGGTCCAGGTCCGCCCGTCGGCGGACCGGCGCAGCCGGGCCTCGCGGGTGTTGCTGCCGCTCAGCGGCGTCAGTTCCAGCACGTCCTCGGCGACCAGTCGCAGCCCGAAGCCCGTCGGCCCCCAGTACCAGGGGCCGGTCAGCGCCAGCACCTCCGGATCGCAGGCCGCGAGCGGCCGCCACGGCTCGGGGATCAGCGGCTCGCGCTCGGCGACGATCCGGAGCAGGTCCGTGGCCAGCTCACCGAAGCCGGTGCCGGGGCTGGAGGTGGTGTTGGTGAGCACCACGACGCCGAGCCGCTGCTCGGGGGCGATCCAGAGCCCGGCCAGGAAGCCGGGCATCGAGCCGCCGTGCCCGACCAGGGAAAGACCGTCCGCGCGGGCCACCATCAGGCCCAGGCCGTAGCCTTCCTCGCCCGGTGCCTGGCTCTCCCGCATCTCCGCGACCGAGGCGGCGCCCAGCACGCGGTCGTCCCCGGCGAGCAGGAACGCGGCCCAGCGGGTCAGGTCGTCGGCGGTGGACCACAGCTGCCCGGCCGGGCCCATCCGCCCGGTCTGCTGCAGCGGCTCGGCCAGGATCACGTCCGCCCAGGGGTGTACCGCCCAGCCGCCCGCGTGCGGGGCGTCCGGCAGCGCGGTCGTGCGGCGCATCCCCAGCGGGCGCAGCACCTCGCGGTGCAGCACGGTGTACCAGTCGTCGCCGCGCAGCTGCTCGACCAGTGCGCCGAGCAGGGCGTAGCCGACGTTGGAGTAGTGGAACAGCCGGCCCGGCTCGTGCGGCAACGGCGGGTGCTGCAGCAGGTCGGCGAGCTCGGGACGGAGCGCGCCGTCGGTCCGTTCCCACCAGGGGCCGGGCGGCTCGTTGCTGAGCCCGGCGGTGTGCGCCAGCAGCTGCCGGATCGTCACCTCGCCGACGGCCGGGCCGACGGCGGGCAGGTGCTGCCCGAGCCGGTCCGAGAGCTTCAGCTGACCTTCGTCGCGCAGCCGCATGACCAGCACCGCGACGAAGGTCTTGGTGATCGAGCCGATCCGGAACTGGACGTCCGGGTCCGGCGCGTGTCCGTCGACGATGCTGCGCGAGCCCCACCAGCGCCGCTGCCCGTCCCGCAGCACGGCGGCCACGACACCGGGCAGCCGCCCGTCGCGCTGGGCGACGGCGAGCCGGTGGGCGAGCGCGCGTCGGGTCTCGGGCAGCAGGTCCGCGAAGTCGTCGTCGCCGACGGTGGTGGTGCCGGCGGTGGTGGTGCCGGCGGACGCGGGGGGTACGGGGTTCACCATGGCTCGAACGCTAACCGCCGTGGTCGGGCGGAGCGAGACGATTTTTCCGAGTGTCACCCACGAGCCGCCCGGGGGCCGCAGCCCGGGGCCAAAGGCCCGGCGCGGCGTCAGACGTAGGCCGCCAGCACCTCGATCTCCGCGCGCAGGCGCTCCACGTGGTCCGGTCGGCCCACGCGCTCGTAGGCCGCGACCGCCTCCCGCCGTTCGGCGACCTCCGCGCGGACGACGGCGCGCACGTCGTCCTCCGTCAGCACCCTCCGGGCGACCTCGGCCGCGCCGACACCCACCGGACTGCCCTCGATGCTGAGCGAGCCCGGACCACCCGCGACGGCCGGATCCGCGGGGACCGCCTCGGCGTTCTCGATCGCGCCCAGGGTGGCGCGCAGCACGGACGTGGTCAGCCGGTCACGGCCCTTGATCGCGACGGCGAGGGCGTCACGCAGGCGGTGGCGCAGAGGCAACGGGTCGGTGGTCATGGCGAGGACCTTAGAGCGGGAACCGGGCCGGTTTCGACCTGTTTTCTCCCGCTCGGCCCACCACCGTTCCCGTATCCCTCGGGTGAGAACGTGCCGCGACAGTTGCCCCCGGCCGTCCGCGTCGTTGGTCCTGGCATGACGGCAGACTCGTTGACCCCCTACCCGCCAACGGAAGAAACGTTTCCGCAGTCCGCTCGGCAGGTCACCTCCCGGCAGCACCCGGAGGATCCCATCTACGTCCACCTGGCCAAGGCCTGGCACCGCGAGGGCCGCACCGTGCCGGGCGAACCGGATCTGGAATGGCGTCGGCTGACCAGGGGCCTGCACCCGGCCCCGCTCCCAGCGCCGCGCGACGGGCGGCTGCTGCCCGGCAAGCACCGCAGAGAGAACGGAGGGCAACAACCATGACCCCACCCCAGGCCTCCGCCCCCCAGCCGTCCGACGAGGCCACCGGCGTCGGCTCGGGCAGCCAGGGCCAGGACTCCGGCGCCGCCGTGCGGGTCGCCTGCGGCGCGGAGATCGAACTCGCCCTCGTCACCGGCCCAACCAGCGAGGTCCCCTTTCCGGCACGGCTCACCTACACCCAGGCCGACCCGTACGCCGTCCGGCTGCACTGCCAGACCGGCCCCCGCACCACCGTGACCTGGGTGCTCTCCAGGGAGACCTTGAGCCAGGGGCTGGAGGGCCCGAGCGGCCTCGGCGACGTCCACGTGTGCCCGGTGCCCGGACCGGGGCGGAGCACCGTCCTGATCACCCTCGGCACCGGCGTGGACGCCGCGCTGTTGCGCGGCGACAGCGGGGTGATCCGGCGCTTCCTCACCCTCTCCGCGGCCGTGGTGCCTCCGGGCGAGGAAGACCGCCACCTGGACCTCGACGCCCTCATCGCACATCTGCGGCAGGCGCCTTGAGCGCTCGCCTCAGGACCGCTCCGCCGGACCGGCCACCGGCCCCGCCGCCGCGCCCGGCGCCGCTCCCGCGGCCGCTGGGGCTCCGGCGCCGCGTCCCTCGTCGTATCCCGCGACGAGGGTGCCGAAGAGCCGGTCCCACAGCGTCGTGTAGAAGCCGAAGTTCCGCTCCGGGAACCAGTGGTGACCGACATGCAGGGCTGGGGTCGCGATCCAGCGGAAGACCGTGGAACGGCGCCACGACGCCGGCAGCGGATCGACCCCGGCATGGCCCAGGGCACCGAACACCAGGTTGGCGACCCCGAACGCGACGATCGCCGACGCGGCGAACCGGTGCAGGGCCAGGACCGTGAGCCAGACACCGCCGAGCCCGGCGACCTCCAGCGGATGAACGGCGAACAGCGTCAACGGTCCGACATAGGCGAACCGGTGGTGCAGTCGGTGCGCCAGCGGGAAGAGCCGCCCCAGATGGGCGATCACATGGCCGAGATACAGCGCCACGTCCATGCCCAGGGTCAGCAGCACGAAGTCCACCACCGCCGCCGGGCCGAACCCGGCGTCGACGCCGATCACGTCACGCCGCCACAGCCACCAACCGAGCAGCAGCACCACGCTGTTGCCGATGACCGTGCTCACCGCCAGGCGGCGCTGCGCCCGGCGCTCGGCCTCGACGTCCGGCACCGCGGGCACGACACCCGCCGGATCGGGGACGACGACCGACCAGGGCAGTGACCGTGCCACCACGGTCACCAGATGCGCGATCATCAGTTGCACCACGTTGACGGCGACCGCCAGCAGGGCGAACCAGCCCCACGGCAGTGCGCGCAGTCCTGCGAGGAAGCCGGCCACGGCCCCGAGTCTGCCACCGGCCCGCGCCGGGGCGAAGGGGTTCGTCCAGGCCCGCGATCCCCGACAGCCCTCCTGCCCGGCCGTCTCCCCGCTCGGGCGAACGACAGGTCGCCGGCCGGTAGCACGGTCAGCTCCGTGATGGTGAAGACGAGGTAGAAGTAGAAGAAGAGCTCCAGCGTCGACACCCGCCGCCCGCCCGGCGTCTCGGCCCCGGTATCCGCCGCGGCGCCCGCCCCCTTCAGCTCCCCGTGACACCCGGCCCCCACCAGCTCCTCGTACACCGCGTCCACCTGCTCCGGCCCGGCGCAACGGAAGGCCAGCCCCGTCCTGCCCCCGCCCCGCGGGGCGCGCCACCCGGGGTGGAACGACCGCACCGTCTCCTCGCTGTCCAGCACCAGCAGCAGCCCTCCGGGCAGGTCCGCCTCCACGTGCGGCTGTGCCTCGGCCCCCTCGGGGAACTCCAGCCCCAACCGCCGGTAGAACCCGACCGACGCGGTCATGTCGGAGACGACCAGGCCGACGAAGGCGAACTGCGGCGCGGACGTTGTCGTGTTGTCGTTGTCCATACCGGCGAGCCTAGGTCGGCGCAGGCGACCCGGTCTTGAAGGAAACGGACGTCCCCCCGCGACGGACCGTTGCCCGGTCAGCCGGGACTCCCCTCCTCGTCACGGTCCCACAGCACGGCGGGGGCCCGGCAGCGCAGCCACGCCGACAGCTCGGCGCTCAGGGCCTCCTCCACCTCCGCCTCCAGCAAGCTCGACCAGGGAAGATCCGCGTGCGGCAACTCGTCCTGCCACGCCCGCGCGACCTCGGCCACCGACCGCCGCGTGGGCGGCCCCCCGGCCGTCGCGGCGTCCCACATCACCAGCCAGGAGCGGATCTCGCCCGAGGCCTCGACGCATGCCGCCAGCACCTCGCTCATCGGCGCGGTCTCCTCGGGGCAGACCAGGCACGCCCACCACCAGGCCCGCAGGAACTCCGCGACCGCCTCGGCCTGCGCCACCGGCCACCGCTGCCACCGGCCCCGCGCGACCGACCCGCCGGCCTCCGCCAGCCAGAACGCCGCCACCCCACCGGCGGCCAGCGCCGCGGCGAACTCGGGCAGGATCCGGCGCAGCACCGCCGGGTGGTCCCGCCAGCCCGGCTCCCACCACGTCCGGAACAGCAGGTCCGAACCGAGCGGCAGACCGGGCCTCTTGAGCAGCGCCAACTCCTCGGCGCTGCCCCAGTGGCACGCGCAGTTCGTCTCGTCGGCCGCCGCGGTCTCGCCGCAGAACGCCTGCGCCACCGCCGCCACCGCGCGCTCCAGCCGCGACCGCGCGGCCTCCGGATCGAGACCGCCATCGACGTGCACCATGCCGTCCGCCTTCGAGGACTCCGGCCGCGGCCGAAGGGAGCACCCTACTGCACGTCATGTGACGGAGTGTTTGACCCTGACCCGGCGTCATGGCCGATAGTCGGCGGCATGGAGGAGCACATCACCGTGGGACGCGCAGCCGAGCTGGCCGACGTGACCGTCCGCACCCTGCACCACTACGACCGGATCGGTCTCGTCCGGCCGTCCTCGCGGACGGCGGCCGGGTACCGCGCCTACGCGCCCGGCGACGTGGAGCGGCTGCGGGAGGTGCTCGCCTACCGGCGGCTGGGCTTCGGGCTGCGCGAGATCGCGACGCTCGTGGACGACCCCGCCACCGACGCGGTCGCGCACCTGCGCCGGCTGCGCGGCCTGATGCTGGAGCAGCGCGACCGGGCCGACGCCATGGCGGCGGCCATCAACCGCGAGCTGGAGCTGCGGGCCGCAGGCACCAGGACCCCACCCGAGGAGCAACTCAAGATGTTCGGAGCACAGCTGTACGACACCATCGGCTCCGCCTACCCGGCGACGCGGCGCACCGACCCGCGCATCGCCGCGCGGATCTGGGACGCGCTCGGCGACGCCCGCACCGTGCTCAACGTCGGAGCCGGCACCGGCTCCTACGAGCCCCCGGACCGGGAGGTCACGGCGGTGGAGCCGTCCGCGGTGATGCGCGCACAGCGTCGCGCGGACGCGGCGCCGTGCGTGGCCGCTACGGCGGAGCGCCTGCCGTTCACGGACGGGTCCTTCGACGTCGCGATGGCGGTCAGCACCGTCCACCACTGGGCGGACCCGGTCGCCGGGCTCCGCGAGATGCGGCGCGTGGCCCGCCGCGTGGTGGTCCTCACCTACGACGCGAGCGCCCCGGGCTGGCTCGACCGCTTCTGGCTGACCCGCGACTACCTGCCGGAGTTCGCGGACGTCCTCACCGGCTGGCCCTCCCTGGCCGACCTGGCCCAGGCGATCGGGGGCCGCGCGGAACCCGTCCTCGTCCCGTGGGACTGCGCGGACGGCTTCTTCGAGGCCTACTGGCGCCGCCCCGAGGCCTACCTCGACGAACACGTCCGCCGCGCGGTCTCCGTCTGGACCAAGGTCGGCCCGGACGCCGAACACCGCGCCGTCGACCTGCTCCGCAACGACCTCGCCACCGGCCGCTGGGCCACCCGCAACCGCGACCTCACCGCCCTCGACGCCGCCGAACTCGGCCTCCGCCTCCTCACCACCGCTACGCCGTCGCCCGGCGAACGCGGTAGTTCCAGCGTGTGAGTGACCTGACCACGGTCTCGGCGCCGATGGGGTTGGCACTGTGCACGAAGACCGTCCCGATGTGGAACGGTTGCCCACCGAAGGCAGCCTCTTCCAGGAGCGTCACCACGGGCATGATGCTGTCCTCACCGCCCAGGTCGTGGTCGAGCCAGAGCTCGTCGACGAACCGGCCCCGGTGCTCCTCCAGCAGCTGAACACCCTCACGGCTGGTGCGGTCGACCCGTGTGGCCCGGGGGGAGCGGCCGAAGGTCGTCGATACCCAGAATGACCGGCGTCCGCGCGGGTTGATCCTTGTTCACCGGTGCATTGTCCCCGCACCGCTCAGCGCCCGAAGGTGACCTTGAAGTCCGGCCTGGCCCGCGCGAACTTGGCGAGGCGGCCCTGGAGTGACGACGCCTCGGCCGGGAGCCGGCGTTCCAGCTCGATCCAGCCGGCCGGCCGTCCTCGACGTCGAAGACGAGGTGACCGCAGCAGGGGCAAGGCCGACGACTGTCCACCGGGGCAGTCTGGCCCACGGTCCCGGTGCGCGGCGACCCAGTCCGTAGGGCTCAGGGTGTGAGTCTGATCGAGGTGGGTCCTGGACAGCTTGAGCGCGTGGTCCGCGCAGTGGCAGGAGCGCCGGGGACACGCGTCGCTGCGGATGTGCGGGAGTTCCTGGGCCAGGGCAGGCCGGCCGAAGGCACCTGATCGGGTCCCGCCCCTCCGCCGACACCGTCGACACCGTCGACGCCTTCACCCGGACCTGCGACCGCGAGCGAAGGCTCAGCTCTGGGCCATGTCCACGAACCGGGAGTAGTGGCCCTGGAAGGCCACGGTGATCGTCGCCGTCGGGCCGTTACGGTGCTTGGCCACGATCAGGTCGGCCTCGCCCGCGCGGGGGGACTCCTTCTCGTAGGCGTCCTCGCGGTGCAGCAGGATGACCATGTCCGCGTCCTGCTCGATGGAGCCGGACTCACGCAGGTCGGAGACCATCGGCCGCTTGTCGGTGCGCTGTTCGGGACCACGGTTCAGCTGGGAGAGCGCGATGACCGGCAGCTCCAGCTCCTTGGCCAGCAGCTTGAGGTTTCGGGACATCTCCGAGACCTCCTGCTGCCGGCTCTCGGCCCGCCGCGAGCCGCCGTTCTGCATCAGCTGGAGGTAGTCGATGACGACCAGCCGCAGGTCGTTGCGCTGCTTGAGACGACGGCACTTGGCCCGGATCTCCATCATCGACAGGTTCGGGGAGTCGTCGATGTAGAGCGGGGAGTCGTTCAGGTCCTGCATGCGGCGGGCGAGGCGGGTCCAGTCCTCGTCCGTCATCGCGCCGGTGCGCATGTGGTGCAGTGCGACGCGGGCCTCCGCCGAGAGCAGACGCATCGCGATCTCGTTGCGCCCCATTTCGAGGGAGAAGAAGACGCTCGGGATCTTGTGCTTGACCGAGCAGGAACGGGCGAAATCGAGCGCCAATGTCGACTTTCCCATGGCGGGACGTGCGGCGACGACGATCATCTGGCCCGGGTGGAGGCCGTTGGTGAGGGAGTCGAGGT
This sequence comes from Streptacidiphilus sp. MAP12-33, assembly GCF_041261265.1. Taxonomy (NCBI): domain Bacteria; kingdom Bacillati; phylum Actinomycetota; class Actinomycetes; order Kitasatosporales; family Streptomycetaceae; genus Streptacidiphilus; species Streptacidiphilus sp. MAP12-33. The sequence goes on from NZ_JBGCCA010000001.1 coordinate 271,552, forward strand.
CGGCGAAGCCGGTGGGGACGCCGGACATCTGGCCGCTGCGGGAGCCGATGGACTCGATCTCGTCGAGGGCGCCCTCCATGATGTCGCCGAGCGGTGCGTAGTCCTCGTTGGTGCGCTGCTCGGTGACGGCGTAGATCTCCGCCTGGGCGCGGTTGACGATCTCGTCGACGTCGCCCTCGGCGGCGTAGCCCATGCCGGCGATGCGGGTACCGGCCTCGACGAGGCGGCGCAGGACGGCGCGCTCGTGGACGATCTCGGCGTAGTACTCCGCGTTCGCCGCCGTCGGGACCGAGTTGACCAGGGTGTGCAGGTAGGAGGGCCCGCCGACGCGGGTGATCTCGCCGCGCTTGACCAGCTCGCTGGCGACGGTGATCGGGTCGGCCGGCTCGCCGCGGGCGTAGAGGTCGAGGATGGCGCCGTGGATCAGCTCGTGGGCCGGGCGGTAGTAGTCGCCCGGCTTGAGGACCTCGACGACGTCGGCGATGGCGTCCTTGGAGAGCAGCATGCCGCCCAGGACGGACTGCTCGGCGGCGAGGTCCTGCGGGGGGACGCGCTCGAAGCCCGCGTCGGAACCGCCGCCGGAGCCGCCGGAGCCGTCCGAAGAACCGTTACCGCGCTTATCGCCGTCCCTGCCGTCCCTGCCACCGCGCCCGCCGCGGCCTCCGCCGCCGTCGCGGTCGCCGTCCTCGCGGCGGCGGGAGAAGGGCAGACGGTCGCCCGGACCGCCGTCGTCCGGCGGTGCGGCGGGCGGGACCCACTCGTCGTCCGGCGGCGGGGGGACGTCCTCGAACCCGTCGTCGTACGGTGCCCCGCTCATCGGTGCCGCCTTCCGCTGCCTTGCCGCCTTACCGTGCCGTAGCGCTCCATTCAACGGCACGGGTCAGACAATGGCCAAGATGGTTATCCACAGGGGGTGTGGATACCGGCTCGCTACCTGTGGACAACTGCCACCAGGCTGTGCACGACGTGGGGGACAACTTGTGGACAAGCTCACGTCCCGACCAGAATGATCGCCCTGACCTGCGCAAACATGGCTTCCCGCCCGCGCCGCCGAAAAACTTCTCCGACCGGCCCAAGATCGCGACAAACGGTGCGCGACCGACCGCGCCACGCGGTGAGAGGTAATGACCAACAATCAGTTGCGCCCATTACCTGTGGATGACTACCGTAGGACCATGAGACTGCGCCAGCGCCCCCTCGACCGCGAGATCCTCGCGCTCGCCCTCCCGGCCTTCGGCGCACTCATCGCCGAGCCGTTGTTCCTGATGGCCGACTCGGCCATCGTCGGCCATCTCGGCACCGCGCAGCTGGCCGGGCTCGGCGTCTCCGCCGCCCTGCTCGCGACCCTCGTCAACGTCTTCGTCTTCCTCGCCTACGCCACCACCGCGGCCGTCGCCCGCCGCATCGGCTCCGGCGACCGGCAGGCAGCGCTCAAGCAGGGCGTCGACGGGATCTGGCTGGCCCTGCTGATCTCGGTGCTGGTCGTCGCCACCGCGATCCCCGTCGCCCCGACCGTGGTCCACCTCTTCGGCGCCTCGCCGACCGCCGCGCCCTACGCCGTCGACTATCTCCGGATCAGCAGCGCCGGCATCCCCGCGATGCTGATCGTCCTCGCCTCCACCGGCGTACTGCGCGGCCTCCAGGACACCCGGACCCCCCTTGTCGTCGCCATCGCCGGCTTCTCCACGAACCTCCTGCTCAACCTGACCCTCGTCTACGGCGCCGGTCTCGGCATCAGCGGCTCCGCCCTCGGCACCGTGATCGCGCAGTGGGGCATGGCCGCCGCCTACCTCACGGTCGTGCTGCGGGGCATCCGCGTCAACCACTCCGGCCCCGGCAGTTGGTGGGCGACGCTGCGCCCCGACGTCCCGGGCATCCGCGCGAGCGCGACGGCCGGTGTCCCACTGCTGGTCCGCACGCTGAGCCTGCGCGCGATCCTGCTGATCGCCACGGCGGTGGCCGCGCGGCTGGGCAACACCTCGATCGCCGCGCACCAGATCGCGATGTCGCTGTGGAGCTTCCTCGCGTTCGCGCTGGACGCCATCGCCATCGCGGGCCAGGCGCTGATCGGCCGCGCGCTGGGCGGGGGCGACGCGGCGGGCGCGCGGGCCGCGACCCGCCGGATGGTGGAGTGGGGCGCGGGCGCGGGTGCGGTGCTGGGCACTGTGCTGATCGTGGCGCAGCCGCTGTATCTGCCGCTCTTCACCAGCGACGCGGCGGTACAGCGGCAGTTGCTGCCGGTGCTGGTCGTGGCCGGGGTGATGCAGCCGGTCAACGGGGTGGTCTTCGTCCTCGACGGCGTCCTGATGGGGGCCGGCGACGGCCCGTATCTCGCCTGGGCGATGCTGGCGACGCTGCTGCTGTACGCGCCGGTGGCGCTGCTGCTCGGCTCCCAGGGCCTGACCGGCCTCTGGCTCGCCATCGGCTTCGCCATGATCGCCCGCGCCGTCTCCATGGCGCTGCGCGCCCGCACGGGCGCCTGGCTGGTCACAGGAGCCGTCCGGGCGTAGCCCTCAGGGGCGCGGGGCACGACAAGCGGGGCACGGCAAAGGGGGCACGGCAAAGGGGGCACGGAATCCGAAGATTCCGTGCCCCCTTCTCAGCTCGAAAGAGCGATCGTCAGGCGGCGACGACGTTGACGCTGATGGACGCGGCAACCTCGGGGTGCAGCTTGACGGTGACCGTGTGGGCACCGGTGGTCTTGATCGGGGAGCCGATCTCGACGCGGCGCTTGTCGACCAGCGGGCCGTCGACGGCCTTGATGGCCTCGACGACGTCGCCCGGGGTCACCGAGCCGAACAGGCGACCAGCGTCACCCGCACGGACGGCCAGCTTGACGGCCAGAGCCTCGAGCTTGGCCTTGACCTCGTTGGCCTGGTCCAGGGTCTGGATCTCGTGGATCTTGCGGGCGCGACGGATCGCGTCCACATCCTTCTGGCCGCCCTTGGTCCAGCGGATGGCGAAGCCACGCGGGACCAGGTAGTTGCGGGCGTACCCGTCCTTGACCTCGACGATGTCACCGGCGTTGCCGAGACCCGAGACCTCGTTGGTGAGGATGATCTTCATAGTTCGGTCACCCTCCTATTCAGCGAGCGGTCGAGGTGTAGGGCAGCAGAGCGACCTCGCGGCTGTTCTTCACAGCCGTGGCCACGTCGCGCTGGTGCTGGGTGCAGTTGCCGGTGACCCGGCGGGCGCGGATCTTCCCACGGTCGGAGATGAACTTGCGAAGCAGGTTCGTGTCCTTGTAGTCGACGTAGGTGATCTTGTCCTTGCAGAAGACGCAAACCTTCTTCTTAGGCTTGCGCACGGGCGGCTTCGCCATCGTGTACTCCAGTGTTCGTGATCAAGTCGTGTGTTGACCGCCGGAGGCGGTCAGACCGCTGAGCGCGGTCGCCGAGCCGCCGCTCTTTAGAACGGGGGCTCGTCCGAGAAACCGCCGCCGGCCGGGGCACCCCAGCCGCCGCTGTTTCCACCCTGCTGGCCACCGCCGGCCGGGGCGCTGGACGCCCACGGGTCGTCGGACGGGCCGGACTGGGAGCCTCCGCCCCAGCCACCGCCCTGCTGGCCACCACCACCACCACCGCTGAACCCGCCGCCCTGCTGGCCACCGCCGAAGCCGCCGCCGGGACCGCCCGAGCGCTGGGCCCGGGTGACCTTGGCGGTCGCCGAGCGCAGGCTCGGACCGACCTCGTCGACCTCGACCTCGAAGACGGTCCGCTTCTCGCCTTCCTTGGTCTCGTACGAGCGCTGACGCAGGCGGCCCTGCACGATGACGCGCATGCCGCGCTGCAGCGACTCGGCCACGTTCTCCGCGGGCTGCCGCCAGACGTTGCACGTGAGGAAGAGGCTCTCGCCGTCCTTCCACTCGTTGGTCTGACGGTCGAAGGTGCGGGGGGTCGACGCGATGCGGAACTTCGCGACGGCCGCACCTGACGGGGTGAACCGCAGTTCGGGGTCGTCGACAAGGTTGCCGACAAGGGTGATGACGGTCTCGCCTGCCATGTTCGACCTCTCGGGAGAAGACGTGCGGGGTGAGCTGAAGTGCTCGGGTTACTCGGATGCTCCGCCTCACTCAGGAGGCGGCAGCGGACATGCTCAGTGGGTCTCCGGGCGCAGGACCTTGGTGCGCAGCACCTGCTCGCTCAGGTTGAGCTGACGGTCCAGCTCCTTGACGACAGCAGGCTCAGCCTTGATGTCGAGCACGGAGTAGATGCCCTCGGACTGCTTCTTGATCTCGTACGCCAGGCGACGACGACCCCACGTGTCGATCTTCTCGACATTGCCACCGCCGGTGCGGACGACATTGGCGAAGTTCTCGATCAGCGGGGCGACAGCGCGCTCCTCGACGGACGGGTCGAGGATCACCATGACCTCGTAGTGACGCATTTGGAACCCACCTCCTCTGGACTCAGGCGGCCACGGTCTCTCCGTGGCAGGAGGGTCTTCAATTCACGTCGGCAACGGTAGCGACCGCCACTGACAACGTCGGGAACGACAATGCCGGACGGATCCACACCGGTGCAGACGGTCCAGCCTACAGGCACCCGAACGGGGGCTTGAAATCCACCCTCGTATCGCCGCAATCTGTACACATCGGGTAGGAAGCGCACTACTGTGCGTAATCGTCTGACCTCCCTAAGGAGGCGGTCCCATGGCCCAGTCAGCCCCGCCGGTCGGAGCCACCGGTCAGGTCGTCCGTCGTAACCCCCTGGCGGCCCTGTTCAACACCGACGGCAAACCGCACCCCCTGGAGAACACGCTCACCGCCGTCACCGCGGTGCTGGGCATCATCGCCATCGCCACCTGCGCGTTCCGCAGCCTGCACGTCGTCGCCTCCTGGGCGGGGCTGGCCGGAGTGGCGACAGCGGCGGTGGCACAGTACAAGTCGGCGACGACAGCCGAACGCTTCGTCATCGTGGTGGCCGGCGGCATGGCCGCGGTCGGGCTCGGGATCGGTCTCGCCCACGGCGGGTTGATCTGAGCCGGGAGGCGCCGCCGGCGCCTCCCGCCACTCCCTGTCACCTCTATGGGGTGCTCCCCCTGGGCAGTAGGCTGCGCACTTGACGCGATCCACGCCCGAGGAGCACCCCCACATGAGCCTGCGCCTGAGGACCATCAGCCGCGAGGAGCACCTGGCCTTCATCCGGAGCCTGCCGTCCGCGAGCCACATGCAGGTGCCCTCCTGGGCGGACGTCAAGGCCGAGTGGCGCAACGAGTCGATCGGCTGGTTCGACGAGCAGGACCGGATCGTCGGCGCCGGCCTGGTGCTCTACCGACAGCTGCCCAAGGTCAAGCGCTACCTGGCCTACCTCCCCGAGGGCCCGGTGATCGACTGGTTCGACCCCAACCTCGAGGGCTGGCTGCGCCCGATGCTTGACCACCTGAAGAGCCAGGGCGCCTTCACGGTGAAGATGGGCCCGCCGGTGATCATCCGGCGCTGGCAGGCGGAGACCATCAAGAACGCCATCTCCACCGGCGAGGCCAAGCGCCTGCGGGACATCGAGGCCGACTGGTACGAGCCGCGCGCGATCGACACCGCGGACCGGCTGCGCCGGATGGGCTGGCAGCAGGGCGAGGACGGCGGCGCCGGCTTCGGCGACGTGCAGCCGCGCTACGTGTTCCAGGTGCCGCTGGCCAACCGCTCCCTGGACGACGTCCTCAAGGGCTTCAACCAGCTCTGGCGCCGCAACATCAAGAAGGCCGAGAAGTCGGGCGTCGAGATCGTCCAGGGCGGCTACGACGACCTGCCGGTCTTCCACCAGCTCTACCTGGAGACGGCCGAGCGCGACAAGTTCATCCCGCGCCCGCTCTCCTACTTCCAGCGCCAGTGGCGCGCACTGACCGCCGAGGACCCGAACCGGATGCGCCTGTACCTGGCGTACCACGAGGGCGACCCGCTGGCGGGCACCACGATGATCACGGTCGGCCAGCACGTCTGGTACTCCTACGGCGCCTCCACCGTGCACAAGCGTGAGGTCCAGCCGAACAACGCCATCCAGTGGCGGATGCTGCGCGACGCGTACGCGCTCGGCGCGACCGTCTACGACCTGCGCGGCATCAGCGACACCCTGGACGAGACGGACCACCTGTTCGGTCTGATCCGCTTCAAGGTGGGCACCGGCGGCCAGGCGGCCGAGTACCTGGGCGAGTGGGACTTCCCGCTCAACAAGCTGCTGCACAAGGCCCTCGACATGTACATGCAGCGTCGCTGACACTACGTCCGCGTACGCTTCAATCCCGGAACGACCCGGAACGACCGACACCGGAACGTGGAAGGCCCTCCCATGGCGCTCAGTATGTACGTGGACACCCCTCGCTGGCGTGACCACCAGCGCAAGGTGCTGGGGGCCTTCCCTGGCCTCGTCCCGGTCGCCAAGGGCAACGGCTACGGCTTCCGCAACGCCCGGCTCGCCGAGGAGGCCACCCGCCTGGGCGCCGACATGCTGGCGGTCGGCACGGCCTACGAGGCCGCCGAGCTGAAGGACTACTTCGGTCGCGACCTGATCGTGCTCACCCCGTACCGCATCGGCGAGGACCCGGTCCCGCTGCCGCACCGGGTGATCCGCACGGTCGGCACCGTCGACGGCGTCCGCGCGCTCGTCGGCGGCCGGGTGATCGTGGAGTGCATGACCAGCATGCGCCGCCACGGCGTCAACCCCGAGGACCTGCCGAAGCTGCGCATGGCCATCGAGGACGTCCGGGTGGAGGGCTTCGCCGTCCACCTGCCCATGGACCGCCCCGAGGGCGTCGACCCGGTCGGCGAGACCGCCCGCTGGGTCGACCAGCTGCGCACGGCGGGCCTGCCGGTGCGCACGATGTTCGTCAGCCACCTCAGCGCGGCGGAGATGGAGCAGCTCCAGGGCTGGTACCCGGAGGTCCGCTTCCGTGCCCGGATCGGCACGCAGCTGTGGCTCGGCGACCACGAGGCCATCGAGAGCCGCGGCACGGTCATGGACGTCCACCGGATGGCCAAGGGCGACCGCTTCGGCTACCGCCAGCACCGGGTCTCCGGCGACGGCCACCTGATCGTCGTCGCGGGCGGCACGGCCCACGGCGTGGGCCTGGAGGCCCCGAAGAACATGTCGGGGCTGACGCCCCGCGCCAAGAACCTCGCCCGCGCGGGGCTCGCGACGCTGGGACGCAACACGTCGCCCTTCAGCTGGAACGGCGGCAAGCTCGGCTTCGCCGAACCCCCGCACATGCAGGTCTCGCTCCTCTGGGTCCCGGGCGAGGTGGCCCCGCCGGCCGTCGGCGAGGAACTGCGCGCGACGCTGCGGCACACCACCACGCTGTTCGACCGCATCGTCGACCGGCACTGACACCAAGCGGCACTGACACCAAGCACAGGGGCGCGGGGCTTGCCCCGCGCCCCTGTGGTGTCACTCGTGGACCGAAGAGCTCCCCACGGCGTAACTCGTCGCCCCCGAAGGGCGGGACTCCGGCGCGGCCTGGACCTTGACGCCCGTCAGCGTGAACACGTCCGCGGCGCCGTCGAGCACCCCGCCCGAGGGGTCGTCGCTGCCGTCCGCGCGGACCGGGTCCGCGGAGGGGGCGAGGATGTCGCGGATGACGAGCACGACGAGGTAGAGCGTGCCGAGGATGTGGACCGCGATCGACGCGTGGTACCAGTCCGGCGGCAGGCCCTTCTGGTTGCCCGACGCGCCGTAGGCGAGGTAGTACCAGACCCCTAGGAAGTACAGGACCTCGCAGACCTGCCACACCAGGAAGTCCCGCCAGCGCGGCCGCGCCAGCACCGCCAGCGGCAGCAGCCACAGCACGTACTGCGGCGAGTAGACCTTGTTGGTCAGCGTGAAGGCCGCCACCACCAGGAATGCCAGCTGCGCGAACCGCGGTCGCCGCTTCGCCGCCAGGGCCAGCCAGCCGATGCCGAGGCAGCACAGGACCAGCAGGATCGCCACGATCGTGTTGACGGTGTTGGTCGACACGTTCAGCCAGTTGTTCTGGGTGAGGATCAGCCAGAACGAGCCGAAGTCCACCCCGCGCGACTCACTGAAGGTGTAGAACGTCGCCCAGCCGTTGAAGTTGGCCAGCATGAACGGGATGTCGACCAGCAGCCAGGCGACCGCCGCCCCGGCCAGGGCCTGGCCGAACTCGCGCATCCGGCCCGCCCGCAGACAGAGCACCAGCAACGGGCCCAGCAGGAACACCGGGTACAGCTTGGCGGCCGTGGCCAGGCCGATCAGCACGCCCGCCCAGACGGGGTAGCGGCGCGCCCACAGGGCCATGCCGACGGCCGCGAGCGCGACCGCGAGCATGTCCCAGTTGATGGTCCCGTCCAGGGCCAGCACCGGCGCGAGCGCGAAGAGCAGCGCGTCCCACGGGCGGCGGCGGTGCGTGCGCGAGAGCGCGACCACGGCCACGACCGCACAGACCAGCAGCATGCCCGCGTTGACCAGGTAGAAGATCTGCTCGCGGTAGACGTCGGCGCCACCGGTCGGCGTCAACTGCGCCGCACCCCACACGAAGAGCCCGGTGAGCACCGGGTACTCCAGGTACTGCATGGTGGGGTCGGAGGGGTTGGGGATCTTGTCGACGTAGGGGATGTTGCCCGGCACGTTGAAGCCGCGCAGGTCGAACAGGTGCGGGATGTCGCTGTAGCAGGCGTGGTCGTACTGCGCGGAGGCGCCGTAGAACCAGCCGCTGTCGTAGCAGGGCACCTTCTGCACCATGCCGAGCGCCCAGACCACCACGGTGACGATCGCGAGCACGCGCGCCGCGGTCCACCAGCTCACCCCGAGCAGCGCGTGCCGTCCGGGCGCGCCGCCGATCAGCTCGCTGGCGGCCGCGGAGACGGGGTCCTCGTCGGCGGGCACGACGACGGTGTCCTCCGGCGGCGGCACGGGCAGCGTCGGCTGCGCCACGGCGGCGAACTCCTCCTCCGCGTCCCCCGGCCCGGCCCAGACGTGCGCCGCTGGCTCGTCTGCACGCCCGGCGTCGCCGGCCTGCTGGTCACTCGACGTCATACCGCTCATCCTGCCGCACGATCCTTTCCAGGGGTTGTGGACAACGCGCTGCCCCCACGTCTGGCCGCCGTACCGTCGCGCCGCCGCACCGGCGCCTACGCCACGCGGCCCCCACCCTTCCGGGTCGGGGCCGCGTGGCGTTCACTGCTCTGACGTCGCTACCCGCCGTTGGGTTGCGCCTGTCCGTTCGGCACGGCCGGACTGCTGGAGCTCCCGCCGCCGCCCGGATGCTTCTTGCTCGACGACGGACTCGGGTTCGGGCAGGTGCCGAGGTCGATCTCCAGCTGCGTGCACGGCGAGGACGAGTCCGACGGCGAGCTGCTGGGGCTCGCGCTGGTCGACGGCGAGGACGACGCGGACGCGCTGCTGGACGCCGAGGAGCTGGCAGAGGGCTTGGCGGTCGGCGAGGCGGAGACGCCCGGCTCGTTCTGGATCGTGCCGTAGTGCGGGTCGCCCGGCAGCGGGACCGGGGTCACGCCGTTGAGCGCCTGCTCCATGTAGGCGGTCCAGATCTCGGTCGGGAAGTCGGCACCGTAGATCTCCTGCTGGCCCGCAAGACCGGTCAGCGACATGAGCGCGTGGGACTTGGGGTCCACGTCCCACAGACCGATGGCCGTGGAGAGGTCCTTGGTGTAGCCGACGAACCAGGCCGACTTCTTGGAGTCGGTGGTACCGGTCTTGCCGGCCGCGTCCCAGCCGAGGGCCTGGGCCTTGATACCGGTGCCGTAGGGCTCCTGGACCACGGCCTTCAACGCGGTGGTCACCGAGTCGGCGACGTCGGGGCTGAAGACCTGGTGCGGCTTCGACTTCGTGACGGTCGTGGCGCCGTTGTAGACGAAGCTCTGGACCTCGTACGGGTCGGCCTCCATGCCCGAGGCGGCGAAGGTCGCGTACGCGGTGGCCATGCGGATCGGGCCGGGGGTGGAGGTACCGAGCGCGAAGGACGGGCCGAGGCCACCCCAGTTGGAGTCCTTGTTCAGGCCGGCGAGGATGGCGGCGTCCTTCACGTTCTGCATGCCGACGTCCATGCCGAGCTGGACGTAGACGGTGTTGATGGACCGGGCCATCGCCACCTTCAGGTTGATCGGCCCCAGGTTGTCGCCGGAGTCGTTGACCTGTGTCCAGGGGCCGTTCTTGTCCGTCCAGAGCGTCCCGTCGGGGTTCTTGATCTTGAGCTTGTCGTTGCCGTTGTAGAGGCTGTTCAGCGAGACGCCGACAGGACCGGTCGCGCCACCGCCCACCTGGTTGTCGCTGGACTGCACGCCGTCCTTGAGGGCGGCGGCCAGCACGAACGCCTTGAAGGTCGAGCCGACCAGGACACCGGGGTTGTTGGCGTCGTCGAAGGCCTGCTTCATGTAGTCCGGGCCACCGTAGATCGCGGTCACCGCGCCGTCACCGGGCTTCACCGAGGCACCACCGACGTGGAGCCAGGCGTCCACCGGGTAGGTGTTGTACTTGCCGGTGATGGAGTCCTTGTTGGTGACCTTCCGCTTCGGGTCGAGCTTGTACTGACCCTTGAAGGGTTCAGCGACGGCCGCCTTCATGGCGTCCATGTCCGACTGCACGAAGGTGGTGCGGATCGTGTAACCGCCCTTGTCGAGCGACGCCTGGGTCACGCCGCCGTGGGTGGTCATGAAGAGGTCGGCGAGGTCCACCAGGTAGCCGACGTAACCGGTGCCCGTGCTGGCGGTCTTACGGGGCAGCCACTTCGGGAACCCGCTGGTGATGCCGTCCTGTGCCAGGGGCGCCGTGGCCATCTTGTCGGCCGCCTGCCGGCTCAGGATCCACTGCCAACGAGCCTTCATGCGCGCCGTGTTGGCGTCAACGTTGTTGCCGGCCGCGTCACCTGCGGGGTCGTACAGGCTCGGACCGTTGACCAGGGCCGCGAGGAAGGCGCCCTGGCTGACGGTCAGGCTCTTCGAGTCGGTGTTGAAGTAGGTCTTGGCGGCCGCCTCGATGCCGTAGGCGCCGCGCCCGAAGTAGACGCTGTTGAGGTAGCCCTCAAGGATGTTCTGCTTGGACACGCTCTGGTTGAGCTTGACCGCGAGCATGATCTCTTCGAACTTGCGGCTGACCGTCTGCTGCGAGCCGAGGAACGCGATCTTCAGGTACTGCTGGGTGATCGTCGAGCCGGACTGGACGTCACCGCCGGAGGCCATCTTGTAGACGGCACGCGCGATGCCCTGCGGGTCGACACCCGAGTCGGTCCAGAAGTTGGCGTTCTCCGCCGCGAGGAAGTCGTTCTGCACGCCGGTCGGCACGTCACCGAGGGGGACCTTGGTGCGGTTGTAGGCGCCACGTACGGCCATGGTCTTGCCGTTGGACCACTGGTACGTGTTGGCCTGCATGTTCATGGTCGCGTCGATGCTGGGCATCTGGACCGTGGCGTAGGCGTAGCCGACGAGCGCCGTCAGGCTGCCGAAGCAGAACAGGAAGCAGCTGGTGACCAGCTTCCACGAGGGCAGCCAGCGGCGGAAGCCGGTCTTGCCCCAGCGCGGGTAGTCGATGAAACGCTTCGGCCGGGGGCCGTTCGGGCCCTTGCCGCCACGACCGCCGGGGCCGCCCGGGCCACCGGGTCCGCGGCCGCCTCCTCCGCCGCCGCTGCCGCCGCGGCCGCCGCCCTTGCCCTGGGCCGCGCGGCGCATCTCCGCGCGGGTCGGGCGGGGCTCCGCCGGGGAGCCGGCGGCGGGGCCGCCGCCCGGCTGCGGGCGTGCGGTGCGTCGCGGGGGCATGCCGCCGCTCGGGTGGGCAGCGCTCTGGCCGCGGCCCGACGAGGTCGGGCCATTGGGGCGACGGCCGCCGTACTGCGGCTGCTGCGGCTGCTGCGACTGCGGCGTTCTACGCCGGTGTTCGCTCATCCTGCTTCCAGCTGTTCCTCGGACTGAAGGCTGCGCTGCGGCTGCCTGAAGGCGGTGGTCCTGTTCCCCCATGGCGACGCGGGCCGAAGAGGCCAGAGTCCGCCGAGGACGGGGACGCCATCGGGAGACCCGTGGTTCCCGTGGTCTCCGTGATTCCTGGCGGCTTTCTGCATAGGCGACAGAGTACGCAGCTTGGGAAGCCCCCTAACCGGGCGTCAACTCCCAATTGGGACATATCGCCGACAGATCCTTATCAAAGGTCAGCCAAACTCCCGTGCGCCGCGCACAGAACCCGCATCTCCCCGGCCACTCCCGGGCCGTCCTTACACAGAACCGACAACTGTGAGAGCCACCACCCCACTCCCCGCGAGCCCCCTCTTGCCGCCGCAACACCGGAGCCATATCGTCTCGATGTATCGGTTCGATACATCGCAGTGGCATACTCGTGATGACGACAGCGGGACCGAGTCACGCGGCACGAAGGACGAAGGAGGCGAAGCCGGACCATGAGCAGGCGCTCGGGCATCCTGGAGTTCGCCGTCCTCGGCCTGCTGCACGACTCGCCCATGCACGGCTACGAGCTGCGCAAGCGGCTCAACGTGCTGCTCGGCTCGTTCCGTGCCTTCTCCTACGGCACGCTCTACCCCTGCCTGAAGGGCCTCGTCGCCCAGGGCTATCTGGTCGAGGACAACCCCGACGCCGAGTACATCCCCGCAACCGCCCTGAACGGCAAGCGATCGAAGATCGTCTACCGGCTGACCGGGGAGGGCAAGCAGCGCTTCGAGGAGCTGCTGGCCGACTCCGGTCCCGATGCCTGGGAGGACGAGCACTTCGGTGTTCACTTCGCCTTCTTCGGCCAGACCGACAAGGCCGTGCGCATGCGCGTGCTGGAGGGTCGCCGGAACCGGCTGGAGGAACGACTGGAGCGGATGCGGGCCTCGCTGGCCCGCACCCGCGAGCGCTTGGACGCTTACACCCTCGAACTGCAGCGCCACGGCCTTGAGTCGGTCGAGCGCGAGGTCCGCTGGCTCAACGAGCTGATCGAGACCGAGCGCGCGAACCGCGGCGGCCGCGGCCACGCCACCGCCCCACCGGGCGGGGACGAGTAGCAGCAGCACCATGCGGGCGGCCGGGGGAGCGCCGACGATCGGCACGACCTACCGCATGACCCCAGAGACGTACCGCATTGACTGAAGGCAGAGACCCGTGCCGCAGCACGAGTCTCACGAGTAACAAGGAGCAACCGGAATGAGTTCGGTTCGCGTAGCCATCGTGGGTGTCGGCAACTGCGCCGCTTCCCTGGTGCAGGGTGTCGAGTACTACAAGGACGCCGACCCGAACAGCCGCGTGCCGGGCCTCATGCACGTGCAGTTCGGTGACTACCACGTCTCCGACGTGGAGTTCGTGGCCGCGTTCGACGTGGACGCCAAGAAGGTCGGTCTCGACCTGGCGGACGCCATCGGCGCCTCCGAGAACAACACCATCAAGATCTGCGACGTTCCGTCGTCCGGTGTCCAGGTCCAGCGCGGCCACACCCTCGACGGCCTCGGCAAGTACTACCTGGAGACCATCCAGGAGTCCACCGAGGAGCCGGTCGACGTGGTCCAGGTCCTCAAGGACCGCCAGGTCGACGTCCTGGTCTGCTACCTGCCCGTCGGTTCCGAGGCCGCAGCGAAGTTCTACGCCCAGTGCGCCATCGACGCCAAGGTCGCCTTCGTCAACGCCCTCCCGGTCTTCATCGCCGGCACCAAGGAGTGGGCGGACAAGTTCACCGAGGCCGGCGTGCCGATCGTCGGTGACGACATCAAGTCCCAGGTCGGCGCGACGATCACGCACCGCGTGATGGCGAAGCTGTTCGAGGACCGCGGTGTCATCCTCGAGCGCACCATGCAGCTGAACGTCGGCGGCAACATGGACTTCAAGAACATGCTCGAGCGCGAGCGCCTGGAGTCCAAGAAGATCTCCAAGACGCAGGCCGTCACCTCGCAGATCCGCGACCGCGAGCTGGGCGCCAAGAACGTCCACATCGGCCCGTCCGACTACGTCGCGTGGCTCGATGACCGCAAGTGGGCGTACGTGCGCCTCGAGGGCCGCGCCTTCGGTGACGTTCCGCTGAACCTCGAGTACAAGCTCGAGGTCTGGGACTCCCCGAACTCCGCCGGTGTCATCATCGACGCCGTGCGTGCGGCGAAGATCGCCAAGGACCGCGGCATCGGTGGCCCGATCCTGTCGGCGTCCTCGTACTTCATGAAGTCCCCGCCGGTCCAGTACTTCGACGACGAGGCCCGCGAGAACGTCGAGAAGTTCATCCGCGGCGAGGTCGAGCGCTGACCCGCTGACGCGGACCCGCACTGACCTGCAAACGCCCCCATCCGCCGGTTTCGGCAGATGGGGGCGTTGCACTTTGCCGGGGGCGCGAGGAACTGAGCGAGCCACCGGCGTGCGGATGGCCCTGCGCGTTCGGCCTGCCGGCTGCGTGGGTGGCTCGTCGCCCACGCAGGACATCGAGCAGAGCCTCGCGCCCGTGCAGGATGCAACTGAATCATGATCGTGAAGTGCTGCACGTGAAACACTTGGCGATCTTGCTCGCGAATGCGTGCGCCCGCGCACGGCACGTGCCAGGCTAGGCCGGTGGCGACGACACCGACCCTGCGCGCGCTGCTGCGGCTCCGTGGCTTCCGGCGCCTGCTGGCCACGCGGCTGCTGTCGCAGCTCGCGGACGGCGCGTTCCAGGCGGCGCTTGCCGCGTACGTCGTCTTCTCTCCCGAGCGGCAGCCCAGTCCCGCCGCCATCGCGTCCGCATTCGCCGTGCTGCTGCTGCCGTTCTGCCTGATCGGCCCGTTCGCGGGCGTGCTGCTGGACCGGTGGCGGCGACGCCAGGTGCTGGTGAAGGGCAACCTGCTGCGCCTGCTGCTCTGTCTGGCCACCGCCGCGCTCGTCGCGGCGCAGGCGCCCACGTGGGTGTTCTTCACCGCCGCGCTGCTGGTCACCGGCATCAACCGGTTCGTCCTGGCCGGGCTCTCGGCCGCGCTGCCGCACGTCGTCACGGACGAGCTGCTGATCGGCGCCAACTCCCTCGCCCCGACCGCCGGCACGCTCGCGGCGACCATCGGCGGCGGCGGGGCGTTCCTGGTGCGGCTCGCACTGCCCGCCGGGGCGGCCAGCAACGCGCTGCTGGTGGCGCTGGCCGGCGGCGGGTACGCCGCGTCCGCGTTGGTGGCCACCACCCTCGGCAAGGAGTCACTCGGCCCCGAGCGCAAGCAGCGCGAGGAGGCCGCGGAGGCGACCATCCGCACCGCTCTCACCGACACCGCCCGCGGCCTGCTGGACGGCTTCCGGCACCTGCTGCAGGACTGCCGCCCGGCCGCCCGCGCGCTCGGCGCAGTGACGGTTCTGCGGTTCTGCTACGGCCTGCTGCTGGTCGTCCTGCTGATGCTCTGCCGCAACACCTTCGCCGCGCCCAGCGACCAGAGCGGTGGCCTGCGCTGGCTCGGCACGGCGCTGGGCGCCTCCGCCGCCGGCTACTTCAGCGCCGCCGCGCTCACCCCGTTCGCCGGCCGCCGGCTCACCGTGCCGGGCTGGCTGACGACCTGTTCCGCGCTCGGCGCGGTCCTGACGGCCGCACTCGGCTTCTTCTTCACACCCTGGCCCACCATGGTCGCCGCCTACGCGCTCGGGCTGCTCACCCAGGGCGCCAAGATCAGCACCGACACCCTCGTCCAGAGCGGCGTCGAGGACGCCTACCGGGGACGCGTCTTCGCCCTCTACGACGTCCTGTTCAACAGCGCGCTGGTCGCGGCGGCGGGACTGTGCGCGCTGGTGCTGCCGATCTCGGGACGCTCCGTCCCGGTCGTGCTGACGGCGGCGGCGCTGTACGCCGCCACCGCCCTCGTCTACGGCGCCACCCGCCCGTGGCGGGCCGCGCTCACCCCTGCCGCTCTGCCCACCAGGTCCTGAGCGCCTCGGCCGCGGCCTCCTCGCCCATCGGGCCGTGCTCCAGGCGCAGCTCCAGCAGGAACGTGTACGCCTCGCCGACCTCCCGGCCCGGCTTGATGCCGAGCAGCCGCATGATCTGGTCGCCGTTCAGGTCGGGCCGGATCGAGTCCAGCTCCTCCTGCTCCTGCAACTGGCCGATCCGCTGCTCCAGACCGTCGTAGCTGCGCGCGAGCGCGGCGGCCTTCTTCTTGTTGCGGGTGGTGCAGTCCGAGCGGGTCAGCTTGTGCAGCCGGTCCAGCAGCGGGCCCGCGTCGCGCACGTAGCGGCGCACCGCGGAGTCGGTCCACTCGCCGGTGCCGTAGCCGTGGAACCGCAAGTGCAGCTCGACCAGCCGGGAGACGTCCGCGATCAGCTCGTTGGAGTACTTGAGCTCGCGCAGCCGCTTCTTGGTCATCTTCGCGCCGACCAGCTCGTGGTGGTGGAAGGAGACGCCGCCGCCGTCCTCGAAGCGCCGGGTGCGCGGCTTGCCGATGTCGTGCAGCAGCGCGGCCAGGCGCAGCGTCAGGTCCGGCTTGCCGTCGCCCTCGCCGGTCGACTCCAGGTCGATGGCCTGCTCCAGCACGGTCAGGCTGTGCTCGTAGACGTCCTTGTGGCGGTGGTGCTCGTCGCGCTCCAGGCGCAGCGCGGGCAGCTCCGGCAGGACGCGGGCGGCCAGACCGGTGTCGACGAGCAGGGTCAGGCCCTTGCGCGGGTGCGCCGACAGCAGCAGCTTGTTCAGCTCGGCCTGGATCCGCTCGGCGGAGACGATGTCGATCCGGTCGGCCATCTCCGTCATCGCGGTGACGACCTCGGGCGCGACCTCGAAGTCCAGTTGCGCGGCGAAGCGCGCGGCACGCAGCATCCGCAGCGGGTCGTCGGAGAAGGAAGCCTCCGGCGTGCCCGGCGTGCGCAGCACTCCCTCGGCGAGGTCGGCGAGCCCGTGGTGCGGGTCCACGAACTCCACCTGGGGCAGCCGCACGGCCATCGCGTTGACCGTGAAGTCGCGGCGCACCAGGTCCTCCTCGATGGTGTCGCCGAAGGTCACCTCGGGCTTGCGGGAGTTCCGGTCGTACAGCTCGGAGCGATAGGTGGTGATCTCGATCTGGAGGTCGTGCTTGCGCACGCCGACCGTGCCGAACGCGATGCCCACGTCCCAGACGGCCTCGCCCCAGCCCTTGACCAGCTTCAGGATCTCCTTGGGCCGGGCGTCGGTGGTGAAGTCCAGGTCGTTGCCGAGCCGGCCCAGCAGCGCGTCGCGGACGGAGCCGCCGACCAGTGCGAGGGTGAAGCCCGCCGCCTGGAAACGCTCGCCGAGGTCGACCGCGACCGGGTAGGCGCGCAGGATCTCGCGTACCCGCTCCGCTTGCGTCTCGCTCAGCGCGGCACCGCCGTCGGCGAGGACGGAGGCGGGGGTGGGCTCGGATGCGGGGAGGCCGGAGGGCATAGCGTGGGACACGACAGACAAGGGTACGGGGCGCGGCACCTGCCGTGCTTGCACTATCCGGGGCGAACCGGAACCGTGGGCGCCAGGAACCACGTCGTACCCCCGTCCGGGCCTGCCTACCGGCACACGAGGCGGCTCGGCGTCGTTACCATGCCAGGGCGCGGGGCGCGGGGCGCGGACCGAAGGCGCCTGCCCCGCCGTATGGGGCATCCCCGGGGACAGCGACGAGAACGGCGAGGACGCGTGGGCGAGGCGGCGACGGGGAGGTGGCGGGCAAGCGGCCGGCCTGACAGGGGTCGGGCGGAAAGGCGGAGCGGGAGCACGCTGCGCCGGGCCGCGCGGCTGACGCTCGCCTCCGGGCTGGTCGTGCTGGCCGGGCCGACGCTCGCACCCGCCGCCGAAGCCGCGCCGCAGATCACCGTGAGCGACGTGCCGGCGCTCCAGCACACCGCCTCCTCGACAACGCTGGCGCCGGCCGACACCCACACGAGCGTCGAGGTGACGCTCAACACGGTCACCCCGGCCGTCCCCACGGCAGACGGCGAGGTGACCGTCACCGGCACGGTCCGCAACCGCACCTCCAGCGCCGTGCAGGGGCTGCACGTGGGACTGATGACCACCGGGGCGGCCCTGACCCAGCGCTCCGAGATCGAGTCGGTGGCCGCGTTGGGCGAGAAGCCGAGCGGCAACGACGGATTCGAGCGCGGGGACCTGCAACAGCGGATCGGCACACTCGCGCCGGGCGCGACCGTCTCGTTCTCGATCAAGGCGCCGATCTCGAAGCTGGGCCTGCCCGCCGACCCCGACGGGGTCTTCGCCCTCGGCGTGGACGCGCAGAGCAACGTCGGCGCCGACGCGGGGTACCCCCTCGCCATCGCCCGGACCTTCCTCCCGCTGCACCCCAGGAACTCCAGCGTCAAGGCCACCAAGGTCGCCACCCTCTGGCCGCTGACCAACCCGCCGGTGCTTCAGGCGCAGACCTATGTCGACCCGTCCTCGCACACCGAGGAGCCGGTGCTGACCCAGGAGCTGGCCGGTTCGCTGGCGCAGGAGGGCCGGCTCGGCCAGCTCGCGTCGATCGGGCAGCAGAACCCCGGTCTGCGGCTGACCTGGATGGTCGACCCGGACCTGATCGACACGGTCAGCGCGATGACCGGCGACTACCAGGTGACCACCGCCGCCGACACCTCCGGCGCCAACGCGGGCTGCCACTGCCTGACCGCGGGCACCGGCAAGCAGGCGGCCACCAACTGGCTCGCCCAGGTGCAGAGCGCCCTGTCCACCGGGAAGCCCGACGTCGTCTCGCTGCCCTACGCGGACCCGGACCTGGCCTCGCTCGCCCACAACTCCACCGCACGGAGCCAGGTCGCCTCGCTGCTGCCGGTCCTCGGCAGCAGCGTGGGCCTGGACCGGCTCCAGGTCGACGCCAACCACGACGTGGCCTGGCCCTACCAGGGGTACGTCGACACCTCGATCGTGTCGGTGGCCAAGAGCATGGGCGCGAGCCAGATCATCGTCAACGGCGCGTCGATGCCCGACAGCCCGGACCTGACCTACACCCCGAACGCGGCACGCAGGATCAGCGGCGGGATGACCGCGGTCGTCGCCGACAGCGAGCTGACGAAGATCTTCGCCGGGGACCTGTCCACCCAGGCCGAACAGACCGCGGCCGTGCAGCGGTTCCTCGCCGAGACGCTGGCGATCTCCGGGGAACAGCCGTACACCCAGCGGGACGTCGTGGTGCAGCCGCCGCGCAACCTGTCCACCGCCACCGCGCAGACCCTGGTGCGGGCCCTCAAGGACGCCCAGGGCGGCGCCTGGGTGCAGCCGGTGGACCTGAACAGCGTCGTCCAGGCGGGGGCCAGCACCGGCGCCGACACCCGGGTGCCCTCCACCGGCAGCTACCCGTCCTGGCTGCGCGCCGGTGAGCTCAGCGGGACCGCCGTCGACGCGCTGACGAAGACCCAGCAGGGCCTGACCCAGCTCCAGCGCATCCTGACCCGCCCGGACCGGCTCCGGGAGCCGTTCAACGCGGCCATGGTCCGGTCCGTCTCCACCGGCTGGCGCGCGGACCAGCCGGCGGGGATCACCTATGCGTTGGACATGAACGGCTACATGACCTCGCTGACGGGGTCGGTCTACATCATCAAGAAGACGAGCGACGTGGTCGTGCCGGGCGACAACGCCTCCGCACAGATCGCCGTCAGCGTCGAGAACGACCTGGAGCAGCCGGTCACCCGGCTCAAGCTCCACCTGGAGGTCGCCGACACCGGCTACCCCCGCCTCAAGATCGACTCACAGTCCGCGCAGGACGGCGTGGACATCACCGTCGCCGGCGGCCGGACCAAGTACACCGCCCGTTTCAAGGTCACGGCCACCGCGAACGGCCAGGTGAAGATGAAGGCGGTGCTCCTCTCGGCGCAGGACGGCTCCGAGATCAACCACCAGTACTTCTACGTCAGCATCACCTCGGTGTCCTCCGGCGTCATCGCCGTGATGGCCAGCGGCGGGTTGCTCGTCGTCCTGGCCGGTCTGCGGTTGTACTGGAAGCGCAAGAAGAACGCGGCCCTCGCCGCCGCCACCGCCGAAGGTCCCGAGGACCCGACGGCAACGAAGGACACGGAGGCAGACGCATGACCGCGCCGCGAGACGGCAGGACCCCTCAGGGCGGCACCGGCGGCCACGCGCCCGACCCGTACCTCGACCAGACCTACGCGCACGACCCCTACCCGGCGGACCCGTACGCCACGGACCCGCACGCGCCCGCCGCGACGCAGGCGCCGCCGGCCCCCGGGTCCCTGTACGGCGAGGGCGGCTACCCGCCCCCGCCGCAGCCGCCGTTCCCGCCGCACACTCCGCAGCAGCAGACACCGCAGCCGCAGGCCTACCAGCCGGCGCAGGGCGGGCCGCCGGGGTACTCGGAACAGCAGCCCTACGGGCAGCAGACGCAGCCGTACCCCGCGCAACACCAGCCGCAACACCAGCCGCAGCAACCGGGGCAGGCCGCGTACCAGGCCCAGCCGCCCTACCAGCCGCAGGGCTTCAGCCAGGCCTACGGGGGCCAGCAGCAGCTGCCGCCGCAGCAGCCAGGCGTCCAGGGCTGGCCGCAGGATCCGCAGCAGCCCGGCCAGCCGCCGCAGTACCCGCCGCAGGGGCAGCCCGGCCAGCCGGGTCAGACCGGTCAGCCGGGCGCCGAGCCCTACCTCGGGGTCGACGAGCTGATCAGCGGCGCGGGTCGCCGCCAGGCGGCGCGCGAGCACACGCAGGCGCAGCAGCAGCGCGCCCAGGACGAGGCCTACGACTTCCTGTTCCGCGACAGCGGACCGAGCCTGTACGGCGAGGCGGGCGGCGACGCCGTCGCCGAGACCACGAGCACCATCCCGCTGCTGGTCCCGCAGGACCTGCCGCAGCGGCCGGAGGAGACCGAGGCCGAGTCGTCCTCGGCCGAGGCGGGCGCCCCCAAGGGCAAGGTCGCGAACCTGCTCAACTCCAGCGCGATCATGGCGGCGGGCACGCTCGTCTCGCGTGGCACCGGGTTCCTGCGCACGATGGTGATCACCGCGGCCATCGGCGTCTTCACGCTCGGCGACCGCTACAGCGTCGCCAACACCCTGCCGACCATGATCTACATCCTGGTCGGCGGCGGCGCGCTCAACGCGGTCTTCGTCCCGCAGCTGGTACGCAGCATGAAGAACGACGAGGACAACGGCGAGGCCTACGCCAACCGCCTGCTGACCCTGGTCGTGGTCGGGCTCGGCACGGTCGTGGCCGCCACCGTGATCGCCGCGCCGCTGCTGGTCCGGGCGGTCTCGAACGAGTCGATGGCGACCCCGGCCTCGGCGGACGTGACGGTGGCGCTGACCCGCTACTGCCTGCCCACGATCTTCTTCATGGGCCTGCACGTGGTCATGGGTCAGATCCTGAACGCGCGCGGCAGATTCGGCCCGATGATGTGGACCCCGGTCCTCAACAACATCGTCGTCATCTTCACCTTCTCGATGTTCATCTGGGTCTACGGGCCGTGGAAGTCCACGTACATGGACGTCACCACGATCCCCTCGGCGGGCGTCCGGCTGCTGGGCATCGGCACGCTGCTCGGCCTGGTGGTCCAGTCGCTGGCGATGTTCCCCTACCTGCGCCATGCCGGGCTGCGCTTCCGCCCGCGCTTCGACTGGCGCGGCCACGGCCTCGGCCACGCCGCGAAGCTGGCCAAGTGGACGTTCCTGTTCGTCCTCGCCAACCAGGCCGGCTTCCTCGTCGTCACCCAGCTCGCCACCGCAGCCGGTGGCGCGGCGGGCGTGGCCGGCAAGGGCCTGGCGGCCTACCAGAACGCGCTGCTGATCTGGCAGCTGCCGCAGGCCGTCATCACCGTCTCCATCATGAGCGCCGTGCTGCCGCGCATCTCCCGCGCGGCCGCCGACGACGACGCCACCTCGGTCCGCGACGACCTCTCCTACGGCCTGCGGACCTCCGCCGTGGCGATCATCCCCGGCGCCTTCGCCTTCCTGGCGCTCGGCCCGGCGATCGGCGCGGCGATCTACAACGAGGTCTCCGTCGGCTACATGGTCTCCGCTTTCGCGCTCGGCCTGATCCCCTACTCGGCCCAGTACGTGCTGCTGCGTGGCTTCTACGCCTACGAGGACACCCGCACGCCCTTCTACAACACCGTGTGGGTGGCCGCCACGCAGGCGCTGCTCTCGGCGATCTGCTACGTCGTGCTGCCCGCCACGTGGGCCGTCACCGGCATGGCCTTCGTCTACGGCGCGGCCTACGTGGTCGGCCTGATGGTGGCCGTGCCGCGGCTGCGCCGCCGGATCGGCGATCTTGACGGCGATCGCATCAAGCGCACCTACACCAAGCTGATCGGCGCCAACGTGCTGCCGGCCGTGGTGGGCGCGGGTCTCAGCTTCGCCGTTCTCGGTGCGCTGGGCGGAGGCCGCGTCGGCGGCATCGCCGCCGTGGTGGTCGGCGGCGTGGTGCAGATGGGCCTCTTCCTGGTCGTGGCCAAGCGGATGCGCATCGACGAACTCAACTCGCTTCTCGGTATGGTTCGCGCGAAAATCGGACGCTAGGTGAACCAACCGCAGATTTCGCCGAGCCGCGCAACCAACGAGGCCGCCCGACGGTCGTAAGGGGCGCGACGAGTTGGCACAATTGATCGTGGGTCGGGCCGTGTCGTCATGCGGCCCGCCGTGGGATCGGCGGCAATGCGGTTCGGGGAGGCAGGACAACGGTGGCTGAGCGCAGCGAGACGGCCGTGGAATCGACCACGGGCGGCCCTCGGGCGGGCGAAGGGCAGTCGGAACGGACTTCGGAGGCGACCGCCCAGATGTCCGTCGAGGCCCTCGCCACGGAGCTGAGCGCGGATCCGGAGTCCGCGCCTGACGCCATCGCAGCCGCGTCGGAACCCGAGCCGTCCCCGGCCGCTGACGAGCCGTCCGCCGCGGATCCCGCCGAACCGGCGGACACCGACGGCGATGCCGCGCAGGCAAACGCGGTGCCGGCCAAGCCCGGCAGCAAGCCCGCTGACGCCACCTCGGCCACCGCCGCGCCGGCGAAGCCGACCCGGCAGTCCTCCGACACCACAGCGGCCACGGCGACCGCCACGCAGGGCGCGTCGGCAGCCAAGGCTGCCACCGAGGCGGAGCCGACGGACAGCGCCGCTGAGGGCACTGCGACAGCGAAGGCCGCCAGGGCGAAGCAGGCAGGCAGCGCGGCCAGGACAAAGCCCGCGGACAGCGCCGCCGACACCGGGGCGGCTGCTGCTGCGCAGAGCGCAGCGGCAGCGAAGGCCGCCAGGGCGAAGCAGGCAGGCAGCGTCGCCGGAGCAAAGCCCGCGGACAGCGCCGCCGACACCGGGGCGACTGCTGCTGCGCAGAGCGCAGCGGCGGCGAAGGCCGCCGAGGCGAAGCAGGCAGGCAGCGCCGCCAGGACAAAGCCTGTCGAGAGCGCATCCGACGCCGCGACTGCTGCCGCGAACGGCAACGCAGCGGCGGCGAAGGCCGCCGAGGTGAAGCCGGTGGACAGCGCGGCATCGCAGAGGGCCGCGAAGCCGGCCGCCGAGGCCAAGCCGGTAGACAGCGCCGCCGAGGCGGCGGCCGAAGGCGCCTCCGCCGGGGCGAGCGTCGCGGCGCCCGCGCGGCACAGTGGGGACCGGATCGCGCGGCGGTACCGGCTGGAGGAGTGCACCACCAGCAACGAGGTCTTCAGTTCCTGGCGCGCCGTCGACGAGAAGCTGCGGCGGGCCGTCGGCATCCACCTGCTCGCCGCCGCCCACCCGCGCGCCAAGGGCGTGCTGGCCGCCGCGCGGCAGGCGGCGCTGCTCGGCGACCCGCGCTTCGTGCAGGTGCTGGACGCCGTCGAGGACGGCGACGAGGTGTACGTCGTGCGCGAGTGGCTGCCGGACGCCACAGGGCTGGACACCCTGCTGCTGGCCGAGCCGCTGGAGGCCTACGAGGCCTACCAGCTGGTGCGCCAGCTCGCGGACGCGCTCGCCGCCGCGCACCGGCGCGGCCTCGCGCACCTGCGGCTCACCCCGGCCTCGGTGCTGCGCACCGACAGCGGGCAGTACCGGATCGACGGCATCGCCGTGAACGCGGCCCTGCGCGGCGTCGAGGCGGACGACAGGAGCGACGCGGCGCTGCGCGACACCCGCGCCATCGGCGCGCTGCTGTTCGCCGCGCTGACCCACCGCTGGCCCTTCCCCGAGGGCGGCAACGGCCTCCAGCGGCTGCCGCGCGACCTCGGCACGGTGCCCGCGGAGCGGGTCCGCGCGGGCGTGCACCGCGGTCTCTCGGACCTGACCGCCCGCACGCTGTGCACGCCGCCCGGCGGCAAGCTGACGCCGATCACCGCCCCCGACGAGCTCGCCAAGGCCGTCACCGAGCTGCCCAAGGTGCGTCAGCCGGAGCCCGAGCCGCTGGTGCTGCCGAGCTACCCCGCCCACCGGGCCACGCCCCAGCGTGGCACCGGGGCGGCTCCCACGACGGTGACCGCGTCCGTCCCGCCGCGGACGCCCCACCAGCCCCACAGGCCGCAGCAGGCCCCGCAGCCCGCCCTGCCGGGCCGCTCGGGCCGCGCGCTGAAGTGGGCGGTCTCCCTGGTCGTCCTGGGCGCGATCGCGCTCGGCAGCTGGGGCACCGCCGAGGCGCTGATGGCGAAGAACAACAGCAACAACGGGGCGACCAACAACCAGCTGGGCCAGAACACCACCGGCTCCACACCGGGCACCTCGGGCGACAACGGGCGCACGCTGAAGACGCTGTCGCTCTCCTCCGCCACGGAGTTCTCCCCGCTGGACCCGACGACGATAGCGGGCGACAAGGCGCCCCTGACGATCGACGGCGACCCGAAGACCGCCTGGATCACCGCCAGCTACAGCGGCTACCCGAACTTCGGGAACTACACGACGCGTAAGGACGGCAGCGGGATCCTGGTCGACCTCGGCAGCGTGCAGAGCGTCTCCGAGGTCAAGGTGCTGCTGCCCTTCGGCGAACAGACCCAGGAGATCCTCGCGGCCCCGGCCGGCGACTCGTCCGCCCCGACGGACCTGAGCGGCTTCACCCAGCGGATCAGCAACGACCAGCTCCTGCCCGGCACCAGCCTGGACAGCGGCGTTCTGGCCCAGCCGGTGCGCACCCGCTACGTGCTGATCCACGTCACTTCGCTGCCCGCCGACCCCACCTCCGCGGGCCAGTTCCGGGGCGGCATCTCGGAGATCCAGGTCCTGGGCTGACGCGGACACCTCCGGGATGGCAGGCTTGACCCCGACTTCCGCGTGGCCAGCCGTGACACATCAAGGGGGGTGGAGGGCCAGGTGACCGAACCGGTCGAGGACGCAGAACTGCTGCGTCGCCATCTGGAGGGCGATCCCGACGCCTTCGGCGAGCTGGTGCGCCGCCACCGCGACCGCCTGTGGGCGACCGCGCTGCGCACGCTCGGCGACCGCGAGGAGGCCGCCGACGCCCTCCAGGACGCGATGGTCTCCGCCTTCCGCGCCGCGCACACCTTCCAGGGCCGCTCCGCCGTCACCACCTGGCTGCACCGGATCGTCGTCAACGCCTGCCTGGACCGGGCACGCCGCAGCAACACCCGCCGCACCCGGCTGGTGGAGGACGAGACGGTGCTGGAGAGCGCCGCGGGCCACGACGAGGGAGCGGACGTCTCCGCCGAGCGCGGCGAGCTGCGCCGCGAGCTGACCGCCGCGCTGGCGACGCTGCCGCACGAGCAGCGGGCCGCGCTGGTCCTGGTGGACATGGAGGGCTACTCCGTCGCGGAGGCCGCGACGCTGCTGGGCGTCCCCTCCGGCACGGTCAAGAGCCGCTGCGCGCGGGCACGGGCCAAGCTGCTGCCCCATCTGAGCCATCTCCGGGCCGGTGCCGCCGACCCGGACCGATCAAGATCACGAACTGTCACACGTGAAGCAGTAAACGATCTTGGTCGAGCGGGCGCGGGGAACCGGGCGGCCCCACCGCACGTCCCATCGCCGGACCAACCGGACCGAGCCGAGACCGCGAGCGCCGCAGGAGGTGAGCTGAAGGCATGAGCGACTCCACACTGCACCCGGCTCACCCCGACGTCGAACTGCTCGCGGAGCACGCCGAGGAACTGCTCCCAGCCGAGCAGAGCGCCGGGCTGACCGCACACCTGGACTCCTGCGCGGAGTGCCGGGAGACCTATGCCGCCCTCGCCGAGCTGACCGCGCTGCTGGGCGACGAGCCCGACGCCGGCCCGATGCCCGAGGACGTGGCCGCCCGCATCGACGCCGCCCTCGCGGCGGAGCGGGAGCGTCCCTGGGACCTCGACGGAGCGACCGTCGCAGCGGTCACGGAGGACACCGCCGCCGCCCGCACCGACGCCGAGGGGACCACCACCGACGGCGCGGAGAGCGACGGCGCGGAGAGCGACAGCGCGGAGAGCGACGGCGGCCGCACGGGGGCGTCCAGGCGTCCCGCCGGGGAGCGGCCGGCCGACAACCGTCCCGGGACCCGCTCGCGGCGCAGCGCCCGCATGCGCCGCGCGCTCGTCACCCTGGCGCTCTGCCTCGCCGCCGGCGGCATCGGCATCGCCGTCTCCCGCGGCGGCGATCTGGACAGCGGGGCGAACAACAGCGCGTCGGCCAACGGTGGCGCCCAGGTCGTCCCCCACTCGCTGAGCGCCGCCTCGTCGTCCGCCTACGACTTCACCCAGGCGAACCTCGTCGGCGAGGTCCAGCGCCTCGCCGGCGACGCCCAGGCGAAGAGCGCGGGTGCGGCGGTCGGGACCGTGCCCTCCGCCTCGCCCTCCTCCTCGGGGATGGCCCCGCACACCGCGCCGAACAACGGCGCCCAGACCGTTCCCGGCGGCGCCTCCGTGGCGCCGTCCGGATCAGCCGAGCCCACCGCCCCCACGTGCGTCCTGGCCGCCACCAAGCGGACCGACGCGCCCGCCGTGCAGGGCCTCGGCCACTACCTGGGCGTCGAGGTCTTCGCGCTGCTCTACCCGGACGCGACCGATCCCGCGCACCAGTGGGACGTGTACCTCGTCCAGAATTCCTGCTCCGCTCCGCTGGTCATGCTCCACCAGTCGGTGCCGCGCGCCTGAGGCGCCGGGAATGCGAGACACTTGGTAACCGTTGACCGGGGTGGACACCACCGGCCGGCAAGACGGCAGCCGCGCGTAAGCATTCAGGAGAACCAGTGAGCGACGTTCGCAACGTGATCATCATCGGCTCAGGCCCGGCCGGCTACGCGGCCGCGCTGTACACCGCACGTGCCTCGTTGAACCCCCTGGTCTTCGAGGGCTCCGTCTCCTCCGGCGGCGCCCTGATGAACACCACCGAGGTCGAGAACTTCCCCGGCTTCCGCGACGGGATCATGGGCCCGGAGCTCATGGACAACATGCGCGGCCAGGCCGAGCGTTTCGGCGCCGAGCTCGTCCCCGACGACGTCGTCGCCGTGGACCTCAGCGGCGACATCAAGCTGGTCACCGACTCCGAGGGCACCGTGCACAAGGCCAAGGCGGTCATCGTCGCCACCGGCTCGCAGCACCGCAAGCTGGGCCTGGAGCACGAGGACGAGCTGTCCGGCCGCGGCGTCTCCTGGTGCGCGACCTGTGACGGCTTCTTCTTCCGCGACCAGGACATCGCCGTCGTCGGCGGTGGCGACACCGCGATGGAGGAGGCCACCTTCCTCTCGCGCTTCGCCAAGTCCGTCACGGTGATCCACCGCCGCGAGGAGCTGCGCGCCAGCAAGACCATGCAGGAGCGCGCCTTCAACGACCCGAAGATCACCTTCGCCTGGAACAGCGAGGTCGCCGACCTCCACAGCGAGGGCGGCAAGCTGAGCTCGGTGACCCTGCGGGACACCCGTAACGGCGAGACCCGCGCGCTTCCCGTCACCGGCCTGTTCATCGCGGTCGGCCACGACCCGCGCACGGAGCTGTTCAAGGGCCAGCTGGAGCTCGACGCCGAGGGCTACCTGCGCGTCGACGCCCCCTCCACCCGCACCAACGTCTCCGGCGTGTTCGGCGCGGGCGACGTCGTCGACCACACCTACCGCCAGGCCATCACCGCCGCCGGCACCGGCTGCTCCGCCGCCCTGGACGCCGAGCGCTACCTGGCCGCCCAGGCGCACGTCGAGGTCGAGCAGACCGCCTCGGTCTGATCCGGCACGACCGAAGAAGCCATCCCGTACCCGCACCACCAACCCGAGGAGATCCCGTGGCCGGCGCCACCATCACCGTTACCGACGCAGACTTCGAGGCCCTGGTCCTGAAGAGCGACAAGCCCGTCCTGGTCGACTTCTGGGCCACCTGGTGCGGCCCGTGCCGCCAGGTCGCGCCGATCCTGGAGGAGCTCGCCACCGAGTACGGCGACAAGCTCACCATCGCCAAGATCGACATCGACGCGAACCCGGACACCCCGGCCAAGTACGGCGTGCTGTCGATCCCGACCATGAACGTCTACCAGAACGGCGAGGTCGTAAAGACCATCGTCGGCGCCAAGCCGAAGAGCGCGCTGCTGCGCGACCTGGCCGCTTTCGTCGGCTGAATCCATCTGCTGATCGGCTGATCGGGTCACAACACCGCGGCATGCCCGCTCCGGGCCCCTGGTTTCACGGAAACCGGGGGCCCGCGGCGTACGATCTTGGCTATGTCCCAGCAGCGACCGTCCCACGCGTACTCCTGGAAGCTCGGGGACACCGGTCCCGCCGTCGCCGAGATCCGCTTCAAACTCACCCTGCTCGGCCTGCTCGCCGAGCCCCCCACCCAGCGTCCGGGCCGCCACCTGCCCTCCGCCGAGTCCCTCTTCGACCTGGACGTGGACGCGGCCATCCGCCACTTCCAGCAGCAGCGCGGACTCACCGCCGACGGCATCGTCGGACCGGAGACCTACCGGCACCTCAACGAGGCCCGCTGGCAACTCGGCGACCGGGTGCTCAACTACCTGCCCAGCAGCATGCAGGTCGGCGACGACGTCGCCCAGCTCCAGCAGCGGCTGCTCGACATGGGCTTCACCCCGGGTCGAGTGGACGGCATCTACGGCCCCGCCACCGCCCAGGCCGTCGGCGAGTTCCAGCGCAATATGGGCCTCTACCCCGACTGCACCCTCGGGCCCACCACCTATGTGGTGCTGGAGCGGCTCTCGCGCACCGTCGTCGGGGGCACCCCGCACGTGATGCGCGAGACCGAGATGCTGCGTCACTCCGGCCCTGCCCTGACCGGCAAGGTGATCGTCATCGACCCGGGCCACGGCGGCCCCGACACCGGTCTGCGCGGGTACGGCCTCAACGAGGCCGACATCGTCTGGGACGTCACCAGCCGTCTGGAGGGCCGGCTGACCGCCCTCGGTGTGCGGACCTACCTGACCCGCACCGCCGACACCGCCCCCGAGGAGGCCGAGCGCATCCGCTTCGCCAACCGCACCGGTGCGAACCTGATGATCTCGCTGCATCTGGAGGGCCACACCAACCCCACCGTCGGGGGCGTCGCGAGCTACTACTACGGCGACGACAGTCGCGGCCGATGGTCCCACACCGGCAAGCAGTTCGCGGGGCTGGCCCAGCGCGAGCTCGTCGCCCGCTGTGGCCTCGGGGACCTGCGCAGCCACGCCCGCACCTGGACGATGCTGCGCGCCACCACCATGCCGTGCGTGCGCCTGGAGCTCGGCTACCTCACCCACGCCGGCGACGCGGAGCGGCTCCGCTCCCCGGAGACCCGCGCCCAGGCGGTCGAGGCGATCGCGGTCGCCGTCCAGCGCGTCTACCTCCCGCCAGAGGACGACGCCCCGACGGGCGTGCTGCGGCTTCCGCTGACCCGCGTCTGAGGCGCCTCAAGATCATTGGCTGCTTCACGTGAAGCAGTTAGTGATCTTGAAATGCTTCACAGCGGGCGCAGCGACGGCTCCTTCTGCACGGCGCCCAGCAACCGCTCCAGGGCGACCTCCATCTCGCCCTTCCACGACAACGCCGACCGCACCTCAAGCCGCAGCCGCGGATACCGGTGGTGCGGTCGGACCGTCTTGAAGCCGACCGCCAGCAGATGGTCCGCCGGCAGCACGCAGTGCGCGTCCTCCGCCTTCGCGTCACCGAACGCCTCGATCGCCTTGAAGCCCCGACGCACCAGATCCTTGGCCACCGTCTGCACCAAGGTCCGGCCGATCCCCTGCCCCTGATAGCCCGGCAGCACCCGAGACGTCATCAACTGCACCGCGTCCGGGGAGATCGGGCTCGTCGGGAAAGCCAGCGACCGCGGCACGTACGCGGGCGGTGCGTACAGGACGAAGCCCACCGGCACGTCGTCGACATAGGCGATCCGACCGCAGGACCCCCACTCCAGCAGCACGCCGGAGATCCAGGACTCCTTCTCCAACTCCGGCCGCCCGTCCTTGATGGCGGCCTCTCCGCTGACCGCGTCCAGCTCCCAGAAGACGCAGCCTCTGCACGGCAGCGGGAGATCAGCGAGCGAGTCCAGCGTCAGCGGTACCAACCGGCGTCCCATGCCTCCACGATAGGCGCCCGCACGAAAAGACACGCGGGCATGACGGAGCCCCCGTGCTCGGAGAGCGCGGGGGCTCCGCCATGATGCCCGCTGGGTCAGTCCTCGATGGGCTCGGCCTCGACGTCCTCGCCGAGGATTCCCTGACGCAGCCGCTCACCCTCACCCGGCGCGAACGCACCGAGGATGCGGTCCAGGTCGTCCACCGAGGCGAACTCCACGACGATCTTGCCGCGGTCCTTCCCCATCTCGACCTTGACCCGGGTGTCGAACCGGTCCGAGAGCCGGTTGGCCAGGCTCGCGAACGCCGGGGAGACCCGACGGCCGGCCCGCGGGGCCGGCGCCTTGCGCGGCTTGCCGGTCTCCTTGGCGAGCAGCGTGGCGATCTCCTCCAGGTTGCGGACCGAGAGGCCCTCCGGAGAGATCCGCGCCGCGAGCTTCTCGCGCTGCTCCTCGTCGTCCACGCCCAGCAGCACCCGGGCGTGCCCGGCGGAGAACTCCCCCGCCGCGAGCCGCCGCTGCATGAACGGCGACAGCTTCAGCAGCCGCACCGTGTTGCTGACGTGCCCGCGCGAGCGGCCGATGCGGTCGGCCAGCTCGCCCTGGGAGCAGGAGAAGTCGTACATCAGCTGCTCGTACGCGGCCGCCTCTTCGAGCGGGTTCAGCTGGGCGCGGTGCAGGTTCTCCAGCAGCGCGTCGAGCAACATCTTGTCGTCGTCGGTGGCGCGGACGATCGCCGGAATGGCGTCGAGGCCCGCCTCCTTGCCGGCCCGCAGACGACGCTCGCCCATGATGAGCTCGTAGCGCTCCGGCCCCACCTGGCGCACCACGATCGGCTGGAGCAGACCGACCTCCTTGATGGAGGTGATCAGTTCCGCCAGCGCCTCGTCGTCGAAGACCTCACGCGGCTGGCGCGGGTTCGGCGTGATCGTGTGGATCGGGAGCTCGGCGAAGTACGCGCCCTCGATCGGCTTCAGCTCCGGACCCGAGGAGGACTCGGCCGCGTCCACCGTCCGGACCGGGATGGAGGCGACGCCGCCAGCGCCGTTCAGGCCGGCGACCTTGACGGCCGCGATGCCGCGTTCCGGGTTGGCGACCACGGGCGCGCCGGTGCCGACGGCACCGGGGGGAGTGACGGGCGAGGCGGCCGCCGGGATCAGCGCCCCCAGACCACGACCAAGACCCCTACGACGCTCGCTCACCGGTTCCCCTCCATCGTGCTGTGCTGGTCCATGCCGTGCTGTTCGAGGCTGCGGTTGTGCTGGGCGTAGACCCCGGTCGCCGCGCCGTTGGCGTAGCTGACCGCGGTGGCTGCCGCCTCGGCCTCCGCGTTCCGCAGGGCGATCTCCCGGGCGGCCTCCAGGTAGGACAGCGCGCCGCTGGAGCCCGGGTCGTAGGTGAGCACCGTCTGCCCGTAGCTGGGCGCCTCGGAGACCCGGACCGACCGCGGAATGCTGGTGCGCAGCACCTCGCTGGTGAAATGGTTGCGCACCTCCTCGGCCACCTGGGAGGCGAGCCGGGTGCGCGCATCGTACATGGTGAGCAGGATCGTGGAGACGTGCAGATCCGGATTGAGGTGCGCACGGACCAGGTCCACGTTGCGGAGCAGCTGCCCGAGGCCCTCCAGCGCGTAGTACTCGCACTGGATCGGGATCAGCACCTCGCGGCCGGCCACCATCGCGTTGACCGTCAGCAGGCCGAGCGAGGGCGGGCAGTCGATCAGGATGTAGTCGAGCGGCTGCTCGTAGGCGGCGATGGCGCGCTGCAGACGGCTCTCACGGGCGACCAGGGAGACCAGTTCGATCTCGGCCCCGGCCAGGTCGATGGTGGCGGGGCAGCAGAAGAGGCCCTCGACGTCGAGCACCGGCTGCACCACGTCGGCCAGTGGCTTGCCCTCGACGAGCACGTCGTAGATGGAGGGCACCTCGGCGTGGTGGTCGATACCCAGGGCGGTGGACGCGTTGCCCTGCGGGTCGAGGTCGATCACCAGGACGCGAGCGCCGTGCAGGGCCAGCGAGGCGGCGAGATTGACCGTGGTCGTGGTCTTGCCGACGCCGCCCTTCTGGTTGGCGACGACCATGACGCGGGTCTGCGCGGGGCGCGGCAGCGGATCTCCGACCCGCGCCATCGCGGTGACGGCGGCCTGCGCGGCGCGCGCGATCGGAGTGTCGTCGGCGAGCGGCGGGGTGTCGGAGTCCTGCATGTCGGCCAGTGTTTCATGCGCCCCCGTGGGTTGGACAACGGGCGCGGGCAGCCGGGGCCCGGGGAGCGGCTCTGCGACGACGGGCTGTTCGACGGACATGGTGGCGCCCCCCTGAGTCTCCGGGCTGTCGTCAGCATCATCGCGCAGCTCACGAGGCACAGGGGCGAGTTGGCGACGATCGAGGCCCCTGGGCGCCATGTCTTCACTCAAAGGGCGAGTTTCACCGAATGGGCGAGTCTCACTCGAAGGACGGCCGGGACGGGTACGTTGGGCGGCCTCACGGCTACGGCTGAGGATGCCGGAGAGCAAGGAGCGACGTTTCACGAGCACCACGATGCCCGTTTTTGGGCACTATCTGACGGTTCGACACTCCGGCACATAAAGACAAGATCACTAACTGCTCCACGTGAAGCAGTTAGTGATCTTGAAAAGAAGACTCAGCGGTTTCGGCGGTTCCGCGAGGCGCGAGCTGCCTTGGCACGACGCGCGGCCGACTTCACCCCGCCCGGACTCTCGCCCGCCATCACCCGGACCACATGCGTCGGCGTGGAGACCACGTCGGCCCCCACCACCTCCACCGACCACTCCACAGCCCCCAGCTTCAGCAGCGCGGCCCGATGCTCGGCCACCTCCTGCTCCGCCGAGTCGCCCTTCAGCGCCAGCATCTGCCCGTACGGGCGCAGCAGCGGCAGGCCCCAGCCGGCCAGCCGGTCCATCGGCGCTACCGCCCGGGCCGTCACCACATCGACCTGGACCTTGCCGACCATCTCCTCGGCCCGGCCGCGCACCACCGTCACGTTGTCCAGACGCAGCTCCCGCACGACCTCCTCCAGGAAGTTCGTGCGCCGCAGCAGCGGCTCCAGCAACGTGATCTGCACATCCGGACGGGCCAGCGCCACCGGGATGCCCGGCAGGCCGGCCCCGGACCCCACGTCGCACAGCGACAGCGGGGACGGCTTCTCCGGCAGTGCCTCACCCAGCACCGCACAGTTGAGGATGTGCCGCTCCCACAGCCGGGGCACCTCACGCGGGCCGATCAGGCCGCGCTTGACCCCCGCGTCAGCGAGCAGCTCCGCGTAACGCTCGGCCAGCGGCAGCCGATCGCCGAAGAGCTCCGCGGCGACAGCCGGGGTCTCCCCGAGCTCCGTCGAAAACTCCTCCGGCTGGTCCTCGACCACGCCGCACCACTCCTTCTCGCTTACAGCTGCTGCTCATCAAAACCTGCAACGGCCCCGCCTGCGGCACGCGACGACGCGCACCGCGGACGGGGCCGGACAATCCTGCGGGGCCCGCTCAGGCAGGCAGGACGACCACCCGGCGCTGGGGCTCCTCGCCCTCCGACTCGCTGCGCAGACCGGCGGCGGCCACCGCGTCGTGAACCACCTTGCGCTCGAACGGCGTCATCGGCCGCAGGCGCACCGGCTCGCCGGACTCCTTCACGTCCTTCGCCGCCTGCGCACCCAGCTCCGCCAGCTCCGTGCGCTTGCCCGCGCGGAACCCGGCAATGTCCAGCATCAACCGGCTGCGCTCCCCGGTCTCCCGGTGCACCGCCAGACGGGTCAGCTCCTGGAGGGCCTCCAGCACCTCGCCGTCCTGGCCCACCAGGCGCTGCAGCGTGCGCATCGCCCCCGGACCCTCACCGACGATCGACACCGAGGCGCGGTCGCCCTCGACGTCCATGTCGATGTCGCCGTCCAGGTCGGCGATGTCGAGCAGCGCCTCCAGGTAGTCCGCCGCGATCTCGCCCTCCTGCTCCAGGTTGGCCAGCAGCTCGCTCTTGGACGTGCCCTCGGGGGCCACGGTGCCGTCCGTCACAGGATCGACTCCTTCGGTGAATCAGATGGAGACAGAGAGGATGAAGACAGGGAGAGGGAAGCGGGTCAGGACTTCTTCTTCGGCGACTGCCCGCCGCCCTGGTTGCGGTTGCCACCGCCACCGCCACCGGCGGTGGCCCGGCCACGCGAGGACGCGGCGGTCTTGGTGCCGCCCCCCTGCTGGCCGCCGCCACCGGAGGAACGCTGCGACTTGGTCTGCCGCTTCGGCTGCTGACGCACCGGCGCCGGCTCCGGCACCTCGTCCTCGACCGGCTTGTCCGAGCCGCCCTTGACCAGCGAGGCCAGGCCCTTGATCTCGGTGCCGTCGGCGTTGAGCTTGCCCGCCGCCTTCAGGCGCGCCTGGCGCTCCTTCCAGGCCACCGAACCCGGCGTCGGGTTGTTGCGGATGATCACCAGC
This sequence comes from Streptacidiphilus sp. MAP12-33, assembly GCF_041261265.1. Lineage (NCBI taxonomy): Bacteria > Bacillati > Actinomycetota > Actinomycetes > Kitasatosporales > Streptomycetaceae > Streptacidiphilus > Streptacidiphilus sp. MAP12-33. Next base: position 306,223 of record NZ_JBGCCA010000001.1, read on the forward strand.
TGCTGGCCCAGGGTCCAGATGTTCGTGGAGAACATGTAGATCAGGACACCGATCGGCATGGCCGGACCGGTGAAGACGTAGATCAGCGGCAGGAAGTACATCATCATCTTCTGCTGCTGCATGTACGGCGTCTTGACCGTGAGGTCGACGTTCTTCGTCATGATCTGCCGCGTGGTCATGAACTGCGTGACACACATCAGCGCGATGAAGATGCCGGCGACGATCCGGACGCTCGTGTGGGTCGTCGAGTAGAACGTCCCGGAGATCGGGGCCCCGAAGATGTCGGCCGCCTTGGCGCTGTTCACCTGCGCCTGGGTGAAGATGCCGACCTTGTGGCCCTCGGAGATCAGCCGGAGCACACCGTAGAGCGCGCCACCGATCGGGATCTGGATGAGCATCGGGAGGCAGCTCGAGGCAGGGTTGGTGCCGGCCTCCCGATAGAGCTTCATCATCTCTTCGGACTGGCGCTGCCGGTCGTTCTTGTACTTCTCCTGGATGACCTTCATCTTCGGCTGCAGAGCCTGCATCGTCCGCATGGACTTGATCTGCTTGGTGAAGATCGGGATCATCGCCGCGCGGACGACGAGCACCAGCAGCACGATGGAGAGGCCCCACGCCCAGCCGCTGTTCGGATTGAACACCTGGCTGAACATGCCGTGGAAGCAGACGAGGATCGCTGAGACCACGTAATACAGCGGACTCAGAATCGTGTCGTAGAACTGCACCGGTCAGACTCCTTGGGCAGTGGTCGGGGGGACCGGCTTGCGAAACCGCCGGTACCAGACCGGGTGCTTTCGTTCCGGGACGTAGTCGAAGCCGCCGGGGCTCCACGGGTTGCACCGTAGGATCCGCCAGGCGGTGAGGACGGTGCCCTTGATCGCACCGTGGACCTTGATGGCCTCAAAGCCGTAACGCGAGCAGGACGGGTGGTAGCGACACACCGGTCCCAGCATGGGGCTGATGGTCCACTGGTAGAGCTTGATCAGCCCCAACAGCGGGTACTTGCCGGCGAAGAGGCCGACCAAGCCGACCACCACCCACAGCAGGTACGTCACTGCCCTGCTCCCGTCGGCGATGAGGCGCTCAGTTTGCGCAGCGCGGAGTCCAGATCGCGTGCCAGGTCCGCGTACTGCGCCTCGGCGGCCGAGGGCAGCGCGCGTACCACTATCAGGCTACCTGCGGGCAGGTCGCCGATCCGTTCGGCCACCAGATGGCGCAGCCTCCGCTTGACGCGGTTGCGGACCACCGCCACACCGACAGCCTTACTGACAACAAAACCCGCACGCGCCGGGAGAAAGTTCCCCCCGGCGCCATGCGGGTTTGCAGGCTCCGCGGTCGTGCCCCCGATGTACAGGTGCACGACCAGCAGCGGACGGCCGACTCTCCGGCCCCGCCGCACCGCGGTCGCGAAGTCCTCGCGCCGCCTCAACCGAGATTCGGAGGGCAGCACGACCGACAACCTCTACTTCAGGCAGTCGGTCAGGCGGACAGCTTGGTGCGGCCCTTTTCGCGGCGCGCCGCGAGGATGGCGCGGCCAGCACGCGTACGCATGCGCAGGCGGAAGCCGTGCGTCTTCGCGCGACGGCGGTTGTTCGGCTGGAAGGTGCGCTTGCTCACGGGGAAACTCCAGGTCAATCGAAGGGGCGGCCGGACCGTCGCTTGGCCGTCACCGTGCGTCCGCGCGATCCCCATAACCCGTTCGATACGGTGATCCACGACGCCCAGAGCTGCTCGCCTCGTATGCGGAGACTCCGCGGGCATGCGGCAGCGGCCATCGACAACTCGACCTCGTTACGGTACGCGGAACGGCACCGACGGGTCAAACCAGACCCCGGCGAAGCCCGCACAGCGTGCCACATCACCTGCCGCGACGGACCCGCGACACGTTTCCCACACCCTGTGGACAACAACTTGTACGAGGACGCTTCGGCCGCCTACCGTTGACAGACTTCCCAAGGAACTTCTGCCCCCAGTGAAGGCGTGCACCAGTGGCTGACCCAACAAACGATCTCGCTTCCGCATGGGCGCGAGTCGTCGAGCGACTGGCGAACGACCCGGCGGTCGAGTCCATGGACAAGAAGTGGCTGCAGCGCACCCACCCCATGGGCATGATGGCCCACACCGCGTTGCTCGCCGCCCCGAACGAGTACGCCAAGGGCGTCCTCGAGGGCCGGCTCGTGCAACAGATCACCGAGCTGCTCGGACAGGAGTTCCAGCGCCAGGTCCTGATCGCGGTCGTCGTGGACGCCAGCGCCGGTACCCTGGCCCCGCCCGCGCCCCAGGCGCCGGCCCCCACGCCGCCGCTCCAGCAGCAGCCCGGGCCCTACCAGCAGCAGGGCCCGCAGGCCCCGGCCCAGCACGGCTACGGCTACGGCTACGCCCAGCCCCTGGGCGGCCGGTCCTTCGCGGAGCAGTCGTACCCGGAGCCCTACGCCGAGCCGTACACCGAGCCCTACACGGCCGCCCCGGCCGCCGAGCCCGCACCGCAGCAGCAGGCACCGCAGCAACCCGCCTACCGGGACGAGTGGGCCGTGCCGCAGCTGCCGGTGCAGCTGCCGCAGTCAGCCCTGCCGGAGCCCGCCGCGTCGGCTCAGCCGCCCGCGCGTCCCGACGCGGCCTCGGCCGCGCTCGAACCGCGCGCCGAGCACCTGCCCGAGTCCGCGAGCCCGCAGCCGACGCCTCCGCTGCCGCGTCCGGGCACCGGGTCCAGCGGCAGCAGCCCGCTACCGGCCGGTGGCGGCAAGGACGAGCCGGCCGCGCGGCTGAACCCGAAGTACCTCTTCGACACCTTCGTCATCGGCTCCAGTAACCGCTTCGCCCACGCGGCCGCGGTCGCGGTGGCCGAGAGCCCGGCCAAGGCCTACAACCCGCTGTTCATCTACGGCGAGTCCGGCCTGGGCAAGACGCACCTGCTGCACGCCATCGGGCACTACGCCCGCAGCCTCTACCCGGGCACCCGGGTCCGCTACGTGAGCTCCGAGGAGTTCACCAACGAGTTCATCAACTCGATCCGCGACGACAAGGGCGACGGCTTCCGGCAGCGCTACCGGGACATGGACATCCTGCTGGTCGACGACATCCAGTTCCTGCAGAACAAGGAGTCGACGCAGGAGGAGTTCTTCCACACGTTCAACACCCTGCACAACGCGAACAAGCAGATCGTGATCTCCTCCGACCGGCCGCCCCGCCAGCTGGTCACTCTGGAGGACCGGCTGCGCAACCGCTTCGAGTGGGGTCTGACCACCGACGTCCAGCCGCCCGAGCTGGAGACCCGCATCGCGATCCTGCGCAAGAAGGCGATCCAGGAGCAGCTGAACGCGCCGGCCGAGGTGCTGGAGTTCATCGCCTCGCGGATCTCGCGCAACATCCGCGAGCTGGAGGGCGCGCTGATCCGGGTCACCGCCTTCGCCAGCCTCAACCGGGCGCCGGTGGACCTGCAGTTGGCCGAGATCGTCCTCAAGGACCTGATCCCGGGCGGCGAGGAGGACGGGCCGGAGATCACGGTCAACGTCATCATGCAGCAGACGGCGGCCTACTTCGGGCTGGGCGTCGACGACCTGTGCGGATCCTCGCGCAGCCGGGTGCTGGTGACGGCGCGGCAGATCGCCATGTACCTGTGCCGGGAGCTGACGGACCTCTCGCTGCCGAAGATCGGGGCCGCCTTCGGCGGCCGCGACCACACCACCGTCATGCACGCGGACCGCAAGATCCGCACGATGATGGCGGAGCGCCGGGCCATCTACAACCAGGTGACCGAGCTGACCAACCGCATCAAGAGCTGACGCTCGGCGGAGCTGTGTGGAGGGGCGCCCCCGGTGGGGGCGCCCCTCCGTCGTTTGCCCACAGATGTGGCCGCAGCGGCTGTCCACATGCTGGGGAGAACGGAGTTATCCAGAACTCGTCCACAGGGCGCCGCGCTCTGGGAGGATCTTCCCAGCTCAGCCCCCTGTGGAACTGTGGGAAACAGATCTCCACAACCTGTGGACAACTTGGGGGCGGTCAACCGGCCGCCAGAGTTATCCACGCGCTGTCCCCAGGGAGAGGCGGGTTATCCCCAGAGGCGGGCCACTTCTCCACAAGAATGTCCACAGAACGGCAACCCGGAAGGGCATTTCACACTCCCGGGCGAATTGGGTCACGTGTTGTTGCCACAGGGGCTGTGGGAAACGTGGGGAAAACCTGGGGACAGAGCGGTGGACAACCTGGGGACAACCCAAGGAGCCTGTGCACAAGGGGTGCTGCGTCCACAGGACGTGTAGTTTTCCCACAGCTTCCGTCCCCAGGCGATGTGGACAAAAAGTGGGCCCCGACCAGCGCAGAAAGGGGTTATCCACCGTATCCACAACCCCTACTACTACTACCCACTAGATATAGCTCGGTCTTGATCCAAAAGCAGGGTGGGCTCAGATCTGTGGAGAACGCTGACGGGACGCTCGTTCGAGGCCGCTTCGGGGCCTTCTGCTTCGGCTGTCCGTGGTATGCGTCAGACTGTCTCTGGCAACCAGGAGCGTGCCCCGTCCCGTGGGCCTCCATGCGAGCCGTAGATGAACACCTTGCTGAACACACAGCGACATCCACCCAGGAGGCGGTTACCGGTGAAGTTCCGGGTCGAGCGTGACGTCCTCGCGGAGGCGGTGGCCTGGGCCGCGCGCAGCCTCCCGGCCAGGCCCCCGGTGCCCGTTCTCGCCGGGCTGCTGCTGACGGCCGAGAGCGACGGCGCAGAGGGCCGTCTGAGCCTGTCCGGCTTCGACTACGAGGTCTCCGCGCGCGTGGCGACCGAGGCGGACGTGGAGGAGCCGGGCACTGTCCTGGTCTCCGGCCGTCTGCTGGCCGACATCTCGCGCGCCCTTCCCAACAGGCCTGTGGAGATCTCCACCGACGGCGTGCGCGTGCTCGTCGTCTGCGGCAGCTCGAAGTTCACACTCCCCACGCTTCCTGTGGACGAGTACCCCGCCCTGCCCCAGATGCCCACCGTCTCCGGCGTGGTCCCGGGCGACGCCTTCGCGGCCGCGGTGGCCCAGGTGGCCGTCGCGGCCGGCCGTGACGACACGCTCCCGGTGCTGACGGGCGTCCGCGTCGAGATCGAGGACGACCGGGTCACCCTGGCCGCCACGGACCGCTACCGGTTCGCCGTGCGGGACCTGCTGTGGAAGCCGGAGCAGCCAGGCCTGTCGGCCGTGGCGCTGGTCCCGGCCAAGACGCTGCTGGACACGGCCAAGTCGCTCAGCGCGGGCGACAACGTCTCCATCGCGCTCGCGGGCAGCGGCAAGGGCGAGGGCCTGATCGGCTTCGAGGGTGCCGGCCGCCGAACCACCACGCGCCTCCTGGAGGGCGAGTTCCCGAAGTTCCGGGCCCTCTTCCCGACGGAGTTCTCCGCGATCGGCACAGTGCCCACCCAGGCCTTCGTCGACGCCGTCAAGCGCGTCTCCCTGGTGGCCGAGCGGAACACCCCGGTGCGGCTGAGCTTCGAGCAGGGCGTGGTGACGCTGGAGGCGGGCTCGGGCGACGACGCACAGGCTGTGGAGCGGATCGACGCCGACCTCGAGGGCGACGACATCTCGATCGCCTTCAACCCGGCCTACCTGCTGGACGGCCTCTCGGCCATCGACTCCCCGATCGCCCAGCTGAGCTTCACCACGGCGACGAAGCCGGCGCTCCTGAGCGGCAGGGCCTCGCAGGAGTCCGAGGCGGACGAGGCGTACAAGTACCTGATCATGCCGGTCCGACTCTCGGGCTGAGCCGGCAGTCGCACTGTCCAGGGGCGCGAGGAACTGCGTGACAAGCCACCCACGCAGCTGGCAGGCCGAACGGTCAGGGCCATCCGCACGCCGTGGCTTCTCGCGCACGCAGTCGATCGAGCAGAGCCTCGCGCCCCTGAGGTCTGGCCAGGGATAGGCTCGTGCATTGGTGCGGCAACGGGGCCGCGGACAGTCGACACGGAACGAAGGACTGATCATGCAGCTCGGACTCATCGGTCTCGGCAAGATGGGCGGCAACATGCGCGAGCGCATCCGCCGCGCGGGCCACACCGTTGTCGGGTACGACCGTGACCCCGCCCTGTCCGACGTCGCGAGCCTGAAGGAGCTGGTCGGCTCCCTCGCCGCGCCGCGCGTGGTGTGGGTGATGGTCCCGGCCGGCGGCCCGACGCAGTCGACCGTCGACGAGCTGGCCGAGCTGCTGGAGCCGGGTGACGTCGTCGTGGACGGCGGCAACTCGCGCTGGACCGACGACGAGAAGCACGCCGCGGAGCTCGCCACCAAGGGCATCGGCTTCGTCGACTGCGGTGTCTCCGGCGGTGTCTGGGGCCTGCAGAACGGCTACGCGTTGATGTACGGCGGCGCCGAGGCCGACATCGCCAAGGTGCAGCCGATCTTCGATGCGCTCAAGCCCGAGGGCGACTTCGGTGCCGTGCGCGCCGGCAAGGTCGGCGCGGGCCACTTCGCCAAGATGGTCCACAACGGCATCGAGTACGCCATGATGCAGGCCTACGCCGAGGGCTGGGAGCTGCTGGAGGCCGTGGACAGCGTCGAGAACGTCCGCGAGATCTTCCGCTCCTGGAAGGAGGGCACGGTCATCCGCTCCTGGCTGCTGGACCTGGCCGTGGACGCCCTCGACAAGGACGAGCACCTGGGCAAGCTCAAGGGCTACGCCGCGGACTCGGGCGAGGGCCGGTGGACGGTGGAGGCCGCGATCGACAACGCGGTGCCGCTGCCCGCGATCACCGCCTCGCTCTTCGCCCGCTTCGCCTCGCGGCAGGACGACTCCCCGCAGATGAAGATGATCGCCGCGCTGCGCAACGAGTTCGGCGGCCACGCGGTCGAGTCCAAGTAGAGCTAACTCCACAGGAGTTATCCACAACCTGCGAAGGAAGCTGTGCACGTCGCGCATCTGTCGCTGGCCGACTTCCGCTGTTACGCCCGGGCCGAGGTTCCCCTCGACCCGGGCGTCACCGCGTTCACCGGTCCCAACGGCCAGGGCAAGACCAACCTGGTGGAGGCCGTCGGCTATCTGGCGACGCTCGGGAGCCACCGGGTGGCAGGGGACGCCCCGCTGGTGCGCGCGGGCGCGGAGCGCGCGGTCGTACGCGGCATGGTGGTGCGCGACGAGCGGCAGACGCTGATCGAGCTGGAGCTCAACCCGGGCCGGGCGAACCGGGCGCGGATCAACCGCAGTGACAACGTGCGGCCCCGGGACGTGCTCGGCATCCTGCGGACGGTGCTGTTCGCGCCGGAGGACCTGGCGCTGGTGAAGGGCGATCCGGGTGAGCGCCGCCGCTTCCTGGACGAGCTGCTGACGCTGCGCGCGCCGCGGCTGGCGGGGGTTCGGCAGGACTACGAGCGGGTGCTGAAGCAGCGCAACGCGCTGCTGAAGTCGGCGGCGCAGGCGCGGCGCGGGGCGGGCCGGGGGATGGACCTGTCCACGTTGGACGTCTGGGACGACCATCTGGCCCGCGCGGGGGCGGAGCTGCTGGCGTACCGGCTGGACCTGGTGGCGGCGTTGCAGCCGCTGGTGGCCCATGCCTACCAGGAGCTGGCGCCGGGCGGCGGTGGGACGGTGCTGGAGTACCGCTCGTCGATGGGCGAGGGCGTGCCGCTGTCGGGCGGCCGCGAGGCCCTGTACGCGGCGCTCATGGCCGCGCTGGGCGCGGCCCGCAAGCAGGAGCTGGAGCGCGGCCTGACGCTGGTGGGCCCGCACCGCGACGAGCTGGGCCTGCGGCTGGGGGACCTGCCGGCCAAGGGCTACGCCTCGCACGGCGAGTGCTGGTCGTATGCGCTGGCGCTCCGCCTGGCTTCCTACGACTTGCTCCGCTCGGACGGCGGCGAGCCGGTGCTGATCCTCGACGACGTCTTCGCGGAGCTGGACGCCCGCCGCCGCGAACGCCTGGCGGAGCGAGTCGTGACGGGCGAGCAGGTCCTGGTCACGGCCGCCGTCCCGGAGGACGTGCCGGAGGCCCTGAAGGGCGCCCGTTACTCGGTCCTGAACGGCGAGGTGACGAGGCTTTGATACCGCGGCGCCTGAGCCGACTGTTCCGGGCCGGAGCCCAGGCGCGGCCGGAGCCGCAGGCAGAGCCGGCTCCGGCCGCCGAGTCGCTGCGTATCGGTGAGCAGCCGCTGCCCTATGCGCTGTTCACCAGCTCGTTCCGCAGTACCGAGGTGCGCGCCCTGGCTCTGGCCGGGCTGGGCCGGGGCGAGGAGGCCGCTGACGAGCTGCGGCGGGTGCGTGGAGCCCGGACCGCGATGAACGGGTTCAACCGGCGGAGCTACTCCATGCTGGGTGAGCTGTTCCCTCCCGGCGCCTTGGACGCCGTGCTGGAGGTGTGGCGGGAGATCCTGGCCGAGGATCCTGAGGCTGCCGTCCCCGAGTGAGGTGGCGCGCGTACCCTGGGAGACTCTGTCCACAGGGTGTGAGTGAAGAGGCGAGCCGTGACCGAGGAGACTCCCGAGCTCAGCGGTGTCGATCTCGCCCGCGTGGCGCTGCGGGCGGCGCGGGAGCAGGCGCGTGCCCGTGGCGAGGCCACGTTGCAGAAGAAGCAGGCGCGCAGGACCGGGCTGCGGTCCGGCGCTCGTGCCGACGGGCGGGATCCGCAGCCGCTCGGCTCCGCGATCAGCCGGCTGATCGCGGAGCGGGGCTGGGAGGCGCCCGCCGCCGTGGGCGGGGTGATGGGCCGGTGGCCGGAGATCGTGGGGCGTGACATCGCCGCCCACTGCGAGCCGGAGCACTACGACGAGGACGAGCGGGTGCTCACCGTGCGCTGCAGCTCCACCGCGTGGGCCACTCAACTGCGTTTGATGGCACCGCAGTTGCTCAAGAATCTGAACGGCGGCCTGGGCCACGGCACGGTGCGGCTCATCAAGGTCCAGGGGCCCTCGACGGGTCCGGCCCGATACCGGGGACGGCTGCGTGCCCCGGGCAGCAAGGGTCCCGGCGACACCTGGGGTTAGGGCACACTTCGCCCGGAGCCGAGAAACGGCCGTCAGAGCGCTTTGCGCCCCCCTCGCGAGTGTGGGGACATGTCGGGCGCCCGTTGACGTCCGGCACGGGCCGCCCAGAGGGCCGCAAAGCCCCATCTCTGTCAGTCCTACCGGTAGACTGGAAGCCAAACACCGCCGCTAGCGGAAACGCTCGCGGTGGAGAGTCGTAACGCCGTGGCCGTTTCCGGTCCGCCCACTGGGCCGGGACGGCCCGCGCTGTGCCAGAGAGGGCGTTTCGTGGCCGAGTCCGGCAACCCCAACCAGTCCCCAGACGAGAACGGCGAGAACCAGCAGTCGTACGACGCCAGTGCGATTCAGGTGCTGGAGGGGCTCGAGGCCGTCCGCAAGCGCCCGGGCATGTACATCGGCTCGACCGGCGAGCGTGGCCTGCACCACCTGGTCTACGAGATCGTCGACAACTCGGTCGACGAGGCCCTGGCGGGGCATGCCGACACCATCGACGTGACGATCATGCCGGACGGCGCGGTGCGCGTCGTCGACAACGGCCGTGGCATCCCGGTCGGTGTGGAGAAGACGACCGGGAAGCCGGCCGTCGAGGTCGTGCTGACGGTGCTGCACGCCGGTGGCAAGTTCGGCGGCGGCGGGTACGCGGTCTCCGGTGGTCTGCACGGTGTGGGCATCTCGGTCGTCAACGCGCTCTCGCACCGTCTCGCGGTCGAGGTCAAGGCGGACGGCCACCGCTGGTCGCAGGAGTACAAGATCGGCGTTCCGGTGGCCGAGCTGGCCCGGCACGAGGAGACCTCGGAGACGGGCACCACGGTCACCTTCTGGGCCGACCCGGACATCTTCGAGACCACCGACTACTCCTTCGACACCCTCTCGCGGCGTTTCCAGGAGATGGCGTTCCTGAACAAGGGCGTCACGATCAACCTCACCGACGAGCGTCCCGACCACACGGACGACGAGGGCAAGCCCAACGCGGTGAGCTACCACTACGAGGGCGGCATCTCCGACTTCGTCCGGTACCTCAACTCCCGCAAGGGCGAGGTGATCCACCCCACCGTCATCGACTTCGAGGCGGAGGACAAGGACAAGAAGATCTCCGTGGAGATCGCGATGCAGTGGAACACCTCGTACAACGAGGGTGTCTACTCCTTCGCGAACATCATCCACACCCACGAGGGCGGTACCCACGAGGAGGGCTTCCGGGCCGCGCTCACGGGTCTGGTCAACCGGTACGCGCGCGACAAGAAGCTGCTGCGCGACAAGGACGACAACCTCACCGGTGAGGACATCCGCGAGGGTCTGACCGCGATCATCAGCCTCAAGCTGAGCGAGCCGCAGTTCGAGGGCCAGACCAAGACCAAGCTCGGCAACACCGAGGCGAAGACCTTCGTGCAGAAGGTCGTCAACGAGCACCTGGGCGACTGGCTGGACCGCAACCCGAACGAGGGCGCGGACATCATCCGCAAGGCGATCACCGCCGCCACGGCCCGCGTCGCCGCCCGCAAGGTGCGCGACCTGACGCGTCGCAAGGGTCTGCTGGAGTCGGCCTCGCTGCCGGGCAAGCTGTCGGACTGCCAGTCCAAGGACCCGACCGAGTGCGAGATCTTCATCGTCGAGGGTGACTCGGCCGGCGGCTCGGCCAAGCAGGGCCGTGACCCGCGCGTCCAGGCGATCCTGCCGATCCGCGGCAAGATCCTGAACGTCGAGAAGGCCCGGATCGACAAGGTGCTGCAGAACACCGAGGTCCAGGCGCTGATCTCGGCCTTCGGCACGGGCGTGCACGACGACTTCGACCTGGCCAAGCTCCGCTATCACAAGATCGTGCTGATGGCCGACGCCGACGTCGACGGCCAGCACATCTCCACGCTGCTGCTGACGCTGCTCTTCCGCTTCATGCGCCCGCTGATCGAGGGTGGCCACGTCTACCTGGCCCGCCCGCCGCTGTACAAGATCAAGTGGGGCCGGGACGACATCGAGTACGTCTACTCCGAGCGGGAGAAGGACGGCGCGCTGGAGGCGGGCCGTCAGGCCGGCCGCAAGCTGCCCAAGGACGACGCGATCCAGCGCTTCAAGGGTCTGGGCGAGATGAACGCCGAGGAGCTGCGGGTCACCACCATGGACCGCGACGTGCGTCTGCTCTCCCAGGTCACCCTGGAGGACGCCGCCCGCGCCGACGACCTGTTCTCGATCCTGATGGGCGAGGACGTCGAGGCCCGCCGTTCCTTCATCCAGCGCAATGCCAAGGACGTCCGCTTCCTCGACGTCTGAGTCTCTCCGGCAGCCGAAGCGTTCAGCAGCGAAAGGAAACTGACCACCCGTGGTCGACGACAACCGCCCCGAGGGCGAGCAGCCGGAGTCCGTCCCGGCCGAGGTGAACGGCGGGAACACCCGGATCGAGCCGGTCGAGCTCGAGACGGAGATGCAGCGCTCCTACCTCGACTACGCGATGAGCGTCATCGTCTCGCGTGCCCTGCCCGAGGTCCGCGACGGCCTCAAGCCCGTCCACCGCCGCGTGCTCTACGCGATGTACGACGGGGGCTACCGCCCCGAGAAGGGCTACTACAAGTGCGCCCGCGTCGTCGGCGACGTCATGGGCAACTACCACCCGCACGGCGACAGCTCCATCTACGACGCCCTGGTGCGCCTGGCGCAGCCGTGGTCGCTGCGGATGCCGCTGGTGGACGGCAACGGCAACTTCGGCTCCCCGGGCAACGACCCGGCCGCCGCCATGCGGTACACCGAGTGCCGGATGATGCCGCTGGCCATGGAGATGATGCGGGACATCGACGAGGAGACCGTCGACTTCTCGGCCAACTACGACGGCCGCTCGCAGGAGCCGCGGGTCCTGCCGGCCCGCATCCCGAACCTGCTGGTCAACGGCTCCACGGGCATCGCGGTCGGCATGGCGACCAACATCCCGCCGCACAACCTGCGCGAGGTCGCCTCGGGCGCCCTGTGGTACCTGAGCAACCCGGAGGCCTCCAACGAGGAGCTGCTGGAGGCCCTGATCGAGCGGATCAAGGGCCCGGACTTCCCGACCGGCGCGCTGATCGTGGGCCGTCGCGGCATCGAGGACGCCTACCGCACCGGTCGCGGCTCGATCGCGATGCGCGCGGTGGTCGAGGTCGAGGAGATCCACGGCCGCCAGTGCCTGGTCATCAGCGAGCTGCCGTTCCAGGTCAACCCGGACAACCTGGCACTGAAGATCGCCGACCTGGTCAAGGACGCCCGCATCGGCGGCATCGCCGACGTCCGCGACGAGTCCTCGTCCCGCACCGGCACCCGCCTGGTCGTCGTGCTCAAGCGCGACGCGGTCGCCAAGGTCGTGCTGAACAACCTCTACAAGCACACCGACCTGCAGACCAACTTCGGCGCCAACATGCTGGCCCTGGTCGACGGCGTGCCGCGCACCCTCTCGATCGACGCCTTCATCCGGCACTGGGTCAACCACCAGATCGACGTGATCGTCCGCCGCACCCGCTTCCGGCTGCGCAAGGCCGAGGAGCGCGCGCACATCCTGCGCGGTCTGCTCAAGGCGCTGGACGCGATCGACGAGGTCATCGCGACGATTCGCCGCTCGGACACGGTCGACGTCGCCCGCCACGGCCTGATGTCGCTGCTGGAGATCGACGAGATCCAGGCCAACGCGATCCTGGAGATGCAGCTGCGCCGTCTGGCCGCCCTGGAGCGCCAGAAGATCACGGCCGAGTACGACGAGCTGATGGCCAAGATCCGCGAGTACAACGCGATCCTGGACTCGCCGGCCAAGCAGCGCGAGATCATCTCCGAGGAGCTGACCGCGATCGTCGACAAGTACGGCGACGAGCGGCGTTCGACGCTGATCCCCTACGAGGGCGACATGTCCGTCGAGGACCTCATCGCCGAAGAGGACATCGTCGTCACCATCACCCGTGGCGGCTACGTCAAGCGCACCCGCTCGGACCTGTATCGCTCGCAGAAGCGCGGCGGCAAGGGTGTGCGCGGCGCGCAGCTGAAGCAGGACGACATCGTCGACCACTTCTTCGTGACCACCACGCACAACTGGATCCTGTTCTTCACCAACAAGGGCCGGGTCTACCGGGCCAAGGGCTACGAGCTGCCCGACGCCGGGCGTGACGCCCGCGGCCAGCACGTGGCCAACCTGCTGGCCTTCCAGCCGGACGAGCAGATCGCCCAGGTCATGGCGGTCCGCACCTACGAGGCCGCCCCCTACCTGGTGCTGGCGACCCGCTCGGGCCTGGTGAAGAAGACCTCGCTGAAGGACTACGACTCGCCGCGCTCCGGCGGCCTGATCGCGATCAACCTGCGGCAGGACGAGGAGGGCAGCGACGACGAGCTGATCGGCGCCGAGCTGGTCTCCGCCGAGGACGACCTGCTGCTGATCTCCAAGAAGGCGCAGTCGATCCGCTTCACCGCCACCGACGAGGCGCTGCGTCCGATGGGCCGGGCCACCTCGGGTGTGAAGGGCATGAGTTTCCGCGAGGACGACGAACTGCTCTCGATGTCGGTCATCCGCCCGGGTACCTACGTGTTCACGGCCACCGACGGCGGCTACGCCAAGCGCACCAAGGTGGAGGAGTACCGCGTCCAGGGGCGTGGTGGCCTGGGCATCAAGGCCGCGAAGATCGTCGAGGACCGCGGTTCGCTGGTGGGCGCGCTGGTGGTCGAGGAGAGCGACGAGATCCTGGCGATCACGCTCTCCGGCGGGGTGATCCGTACGCGGGTCGCCGGGGTCCGTGAAACCGGACGTGACACGATGGGCGTCCAACTGATCAACCTGAGCAAGAAGGACGCCGTCGTCGGCATCGCGCGCAACGCGGAAGCTGCTGCCGAGGACGAGGTGGACGAGGTCGAGGACGGTGCCGAGGGTACCGACGCCGGTTCTGCGGAGCCGACGGCCGAGTAGCCGCTGCCGCTTCCACTCCTGCCACGGGCTCCGGTGCGATTCGCCGGGGCCCGTGCCAGGATGCTGGCAGTCGGTTGCTTGCGCCCTGGGCGATCAGGTTGAACGATCGGGCGAACGGGCGCCACGCATAACGTGACGACACACCAGGGCCGGCACGGCCCTGGCGGGGAATGCGGGAGGACCAGGGTGAGTAACCCCACGGGAGCGGCGGGAGCCGCAGGGCGGGCGCAGAACGCCGCCGGTGCGGCGGCCGGCGGTGCAGGCGGCGGGCGGGACGCGGGCTCGACGTCGGTGATGCCCGCGGTGGGTGCCGCAGCCGCCCCCGACGGCGCCCCGCAGGCTCCGCGCCGCCGTCAGGGCGGTCCCAACGGCGAGCAGGCCCAGGCCCGCGCCGCCGCGGAGGCCAAGGCCGGGGTGCCGACGGGCGCTCAGACCGCCGCCAAGCCCGGCGCGGCCCCGGCCGCTCCGGCGGCTCCGGCGGCGGCTCCGGCCAAGGACGGCTACTCCACGCCGACCACGTACGCCAAGGGCCAGCCGACGCCGCCGCGCGGCACCCCTGTCCCGGCCGCGGCGGCCGGTGCGGCCACCGGTGCGGCCTCCGGCCGCCCCCAGGGCGGCTCCGGCGAGCCCGCCCGCCGTCCGGGCCCGGCGGCGGCCCCTCCGTCCGGCCGGACCCGTCGCGCCCGCCTGCGGGTGGTCCGTACGGACCCGTGGACGGTCATGAAGGTCAGCTTCCTGCTGTCCATCGCACTCGGCGTGATCACCATCGTGGGTGTCTCGCTGCTGTGGATGGTCCTGGACGCGGCCGGCGTCTTCAGCTCGGTCGGCGGCACGCTCAAGCAGGCCACCACCGGCACGGACACCACCTCCGGCTTCGACCTGCAGTCGTACCTCTCCTTCGGCAACGTCTTCCTGTTCACCCTGCTGATCGCGGTGATCGACGTGGTGCTGCTGACGGCCCTGTGCACGCTGGGCTCGTTCATCTACAACACCGCCGCGGGCATGACCGGCGGCGTCGAGGTGACCCTCGCCGAGGAGGACTGAGCCCGACCCGGCTGGGCCTCCGGATACGGATTTGGGCAGATCGCTGCAGGTGCGCTAATCTTCTAACGCAACGCAGCGCGGGCCTATAGCTCAGACGGTTAGAGCGCTTCCCTGATAAGGAAGAGGCCACAGGTTCAAGTCCTGTTAGGCCCACCCAGCGTGAAACCCCCGGACGGTCATCCGTCCGGGGGTTTCGGCATTTCGCGCCCCGTCCGGCCGCCTGGACCCGCGGTGCCGACACCTCCAGGTCCTGTTCCCGTCCCCGCTTGGTGGGCGGGTGCCGACGGGCGCCCGCGCTCGCAGGTCCGGCCGCGTTCCTGGGCGTCGCAGGAGGTCCGAAGTCGCCGCTCTTCAACCTCTGCTGCCCGGCGTCAGCCACCCACCGTGCCGGCGCGTCCGGTGGTCGCCCCGGCCCGGAAGTCCTCGCCTGGGCGCCTGGGCGCCTGGGCGCCTGGGCGGCCGAAGGGCAAGGACATCCTCGGCGGGGGGAGCTGAGCGGGTGGCCGCGTACGGAGTCGGTCACCGACCGGGCGCTCACTCGTTGCACTGGGCAGATACCAGTCTGGGCGTCCGCTGATGGGGTGTAGCATCGCGGCAAGGACGTCATCGAGGAAGTCGAGGTCTCGCGGTGAAGAAGCTTCTGCTGGTTGTTCTGGTCGCCCTCGGCGGGTACTTCGTCTACCGCCAGGTGCAGGCGGACCGCGCCGAGCAGGACCTGTGGACCGAGGCCACGGACCCGATTCCGGCGGGCTCCCGCTGAGGTAGCAGCTGGTCTTTCCTGCCGCGCCGAGCGGGTACGCTTGTGCGCGGCAGTTCGCGGGGCCTTAGCTCAGTTGGTAGAGCGCCGTCTTTGCATGGCGGATGTCAGGGGTTCGACTCCCCTAGGCTCCACAGTCACGTACGAAGGGGTCCGACCCTCCCATGGGTCGGGCCCCTTCGGCGTTTCACTTCTTCTTCTTCTTGTCCTCGTCCTTGGCCACCTCGGCGTCCTCCGCCTCCTTCGCGGCGACCTCCGGGTCCAGCGGCAGGGAGCCGTTGACGGCGGCGCTGGCGCTGGAGCCGCCGGAGCCGGTGGTGGTGTCGCGCAGCGGGATGGACGTGGTCGGGGGTTCCACCAGCCAGTCCGGGTTGGACTGCTTGCGGTACCACTTCCACGCGGCCAGGCCGCCGGTGGCGAGCGCGCCCAGGGCCAGCAGGGTGAACCCGCGGCGGGCCCAGCGGCCCCTGCGGGAGGCCGCGCGGGCGTGGGCGGCGGTCAGTGCCTCGACCTCGGCCAGGGAGACCTGGCCGCGCAGGACCGGCAGGGCGGCCAGGGAGCGGTCGTGGACCTCCTGGGCGGCCAGCTCGGCGGCGGGCAGGACCCGCTCCTGGGCGAGCGCCCGGGCCTGCTCGGCGGCCATCGCGGCCGCCTCACGGGCCTGTCGGGCGGCGACCCTGGCCTGGTGGGCCGCCTGCCGGGCGGCCTTGGTCACCGCGTCGTCCACGGCCGGCGGCACGCTGCCTCGGCCCTTCTCCCACAGCGGTACCACCTGGCTCTGCACGGCGGTCTGTGCCGCCTGCCGCGCCTGGTCCACGGCCTGCTCGATGACGGGGGCGGCCTTCTGCCAGGCCGCCCCGCTGTACTGGGCCGCAGCGTCCTTGGCACTCACCGCATAGGGCACGAGCTGCTCGCGGGTGCGACTGGCTGCCTCGCGGGCTGTGTCGATCCGGCTCACCGGTAACCTCCTCCTCGGGCGTCCTCTTCGTCACGTAATCACCCAATGAAAGATCATGCCGCCTGATTCGTTCCCCGGCGCGCTGAAACAGACGGTTCTTCCTCCTCTGCATCCTGCTCCTTTGTGAGCTGTTGCACAGGGCGTGCGAGGATTCAGGCAGGGATCCAGTCATGGATTCCGGCAAGGATTCGTTCGGCCAGGAAGGCGCGTCGTGGCCCAGCAGCTGTTCGCCACCCTCCACACCAACCACGGGGACATCGAGCTCAAGCTCTTCCAGTTCCACGCCCCGAAGACGGTGACGAACTTCGTCGAGCTGGCGGAGGGCGGCCGCGAGTGGACCCACCCGGGCACGGGCGCGGTCAGCAGCGACCGGCTCTACGACGGCACCGAGTTCCACCGCGTCATCGCAGGCTTCATGATCCAGGGCGGTGACCCGCTCGGCAGCGGCGTGGGCGGGCCCGGCTACCAGTTCAAGGACGAGATCCACCCGGAGCTGGCCTTCGACCGTCCGTACCTGCTGGCCATGGCGAACGCCGGGCCGGGCACCAACGGCTCGCAGTTCTTCGTCACCGTCGACGCGACGCCGTGGCTCAACCGCAAGCACACCATCTTCGGCGAGGTCGCCGACGAGGCGTCGCGGAAGGTCGTCGACGCGATCGCGGCCGTGCCGACCGGCCCGGGGGAGCGGCCGGTCGAGCCGGTGGTGCTGGAGTCGGTGGAGATCATCCGTCGTTGACGCAGGGCCTCGTCGGGGAGAGCGGGACGACATGCCGGACTGCTACCGCCATCCGGGGCGGGACACGGGGGTGCGCTGCACCCGATGCGAACGGCCGGTCTGCCCGGACTGCCGGGTCGAGGCCGCCGTGGGGTTCCAGTGCGTGGAGTGCGTGCACGAGGGGCGGGCGGCGCCGGCCAGGGGGCCGCGTACCGACTACGGAGGGCCGGTCCGCGCCGACGGCGCGCTGGTCACCCGCTGGCTGATCGGCGCGAACCTCGCGGTGTGGCTGCTGGCCTGGGTCGGCGGCGACGCCGTCTTCTGGCGCCTGGTCATGCAGGGCGACGCGGTCGCGCCGGGCGGCCAGTGGTACCGGATGGTCACCTCGGTCTTCCTGCACGAGCCGACCGCCTTCGGGATCCTCCACATCGCCCTGAACATGTGGTCGCTGTGGATCCTGGGTCCGTACGTGGAGTCGGCCCTCGGGCGGCTCCGCTACCTGGTGCTGTACCTGCTGGCCGGGATCGGCGGCTCGGCGCTGGTGATGCTGACCGCGCCGACGCAGTCGGTGGACGGCGCCTCCGGGGCGATCTTCGGGCTGCTGGGCGCGGTGATCGTGATCCACCGGCACCGCGGGTTCGAGCTGGGCCCGATCATGGCCGTGCTGGTGGTGAACCTGGTGGCCACCTTCTCGCTGGGCTTCATCGCCTGGCAGGCGCACATCGGGGGGCTGGTGGTCGGCGCGCTGCTGGCGGCGGGCTTCGTCCACGCCCCGGCGGCGCCGGTCCGGCGCCGGGACACCGTGCAGGCCGTGGCGGTGGTGCTGGTGGCGGCCCTGGTTGCCGGGGTCAGCCTGTACGCGGCGGCCCACGTCACGGGATGAGTGGGGTTATCCACAGAACGCACAGGGCGGCTCGCACAACCGTGCGAGCCGCCCTCGTGTGACCTGCGCTACGCGCGTTCACCTGCGGATGTGGCGCGTCTCACCGTCGCCGGGAAGGGCCGCCCCGATCGAGTTATCCACAGATAGTCGGGGTTTTTCCCCACTGTGGATAAGTCGTGTGGACAAGCGTCACTTCCACTGGGTGGAGACGCCGAAGCCACCCGCGATGAACGCGAAACCGATCAGGATGTTCCAGTTGCCGATGGCACTGATCGGCCACTGGGCGTTCGTCACGTAGTAGACGACGATCCAGACGAGACCGATCAGGAACAGGCCGAGCATCAGCGGGGCGACGAAGCCGCGGCCCGACTTGAGCTTGACCGCCGTGGCTGCGGCCGTGGTCGGCGGGGTGTAATCCGACTTCTTACGGATGCGTGACTTCGGCACTGGTAGGGCTCCCGGGGACGTGGGCCGATCAGAGGGGGCACGTGGGCATGGGTGCGGCACGGTACGCGCGCGTCCGTTAGCGTAGTGGCTGCGGGAGTCGGAAGGAGATAAGGGTACGTGGCAGATTCGGAAGAAGTTCCGCCCGCGTCGGACATTCCGCCGAACGAGGGAACTTCCCGACCGCATCTCCGGCGACTTTCCGGCCGGTATGCCGGACGTGTCCTGACCTGTCTGATCTTCGCGCTGGCCGGATTTCTCTTCTACACCAGTGCCCGCACCGCCAACGGCACGAACCTGCGCAACGACAACACGCTGTTGCGCCTGTCGGACCTGATACAGCAGCGCAGCCAGGAGAACGCCGCCGCCGACTCCCAGGTCGGCGCGCTCCGCGCGCAGATCGACCAGCTCGCGCAGGCGCACCCGGGCAACCCCGCCGACCAGGCCAGGCTGACCGCCCTGGAGCAGGCCGCCGGCCTGGACGCGCTGAGCGGCCCAGGCCTGACCGTGACGCTCAACGACGCGCCGCCGAACGCCACCGCCCGCATCCCCGGCGTTCCGCAGCCGCAGCCGGACGACCTGGTCATCCACCAGCAGGACCTGCAGGCCGTCGTCAACGCGCTGTGGCGCGGCGGCGCCCGCGGCATCCAGGTGCAGGACCAGCGGCTGATCTCCACCAGCGCGGTGCGCTGCGTCGGCAACCAGCTGATCCTCCAGGGCCGGGTCTACTCCCCGCCGTACGTGATCAGGGCCGTCGGCACCCCGAAGACGCTGGAGACGGCGCTGAACGGGGACATCTACATCCAGACCTACCTCCAGTACGTCACCGCCTACGGGCTGGGCTGGAAAGTGGAGCCGTCGCGGGCGATGACTCTTCCGGGCTACTCGGGCACAGTGGACCTCCAGTTCGCGAAGTAGGCGATCAAGGAGGACCGCGTGGGGCGGCTGGTGGCGCGGACGCTGGTCGAGCTGTGCATCACCGTCGGCGCGCTGATCGTGCTGCTCACCTGCTACCTGTTGTTCTGGACCGACATCGCGGCCAACCAGGCGATGGCGGGGGAGCTGAGCCGGCTCCAGCAGCAGTGGGACCAGCAGCAGGCGGACCAGCCGCAGGTCGCGCCGTCCCCGACCACGAGCGCGGCGGTGCCGACGGCCTCCCCCACGCCCACCCCCACGGCCTACCCGCCGGGCCAGGCCTTCGCGGTGCTGTACATCCCGCGGTTCGGCCGGGACTGGAAGAAGCCGATCGTCGAGGGCACCGGCGTCACCGACCTGCAGCAGGGCATCGGCCACTACACCGGAACGGCCGAGCCGGGCCAGCCGGGCAACTTCGCCCTGGCCGGGCACCGCCGCACCTGGGGCAACCCCTTCAACGACTTCCCGCTGCTGCGGCCGGGGGACCGGATCTACATCGACGACGGCCACTTCTGGTACGTCTACCAGCTCGACCGCACCCCGTTGCGGACGCTGCCCACCGACGTGGGTGTGCTCGACCCGGTGCCGCCCGAGTCCGGCTACACCTCGCCCGGCTCCTACCTGACGTTGACCACCTGCGATCCGGCCTGGGGGCACAGCCATCGGCTGATCGAGTGGGGCCATCTGGTGTCCACCACGCCCGTCTCGGCCGGGCCACCTGTGACGTTGCCGAGTTGACCCCTGACCCGCGGGGGTCCCCGATACGCTGGAGCCGAAACGAGGAGGCAGGCTCGATGTACGGCTTTCTGTGGCGCAAGCTGCCCGGCAGCGCGCCGCTGCGCGCCCTGCAGTGCCTGCTGCTGTTCCTGGCCGCCGTCTTCGTGCTGTTCCAGTTCGTCTTCCCGCGGCTGGAGCCGCTGCTGCCGTTCGGCGACGTCACCGTCAACGGCACCGGCACCGGAACGGGCAGCGGAACGGGCTCCACGGCCCCCGCCTCGCCCGGTCCGTCCGCCTCCACGCTCAACGGCGCGCACCGCTCGCCGGTCGTCGAGCTCTTCCAGAACCACGGAGTCGTTGCCTGATGTCCGCCCGCCCCGCCCGGATCCTCGTCGTCGACAACTACGACAGCTTCGTCTTCAACCTGGTGCAGTACCTGTACCAGCTGGGCGCGGAGTGCGAGGTGCGGCGCAACGACGAGGTGGACCTCGCCACCGTCACCAGGGACGCGTACGACGGGGTGCTGCTCTCCCCCGGCCCGGGCGCGCCCGAGGAGGCCGGGGTCTGCATCGAGATGGTGCACCACTGCGCGGGGATCGGGCTGCCGGTCTTCGGGGTCTGCCTGGGCCTTCAGTCCATCGCCGTCGCCTACGGCGCGGTCGTCGGCCGCGCGCCGGAGCTGCTGCACGGCAAGACCTCGCCGGTCAGCCACGAGGACGGCGGCGTCTTCGCCGGGCTGCGTTCGCCGCTGACGGCGACGCGCTACCACTCCCTCGCCGTCGACCGCGACACCGTGCCGGACGCGCTGCACGTCACCGCGTGGACGGACACCGGCGTCATCATGGGGCTGCGGCACCGGGAGCACGCCGTGGAGGGCGTGCAGTTCCACCCGGAGTCGGTGCTGACCGAGGGCGGCCACCGGATGCTGGCGAACTGGCTGACGGTCTGCGGTGACCCGCAGGCGGTGGCCCGTTCCGCCGGGCTGGCTCCGGTGATCGGCCGGGCGGCGGTCGCGTGACGGACCCGCACACGCTCCAGCTGCGTGCCGTGCGGTCCGGTCCCCCGTCCACCGGCGCGCCCGCGCCGGGCGGCCGCGCTGCTCGTCGTCGCGGCGCCCGCGCGGCCGGCTCCCCCGCGTCCGGCACCGGCTCCCCCGAGCCCCCGTCCGGCGGCCGGGCGGCCCGGCGACGTGCGGCCAGGGCACGCAAGGAGGGGCCCGGCATCATCGCCGTACGGGCCTTCGGCGAGCTGCTGATCACGCTGGGCGTGGTGATGATCCTCTTCGTCGCCTACCAGCTGTGGTGGACCAACGTCCGCGCGGACGCGTACGCCTCGGGCCAGGCCTCGACGCTGGAGCAGCAGTGGGGCGGCGAGAGCACCGCGAAGGCGCACCCGCCGTATCCGGACACGGTCGCGCCGGGGACGAAGTTCGCCATCATCTACATCCCCAAGCTGGACGTGAAGACCCCGGTCGCGGAGGGCACCGACAAGGACTCCATCCTCGACAACGGCCTCGTGGGCCACTACACCGGCGCCCAGGAGACGGCCTTCCCGTGGGACTCCTCGGGCAACTTCGCCCTGGCCGGGCACCGCAACACCCACGGCGAGCCGTTCCGCTACATCCCGCGCCTGGTCCCCGGCGACAAGATCGTCGTGGAGACGGCCTACGACTGGTACACCTACGTCGTCACCGGCTCGCTGCCGCAGACCTCGCCGACCAACGTCTCCGTCATCGCGCCGGTCCCGCCGCAGAGCGGCTTCAAGGGCCCGGGCCGGTACATCACGCTGACGACCTGCACCCCGGAGTTCACCTCCACCTACCGGATGGCGGTGTGGGGCAAGCTCGTCGAGGACCTGCCCAAGAGCGAGGGCGGGCAGCCCGCGGCGCTGTCCGGCTGAGCCGGGGCGGTACGCCCACCGCCGCTCAGGCGGGCAGTGCGTAGACCAGCCACACGCCGGGCCGGGCCTCGACCGAGGCCGGCGCCGGCATCCGCTGGCTGGACGACCAGTCCACCAGGTGCTCCAGGATCCGTTCGGCGCTGCGCCGGCCGAACGCCGTCCAGCGCCGGTCGCCGAGGAGCTCCGCCGCGTCGGTGAACTCGCTGAACCGGCGCAGCGCGTCCTCGCCGCGGCCGCGCAGCAGGTCGGCGAGGGCCAGCCCGCGGGAGACGTCGGCGCGGCCGCGCGGGTCGTCGGCGTCGCGGTGCAGCAGGGTGGCCTCCGTGAGCAGCCGTTCCGCGCGGTCCGGATTGGCCTCGCTGAGCGCGATGTCGGCGGAGCCGACCGCGCATCCGGCCTGCCCCGCGGGGTCGGCGAGGTCGCGGAAGAGGGCGGCGGCCTGCTGGTAGTGGTGGGCCGCCTCGTCGGTGCGGTGCCGCTGCCAGGCGAGGTCGCCCAGGGACCGCAGCATCGCGGCCCGCACGTCCTCGCGTCCGGCGCGTCCGGCGGCGTCGAGCGCGAGGTCGCACAGCTCCTCCCACTGCGGCCAGCCGGCGGCGGCCTCCAGATAGCCCGTCAGCGCCTCGGCCAGTTGCCACACCAGGGGCCAGTGCTCCGCCTCGTGGGCCAGCCGGGCCGCGTCGAGTGCGCCGGGAGTCTCCTCCTGGAACCACCGGACGGGGCTGTCCCCCACGATCCGCGCCCACGGCACGGCCCGCGCGACCGCGCCGGGCGCGGTGGACCCACCCGGCCTGGCGGTGAGGGCGGTCGGGGCAGCCACGGTGGGCGGGGTGGGCACGGTGGGGGCGATGGGGGTGGCCGGGACGCCGAGCGTGGCGGCCCGCGCGGGCGCGTCAGGGCCACCCGGCCTGGCGGTCGGGGCAGCCACGGCGGGCGGGGTGGGAATGGCGGCAGCGCCGGTCGCGCCGGGGCGCCCAGGCCCGGCGGCCTGGGCGGTCTGGGCGGTCAGGCCGGGCTCCGTGCCACGGGCGGTCGCGGCGCGCGCGCCGGGCGCGGTGGGCGCGGCGCGGGTGGGGCCCGTGGGCGGGCCCGGTGGGGTGTTGCGGGCTGCGGTCTGGTGGGGGCGGCCCGGGAGGAGGGTGCGGTCGGCGTGGGTGGCGAGCGCCAGGTAGGCGGCGGCGAGGCGGCCCGCGGCGGCTCGCCGCTCGGACTCGGGTTCCTCGGCGTCCAGCCGTTCCACGGCCAGGGCCCGCAGCAGGGGGTGGATCCGGTACCGGTGGGCGGTCTCCGGGCCGGTGACCTCCAGCAGGCGCAGCTCCAGGAGCCGCTCGACGACGCGTTCGGCGGCGCCGTGGCCGGTGCCGAGCAGGGCCGCGGCACCCCACAGGGCGAAGCCGGACGCCGGGGCGAGGGCGAACAGCCGGAACGCCCGCCGTTCCGTCCCGGGGGACTCCTGGTAGCCGACCAGCAGCGCGCTGCGGACGTCGAGGTCCCCGACGGCGAGCACGTCCAGCGGGGCGGGTGCGGTCCGCAGCCGCTCGGCGAGGGTCGCGGCGGTCCAGTGCGGCCGGGCGACCAGCGTGGCGCCGGCCACCCGCAGGGCGAGCGGCAGGTATCCGCACAGGCGGGCGATCTCCCGGACGGAGTCCGGGTCCCCGCCCGCCGCGTCGCCGCCGATCCGGGTGAGCAGCCGCTGCGCCTCGGCCGGCGGCAGCACGTCGAGGGTCAGGTGGCGGCCGCCCTCCAGCCCGGCGAGCCGGCGGCGGCTGGTGACCAGCACGAAGGCGTCCGGTGCGGCCGCGACGATGGGCCGGACCTGCTCCTCCGTGGTGGCGTCGTCGAGGATCACCAGCAGGCGGCGGCCGCGCAGTTCCTCCACGAGCCGGTGGCAGACCTCGTCGACGTCGGCCGGGTGCTCGGCCGCGGCCGAGCGGCGGCGCCGCTCGGCCGGGCCGAGGAGGTGGTCGAGCAGGGCCAGGGCCCCCTGGGCGGGGTCGAGCGGCCGTCCGCGCGAGCCGCGCAGCCCGATGAGCACCTGGCCGTCGGGGAAGGCGTCGGCGTGACGCCGGGCCAGCTCCACCGCCAGGGTGGTCTTGCCCGCGCCGGAGCGCCCGCTGATGTCCAGGACCCGCACGCCGGGCTCTCCCTCGGCCGTGCCGCCGATCAGCGGACCGGCCGCGGCCAGTGCCTTCTCCCGGCCGGTGAAGTCCTCGGTCGGCGCGGGCAGCCAGAGCACCGGGCGCGGCGCGGGCCGGGCGGAGGAGCGGGAGCGGTTCGGTTCCTGCCAGGCGAGCGTGGGGTCCGAGCGCAGGATGCGTTCGTGCAGCCGGGTCAGGGCCGGCCCCGGGTCGACGCCCAGCTCGTCGGCGAGCGCCTTGCGGACCCGTGCGTAGGCCGCGAGGGCGTCCGACTGGAGGCCGGAGCGGTAGAGGGCGACCATCAACTGCGCGTGCAGCGCCTCGCGGTAGGTGTGTGCGCCGGTCAGGGCCAGCAGCTCACCGGTCAGTTCGCGATGCCGTCCGACGCGCAGGTCGGCTGCGACGCGCCGCTCCAGGGTGCCCAGGCGCAGTTCCTCCAGCCGCACGGAGGCGGCGGACAGCAGCGGTCCGTGCGGGACCCCGGCCAGCGCGACGCCGTTCCACAGGCCGAGCGCCTCGGCGAACAGGGCCGAGGCGTCGGTGAAGTCGCCGTGCTCGTAGGCGTCCAGACCGGCCGCCCGCAGCGACTCGAAGACGGTGAGGTCGAGCTCCCGGTCGGCGATGTTCAGCCGGTAGCCCGGCGGGCGGGTCTGCAGCAGGCGGTCGCGCGGCTCGTCGGGCGGCAGTCCGGCGGCGAGCTGGGTGCGCAGCTGGGAGACGTAGACCTGGAGGGTGGTGATGACGGTGCGCGGCGGTTCGTCGTCCCAGAGTTCGTCGACGAGCGAGGTGATGGGCACCACCTCGTTCGCGCGGACCAGCAGCGTCGCCAGCAGCGCCCGGACCTTGGTGGCCGTGGGGGTGCGCGGATCCATCCGTACCGGCCCCAACACGAAGTACCTCATGGCTGATCCATCCCCCGTTCCGTCGTCGCACGGCTGGTGCTCGTGCCTCATGTCATCCTCAGCAGTCCTGTCCCACGACGACCTCGACCGTGCCGACCTGGCGCGATCCCTGGAGGAAGCGCAGGGACAGGGGCAGCAGGGGTCGGCCGTCCGCGTCCCGCCGTGCCGGCCGGGGCGTGGACTCGCAGACCAGCGCGAGGTCCGGTTCGGCGAAGCCCTGGAAGTCGGCGCTCCAGCCGGCCAGGACGCAGCTGCCGGGCGGGTAGCCCTGGAGCTGTCCGGCGTGCAGGAAGGCCAGCTGCCGCGAGGCCTCCATGAGCACCAGGACCGGTACGTGGTCGGGCGAGCCCTCGGCGAAGACCGGGTGGCCCGGTTCGGCGACCACCTCGGCGACCAGGGTCTCCTCGCCGGCCCCGGTCCTGGGGCGGGCGACCACGACGTTGGCCGGGTCGGCGCGGCCCACGACGTGGGGTGCGACGCGTTCGGTGAGCGGGTCCCGGGCCGGTGCGGCGTGGCCGGCGCGGCTGGTGGCCCGGCCCCTGCTGCGGTGGTTCTGGTAGACCTTCGGCATCAGGAAGACCAGCCGGGCGCGGGCGGTGCCGCAGGGCATCCCGTCGATCCGGATCTCGGCCCGGCACTCCAGGCCGCGCGGTACGCCGCCCACGACGTCGACGGGGGTGAGCGTCAGCTCCAGGCCGAGATGGGTCGGCCCGGGGGTGCGCCGCCAGGCGGCTGCCGGGTCGAGGGTCACCTCGCTGGTGGAGAAGACGGCGGGCCGGCCGGCGGGGACCCGGAAGTAGCGGTGGGCCACGAACAGGGTGGCCCGGCGCAGGGCTTCGAGCGGCAGGTGCGGCTCGTGGTGGGTGCCGGGGCCGTCGCCGTAGAGCGGGTGCCGCTCCGGCAGCACCGCGGACAGCCCGAAGTCCTGGGCCTGGACGCCGGTGCTGCCGCGCAGGAAGCCCTCCAGGGTGCGCGGGCGGTGCACCAGGTGGCGCACGAGCGGCGCGAGGTAGTCCGAGGCCGGTGCCGCGGGTCCGGCGGCGAGCGTGGTCACGGGGGCGGACGGCGCGGGCGGTGTGGGCGTGGGTGTGGGCATGATCCGGTTCTCCTGTTCCTAGCTCGTTCCGGTCGCACGGCGGTGGGCGGTCTGGAGCAGCAGCCAGACCGTGTGCAGTTCGTCCTCGTCGCGCGGCCCGAAGACCAGCACCGATCCGGCGGGCGCGCAGGACACGCCCCAGCCGGCCTCGCAGACCTGTTCGGCGGTCTCGGGCGGGAGCATCAGGTGCAGGCTCCCGTCGTAGGGCGGGTGCAGGTGGCCGAACTCGGTGCCGGCGAAGAAGGCCTGCACGGGTCCGTGCGCCAGGGTGGGCGACAGGTGGTAGGCGCGGCTGCCCGGCACGCACACGTAGGAGGGGCCGATCCGTACCCCCCGCAGGGCCGCGGCCTGGTCCAACAGCCGCTGTTGCAGCTCGGGCGAGGGCGCCTGGGTGAGCTGTTCGGCCCGTTCCTTCACCGAGACCAGCGGAGGGCGTCCACGACGCGGCGGCATCAGTTGCCCGCCGTCGTGATGTGTCGTCATGCGGCCTCCCGAGCACTGCCTCGTGGCCGTGCAGCGGCGCACGGGCTCACAGCGACAGTCTTCCCGGGGCCGGTACCGTTTGGTTCCTGTCCGGGTTCCGTCAGGACGGGAGTGAGGGGACGGCCATCGGTCGTCCCGGGGGAACGGCACCGAGAAGGATCGGAGCTGTCAGCACGACACGCAGTAAGTCGACTCGGGGGAGTTGGAAATGATGCGTCGCATGATCACGGCGTTGCTCGGAGCGGTTTTGGCCGGGGCGCTCATGACGTCCGCCGCGGGTGCGATCCACGGGAGCATCCAGGCGGACGAGGGCATCGGGGGCAACAGTACGCCCGGTACGACGGCCACGGCGGCTCCGGCCACACCGTGAGGCCCGGCGGTCCGGGGCCTGGGCAGGGCCCCGGCCCGCCAGGGCGGCAAAACCGGCTCAGCTCGTGCGGATGTGCCCGACGGGGACGCCGAGGCGGTCGAACCGGTCTCGGGCCTGTTCCCGGTGGATCGCGGCGGAGGCCGGGTCATCCAGGGCCACCTCGATTTTGGCGATCTCCTGCAGTGCCTCGGCCTCGTCGATCCTGGCGCCGATCTCCACGGCGCCGGCAAGGGCCTCCCGATGGCAGGTCAGGGCCTGGCGCAGCTCACCGCGCTGGTGCTCGACGCGCCCGAGGACGTTGTGCACACGCACCACGACGGAGGGCGAGTGGATCGTCCACAGCATGTCCCGCGCCTCGAGGGCGTGGCGGTGCGCCTCCTCGACCCGGCCGAGCAGCAGCAGGACCCCCGCCTTGCGGGCGAGGACCAAAGCGTGGTGCGGCGACCCCGGCAGCTGCTCCGAGAGCTTCTCGGCCCGAAGGATGCTCTCGAGGGCGTGTTCCGGGCGGCCCAGCCCGACCTGGGCCGAGGACAGATTGGTCAGTGCCAGCACCCGGAAGTACGGCAGGCCCAGACTCTCGCACATGATGTTGGCCAGGCCCGACTCCTGCTCCGCGTACGCGTACTGACCGAGGTAGCAGGCCGAGGAGCCGATGCTCACCCGCGTCGTCGCCTCCTCACGTACGTCGCCCGAATCCTGGTGCATGGCCAGCGCCCGTTCCAGGCACCGCAGGCCCTCACGGTAGTCCCCAAGGCTGCTGTGGAAGACGGCGAAGCGGCTGAGCGCGCCCGCCTCCAACTCGAGGTCACGGAGCTCCACGGCCAGCTCCACCGCGCGCCTCGCGTGGACCGCGCCTTCCCGGAAACGGCTCAGCTGCCACAGGGAGACGGCCAGGAAGGTGTTGGCGCGTTGCAGTTGGTAGGGGTCCCCCACGGCTTCGGCCATACGCACGCCGGTCTCGGTAGCCTCCAGGTACTCCTGGAGGTAGCCGTTCTCCTGGAGATAGGGGCCCAGGTTGCGGGGTATCCGCGCTGCCTGCCGGTGCAGGCCCATGCGTTCGCTGGCGCGCAGTGCGGCGAGCACGTTGGCCCGCTCCTGGCCCATCCAGGCCTGTGCGGCGTCGGGGCCGGGGAACTCAGGGAGGGTAGGCGTCGACTTCGGTTCGTGTCTGGCAGGATCAGGCTTCCAGCCTTGGTAGAGCGCCTGGGCGGCGGCACTGACGGCCCCGGCGTAGTACTCCACCAGCCGTTCGGCCGCCGCCTGGTCCTCCGGTGGGCAGACACCCGGCTGGAGCGAGTGGGCGAAGCTGCGGACCAGGTCGTGGAAGACGTACCGCCCGAGCGTGTGCTGTTCCAGCAGGTTGACGTCGACCAGGTACTCCAGCCGACGCTCGGCCTCGTCCAGGGACAGGCCCAGCAGGGCTGCCGCGGCGTGGACGTCCACGTCCTGGCCGGGCAGCAGGCCGAGCAGGCGGAGGGCGTCCTGGTAGTCGGCGGTCATGCTGTCGTGGGACAGGCGCAGGCTCGCCGCCACGCTGCGGTCGCCGCCGCGCAGTTCGTCCAGTAACCGGGTCTGCTCGTGCAGTCGGCCGACCAGGTGCGCGAGGGTCCAGCGGGGACGGCTGGCCAGCCGGCCGGCCGAGATGCGCAGGGCCAGCGGGAGCCGGCCGCAGAGTCTGATCAGGTCGGTGGCGGCCTCGGGCTCCGCCGCCACGCGCTTCTCGCCGAGGGCGCGGACCAGGACCTCGTGGCTGTCCTCTTCGGTGAGCACGTCCAGGGAGAGGGTCTCCACCCCGTCGAGGTCGTCCAGCCGGACCCGGTTGGTGACCAGGACCAGGCAGCCGGGCGAGGCGGGCAGCAGCGGGCGCACCTGCTCGGCGTCCAGGGCGTTGTCGAGCAGGATCAGCAGCCGCCGCTGCGCGGTGCTGACCCGCCACAGCGCGATCCGGCTGAGCAGCCCGTCCGGGATGCGTTCGCCGGGGACGCCCAGGGAGTGCAGCAGTACGTCGATCGCGGCACTCGGGTCCAGCGGCTGCTGACCCGGGGTGAAGCCGGCGAGGTCGACGTGGAGCTGTCCGTCCGGGTAGTGCTCGGCCAGCTGATGCGCGGCTCGTACGGCCAGGGCGGTCTTGCCGCAGCCGCCCATACCGGTGATTGAGATGATCTTCATATGGCCCTCGGCACTTCCCGCGCTCTCCCGCAGCTGCGCCAACTCGGCCATGCGGCCGGTGAAGTCGGGCAGGTCGTAGGGGAGCGAGCGGGGCGACCCGGAGGGGCGGGGCGCGATCACCTCGACCGGGAACTTCTGTCCGGCCGCCACCGACGGCGGGTCCAGCTCCGGGCTGCTGCGCAGGATGTCCTCGTGCAGGCGGCTGAGCGCGGGTCCGGGGTCGATGCCGAGCTCGTCGGCGAACAGCGCCCGCACCCGGGCGTACTCCTCCAGGGCGTCTGCCTGGCGCCCGGACCGGTACAGGGCGAGCATCAGCTGACCGCGCAGTCGCTCGCGCAGCGGTTGCAGCCGGACCAGTCCGCGCAGTTCACTGACCAGTTCGGGATCCGGTCCGGCTTCCAGACGGATGTCGACCAGTTCTTCCGTCGCGGCCAGCCGGAGCTCCTCCAGCTCCGCGGCCATGGCCTCGATGACGGGGCTGCCCAGACCCGCGAGCACCGGTCCGCGCCACAGTGCGAGCCCCGCGCGCAGCTCGTCGGCGGCGTTCGCGGACAGTCCGGCCGCCTGGGCCTCGCGGGCGCGCCGCAGCCGGACCCGGAAGATGCTGAGGTCGAACTGGTCCTCCGCGACGAGCGCACGGTATCCCCCGCCGTCGGTGTGCAGCAGTTCGTGGCCGCCGGGCAGGCGGCGGCGCAGGTCGGCGACCATCTTGCGGATCTGGTGCTCGGCCGTGGCCGGCGGCTCGCCCTCCCAGACGGCCTCGACCAGGCGCCGGACCGGGACGACCCGCCCCGCGTCGAGCAGCAGCACGACCAGCGTCCGCTCCTGCTGGGGGCCGCCGAGGGGCAGCCGGATCCCGCCCGCGTGGCATTCCAGGGGACCGAGGACGCTTAGGCAGAGCCCCCCGTCCTCGCCTGTCGAGTCGACCGCCATGACCGCTACCTCCCCCGTCACCGCCCTGCCCCCGGGGCCGGCCGTCGGCGCGATCGGGGACCGTGTCCGATCGTAGGCGGTGACGTGGGCCGATGGCAGGAGGGTCCTTCGGCCGCCGCCGACCGTGGGCGTGGTGAGAGAGGACACTCAGCCGGCCTTCCCCGACCAGCGGAACAGGTCGGCGGTGCGGGCGCGCAGGCGCGGCGCCGTCGGTTCGGCGGGCGGCATGAGGACGGCGACCGCTCCCCCGTGGGTGTCCGGGGTGGGGACGGCGGCCAGCCCCCAGGCCCCGGCCGCGGCGCTGACGCCGGCCGCGCCGCCGTAGTCGGGCCCGACGCCGACGCAGAAGCTGTCCAGCGAGGTGGCGAGCCCGTCGGTGGCCTTCAGGAACGCCTGCTTGCGCACCCAGCAGTCCAGGAAGGCGCGGTCGCGCAGCGGTTCGGGCAGGCGGCGCACCATCTCCTGCTCGTCGGGGTGGAGCAGCGGCACCAGTTCGGTGCCCGGCACGGCCTCCACCGCCTCCACGTCCGCGCCGACCGGGGAGGCGGCGAAGGCGCAGACGGCCAGGCCGGTGGTGTACGAGAGCGAGAAGTGCAGGGCGGGCTCCGCCTGGACCAGCGGGCGGCCGTGGTGCCGCCCGCAGCACCGGCAGACAGCCCGGTCGATGGTCACCCCGCCTGCCGGGCGGCCGAGATAGGCGCCGAGCAGCAGCCGCAGCGCGACATGGGCGGTGAGCAGCATCTGCCGGCCCTCGGCGTGACCGCACAGGTCGACGCGTTCACGTTCGCCCGGGTCGAGCAGGCCGCGGAGGCGGTCGGCCGCCGCGAACTGCTCCGCCGCGGCGGGCACCAGCCACACGTCCACCGCACCGGCGGCGGGTCGCCGACCGGGCGACGGAAGCTCCGACACCGCGGCGAACTGCTCTGTGGTCTCCAGCATGGTCTCACCTCCAGGTTGAGCGGTGGGGGACGCGCCTTTCACGAGTGGCGGACCAGTTCGGCCAGTTCGGCGCTCATCGCCCCGGAGATGCGGCGCGGGTCGGTCAGCTCGTCGGCCGCGCCGTGCAGGCCCACGAAGACCCGGTCGCGGTAGCGGCTCACCGCGACGGCCACGGTGTGGCCCTGGGCGAGCGGGGCCAGTGGGTGCAGCGCCGTCAGCGGGGCACCGGCCAGGCGGAACGGCAGGCCCGGCAGGGGGACGTCGGTGACCAGGGCGTCGAACAGCAGCGGCGCGGTCGGTCGCAGCACCGGGCCGGTGAAGCGGTGGCAGCCCGGTGGCAGCAGCTCGGAGAGGGTCGCGACGGCGCCGGGGCCGCGGTCCGCGCCGCGTTCCTTGTGCGCGCCCATCGCCTCCCGGACGCGCAACAACCGGATCAGTGGGTCGGGTTCGGCCAAGGGCAGATCCACCAGGTAGCCCGAGAGCTGGTTGCCGGTCTCCGTCCGTCCCGCTCTGGTCCGGGCGCTGACCGGCACCAGCACCCGGCTGGTGCGCCGCGCCGGATCGTGGCCGAGGCCGAGGAACCAGCGCCGCAGCGCCCCGGCGAGCACGGCGAGCACGACGTCGTGCAGGGTGCCGCCGTGGGACCGGCGCACCTTCTGCAGCGCGGCGAGCTCGAGCACCGGCAGGGCGACCACCCGCCGGGCGGTGTCGGCGGGGCCGCTGCGCAGCGGTGAACGGGTGCGCCGCAGCACGTCGGTGAGGCCGGTGGTGGCCACCGCGGCGGCGACGTCACCCGCCACGCCCGCGGCCCGCAGACGGCGCCGGACGTCGGCCACGGCGGTGGGTGCGGCGCGCAGCAGCCGCCCCAGGCTCCCGGCGCCCGGGCCCGGGCCGGCCGGGACCGCCGCGGGCTCCGCCGCCGGCGGCCGGCGCTGCCGCGGCAGCCGGTCCAGCAGCCGGACCCCGAGCTCGACGGCGCGCAGGCCGTCCACGGCGGCGTGGTGGAGCTTCAGCAGCAGCGCGAAGCCCTCCTCGGGCCCGGCGGTGGGGGACGACAGCAGCACGTGCGCCTCCCACGGCGGCAGCTCCCGCCGCAGCGGCGCCGCCATCAGCTCGGCGGTCGTCTCGGCGAGCGAGCAGCCCGGGGCGGGCCGGTGCAGGTGGACGTGACGGTGGCCGTCGAAGGCGGGATCGTCGCGCCAGTGCGGCGGTTCCAGCGGGTTCCACGGGACGGCCACCCGTTGCCGCAGCCGGGGCGAGAGGGCGGCGCGCTCCGCGATCAGCGCGGCCAGCTCGTCCGTGGACGCGGTCCCGCCCGGCCCGAAGCGCAGCAGCGCGCCCAGGTGCATCGGCGCCGAGACCGACTCCAGGCTCCAGAAGGCCATGTCGAGCGCGCTGAGCCGCTCCGTTGTCGCGGTTGCCACGAGGGCTGTCGCCGTCGCCGTTGCAGTGGTCACCGTTGCTCCCCCTCAAGACCGTTGGCGCGCTCCACTCTCCCCGTGCCGCTTGTGCCGCGCTTGTGGCGCCGCACCGGGAACGCCCGTCGGCGGCATCGGCCCAAGCCGCGGACAAGGGCGCGTTGGCACGGTGCGGCGACGGCCACCCGCGCCGTCCGCGTATCCCCGCCGCCCGAGGAGGACCGAAGGTGACCAGGTTGCTCGATGCCCCGCTCGACCTGCTGGCGATCGCGCCGCATCCGGACGACTTCGCCGAGGCGGCGTGTGCGGGCATGGACCCGGAGACGTTCTTCCCGGTCTCGGACGGCCACGCCTCCTCCGCCCAGGTGGCGCACGCGAAGGCGGTCTGCGCGCCGTGCCCGGTGCGGCGGCGCTGCCTGCGCGAGGCGCTGCGGCTGGGCGACACCGAGGGGATCTGGGGCGGCCTGACCGCGGCCGAACGCCGGGAGATGAGCCTGCTGCTGCGTCACTCCGGGCTCTCCGCGGCGGAGCTGGTGAGCCGGGTGCTGGCCGGGCAGCAGGAGACCATCCCGCGCCGCCAGGTGCCCGCCACCGTCGCCGCCCTGCTGCTGCGCGGCTGGAGCGACCCGCAGATCGCCGCCCGGCTCGGCATCGGCACCCACGCGGTCCGCCGGGTCCGCGGCGCGACGACGCTGCTGGAGCACCTGCGCGCCTCCGCCTGAGCAGGCCCTGGTGCCGCCCGCCGGGACGGGTGGCCGAGGGGCTCCGGGACGTCACAAGAGCCGCGCAAGTCGGATCGAGCAGCCTGCGAGCCGAAACCAAGAGCGGCGAAAGGACACGGCGTGACTGCCAACGATCGGACCAGTGGCACGGGCGGTGGTCGGCGGACCTCGGAGCTGAGGGTCCGGCACCGGGTGATCCACGGCCACCGGATCGCGTTCCGGATGGCCGGCAAGGGCCCGGTGCTGCTGCTCATCCACGGCATCGGGGACACCTCCGACACCTGGGCGGACGTGCTGCCCGGGCTGGCCCAGCACTACCGCGTGGTGGTGCCGGACCTGCTCGGCCACGGCAGCTCCGCGCGGCCCCGCGCCGACTACTCGGTGCCGGGCTTCGCCAACTGCATGCGCGACCTGATCTCGGTGCTCGGCATCGAGCGGGCCACCCTGGTCGGGCACTCGCTCGGCGGCGGGGTGGCGATGCAGTTCGCCTACCAGTTCCCGGAGCGCTGCGAGCGGCTGGTGCTGGTCGGCACGGGCGGCGTCGGCCGCCAGGTGACCCCGCTGCTGCGGGCGGCGACGCTGCCGGGTGCGGGGGCGCTGCTGGCGGCGCTGCGGGTCCCGGGCATGCACCTGCCCTTCCAGGTGGGGGTGCGGCTCATGCAGTTGTTCGACTTCGGGCTCGGTCTCGACGCCCCCGACCTGCTGCGGGTCGTGGACGCGTTGCCGGACGGCAGCGCCCGCAGCGCCTTCGTGCGCACCCTGCGCTCGGTGGTGGACTGGCGCGGCCAGGTCGACACGCTGATGGACCGCTGTTACCTGACCCAGGGCATGCCGACGCTGCTGGTCTGGGGTGACCGCGACCAGGTGGTGCCCGCCGCGCACGCGGGCCTGGCGCACATGTCGATGCCCGGCAGCCGGCTCGCGGTCTTCGAGAACACCGGCCACTTCCCGTTCCGCAGCGACCCGCAGCGGTTCGTCAACCTGGTGCACGAGTTCGTCAGGGACACCGAGCCGGCCTCGTTCAGCCCGGAGGAGTGGCGGGCGATGCTGCGCACCCGGCGGCCGCACGCGCGCGGCGAGGAGCGTCGCGCTCGCCTGCACGCCGTCGGCTGAGCCGTCGAACGCCTGAACGTGGCACGCAAGCCCGGTTTAAGGCCCTTGGCCGAGTATCGGAGCACATGGGGGAAACGCCACCCCCTGCCTGTCGTCTACCCGACAAAGGGGATGACCTTGCCCAGCAACGAGAACTTCCCGACGTTCACGGATCTGGTACGGCACCGCGTCGCGGAGCACCCGGAGCGGGACGCCTACATCTTCCTGCACGACTCCAGCGACAACCAGGAGCCCGAGCACCTCACCTACGCCGGGCTGGACCTCGAGGCCCGCCGGCTGGGGTCCTGGCTCCAGGGGCGCGAACTGTTCGGCGAGCGCGTGCTGATGCTCTACAACCACGGCCTCGCGTTCTCCAAGGCCTTCGCCGGCTGCCTGTACGCGGGCGCCGTGGCGGTGCCCTCGCCGCTGCCCGGCGGGCACGGCCAGGCCTTCTCGCGGGTCACCGGCATCGTCCGCGACGCCGGGGTGCGGGTGGTGCTCACCGACCGGGCCAACGTCGACGACGTGACGGACTGGCTGGAGGCCGAGGGCCTGAGCGAGGAGGTCGAGTGCCTGGCGACCGACACGCCCGACTACGGCGACGCGGACGCCTGGACGCCGCCGCCGCTCGGTCCCGAGGACCTGGCCTTCCTGCAGTACACCTCGGGCTCGACCAGCGACCCCAAGGGCGTCATGGTCTCGCACCGCAACCTGCTGGCCAACGAGGAGTGCCTGGTCGAGATCCTCGGCACCACCCCCGGCGGCACGCTGGGCTCCTGGCTGCCGTACTTCCACGACATGGGCCTGATCGGCTTCATCCTGCAGGCGCCCTACCAGGGTTCGACCCTGGTGCAGATGTCGCCGGTCTCGTTCCTGAAGCGGCCGCACCGCTGGCTGGAGATGATCTCCGAGTACCGGGTCGAGGTCTGCGGCGGTCCCAACTTCGCCTACGACCTGTGCACCCGCAGGATCACCGACGCGCAGCTGGCGGGCCTGGACCTGTCCTGCTGGAAGTCGGCGCTCAACGGTGCCGAGCCGATCCGCGCCGCCTCCATCCACGCGTTCGCCGAGCGCTTCGCCGCCGTCGGTTTCGACCGGGGCGCGCTGCACCCCGGCTACGGCATGGCGGAGACCACGCTCGGCGTGACCGGCTCCGTCCGCGGCGTCGAACCGATCGTCCGCGCCGCCTCGGCGGCCGAGCTGGAGAACAACCGCCTGGCCGACGCGGCCGAGGGCGAGTCCTCCCGCTCCGTCGTCAGCTGCGGCCGCGTCGTCGGCTTCGACCTGCGCATCGTCGACCCCGAGTCGCACGAGGAGCTGCCCGAGGGTGGCGTCGGCGAGATCTGGGTGCGCGGCGAGAGCGTCGCCCGGGGCTACTGGAACCGTGACGAGGTCAACCGGGAGACCTTCGGCGCCCACACCACCTCCGGCGCGGGCCCGTTCCTGCGCACCGGCGACCTCGGCGCGCTGCTGGAGGGCGAGCTGTACGTCACCGGGCGGCGCAAGGAGGTCCTGATCTTCCAGGGCCGCAACGTCTACCCGCAGGACGTGGAGCAGGTCGTCCAGGGCTTCAACCCGCTGCTGGGGCAGGGCCCCGGCTCGGTGTTCACCGTGCCGGTGGGCGGCCGCGAGGTGGCCGTGGTGGTCCAGGAGATCCGCAACGCCGGCCCGGACACCGACCTGGAGTCGCTGGCGCAGTCGGTCCAGTGGGGCGTCTCGCGCGAGTTCGACGTGCCGGTCGGTGGCGTGCTGCTGGCCAAGCCGGGGACGGTGCGCAAGACCACCAGCGGCAAGATCCAGCGCTCGCTCATGCAGAAGCTGTTCCTGGACGGCAAGTTGGAGGGCATCCAGGAGGTGCTGAGCCCCGAGGTGGCGGCCCGGATCGGACGTCCCGTGCCGGTCGGCGCACCGGCCTGAACGCGACGGACCGGACCGGAGCCAGGACAGGAGGGGAACCCTGATGACCACCACGGCTCACACCCCGGGCGCCGCTGCGGCGGCACCGGACGCGGAGGCGCGCGTCGCCGCCGTGGAGGCGGCCTTCGGGGACCCGTGGGACCCGGAGAACCCGGTGGGCCACGCGGCCCTGCTGGCCGCCGACGCGGACCGACGGGTCCTGCCCGAGGCTGAACGGGCGCTGGACCGCTTCGGTCTCGGCGCCGAGCTGGTGCCGACCGCGCTGGGCGGCCGGATGGACCGCGTCGACACGGTCGCCCGTGTGCTGCGCCACGTCTTCCGCCGGGACGCCTCGGTCGGCGTCGGCCACGCGCTGATGTCGCTGATGGCGTCGGTGCACGTGTGGAACGCCGGCACGGAGCTCCAGCGACAGGAGACGGCGCGGCTGCTGCTCGGCGGCGGCCGGATGACCAACGCCTACCACGAGGTCGCCCACAGCAACCTGCTGCTGCGCGACGAGTACGAGGCGTGGCCGCGGGGCTCGGGCTACCTCCTGTCCGGCCGCAAGCGGGTGATCTTCAACGGCACCCGGGCCGACGCGCTGACCCTGGTGTGCCGCACCGGCGGCACGGGGCTGCGGTCCCACTCCGTGCTGCTGGTGCGGCGCGAGGGGCTCGACCCGTCCGCCGTCTCCGAGCTGCCGCGGCAGGAGACCCTCGGGGTGCGCTCCTGCCACACCGCCGGGCTCGGCTTCCGGGCCTGCTTCGTGGACCGTTCCGCGCTGCTGGGCGCGGAGGGCGACGGGGTCGAGCTGTCCCTGCGCTCGTTCCAGGTCGTGCGTGCCGTCGCCGCCTCGGCGGTGATCGGCGTCGCCGACACGGCGCTGCGCACCGCGGTGCGCACGGCGCTCGCGTCAGGACAGACCAGGGAGCGCCCCTGGCAGACCCTGACCGGCGGCTTCGCCGACCTGCTGCTGTGCGACGCGTTCGCCCTGGCCGGCACCCGGGCGACGCACCTGCTGCCCGGGCGGACCAGCGTGTACGCGGCGGCCGTCAAGTACCTGGTGCCCCGGGTGCTGACGCAGACGCTTAACGACCTCTCCTCGGTCCTCGGCGAGCACCTCTTCGACCGCGAGGGGGAGTCCGGCTTCTTCCAGAAGACGGTGCGCGACCTCCCGGTGGTGAGCCTCGGCCACTCCGGCAGCGCCGCCTGCCAGGCCACCCTGGTCCCGCAGCTGCGCCGGCTCGCCTCCGGCTGGCTGCGCACCGCCCCGGCGCCGCAGCGGCTGTTCCGGCCGCACGGCGACCTGCCCGGGCTGCCCGGGGCCGAACGCCTGCTGCTGGCGGCCCCGGACGACCCGGTCGCCTCCTGGCTCGACCTGGCGCCCGAGGGCCCGTTGCGGCCGCTCGCGGCCGCGCTGCGGGCGGAGTTCGAGGAGCTGCGCGCCCGCTGCCTGGAGCTTCCGGCCGACGTCACCGACCTGCGGGCCTTCCCGCTGACCGACCGTTACGCGCTGCTGCTGGCGGGCGCCGCGGTCGTGGCCGTGCACACGGCCTGCGCCGAGGGGCCGTCCGGGGCCGGGGACGCGTTCCTGGCCGACCCCGCGTGGGCGGCCCTCGCCCTCACCCGGATCGCCCGCCGGCTCGAACTGCCGGTGCCCGACCCCGCCCCGGAGTGGTCCGAGACCCTCCGGCGCGAACTCCACGACCGCTACACCCTTCCGCGCAGCTTCGACCTGTACGCGACGCCGGTCGCGGGCTGACCAACCGAGGAGTGACCAGTCATGACCCAAGCCGCCAAGGCCCGCAACGAGGTGACGCTGCGCCGGTGGATCACCGAGCGGGTGGCGCTCTACCTGGAGAGGGACCCCGCCGCCATCTCCCTGTCCGTCCCGCTGGCGACGTACGGCCTCGACTCGGTCGTCGCCCTCAGCCTCTGCGGTGACATCGAGGAGGAGTACGGCGTCGAGCTGGAACCGACCGTCGCCTGGGACTACCCCACCGTCGAGGCCCTCGCCGACCACCTGGGCGACCAGATCGCGGGGAGCGCCGCCCGATGACCGACATCGCCATCGTCGGGCTGGACTGCCGGTTCCCCGGCGCGCCCGACGCCGGAGCCTACTGGGACCTGCTGATGCGGGCCGGGGACGGCGGCGCCGAGGTGCCGCCGGACCGCTGGACCGCCGCCGACTGGTACGACCCGGCCGGGGCGCCGGGCCGCACCAACACCACCCGGGGCGGCTTCCTGGCCGACCCCGGAGTGTTCGACAGCGAGTTCTTCGCCGTCTCGCCGCGCGAGGCCGGTGCCATGGACCCGCAGCAGCGGCTCTTCCTGCAGACGGTGTGGCGCGCCCTGGAGGACGGCGGCATCCCGCCGCACCGCCTGGCCGACACCGCCACCGGCGTCTACGTCGGGGTGATGGCCAACGAGTGGGGCCAACTGCACCTGGGCGACTACGCCAAGGTCACCGCCCAGACCGGGGCGGGCAACGGCTACTGCATGGTGGCCAACCGGATCTCCTACCACCTGAACCTCAAGGGGCCGAGCCTGGCGGTGGACACCGCCTGCTCCTCCTCGCTGGTCGCGGTGCACCTGGCGGTCAACGCCCTGCTCTCGGGCGAGGTCGACCACGCGGTGGCGGGCGGCGTGAACCTCCAGCTCACCCCGGCCCTGGGCATCTTCTACACCCAGGCGGGCCTCTCCGCGCCCGACGGACGCTGCAAGCCGTTCAGCTCCGCCTCCGACGGCATCGGCCGCGGCGACGGCGTCGGCGCCGTGGTGCTGCGCCGCCTGGAGGACGCCCTGGTCGACGGCCAGCAGGTGTACGCGGTGATCCGCGGCAGCGCCGTCAACCAGGACGGCCGCAGCAACGGCCTGACCGCGCCCAGCCGCTGGGCGCAGCAGGAGGTGCTGGCGGCGGCCCTGCGCCGGGCCGGGACCGACCCGGAGCGGGTCGACTTCATCGAGACGCACGGCACCGGCACGGTGCTCGGCGACATGATCGAGACCAAGGCGCTGGGCCACGTCTACGGGGCCGAGCGGGAGCAGCCCTGCGCCATCGGCTCGGTCAAGGGCAACATCGGCCACACCGAGGCCGCCGCCGGCATCGCCGGGCTGATCAAGGTGGCCCTGTCGCTGCATCACCGCATCGTCCCGGCCAGTCCGTTCGCCACCCGGGAGAACCACAAGCTGGCCCTGCGCTCGCACGGGCTGCGGCTGCTGAAGACGCCGATGCGGCTGCCCTCGGGCGAGGTGCTGGCCGGGCTGAGCAGCTTCGGCATGGGCGGCACCAACGCCCACGCGGTGCTGGCCTCCGCCCCCACGCGGGCCCGCCGACCGCTGCCGACCGGCGAGGAACCGGAGACCCCGGTGGTCTTCACGCTCAGTGCCAACAACCTCGACGGGCTGCGCCGCAACGTCGCGGCGCAGGCGGAGTGGCTGGAGCGCCGCAAGCAGGAGCCGGTGGGCCCGCTGGCCTGGAGCAGCAACCAGATCAAGTCCACGCTGCCGCAGCGCTTCGCCGTGGTCGCGCGGAACACCGGAGAGCTGGCCCGCAAGCTCGCCGAGGCGGCGCGGGACCCCGAGGAGCTCGCCGCACGGTCCCACCACCCGGAGGGACGCCACCAGGTGGCCTTCCTCTTCACCGGGCAGGGCGCGCAGTTCCCGGCGATGACCCGCAGGCTCTACCAGGAGTCCCCCCTGTACCGGGGTTTCCTCGACGAGGCCGACGAGGCGCTGCGGCCGCACCTGGGCCGGTCGGTGCGCGACCTGGTCTTCGCCACCGACGAGCGGGTGATCCACCGCACCGGCAACACGCAGCCCGCGCTGTTCGCCGTCGGCTACGCCATGGCCCGCACCCTGACCAGTCTTGGCGTGGAACCCTCCGCCGTCCTCGGCCACAGCATCGGCGAGTTCGCCGCCGCCGTCACCGCGGGCGTGCTCTCCCTGGACGACACGGCCTGGCTGGTCTCGGCACGCGGCCAGCTGATGCAGCAGCTGCCCGCCGGGGGCGGGATGACGGCCGTGCGGGCCGGCGTCGAGGAGATCGAGGACCTGGTCGCCGAGGAGCCGCTGGTCGACGTGGCCGCCCTGAACGGGCCGACCGCGACGGTGCTCTCCGGTGAGCTGGAGGCGCTGGAGCGGATCGCGCGGGCGCTGCGCCGCCGCGGCATCGACGCGACCGGACTGCGGGTCTCGCACGCCTTCCACTCCACGCTGATGAGCCCGATGGTGCCGGAGTTCAGCCGGGTCGCCTCGGCCACCCGGCCCAGGGCGCCGCGCATCCCGCTCTACTCCACGCTGCTGGGCCGCGCCATCGACCAGGAGACGATGGACGGCGAGTACTGGGTCAACCACGCCGTCCAGCCGGTGCGTTTCGCCGACGCCGTCCGCGACCTGGTCAAGGACGGGCCGCGACTGCTGATCGAGATCGGGCCCAAGCCGGTGCTCACCTCGCTGGTGCGCAAGCTGCGCCTCGCCGAGGACCTGGTCTGCCTCCACCCCGCCACCGGTGAGGACGCGGGCGGCAAGGAGCTGGCGGAGGCCGTCGGCGAGCTCTTCCTGGCCGGGATCGACCCCGTCTGGGCGGGCCTGTACCCGGAGCAGGACCGGCGGTTGCAGCGGCTGCACCCCTACGAGTTCTCCACCCGGCGCCGCTACTGGAACCTGCCCACGGCGGTCCCGGTGGCCACCGCGCCGCAGACCGAGGAGCCGGCGCTCGCCGGCGAGGGGGAGGCCGCGGGCGCGAGCACGAAGGCCGTCCTGCCCGCCGACACCGACCGGGTCTCCCACGCGGTGATCACCGCCATCGCCGAGACCGGCGGCTACGAGCCGGGCGAGATCGCGCTGCGCTCCCGCCTCTACGAGGACCTGGGCCTGGACTCGGTGCAGGTGATGCAGCTCAAGGCGCGGGTCGAGACCGCGCTGCCGGAGCTGCCGGAGTTCACCGTCCAGCAGCTCCTGCCGCACCTGGCCACCGTCGGCGCGCTGGTCACCTTCCTGCGCGAGCACAGCCTGCGTGAGCCCGGCCTGCGCGAGCACAGCCTGCGCGAGCCGAGCAACGCCGAAACACCCCAGGCACGTTGACGTCCACCGCAGTTCTGGAAGTTCTGGAAGGAAGGCCGCGACCATGACCGCCGCCAAGGCGTACATCGCCGCCGTCGGGACCGCCCTGCCGGGCGCTCCCGTCGACAACCAGCACCTCGCCGACCGCTTCGGCATCGACGCGGACTGGATCGAGTTGTTCATCGGGACGAAGACCCGTCACTTCGCGGTCGACCTGGAGACCAAGGAGCAGCAGCACACCCTCGCCGACCTCGCCGCGCAGGCGGGCGCCAAGGCGCTCGCCGCCTCCGGGCTGGAGCCCGAGGACATCGGCTTCGTGGTGCTGGGCACGGCCACGCCGGACGCGCTGATGCCGGCCACCGTCAACCTCGTCGCCGACAAGCTGGGCCTGGACCAGCTGCCCACCTACCAGCTCCAGTCCGGCTGCGCCGGCGCGGTGCAGGCGCTCGACCTCGGCTACGCGCTGGTCAGCAGCGGGCTGCATCGCAACGGCCTGGTGCTGGGCGGTGACGTCTGCGCCAAGCACCTGCCGCTGGACCAGGACTTCGCCTCGATGCCGGCCTCCGAGCTGGTCAACTTCGTGCTCTTCGGCGACGGCGCCGGGGCCGCGGTGCTCACCTCCGAGCCGGTCGGCGCGCGGCTGGCCCTGCACCGGGTGCTCAACCGGCTGACGGGCCTGGGCCGCGAGCCCGGCCAGACCGTCGAGTGGTTCGGCGCCAACGACCGGGACTCGGGCAAGCAGCCGATCCGCGAGGACTACAAGGCGATCGAGGGCGCGGTGCCGGTGATGACCGGCGAGGTCGTCTGGGAGCTGCTGGACGAGCTGGGCTGGTCCGACACCGACCTGGACTACCTGCTGCCGCCGCAGCTCTCCGGCCGGATGACCGAGCGGATCGTGGCCTCGCTCGACCTGCCCGGCGTCACCGAGGTCTCCTGCGTCGCGGACACCGGCAACACCAGCAACGCCCTGCCGTTCATGCAGCTCGCCCGACTGCTGGAGCGCGCCGAGCCGGGCCAGAAGGCCATCGGTGTGGCCGTCGAGTCGAGCAAGTGGATCAAGGCCGGCTACGCCCTGGAAAAGGTCTGAGGAGCTGATCAGTCGCCATGACCGACACACAGACGAAGACGAACCTCGCTCCGCTGGAGCAGATCCGGGCCTGGAACGCCGAGAAGCGCCTGGTCGAGGAGTACCCGCAGGTGCTCTCGCTGATCCGGCTGCTCGACCCGGCCGCCCGCGCCTCCGTCGGCCAGCTGCTGGCCCGCCTGGACGCCGAGGAGGTCCAGCGTCTGCACCCGCAGACGCCGGCTTTGACCGCGGCGATCACCGGCCACTCCACGCTGGCCGCGCTGGTCGCCCCGCTCACCGGTGAACTCGCCCGACACGGCGTGCTGCTGCGCCCCCGTGTCTCGGACTACGACGCCTACGCCCGCGAGCTGCGCGACCCGGTCAGCGAGGTCTACCTGCCCGGCACCGACCTGGTGCTGTGCGTGCTGGACGCCGAGGCGCTCCTGGACGACCTCCCCTCGCCCTGGCGGGTCGAGCACGCCGAGCAGGCCCTGCGCGCCAAGCTGGCCCAGCTCGACGCGCTGGCCGGCGTCTACGCGGCCCACGGCGGCGGCACGCTGGTGCTGAACACGGCGACGTTGCTGACCAGGTTCACCCACCAGCTGGTCGACCTGCGCTCCCGGGCCCGGCTCGGCGCCGCCTGGCGCGAGTTCAACGCGGGCCTGCTGCGGCTGGGCGACACGCACGCCAACACCCTGGTCCTGGACCTGGAACCGCTGGTCGCCGCCGGTGGACCGGTGGCCGACGCCCGGCTCAGCGTCTACGTGAAGGCCCGGCTGTCCGAGGAGACGCTCTCCGCGTACGCCGTCGAGGTCGGCCACCTGGCACGGGCGCTGACCGGGCGCTCGAAGAAGGTCCTGGTGCTGGACGCGGACAACACCCTGTGGGACGGCATCCTCGGCGACGACGGCCCGGAGGGCATCGCGGTGGGCGGCAGCTTCCGCGGGGAGGCCTTCGCCGCCTTCCAGAAGGTCTGCCGGCAGATCGGCTCGCAGGGCGTGCTGCTCGCCGTGTGCAGCAAGAACGACCGGGAGCCGGTGCTCGGCGTGCTGCGCGAGCACCCCGAGATGGTGCTGCGCGAGGGCGACTTCGTCAACGTCACCGCCAACTGGCAGCCCAAGGACGAGAACCTCAAGGCGCTCGCGGCCCGGCTGAACCTCGGCGCCGACAGCTTCGTCTTCGCCGACGACAGCCCCTACGAGTGCGGCCTGGTCGAGGCCGGGGTCCCCGGTGTCGCCGTGGTCCGGCTGGACGACGAGCCCGCGCTGCACGTGGAACGGCTGCTCGTGGACGGCTGGTTCGACGTGCGGGAGCTGACCGACGCGGACCGCGGCCGGGCCGAGCAGTACCGGGTCGAGGAGCTGCGCCAGGAGTTCCTGGACAGCGCGGGCTCCACCGAGGAGTACCTGGCCGGGCTCGGTGTGACGGTCAGGTTCGGGCCGCCCGAGGGCCTGGAGGTCACCAGGGTCGCCCAGATCACCCAGCGCACCAACCAGTTCAACCTGACCACCCGGCGCCTCCAGCCGGAGACGGTCCGCGAGCGGATGGCGGACCCGGCCTGGCTGGTGCTGGCGATCCGCTCGGGCGACCGCTTCGGCGACAACGGCACCGTCGGCGCCGTCTTCGCCGAGATCCGCGAGGATGGCCTGCACCTGGACAACTTCCTGCTCAGTTGCCGGGTCTTCGCCCGCGGCATCGAGCAGGCCTGCACCGCCGCCCTGCTGCGGGCCGCGCGCGACGCGGGCCTGCCGGCGGTGTGGGGCGAGTACCGGCCCACCGCCAAGAACCACCGGATGCGGGAGTTCTACCCCGACCTCGGCTTCGCCGACGCCGGGGAGAGCGACGGGGGTCTGCTCTTCCGTCACCCGCTCCAGGACGTCGAGCCCGCTCCGGCCCACGTCACGCTCGACGCCGACCTGTCCGGCCTCGACGGCCCCGACGCGGCCACCCACCCGATCGCCTCCAGGAACTGAGGGACAGCCATGGCGACCTTGACCACCTCCGACGACTACGTGAACCTGCTGCGCGACCTGGTGGGCTTCCCGGTCTCGCCCGACGAGCTCGACACGCCCTTCGACATGCTCAACGGCTGGGACTCGGTGCACCTGCTCAAGCTGGTCACCGCGATCGAGCGGGAGAGCGGGGTGCGGCTCGCCGTCGCCCGGGTGCTGGAGGCGCAGACACTCAACGAGATCTTCGGTCTGGCGTCGCTCGCATGAGCACCGGCACGGGCACGGACGGCGGCGCCGGCACCGGCGGCCTCGCGGGGCCGGGCCTGGTCGTGGTTCCCGAGCGGCAGCGCCGGCACACCCTGTACTT
This sequence comes from Streptacidiphilus sp. MAP12-33, assembly GCF_041261265.1. NCBI lineage: Bacteria > Bacillati > Actinomycetota > Actinomycetes > Kitasatosporales > Streptomycetaceae > Streptacidiphilus > Streptacidiphilus sp. MAP12-33. Next base: position 351,007 of record NZ_JBGCCA010000001.1, read on the forward strand.
CCTGGAGTACGCCTTCGCCGCCCAGCGGTCCGTCGCCATCGACTGCGTGGTCGACATGACGGCCGTCCAGGCGCACCGCCGGGCGGCCAAGGCGGACGGGCACGCGTTCTCGCTGGTCAGCTATGTCGTCTGGGCGGGCTCCCGCGCCGTGGCGCGCCAGCCCGAGGCCAACTCCGCGCTGATCGGCCGGTGGCGCCCCCGTCTGGTGCGCTACCCGCGGGTCAACACCAAGGTCGCGCTGGACAAGACCATGGACGGCCGCCGGGTCGTGCTCTCCGCGCTGGTGCGCGGCTCCGAACGGCTCGGACTGGAGGCCATCCAGCGCGAGATCGTCCGCCATCGCGACGGCGACCCCGAGACGATGCCGGAGTTCGCGGGCGTGCGGAAGCTCAACCGGCTTCCCGCGCCCGTCGGCCGGTGGATGTTCCGCCGCCTGCTGCGCCGCCCCGCCGTGCGCGGTCTGGCGCTGGGCACCCTGTCCGTGAGCTGTCTGGGCCACCGGCCCGTCGACGCCTTCATGGGCGCCGGCGGCACCGCGGTCACCTTGAACGTCGGCCGGATGCACGACCAACCGTGGGTCCGGGGTGGGGAGGTGACCGTGGCACCGGTGATGCGGGTCAACCTCACCTTCGACCACAGAGTGATCGACGGAGCCATCGCCGCGGACATCCTCGGAGACATCAAGGACACCCTGGAGAACATCCATGCGTACGGCGCCGCAGAGCAGCCCCCTGCCCGTGATTCCGCCGCCGGTCAAGATCGCCGCTCCCCATACGTGGGAGGACGTGCGTGACAACATCGAGCGGTTCGGCACGGCCGTGCTCTACGCCCGGCTCGACTCCTTCCAGCAGGAGTCGCGGGACGAGTCCGCGCTGCGCCGGCTGCTCGGCCGCGACTGGGCCCGCTACACCGGGTTCGGGCACCCGGTGCTGCGGCGCCAGTTCGCGGCCACCCGGGCCCTGCTGAAGGAGGCCGCGGCGCTGGTGCTGCGGGTGCCGGCGGAGTCGGTCGAGCTGTCCTACGGCCCCAGCGGCCGCCCCTACCTGCGCGGTTACGACCAGCTCGACATGAGCCTCAGCCACACCGAGGACATGCTCGTGGTCGGGCTGACCACCAGTGGCCTGATCGGCGTGGACGTGGAGCGCGCGGACCGGATGCTGTGGGGCCCGGGTCTGGGCCGCCAGATCTGCACCCCGCACGAGCTCCGGCTGCTGACCGGGCTGCCCGAGGCGCAGCGCAACCCCAGCCTGGTGCGCCTGTGGACGCTCAAGGAGGCCTACAGCAAGGCCATCGGGCAGGGCATGCAGTTCCGGTTCACCGAGTTCGGCTTCGCCGCCGACTCGGCCGAGGACGCCACCGACGTCCAGGCCCTGCGGCCCGACGGCGCGCCCGGCACCGGCGACGAGTGGTCCTTCAGCACCTTCGCGCTGCCGGAGGGCTTCTGCGTCAGCGCGGTCGTCTACAACGCGGGCTTCGGCAGCGGGTTCGACCCCGCCGCCGGGACCATGCTCGACCAGGGCCTGGTGGCCGCGCTGTCCGCGGCCCTCGGCTCCGGCCCGGCCCCCCACATCGAGGAATGAGGAAGGCGACGTGAACGGTATGACGGGGGACGACCTCGGTGACCACGGTGACCACGGTGACCTCGGTGCGCTCGGTGACCTCGCCGAGCTGAAGCAGTTCGTCCTGCTCCACGCCCGCGCGCTGGGGCTGGAGCCCGAGACGGCCGCGCAGGTCCGCGACCGGATCGAACACGACGACGGGAGGGCGGGGAGCGGCTCCTGGGTCGGCGAGTGGTCGGCCGAGGCGGAACGGCGGATCTCCGCCGGGGACCTGCCCGGCGCGATCTCCCGCTACCTGCTGGCGAGCTTCCCCTACCCGCGCGACGCCGCCCGGCAGGGCGCCCGCAAGAGCGCCCTGTCGGTCTTCGACGCCTGGCGGCAGGCCGTGCCGGCCGTGGAGCGGCTCACCGTGGAGACCCCGGACGGGGTCTTCCACGCCTGGGCCAGGGGCCTTGACCGGGACCGTCCCAAGCCGGTGCTGGTGGTCACCGGCGGCATCGTGTCGGTCAAGGAGCAGTGGGCGCCCTTTCTGGACCTGGCCGCGGCGCTCGGCGCGGCGGCCGTGATCACGGAGATGCCGGGCGTCGGCGAGAACACCCTCACCTACACCCGGGACAGCCACCGGATGTACGGGGCGGTCCTCGACGCCGTCGCCGACCGGGCCGACAGCACGCACGCGGTCCTGGTGGCGCTGAGCTTCAGCGGGCACCTGGCGCTGCGTCAGGCCGCGGTCGACGAGCGCATCCGCGGCGTGGTCACCGTCGGCGCGCCGGTGGCCCGCTTCTTCGACGACGCGTCCTGGCGACCGGTGGTCCCCGAGGTGACGGTGGGCGCCGTCACGCACCACGCGGGCCTCGGCGGAGTAGACCGTGCCGGGCTGTTCGCGACGCTCGCCGACTGGGGGCTCACCCCGCAGGAGCTGGAGGCGCTGCGCATTCCGGTGGCCTACGTGCGCAGCCTGCGCGACGAGGTCATCCCCAACGAGGAGGCGGAACTGCTGCGGCAGCACGTCGCCGGGCTGCGGCTGGCCGACTTCGACGACGTCCACGGCTCTCCCGGCCACATCGACGAGGTGCGGGAGTGGATGGCGGCCGCCGTGGCGGACATGCTCGGCACGGTCGCCCGCTCCGGACTCACTCTCGGCACCCTCCAGGAGGTGAACCGGTGAACGGCTTCGACGCCGCGCCCACGCCCTACCTGCCCCATCCACCGAGCGGCGACGCGCTGCTGAACCTGTTCTGCTTCCACCACGCGGGCGGCAACGCCGCCGCGTTCCGGGGCTGGGCCGAGTTCCTCGGCCCGGACGTCTCGGTGGTCCCGATCCAGCTGCCCGGCCGGGCCAGCCGTATCCGCGAACCCCGGTTCACCGAACTGGAGCCGCTGGTGCGGGAGGTGGAGGACGCGCTGCATCCCTGGCTGGACCGTCCCTACCTGTTCTACGGCCACAGCATGGGCGCGCTGCTGGCCCACCAGGTGGCCGCGCGACTACGGCCGGACGCGCTTCAGCCCGAGGCCCTGATCGTCGGCGGCTACCCCGCGCCGCATCTGCCCCACGCGCTGGACATGCCGGCGGACATGACGGACCAGGATCTGATGGAGACCCTGCTGGGCCTCGGCGGCCTGCCCGCCGAACTGGCGGACAGCCCCGAGTGGCTGGAGGTGCTGATGCCGGTCATCCGGGACGACCTCACCGTCTCCGCGAACCACCGCCCCGCCCCGCCGCGGCGGCTGCCGATCCCGATCCACGTGCTGGCCGGACAGCACGACCTGCTGGTGGACGTCGGCGACGTGCTCGCCTGGGAGCAGCACACCTCGGCGGGGTACCGCGCGGAGACGCTTCCCGGCGGGCACTTCTTCCCGCGCGAGTACCCGGCCGCGTTCTACGCGGCGCTGCTGCGCGCGGTCTCCGCCTGGCTCCCGTTCGAGCTGGACGGCGCGCGGGCCTTCGGCTGAGGCCGGCTGGTCGGCCGACCGACCGACTGATCGGCCCGGCCGGCTCGGCCCGGCCCGGCCCGGCCGCTAAAGCGGGACTTAAACGGTCTCCCCGACCATCGCAGGGGCGACCCAGACACCAGAACCAAGACCGGAGGTTTCCTCATGGCACAGCCCGTGACCCGGCCGGACCGCAAGGGAGGGACGGCCGTCGGCATCGGCGCCGCGGGTCTCGCGGCGACCCTGCTGGTACTCCTCTTCGTGTGGATCGTCGGAGCGTCGATGAGCTCCCCGCAGCCGCACGACATCCCCGTCGGGGTGGTCGGCCCCGCCCCCGTGGCCCAGCAGGTGGTCCACGGCATCGACGCGGCCCAGCCCGGCGCCTTCGACCCGCGCGTCTACGCCGACGCCGACACCGCCCGCGCGGCGCTGGCCCGCCAGGACGTGCTGGGCGTGGTCGTGCTCGGCCAGGGCCAGGACCAGGTGCTGGTCACCGGCGCCTCCGGCGACGCGGACAAGCAGGCGGTCCTCACGCTGGGCCAGCAACTGGCCGCGCACCAGTCCGCGCAGCTCCAGGTGGTCGACACGGCCCCGCTCCCGCACGGCGACGAGCACGGGCTGCTGGCCTTCACCCTGATGGTCGGCCTCAGCCTGGCGGGCCTGGTCTTCCAGGCGATGCTGTGGCTGCGCTTCCGCGGCCTCGGCCGCGTGGTCTGGCTCGGCTCCGCGGTGGCGTTCTCGCTGGTGGCCGGTGTCGTCGCGGCGAGCGTCGCGGACCTCGGCCTCGGCGCCTTCGGCGGGCACCTGTGGGAGGTGGCCGCGATCGGCGCGCTGCTCGCCTTCGCGACGGTGTCCACCGTCGCCCTGCTGCTGCGGGTGCTCGGCTTCCCGGCCTTCCCGATCGCGACCCTGCTCCTGATCCAGCTGGGCATCGCCACCTCCGGCGGCCCGCTCCCCCGGCAGTTCCTGCCCTCCTTCTACCGGGCCGTCTCCCCCGGCATGCCCGGCTCGGCCGAGGTCCTCGCGGTCCGCCGCGTCGCCTACCTCCCGAACGCGCCCATCGGCACCGAGCTCACCGTCCTGGCCCTCTGGGCGGGCGCCGGCGCCCTCCTCACCCTCGCCCTCTGGACTCTCCGCACGGCCCGTCCCACACCCCCCGCTCCTCCGGAGTCCCCGGCCCCGGCCCCGACCCCCGACATCCCGGTCCAGACCGGAGCCTGACCCACCCCCGAGCAGGAGGCCCGCCGCTTTCCCCCCGCGGCGGGCCTCCGCGATGGCGGCGGGCTACTTCGGGGTCGATGCCGAGGCGATCAAGAAGCTGACCCAGCGGCACCGCGAGGAGCTGGAATCGAACGGAATGACCGTGCTTCGGGGAGAAGCCCTGGTCGGCTTCGAGAGGGACATCATGTCCCTCTCGAACAAGAGTTATCCACAGGCCCTTCGTTCCAACCTGACCCTGCTCAGCCGCCGGGCGGTGCTGAACATCGCCATGCTGCTGCGCGACAGCGACGTCGCGCGTCGGGTACGGGTCCACCTGCTCGACGTGGAGGCGTCCGCGCGGGCGGAGCCCGGAGTGCTGGAGCGGTACGTCACCGAGCTCGCGGCCACGACCGCGGCGCGGGTCGCGTGCGAGGTCGTCGAGTCCCGCATCGACGCCCGGCTGAGGCCGCACACCGACGTGATCGGCGCGCTCAGCGTGAAGGTCACCAACGTCGAGTGCGCCGTGGCGGGCGTCCAGGACGCGCTGGCCGGTGTCCGTCAGGAGTTGGCCGAGCTACGGGCGGAACGCTGGATCCGGTTGTACCGGCGACGTTGTCGTTGACGGCCCTGTTATCCGCGGGACAGTCGCCAGACCGTCGTGCGCTTGGTCTCCGCGTCCTCCAGCTCGCGCTGGACCGGGACGGCGTAGCTCTCCAGTGGGTCGAACTCGGTGCGTGGCAGGTAGGCGCGGCCGGGGTCACCGACGAAAGCGGTGGCTCCGGCCGTTCGCGCGCGGTGGAGGAAGGAGAGGACGCGGGTGGCGAGGGTGCGTTCGTAGAACGCGTCGCCGACGAGGACGACGTCCGCGGCGGGGGTGGGGTCGGCGTCGAGGACGTCGCCGAGGGCCGGGCCGAGGGTGACGTCGTTGGCGGCCGCGTTGAGGGCGAGCGCGTCCAGGGCGAGTGGGTCGATCTCGCTGACCTCGACGCTCGCGGCCCCGGCCCGCACCGCCGCGATGGCGACCAGCCCCGAGCCGGACGCCAGGTCGAGCACGCGCTTGCCGGCCACCGTCTCGGGGTGGTCCAGCACGTACCGCGCGAGCGCCAGCCCACCGGCCCAGGCCTGCGCCCAGAACGGCGGCGGCGGGTTGTCCTGGCCGGACGTGCTCTCGGTCTCCGCCCACAGGTCGAAGACCTGGTCGGCGAGGTGCAGCCGCACCTCCGTCAGAAAGCCGGGACTGGCGGGCGCGAGCCGCGTGTGCGCGCGCACGAACTCGGCGGCGCTCGGGAGTGGGGTGACGGGGATCACCGCGCCAGTCTGGCGGGCCAGGGGGCGGGCAGGCAATGTCAGAGGGGCGCGAGCCCCCACCGGTGCGGTGGAGCCTCGCGCCCCTCTGGTGCGTGGATCGGCTCAGCCGTTGCCGCCGCCGTTGCCCTGGCCGGGGGGCGTGAAGCCGCCGTTGCCGTTCCCGCCGATGATGCCCGGGGTGCCGCCGCCGCTCGGGTTGCCGGTCTGGCCCTGGTCGGTGGTGGCGGCCTGCGGGTTGATGACGATCGCGACCTGGCTGTTCGCCGGGACCTGCGTGCTGCCGTCCGTGGCCACGGGCTGGCCGTTGACCGTCTCGGTCAGGACGTTGCCGTCCGGCTGGCCGGGCTGGTTGGCCGGAGCGTAGCTCCGCACGCAGATCAGGTGCTGGGCCTCGATCTGCTGGCAGGCCGACTGGTAGTCGGTGCCGACGATGTACGGCACCTGGGACATCGCCTGGCCGCTGGAGACGACCACGTCGATGGACGTGCCCTTGGGCTGGCTGCCCGTCGGCGTGTAGCTGATGATCTGTCCCTTGGCGATCGTCCCGGACGCCTGACTCGTCTGCTGCCCGAGCTGGAAGCCCTTGTTCGTCAGCGCCGTCGTCGCCTGGTCGACGGTCATGCCGTCGAGGTTCGGGACGCCGTCCGTCAGCGGGCCGCTGCTCAGCTGGACGGTGATGGTGGCGCCGTCCTGGATCGTCGTGCCGGCCACCGGGTCCTGCTTGCAGATCTTGCCCTTGTCGGCGGTGTTCGTGTCGCAGGCGATGGACGTGCCCTTGACCAGGTGCACCTTGGTGCCGAACTGGTTGTTGATCTGCGCCTGGGCGTCCGTGAAGGACTGCCCGGTCAGCGAGGGTGCCTGCATGGTGGTGTTCGCCGAGTTGCCGAACATCGACTTGGTCACGAAGAACGCGCCCAGCAGCACCAGCACCGCCGCGACGATCAGCACGATCACCGAGGTGTTCCGGTTGCGGCCGCCGCCGGACGCCGCCCTGCGGCGGTCGCCGCGGCCGCCGCCGTAGCCGTTGTCGTACTCGTCGTCGTAGCCCTGGCCGGGGTCGTAGCCGTCGCCGCCCGCGTCGTAGCCCTGGCCGGAGCCGGGCAGGATGCTGGTCTGGCCGCCCTGCGGGCCGTGGCCGCCGGGGACCGGGGGCATCGCCATGGTCCGGCCGTACTGGTCGGTCTGCGGCTGCTGGCCGTAGCCGTTCATGCCGAAGGCCATCGTCGGGGTCGAGGCCGCGGCGACCGGCAGGCCGTCGAGGGCGCGCTCGATGTCGGCGCGCATCTCGTCCGCGGACTGGTAGCGGTAGTCGCGGTCCTTGGCGAGCGCCTTCATCACGATGGCGTCGTACTCGGGCCGCAGCTCCGGGTCGTAGAAGGAGGGCGGGTTCGCCTCCTCGCGGACGTGCTGGTAGGCCACGGCCACGGGGGAGTCGCCGACGAACGGCGGGCGGACGGTCAGCAGCTCGTAGAGCAGACAGCCGGTGGAGTACAGGTCCGAGCGGGCGTCGACCTGCTCGCCCTTGGCCTGCTCCGGGGAGAGGTACTGGGCGGTGCCGATGACCGCGGCGGTCTGCGTCATGGTCATCCCGGAGTCGCCCATGGCGCGGGCGATGCCGAAGTCCATGACCTTGACCTGGCCCGTGCGCGTCAGCATGACGTTCGCGGGCTTGATGTCGCGGTGCACGATGCCGTTGCGGTGCGAGTACTCCAGCGCCTGGAGGATGCCGATGCACATCTCCATCGCGCGCTCCGGCAGCAGCCGGCGGCCGGAGTGCAGCAGCTCACGCAGGGTGGAGCCGTCGACGTACTCCATCACGATGTACGGGATGGAGATGCCGTCGATGTAGTCCTCGCCCGTGTCGTAGACCGCCACGATCGAGGGGTGGTTCAGTGACGCCGCGGACTGTGCCTCGCGACGGAACCGGGCCTGGAAAGACGGGTCGCGGGCCATGTCGGTCCGCAGCGTCTTGACGGCGACGGCGCGTCCGAGCCGGATGTCGTGACCGATGTAGACCTCGGCCATGCCGCCGCGTCCGAGAACGCCGCCCAGCTCGTACCGGCCGCCGAGGCGACGCGGTTCTTCCATGGTTCGAGCCCTCTCCACTCTCCGGTCCGCCCAGCCGCGCCCGCATGGGTTGTGGTGCGGGCGGACAGACCGCTGCTGCGGATACGCTACCGGGCGCGCAAGTCAATGCGGATTCGCCGGACGACCTGATACAGGAATGGAATACGTCTGCGCTGGACGAACACGGCGAACGTGGCTTTGGTCACCCACCGTTCGGCCCAGCGTGGCGGGGCGTGACGAGGGTCACTGGCCGAGGTAGGCCTGCATCATCGTCTTGGCGATCGGCGCGGCGAGGTGCATGCCCGAGATGTCGCCACGAGCCGTGTCGCTGTCCTCGACCACGACCGCCACGGCGATCTGCTTGCCGTTCGCGCCCTTGGCCCAGGAGACGAACCAGGCGTACGGGTTGTTGGAGTTGTTCACGCCGTTCTGCGCGGTACCGGTCTTGCCGCCCACCGTGACCCCGGGGATCTTCGCGGTCGTACCGGTGCCGTTCAGGACGACGTTGACCATCATCGTCTGCAACTGCGCGGCGACCTCGGGCGTGGTGGCCTGGGACAGCTGCTTGGGCGACCACTGCGAGATCACCGAGTTGTTCGCGGAGCGCTCCTCGGAGACCAGGTAGGGCTGCATCAGCGAGCCGTTGTTGCAGATCGCGGCGGCGACCATGGCCATCTGCAGCGGGGTGGCCCTGGTGTCGAACTGGCCGATGGAGGACTGCGCGGTCTGCGCCTGGCCCATGCCCTTGTCGAAGTTGCTGGCGGTGACGCCCACCGGGATGGTCAGCGAGGAGTTGTTGAAGCCGAACTTCTGCGCCTCCTCCAGCATCCGCGCCCCGCCCATCTCGGCGCCCAGCTTGCCGAAGACGGTGTTGCAGGACAGCGCCAGCGCGGTGTTCATCGACGCGTCCTTGCAACCGGTGTCGCCGGCCTCGTTCACCAGCTTCTGGTTGTTGGTGCCCGGCAGGGTGTACGGGTCGGGGGTCTGCGTCGGCGCGTTGATGTCGGTGACGTTGCCGTTCTCCAGCGCCGCCGCGGCGGTGACCAGCTTGAACGTCGAGCCCGGCGGGTAGGTCTGGCGCAGGGCCCGGTTGAGCATCGGCTGCGACGGGTCCTTCAGCAGCGCGTTCCAGTTCTTCGCGTACTCGCTGGTGACACCGGCGATGCTGGTCGGGTCGTAGGACGGGAAGCTGACCAGGCCGAGGATGGCACCGGTCGAGGGGTCCAGGGCGACGGCCGCGCCCTTCTTGCCCTGCAGGCCGTTCCAGCCCGCCTGCTGCACCTTCGGGTCGATCGTGGTGACGATGTCGCCACCCTGCTTCTGCTTGCCGGTCAGCGTGTCCAGCGCGTTGCGGAAGAACAGGCGCGAGTCCGTCCCGGACAGGATCGGGTCCTCGACGTTCTCCAGCAGGTTGGAGCCGAAGGCCTGGGAACTGTAGCCGGTGATCGGCGCGTACATCGGGCCGTTCACGTAGGCCCGGCGGTACTTGTAGTAGTTGCCGTTGACCAGCAGGTCCTTGGTGACCGCCTGCCCGCCGACGATGATGTCGCCGCGCGGGTAGCTGTAGGCCTCGATCACGGTGCGCTTGTTGTGGACGTTCGCGTTGAGCGCGCTCGCGTCCAGGCCCTGCACCCAGTTGGCCCGGATCATCAGTGCCAGCACCAGGAGCAGGCAGAACACGGAGACCCTGCGGATCGGCTTGTTCATGGGGCGCTCAACTCCGGCGGCTTTCGGCATGCTGACGTTCGGCACCCTACATGGGCGCCTTGTGTCCTTAGGACGGCTACGGCGCGGTTCCCGGTTGCAGCAGCTCACCCGGAGCGGGTCGGCGGGCCAGATCGCTGATCTTGAGCAGGACCGCGACCAGCGCCCAGTTGGTGATCACCGAGGAGCCGCCCTGGGCGATGAACGGCAGCGTCATGCCGGTGAGCGGGATGGCCCCGGTGACGCCCCCGGCGACGATGAACACCTGGAGTGCGAAGGCGGCGGAGAGCCCGACCGCGAGCATCTTGCCGAACGGGTCGCGGGCGGCGAGCGCGGTCCGCAGGCCCCGCTCGACCAGCAGGCCGTAGAGCAGCAGTACCGCTATCACCCCGGCGACGCCGGTCTCCTCGCCGATGGTGCCGAGGATGAAGTCGCTCTTGGCGGCGAAGCCGATCAGCCAGGAGCTCCCCTGCCCGAGCCCCGTCCCGAGCGCGCCGCCCGCGCCCAGCGCGAACAGCGCCTGCCCGATCTGGCCGACGCCGTTCCCGCCGCCGGTGGCCAGCGGGTGCAGCCACTCGTCGATCCGTCCGCGCACGTGGCCCTCGGTGCGCGCCACCGCCCAGAAGCCCAGCCCGGCCATCAGCACCCCGAAGAGCACCCAGCTGGTGCGCTCGGTGGCCACGTAGAGCATCACCACGAAGATCCCGAAGAACAGCACGGAGGTACCGAGGTCGGTCTCCACGACGAGGATCACCAGGCTGAGCGCCCAGACCACCAGGATCGGCCCGAGGTCGCGTCCGCGCGGCAGGTACAGGCCCAGGAAGCGCCGGCTGGCGAGGGCGAGGGCGTCCCGCTTGACCATCAGGAAGCCGGAGAAGAAGACCGGCAGCAGGATCTTCACGAACTCGCCCGGCTGGATCGAGAACCCGCCGAAGTGGATCCAGATGCGCGCGCCGAAGTCGCTGGCGCGGGTCGGGAAGAACGCGGGCAGGGCCAGCAGGACCAGGGCGGCGAAGCCGGAGAGGTAGGTGTACCGCTGGAGCCGGCGGTGGTCCTTGAGCAGCGCCATGACGGCGACGAAGAGGGCGATCCCGAGGCCGGACCAGAGCAGCTGGTTCTCGGCGGCGGGGTAGTTCGGGTGCAGCTGGCGGGCCTTGTCGAGGCGCCAGATGAAGACCAGCCCGAGGCCGTTCAGCAGGGCCGCGATGGGCAGCATCAGCGGGTCCGCGTTCGGCGCGAAGCGCCGGACGGCGAGGTGGGCCAGCACGGCGAAGGCGCCGAGCCCGGCGCCGTACCCCACCATCCCGGCGGGCAGCCGCCCGTCCATGGCGAGACCGGTCTCCGCGTAGGCGAGGACGGGCACGAGCACGGCGAAGACGAGCAGGGAAAGCTCGGTGTTCCTGCGGTTCGGCGCACCCCGCGGCACGACCGCGACGACAGGACTCTCCGTGGCCGTCATCTCAGATCGCCGCTCCCGCCTCAGGTTGCCCCTGGAATAGTGCGACCTGCGGCGGAAAGCTAAACCTCCGTCAGGAGGCCGCGCACTGTTGGGCGACCGTCGCGTCGGCGCCGGTGAAGCTGGGCGTCGGGGAGGGCTGCGGTGCGGGGCTCGTGGAGGGGTGGGTGCCCGGCTTGGGGCTGCCCGACGGCTTCGGGGCCGGTGTGGGCGTCGTCGGGGTGGTCTTCTCCGCGCGGACCTGGCGGCAGATGGTCGCCTCGTGCTTGAGCTGGCTGACCTTGCTCTGGGCGTCACCCAGGCTGGCCGCCGAGATCGGGCCGTCCGCGATGTTCTTCTGGTCCATCCCGGGCAGGTCCTTCAGCGGGACGTCCGTGTGGTCCTCGTAGACCGACGAGAGCTTGAGCCCGGCCAGGTTCTGCGAGATCCCTTTGTAGATCGCGACGTGGTCCCCGTTCGCGCCGACGTAGTACTGGGTCTGCGTCCACTGGTAGCCGAAGTACGCGCCACCGCCCAGCAGGGCGATCAGGGCCACACCGAGCGTCGTCGGCATCAGCCAGCCCCGTCGCTTCTTCTCCTTCGCGCGGCGGCGGCTGCGGCGGCCCTCCGGCTCGTAGTCGTCGTCGAAGCCGCCCTCGTACTCGTCGTACTCCTGGTAGCCGCCCTGGCCGGCGTCCGCGCCGTCCTCGGCGCCGTAGGCCTCGGGACCGCGGCCCCGGCCGAGCGAGGCCGCCCGGGAGGCGGGGGTGCTGGCCACGGACTGGTGGTGGACGCCGTCGGCGACCGCGCCGACCACGACGGGGGCGTCGGCGAACTGCGTCGCGGCCATCGGGTCCTGCTCGCCGATGTCGAGCACGTCGGCGACGACGCAGGTGATGTTGTCGGGGCCGCCGCCGCGCAGCGCCAGCTCGATCAGCTCGGCGATGGTCTGCTCGGGCGAGTAGTAGCTGCCGAGGGTCTCCTCGATGGTCTGGTGCGAGACCACCCCGGACAGGCCGTCGGAACAGAGCAGGTAGCGGTCGCCGGCACGGACCTCGCGGATCGACAGGTCCGACTCGACCTCACCGGTGCCCATCAGCGCGCGCATGATCAGCGAGCGCTGCGGGTGGGTGGAGGCCTCCTCCTCGGTGATCCGGCCCTCGTCGACGAGGCGCTGCACCCAGGTGTGGTCGGTGGTGATCTGCGTCAGCACGCCGTCGCGCAGCAGGTAGGCGCGGGAGTCGCCGATGTGGATCAGCCCGGCCGTCTGGCCGGTCCACAGGATGGCGGTGAGCGTGGTGCCCATGCCCTCCAGGTTCGGGTCGGCCTCGACCAGGACACGCAGGCGCTCGTTGGCACGCTCGGTGGCGGCCTGGAGGGCGGCCATGGGGTCGGTGCCGGGAGCGGTCTCGTCGAGCTCGACGATCGTGGACAGCACCTCCGATGAGGCGACCTCGCCCGCTGCCTGCCCGCCCATGCCGTCCGCGACGGCGAGCAGCCGGGGACCGGCGAAGCCGGAGTCCTCGTTGCCCTCGCGGATCATGCCCTTGTGCGAACCGGCGGCGAATCGCAGCACCAGGCTCATGTGCCGTCCGCCCCCTTCCCTCGGTCCCCTGCGCGATGCCCCGGTGCAGCGTGCGTTGCTGCATCGTACGGCCACGACCGCCCGGCCGGTCGAACCAGGGCTTCCTCCACGACGGGGCCGCCCTCACGGTGGTGTGCGCGCTGGTTCATCACCGGGTCACTTCCGCAGCTCGATGACGGTGCGGCCGATCCGGATCGCCGACCCCGGCTGGAGCGGGGTGGGGCTGGTGAGCCGCTGGCTGTCGAGGAAGGTGCCGTTGGTCGAGCCGGTGTCCTCGACGATCCAGGCGCCGGCGTTGCGGTCCGGATAGATCCGGGCGTGCCGGGAGGAGGCGTAGTCGTCGTCGAGCACGATCGTGGAGTCGTGCGCCCGGCCGAGGGTGATGGTCTGCCCCTGGAGCGCGACGGTGGTGCCCGCCAGCGAGCCCTGGGTGATCACCAGGTGGGTCGGCGCCCCGCGACGCTGCCGCTGCTGCGTGGGCGCCTGCTGGCGCTGCTGTGGCGCGGTCGCGGCGGCCTGGGCAGGCTGGCGGGCGGTGGTCGGGTTGCCGCCGCCCTTGCGGGCCGGTGCGGCGGCGCGCTGGGTCACCTTGGTGCCGAACAGGTCGGAGCGGATCACCTGGACGGCGACGATCACGAACAGCCACAGCACGGCGAGGAAGCCGAGCCGCATGACCGTGAGGGTCAGTTCTGACATGTGCCCCGCGTCACCCTTCGGCTTGCCGGTAGACGATGGTGGTGCTGCCCACGACGATTCGAGAGCCGTCGCGGAGCGTAGCGCGGGTGGTGTGCTGGCCGTCGACGACGATGCCGTTGGTGGAGCCGAGATCGAGCACCATGCTCGGGTTCCCGACGCGGATCTCCGCGTGGCGCCGGGAGACGCCCGGGTCGTCCACGCGGACGTCGGCCTCCGTGCTGCGGCCCAGGACCAGGACCGGACGGTCCAGCGGGTGGTGCTGGCCGTTCAGCTCCAGCCAGCGACGCACCCCGGCGCCCGCGGCGGGCGCGGGGGCGGCGGAGCCCGGGAAGGCGTGGACGTCGGCCTCGGCGGGCCGGCCGGGGCCGCCGCTGAAGGCGGTGGGCCCGTCGACGCTGAACGGCGCGGCAGGCGGCGCGCTGGGCGGCATGGACGGCGGCGGGGGCACCTGCGCCTGCCCGGGCTGCGGCTCCCAGGCCTGCGCCTGCCGACCGCCGTAGGGGGCGGCGGGCTGCTGCTGCCCGTACTGCTGCTGCGCGTGCGCCTGGGCCTGCTGCTGGGCCGGGGCCTGTGCCTGGGCGGCCTCGGGGCCGGCCTGGATGCGGCTGCGGACCCGGTAGAGGCCGGTGTCGAGGTCGTCCGCGCGCTCCAGCTGGACGGCCAGCGGTCCCATGAAGGAGTAGCGCTGCGCCTGCGCGTACTCGCGCACCATCCCGGCGAGCTCGGTGCCGAGCTGGCCCGAGTACGGGCTGAGCCGCTCGTGGTCGTGCGGGCTGAGCTCGACGATGAAGTCGTTGGGCACCACGGTGCGGTCGCGGTTCCAGATGCTGGCGTTGTTGTCGCACTCGCGCTGCAGCGCGCCGGCGATCTCGACCGGCTGCACCTCCGACTTGAACACCTTGGCGAAGGCGCCGTTGACGAAGCCCTCCAGCCGCTGCTCGAACTTCTTCAGGGCTCCCACGGGGCACCCCCTTCCGTCGGGTGTCGTCGTCCCACCCGGCGTCCGGCGCGGGCGGCTGCTGCTTGTCTGCCTTACAGATCGTATCTACGCCCGGGGCCGACGTGTGGTTCCTCGTCGGCGTCGTTCGGGCCGCCGCCGCGACAGCAGGATGCCAGTGGACTGGTACCCGGCCCAGAAGGGGGACATCCCCGTCTCACTCGTTCGGCCGGGCCCGCCCTTGCGCCCCCGCGCCCCCGGCCAGGAGCGGATGTGATTCCACCCCCTGCGACGTGCTACTGTTCTTCTCGTCGGAAGGCGACACCGCGGAAAACGCGGAGCGGACAGGCCGGGAACAACCGGTTTGAAAGCCCCGGGAAAACTTCGGTAGAGTCGACGACATCACCCAGATGCGCGGGTGGCGGAATAGGCAGACGCGCTGGATTCAGGTTCCAGTGCCCGAAAGGGCGTGGGGGTTCAACTCCCCCCTCGCGCACATCGCGAAGGCGCCTCTCATGTGACGGAAGTCACGTGGGAGGCGCCTTTTTGCTGTCCCCTACGCGCCGGGGAAGCGCCGGGTTCCCAGGAAGTCGTGACCTGAGTAACGGTCCGGGGACGAATGACGGACGCCCGGCCAAGCCGCCGCGCAGGGGTGGTAAGAATTTCTGACTTTCGACTTACGCGGGGCCTGTGACCAAGCCGGGCCCCGCAATCATCACGTCATGAGGGGGACGCCGGCATGTCCGGACAACCTGGGCCTCGACGCGCGCATCGCCGCAGAAGCAGGGCGAAGCGTCGGGCCGTCGCAGGCTTCATAGCAACCGCCGCCGTGATCGGCGGCCTGTTCGGCGTCATAGCGCCGGCCTCGCAGGCCGACCAGTACACCAACGGCGTCGACAACATGCGGACGAACTGGGACGGCAACGAGAGCTCGCTCTCTCCGGCCGCCGTCGAGTCGTCCACCTTCGGCAAGCTCTTCGGCACCACGCTGGACGGCCAGATCTACGCGCAGCCGCTCGTGGTCGACCACCAGGTGATCGCGGTCACCGAGAGCAACAGCATGTACGCGCTGAACCCCGGCACCGGCGCGATCATCTGGAAGAAGAACTACGGCGCCGCCTGGCCCTCGTCCGCGATCGGCTGCGGTGACCTCGCGCCGAACGTCGGCGCGACCGGCACCCCCGTCTACGACCCGGTCAGCAACGCGCTGTACTTCACCACCAAGGTCGACGGCGGTACCAACCACCAGAGCCCCAGCTACCTGATGCACGCGGTCGACCCGACCTCGGGCGCGGAGAGGGCGGGCTGGCCGGTCACCATCCAGGGCGCCCCGGCCAACGAGCCCAACGCGCCGTTCAACGCCTTCTACGAGATGCAGCGACCCGGTCTGCTGCTGCTGGACGGCGTCGTCTACGCGGGCTTCGGCGGCCACTGCGACAAGCAGCCGTACCGCGGGTACGTCGTGGGCGTCAGCACCACCAGCCACAGCATCACCTCCATGTGGGCCTCTGAGACCGGCGCCAGCACCAGCGGTGGGGGCATCTGGCAGTCCGGCGGTGGCCTCACCTCCGACGGCTCGGGCCGTATCTTCGTCAGCACCGGCAACGGCATCAGCCCCGTCGCGGGACCCGGTACCACCCAGCAGGGCACCACCCCGCAGGGCACCCTGGCCGAGTCCGTGGTCCGGCTCCAGGTCGGGGCCGGCGGCGCCCTGTCCACGGCGGACTTCTTCAGTCCGTCCAACGCGGCCACGCTCGACCTGACGGACAAGGACATCTCCTCCGGCGCGTCGATGGCGCTGCCCGACGGCTACGGCAACGCCAACCACCCGCACCTGCTGGTTCAGCAGGGCAAGGACGGCCGCGTCTTCCTGCTGGACCGCGACAACCTCGGCGGGCAGGCCCAGGGCCAGAACGGCTCCGACGCGGTGGTCGGGGTCTCCGGTCCGTTCCAGGGACAGTGGGGCCACCCGGCGTTCTGGGGCGGTGACGGCGGTTACGTCTACCTCATCGGCAACAACGGCCCGCTGCGTGCCCTGCACCTGAACACCGGCGGCACCAACCCGACCCTCACGGCCACCGGGCAGACCCAGGACGTCTTCGGCTACACCTCCGGCTCGCCGATGGTCACCTCGGACGGCACCAACGACGGCTCGGCCATCGTCTGGATGGTCTCCGCCGACAACGCGGCGGGCGCGAACGGCACCCTGCGTGCCTACAGCGCCACCCCGGACGGCAGCGGGATGCTGCAACTGCTGTGGTCGGCGCCGGTCGGCACCGCCGCGAAGTTCGCCACCCCGACCGCCGACAGCGGCAGGGTCTACGTCGGCACCCGTGACGGCGTCCTGTACGGCTTCGGCAGCCCGGCGGCCACGGCCCTGAAGGCCAGCCCGCTCGACTTCGGCCAGGTCCAGACGAACACCACCGCCACAAAGACCATGACGCTGACGGCGACCAAGGCGGTGACGGTCACCGGCGTGAAGGCGACCGCGCCGTTCTCGGTGCCGGGCCTCGCCGCGGCCAAGGCCCTGGCCTCCGGCGGCACGCTGCCGCTGCAGGTCTCCTACGACCCGGCCACGACGGGCGGTACCAACGGCACCCTGACAGCGACGCTGTCCGACAAGTCCACGCTGGTCTTCGCCCTGCACGGCATCGGCACCAACCCCGGCTTCGGGGCGTTGCCGAGCACCACGGACTTCGGTCAGGTGCCGACCGGCACGACCGAGACGGAGAACATCCAGTTCACCAACACCGGCACGACGGACGAGACGATCAGCGCGGTCACCGCGCCGACCGGATCGTTCACCGCCACCGGGTTGCCGAACGTGGGCGACACCGTCAAGGCGGGCGCGTCCTTCGTCGCCACCGTCACCTACACGCCCACCACGGCCTCCGCCGCGGCGGGCACCCCGGACACCTCGACGATCGGAGTGACCGCCACCAGCGGACACTCCCTCACCGCCAACCTGACCGGCACCTCGGTCGTCGGCAAGGGCCACCTGACCTTCTCGCCGTCGACGCTCGACTTCGGGACCGTTCCGGTCGGCAGCTCCAAGACGCTGAGCTTCACGGTCACCAACGACGGCAACATCCCCGTCACCGTGACCAAGGCCAAGGCGCCCAACGGCGACTACACCAGCGCGGTGCAGATGTCCGAGGGCCTGGTCATCGGTCCGGACCAGACCGCCAAGCAGTCGGTCACCTTCGCGCCGACCACCGCGGGCACGCTGACGGCCTCGTACGAGGTCACCGGCGACGGCGTCAACAGCGACGGCACCCCGCAGGGCGCCATGCTGGAGAACCTGACCGGTGTCGCCACCGGTTCCGCCGACTCCACCGGCGCCACCGGCGCCACCTGGCAGGCCAACGGCGCCGCGGTCCTGCCCGGCGACGGCAGCATCACGCTGAACCCGGCCGCCGCCTACCAGAAGGGCAGCGCGGTCTTCCGGCAGGCGCTGCGCACGGAGGGCCTGCGGGCCACCTTCACCGTCAAGATGGGTCCCGGTACCGGAGGTGACGGTGTCGCCTTCTCCCTGCTGGACGCCTCCAGGGCGCACACCAACGCGCTCGGCACGACCGGTGGCGCGCTCGGCATCGCCGGACAGTCCGGCGTCGTGGTCGGTCTCGACGCGGCCACCTACGCCCCGAACCCCGGCTACGCGAACTTCGTCGGTGTCGCCAACAGCACCTACGGCTCGACCGCGCTCACCTACCTGAGCACGGCACGGCTCGCGACCGCGTTGCGCCAGGGCACGCACCAGGTGGACGTGCAGGTGACCGGCGGTCACGTGCTGGTCTGGGTCGACGGCGTGCAGCAGCTGAACGTCGCGGCGACGCTGCCGGACTACGCCTACGTCGCCTTCTCCGGCGGCACCGGCTCGGCGTACGACGCCCACACGATCCAGTCGTTCGTGCTCAGCGGCGGCCCGGTGCCGACGACGCTCGGCTACACGCCCGTCCCGCAGACCCGCGTGCTGGCCACCTGGGCCGGCGTCGGCCGCACCGGCACCTCGCCGATTCCGGCGGGCGGCTCGGTCAGCGTCCCGATCGCCGGCAAGAACGGTGTCCCGGGTGACGCGACCGCCGTGGTGCTCCAGGTCGGCGCGCTCTCGCAGGCGTCGGCGACCGGGTCGATCCAGGCCTGGCCGCACGGGGCGACCCGGCCCAACTCCGGTGCGGTGTTCTGGAACGCTCCGCAGATCATCCAGAAGACCGCGGTGGTCCGCCTCGGTCAGGGCGGCGCGGTGGACTTCTACAACTCCAGCGCCGGCAACACCGGGATCTACGCCGACGTGCTCGGCTACTACAAGGCCGGCACGGGCCTGCTGATCACGCCGACCACCACACAGGTCGTGGCCTTCGACACCGCCAAGGGCATCGGTCAGCCCACCAAGGCGCCGATGCCCGCGGGCGGCACGGTCAAGGTCCCGGTCGCCGGGACGGTGGTGCCCGCGGGGACCACCTCGGTGCTGCTGAACATCAGCGCGATGCGCTCCGCGGTGGGCGGCTCGGTGAGCGCCTGGCCCGACGGGGGCACTCCGCCGGCGGCGGCGGTGCTCTACTGGAGCCCGAACAGCGACATGATGTCCAACCTGGTCCAGGTCGCGGTGGGCGCCGACGGAAAGATCGACTTCAAGAACTGGGCGAACACGCCCATGGTCGTCAACGCCGTCGTCGAGGGCTACACCGTCGCGGGCGGTGGCCAGCACTTCGTGCCGATCCAGCTGTTCCCGGCGCTGAACACCGCCTACGCGGTGGGTGTGCCGACCACGACCGCGGTCCAGCCCGGCGGTGTCGTCACGCTGCCGGTCGCGGGCAACGGCGGGGTCCCGGCCGGTGCCAAGGGCGTGCTGCTCCAGGTCGGCGGCTTCGGCGGTACCGGTTCGGGCTGGCTCGGCGTCTACCCGGGCAACGGGGCCAAGGCGACCACCGGCTCGCTGTTCTGGAACGTCGCCGGACACACCGTGACGAACATGGTCATGGTGCCGCTGGACGCCTCGGGCGCGGTGAACTTCCAGGTCAACGGCAGTGCCCCGGAGCAGATCCAGGCCACGGTCGTGGGCTGGTACACCGGCTGACGGCCTGTCCGTCCCGCTCGCGCCGCCGCGTCCTCCCCACGGGAGGGCGCGGCGGCGCTGTCGTGTCCGGGCCGCCGTGCGCCTCTGTGGCACGGATCACGGCAGCGGTTCGTGTGCTGTACGGATATGTCCCTGGTGAGTGGCACAGGCCGGTCATAGGCTCCGCCCCTGACCTTTCTCATGGGGAGATCCGTGTCTCATCACTCGCGCCGTTCGCTCACGGCGCTCACCTCCGCTGTCGCCGTCGCCGCCGTGGCGGTCGGCTTCCTCGGAACCGGGACCGCCCAGGCCGCGTCCGCCGGCCCGGCCGACGGCGTCATCGCCTACGAGGCGCCCAACGGCAGCGTCCACTACGTCAACGCCGACGGGACCGGCGACCGTGTCGCAGCCGGTGTGCAGTCCCCCGGCTCCGGCCGCATCAGCTGGGCCGCCGACGGCAGCCGCATCGCGGTCAGCGGCTCGGGCACCGTCTTCACCGCCAAGTTCGACGGCTCCGCGCCGCTGAACGTCTCGTCCGGCCGGCAGGTGTCCACCCAGGACGGCGTCTACGGCGGCGCCAGCACCTGGATGGTCTCCGACGACGGCGCCCACATCTACCGGCAGACCTCCGACGGCTGGAGCTGGGCGCAGCGTGTCCTGCCCGCCGCCGACGAGCCGGCTTCCGTCGCCGACACCCACGCCGTGTACAGCTGGCGCGGTCTGTTCGCGTTCACCCGCGCCTGGGGCGGCTCCACGTCGGTCATGACGTACGACCCCGCGACCAAGCGGCTCAACGAGGTCGCCAAGGTCGCCGCCAACCCGGCCTTCTCGGCCGACGGCTCGACCATCGTCTACGAGCAGAACCAGGGCGGCGTCAGCCAGATCGGCGCCGTGAACCCGGACGGTTCGCACGGGCGGACCCTCACCTCCGACCCGGCGGGCGCGCACAACCCGAGCCTGTCGCCGGACGGCACCAAGCTCGCCTACACGTCCTACGACAGCACCCGCGGCAACGTGGTCAAGCTCCTCGACCTGACCAAGGGCACCACCACGGTGCTGGCCGACGGTGAGATGCCGGTCTGGCAGCCGCTGCGCAAGGCCGTGGTGGACCACGTCTACGGCACCGGCGGCGTCAGCAACGACGCGGCCGCCTCGCGCTGGCAGTTCGACAGCCTGGGGCACAACACCCCCGGTCTGCTCGCGGCCCGCACCGCGGTGCTGGCCGACCGCAACGACACCACCGACGCGGTGCTGGGCATCGAGCTGGCCGCGGAGAAGCAGGGGCCGCTGCTGCTGACCTCGCGCGGCTCGCTCGACAAGGCGGCCGCCGACGACCTGCGCCGCACCCTCAAGCGCGGTGCCACGGTCTACCTGGAGGGTGGCACCTCCGTGCTCACCTCCTCGGTCGCGACCCAGGTCCAGCGCCTCGGCTACCGGGTGGCCCGGATCGCCTCCGCCGGCGGCGCCGCCGGCCAGTCGGTGGGCACGGCCTGGAACGTCGCCCACGTGCCGACCCAGGTCGTCGTCGCCGACGCCCAGGACTACCGGGTCGCCGCCTCGGCCGCGACCATGGCGGCCTCGGCCGGCGGTGGCGGCCGGACCGTCGTGCTGCTCAACACCGGCTACTCCCTGCCGAGTTCGCTGACCGCGTTCTTCAACGGGTTGAACCCGAAGAGCACCGCGGTGACCGTGGTGGGCAACCGCAGCATCTACGCCATGGAGCACAGCCGGACGCGGCAGGCGTGGCAGTTCTGGATCGTCCCCGGCGCCGACGCCGAGTACCTCTCCGTCAACATGGCCAAGTTCTGGTGGGGCGCACCGGCGGTCACGACCCTGGCCAACACCTCCGACTGGCGGTCGGGTTTCGCCGGCGGTTCGGTCAACGCCGGGTACGGCCCGCTGCTGTGGACCTCGGCCACGGGCCTGGACCCGGTCGACCACTCGTACATCGCGCAGGAGGCCGCCAGCGTCGGCAACGTCCAGCTCTTCGGCACCGGCTGGCCGATGGCCACGGTGAACGGCATCGACGCCGCCCTCGCGTCCACTCCGTCCTGGGCCCAGCTGGTCCAGAACCCGAACGGCACCTCGCCGGCCTCGGCGGCGGCCCACGCCGCGACGGGCGCCGGCACGCCCACCCTGGTGGCGGGCGCCGGAACGCACACGGTGGTGACGGGCACGACGCTGCACTGACCGGCACTCAGCACACAAGGACCCCTCCGGCCCGTACCCACGGGCCGGAGGGGTCCGCTCTTACTTCTCGGCCAGGCTCGCGGCATGGTCCGGCACGTAGTGCTGTTCGTCGCGGGGCGGGCGGACGTAGCCGGTGGAGCCCGGCCGCTTCGGGAAGGTGATCTTGCGCGCCGGCTGTTCGACGTACGGGACGGCGGTGAGCATGTGCGCGATCATGTTGAGCCGCGCCCGCTTCTTGTCCTCGCTCTCGACCACGTTCCAGCGGGCCTCCGGGATGTCGGTGTGGATGAACATCTCGTCCTTGGCCCGGGAGTAGGCCTCCCACCGGGTGATGGACTCCAGGTCCATCGGCGAGAGCTTCCAGCGCCGCATCGGGTCGTCCCTGCGGGCGCGGAAACGGCGCTCCTGCTCGTGGTCGCTGACGGAGAACCAGTACTTGAGCAGGATGATCCCGTCCTCGACGAGCATCCGCTCGAAGATCGGGCACTGGTGCAGGAACCGGTGGTACTCGTCCTGGGTGCAGAAGCCCATGACCCGCTCGACCCCGGCGCGGTTGTACCAACTGCGGTCGAACAGGACGATCTCGCCCGCGGCGGGCAGGTGGGAGATGTAGCGCTGGAAGTACCACTGCCCGCGCTCACGCTCGGTGGGCGCGGGCAGCGCGGCGATCCGCGCGATCCGGGGATTGAGGTACTCGGTGACCCGCTTGATGGCTCCGCCCTTCCCGGCGGCGTCGCGGCCCTCGAAGACGAGGACCACCCGCGCACCGGTGGCCCTCACCCACTCCTGCAGCGTGACCAGCTCGGACTGGAGCCGGAACAGCTCCCTCTCGTACGCCTTCTTGGGCAACTTGTCAGCCATTGCAGGAGGGTACGTCGCACCGCCCAGGGGCGCGGGGAACTACGCGACAAGGCACCCCGTGTGGTGTGTCGCCGCACGTGCGGGGCCATCCGCTCAGGGTGGTTGCTCGCGCAGTTCCCCGCGCGCCTCAGGTTGCTGCGACTTCCTCAGGGATCTCGATCCGACTCTCCGTGCGTCGGCGCGAGAGCCCGGACGGCCACCACAAACGGTGGTCGAGGTCCATGGCCAGCGCGGTGACCAGGACCGACCGCACGACGAACGTGTCCAGCAGGACACCGAGGCAGACCGCGAAGCCGATCTCGGCGAAGCCGACGATCGGGAGCGTGCCCAGGACGCCGAACGTGCTGGCGAGGATCAGGCCCGCCGAGGTGATCACCCCGCCCGTCGCGGCCAGGCCGGCCAGCGCGCCGTTGCGGGTGCCGTGCTTGACGGACTCCTCGCGGACGCGGGTCATCAGGAAGATGTTGTAGTCGATCCCGAGTGCCACCAGGAAGACGAAGACGAACAGCGGGAACGCGTTGTCCTCCCCCTCGAAGTGGAACAGGTGCGTGAAGGCCAGCGCCGAGACGCCCAGTGCCGCCGCGAACGACAGCACCACCGTCAGGATCAGCACGATCGGCGCGATGACCGCCCGCAGCAGCAGGCCGAGGATCACCAGGACGACGACCAGCACCAGCGGGATGATCACCTGGTTGTCGTGGTTCGAGGCCCGCTGCACGTCCAGACGGACCGCCGTGTCGCCGCCGACGTAGGCGTTCGCGCCCGGGACCGCGTGGACCGCGGCGCGCGCCGCGTCGACGGTGTTCTCGGCCGCCGTGCTGTCCGGGGAGGAGGTCAGCGTGGCGGTGACGTACGCGAGGCCGTTGCGGTCGACCGGCGCGGTGACTCCGGTGAGGCCGTGGCCGTCGAGGCGGCCGAGCGCGGCCGCGACCTGGTCGCCGGCCGAGGCGTTGGCGATGACCCGCAGGGGCGAGCCGGTGCCGGCGGGGAAGTGGGCGTCGATGACGGTCTGCGCGGCGACGGAGTCCGGCTTGGTGGAGAAGGAGCCGGCCGAGGAGAGGCCGTCGGCCTTCAGGCCGAACATGCCGAGGGCCAGCGCGCCCAGCGCCAGCGCGGTGCCGATCCAGACGATGCGCGGGCGCCGCGCGATGCCGCCGCCGACCTTGGCCCACAGGCCGGTCTCGGTCGGCTCGGCGGTGCCGAAGCTCGGGCGGACCGGCCAGAACACCCAGCGGCCGCAGATGACCAGCAGGGCGGGCAGCAGCGTGATCATCGCCAGCAGTGCGACGAGGACGCCGATCGCGCAGACCGGGCCGAGGCCGCTGGTGGAGTTCATCTCCGCGACCATCAGGCAGAGCATGGAGACGGCGACGGTCGCGGCGGAGGCGAGGATCGCGGGGCCCGCGCGGTGCAGGGCCTCGGCCATCGCCTCGTGCCGGTCCTCGTGGCGGCGCAGTTCCTCGCGGTAGCGGGCGACCAGCAGCAGGGCGTAGTCCGTGCCCGCGCCGATGACCAGCACCGTCAGAATGCCCTGACTCTGCCCGTTGACGGTCAGTCCGGCGTGGGCGGCCAGCAGGTAGATGACGGCCTGCGCGGCGGTCAGTGCCAGGCCCGAGGAGAGCAGCGGCAGCAGCCACAGGGTCGGGCTGCGGTAGGTGAGCAGCAGCAGCACGATCACGACGCCGAGCGTGGAGTAGAGCAGGGTGCCGTCGATCCCGGCGAAGGCCTTGCTCTGGTCGGCGCCGTAGCCGCCGGGGCCGCCGACGTGGGCGGTCATGCCCTGGTCGCCGGCGGTGGCGATGCTGCGGATCTTGTCCACGGCCGGCCCGAGGTTGTTCCAGCCGCCCTTGGACATGTCGATCATGACGACGGACTGCAGCGCCTTGCCGTCGGTGGACGGGTGCGGCGGTGCGACCGGGCCGATCACGTGGGCGATCTGCGCGAAGGCGGTGGCGTCCTGGGTGGCCTTCGCCGTGTCGGCCGGGGTGATCCCGCTGTCACGGGAGTAGACGACCACCGCGGGTGCGCTCTCGATGGAGACGAACTGGCCCTGGAGGTTCAGGACCTTGGTCGACTCCGCGCTGCTGGGCAGCCAGCTGGCGTTGTCGTTGTTCTCTGCTCCGGTCAGCTTGCCGGAGAGCGGGCCGAGGACCAGCAGGGCAATGATCCAGACCGCGAGTACGACCCATTTGCTTCGGCGGCCGGCAGGAGCGGCGGCGAGCCGCCGGACGAGGTTCATGTGAATGTATCCCCCAACTAAACGCGATACATCGCGACTGTCTCGTCTTACGATGTGTGCGCGGGTCGGGGGCTGTCAAGGAATCCAGGTCAGCGTGCAACCGATGTTCACCTGGGTCAGCGCGGCTCGGCGTTGTACCGCTCCAGCAGGTCGGCGAAGAGCGCGACGTCCTCGTCGGACCAGTGCGCGAGGCGGTTGAGGAAGGCGACGCGGCGCTGCTCGCCGGCCTTGCGCAACAGCTCGGCGCCGGTCTCGGAGGGGTGGATGATCTGACCGCGCTGGTCCTCGGGGTCGGGGCTGCGCTCGACCAGGCCGAGCTTCTCCAGGGTGGCCACCTGACGGCTGACCGTGGACTTGTCGAGCAGGAAGTGGCTGGCCAGGTCCGTGCCGCGGCAGCCGCCGACGTCACGCAGGTGGTCCAGGATCGCGTAGCTGACCAGGGTCAGGCCGGGGTGGATCTGGGAGGCGATGGCGCGGGCGCGGCGCGAGAAGGCGGTCAGTTCGCGCTGGATGGAGTCGATGCTGTCCATGCGTGCGCCGGCGGCCGTGGGCGCTGAAGAGGGAGCCATGGTTGCACTATACAACTAAGCCTGTCCTGGCGCGACCCCGGTACTACGGCCGCTGCGGCCCCGGCTGCACCGGCAGCGGAAGCTCGAACCAGACCACCTTGCCGACCGCCTTGCGGCTGGTGCCCCAGCGCGAGGCGAGCTGGCTGACCAGCCCGAGGCCGCGGCCCTCCTCGTCCAGCGGCTCCGAGGGCTCCAGCGAGGGCAGGTTGTGGTCGTCGTCGCTGACCTCGACCAGCAGTTTGCCGACCCGCATCAGCTGCAGCTCGACACTGCCCTTGGCGACCCGGAGCGCGTTCGTCACCAGCTCGCTGACCAGCAGCTCCGTCATCTCCGTCAGTTCCGCGAGGCCCCAGCGGGTCAGTTGGTCATGCACAAGACTACGGGCCCGGCGCACCTCGCTCGCGTCGAGGGCCAGCGACCAGGAGATGACGTCCTGCGGCGGGATGCCGTCGAAGCGCGCGATCAGCAACGCCAGGTCGTCACCCCGGTCCTCCGTGTGGAGGCGCTCCAGCACCGTGTCGCAGACCTCCTCCGGGCTGCGTCGCGGGTCCACGATGTCCCCGCACAGGGCTGCCAGCCCGTCCCCTATGTCGCCGCCGCGCATCTCCACCAGGCCGTCGGTGCACAGCACCAGCATCGAACCGTCCGTCACCTTGACCTCGCGCGAGGAGAACGGCACCCCGCCGACGCCGATCGGCGCCCCCGACGGGATCTCCAGCAGCTCGCCGCGCCCGTCCGGGTGGACCAGTACCGGCGGAACGTGGCCGGCCGAGGCGAGGGTGCAGACCCGGGTGATCGGGTCGTAGACCGCGTACAGGCAGGTGGCCAGGTGGTCGTCGCCCAGACGCTGCGACAGGTTGTCCAGGTGGCGCAGGATCTGACCGGGTGGCAGGTCGAGGGCGGCCAGCGTCTGCATCGCCGTGCGGAACCGGCCCATCGCCACGGCGGAGTGCAGGCCGTGGCCCATCACGTCGCCGACCACCAGGGCGACCCGGCTGCCGGGCAGCT
Source organism: Streptacidiphilus sp. MAP12-33 (assembly GCF_041261265.1). Classification (NCBI taxonomy): domain Bacteria; kingdom Bacillati; phylum Actinomycetota; class Actinomycetes; order Kitasatosporales; family Streptomycetaceae; genus Streptacidiphilus; species Streptacidiphilus sp. MAP12-33. Next base: position 377,353 of record NZ_JBGCCA010000001.1, read on the forward strand.
GGACCGCGTCGAACCAGTCGCCACCGACCTCCGCGCGGCGGTCGCCGGGCAGGTAGCGGTGGGCGATCTGCACGCCGGGGATGCGCGGGGGACGGGTGGGCAGCATCGAGCGCTGGAGGGTGAGCGCGGTGTGCGCCTCCATCCGGTGCAGTCGGGCGTTGTCGATCGAGAGCGCGGCGCGGGCGGCGAGCTCGCGCAGGTAGGAGGCGTCGGCCTCGTCGAAGGCGGGCCGGTGCGCGTCGCGCAGCAGGGTCAGCGCGCCGAGCACGGTGCCGCGCGCGGTCAGCGGCAGCGTCAGCATCGAGCGGCCCTCGAACAGCGAGGCGAGGCCCGGACCGCCGCGGCCGGACGCGCAGGCCTCGGCGGTGTTCGGGTCGAGCCGGGGGACCAGCACGGGCTTGTCGTTCTGCAACGCGTAGCCGGACGGTGTCTCGCTCGCCAGCGTCACCAGCGAGCCCTCGGTGACCAGGTGCTTCCACGGCAGCGTGGTCGGCCCGAAGGAGCAGGCGACGCGACGCAGCTGGGTGGCGTCGTCGGGGCGTTCGCGCGGCGGCTCGGAGTCGGTGATCAGGCGGTCCCGCAGCTCGACGCAGGCGAAGTCGGCGATGCCGGGGATGACGACGTCGCAGACCTCGTGGACGGTGCGGTCCAGGTCGAGCGTGGTGCCGATGCGGGAGCCCACGTCAGTCAGCAGCAGCAGCTGCGGGTTGACCGGCTCACCGTCCGGCACCTCCCCCATGGCCGGTCCGCCGAGGCTGACGCTGGCCCGCGAGGGGGGACCGCTGAACGGCCCGTCGTCGACGGGGGCGCGGCGCGGTGCGGCTCCGACGGAGGGGTCGTAGGCGGCGGACTCCTCGAAGGGCCCGGGCGTCCGGTCCTGCGGCGCCTGCTCGGGCGCCTCCTCCTCGGTCGCCCGGGAACGTGCCTGCGACGGGACCGCGGCCCGGCCGCCGTGCTCGGGCTGCTCGGCCGCGAGCCGCCCACGGGAGCGCTTCGCCGTGTTCGCCGCGTTCGCCGCAGAGGCGGCGGCGCCGGCCGGGGTGGCACCGGTGGCCGAGCCGGACTGCCCAGCGGGGGTCGACGGCGACGCCTGGCCGGTCTGACCCGCCCGGCCCGGCCGCTCGGCGACGGCGCGGTCGCTGGTGGCGCGGTCGGTGGCGGTGCGGTCGGTGGAGCGGGAGGCCGCGGCCGGGTTGGGGCGGGCCTCGGACCAGTCGGCCTCGGCCACGCGCGCCTCGGCGGCACGGGGGCCGGTGGCCCGCGCCCCGACGGCGCGGGTCCTGGCGCCGCGGACTCCGGCTGCGGGCTCGCTGTCGGGGACCGGCATGACCGGCAGGACCAGCTCGTCGAGCCGCAGCGCGGGGGCGCCGGCGGCGAGCAGCTGGGTCAGCAGCGCGCGCCGGCGGTCGGCGGCGACGCGGGGGAGCACCTGGGTGAGCCGTCGCGCCGCGCGCTCGCGGTCCGCACGAGTCGGGCACGGGGAGAGCACCGGCTCTCCATGCGGACCGCCGCCCGCGGCGGGGCCGCCGGGCGCCTCGGCGGCGAACGGGATCAGATCCTCGCCGATCGCGATCCGCAGGCCCGATCCGGTCAGCCCGCGCGCGTCCGCGGCCAGCACGAGCATGCCGCGTCCGCTCGGCTCGACGGTGCGCCAGGCCCAGCAGCAGATCTCGATCCGGCGCCCGTCCCGGTCGGTCACGGTGAGCTCGCCCGCCCAGCCGGGGGCGAAGTCGACCAGCTCGTCGAGGTGGTCCAGGGCGTCGCCCGCGGCCTTGCCGGCCAGCGGCAACAGCCCGGTGGTGGTGCGGTCCAGTACGTCGTTGCGGCGGTGGCCGAAGAGCTCCTCGGCGCCGAGGTTCCAGTGGGTGAGCCGCCCGTCGGAGTCGACCACGAGTGCGGCGATCCTGGCCAGCGCGACCACGCCGGGCAGAGCGGTCCCCTTGCCGTTGGTGCCGTTCATGCTCGGTGCGGTGCGATGTGCGGCGGCCTCGGACGCTGCGAAGGTCTCTTCCGTCATCTCACCCTCTCTCAGCGACTCCTCGGCTCCATATATTCGGGTACCCCAGGCAAGCACGGATCCTGCGGGCCTAACCCGATATTGAAGAACATTTGCCGTGTCCCGTAGCGCGTACACCTGCGCACGCCCTAGTGTGCGCCCTTTGTGCCCGAGCTGGGGACAGTAGGGTGGCCCGACGGACAGGCGCGTCGAAGAACGAGTAGTGAGGTTCCTGATGACTACCGACCGTGTCGAAGAGCCCGGTGGGGGAGAGCAGCAGGCACCGCCGGTCCGCTGGACCGATCCCGAGGAGCCCGAGCTGGAGGCCCGCGTCACGCAGGCGGAGACCGAGTGGGTCGACGCCGAGGTCGCGGTGGAGACGCTCCGTGTCGAGCTCGACAACTTCGCCCTCGTGCACCACCAGCGGCTGGGTCCGATGTACGTGCGCCTGGACGAGCTCGACGCCCTGATCGCCGAGGCCCGAGCGGCCCGCAGCGGCAGCGCCGACGACCTGCGTCGCGCGTACGAGGCGCGCAGCGTGCTGGAGCCGATGCCGGACCTGGCGTCGTTCTTCGGTGAGGCGGAGGGGGAGGGAGAGGTGCCCTCCTTCACCATCGAGGCGCCCGAGCGGATCCGCCCCGACCGGGAGGCCCAGCGCCTCTACCGCGAGCTCGCCCGCCGCGCGCACCCCGACCTCGCGCAGGACCCGGACGAGGTCCGCCGCCGCAGCGAGTTCATCGCGCGCGTCAACGAGGCCTACGGGCGCGGAGACGTCCTCGGCCTGGAGCAGCTGGCCCAGGAGTGGGCCGACGGCGACGGCGCGGCGCTCCGGCCGGAGTCCGGCACCCCCGAGCGCGTCGCCTGGCTGCGCCAGCGCCTGGACTGGCTGGAGAGCCGCATGCGCCGCCTGGAGGCGGCCCGCGCGGAACTCGTCGGCAGCCCCATGGGCGAGTTGCTGATGCTGCACCCCGACGACCCCGACGCCCTGCTGGAGGTCCTCGCGGAGCAGCTGCTCGCGAGCGTCGCCGAGCGGCAGTCCGAGCTTGAGACACTGTTGTCGTAGCCCTTTGTTGTTCCTGAGGAGACCCTCGTGTTCCAGCCCTCCGTCCCCACCGTCGACATCTCCGCGGTCCCGGCCGACGCCGTCCTGCTGGACGTGCGTGAGCAGGACGAGTGGGACGCGGGCCACGCGGACGGCGCGGTCCACATCCCCATGAGCGAGTTCGTGGCCCGCCTCGGCGAGCTGCCGGACGCCGAGCAGCTGTTCGTGATCTGCCGGGTGGGCGGCCGTTCCGCCCAGGTCGTCCAGTACCTGGTCGCCCAGGGGAGGACCGCCGTGAACGTCGACGGCGGCATGCTCGCCTGGGAGGCGAGCGGCCGGGCGCTGGTCAGCGACAACGGCGAGGCTTTCGTCGCCTGAGGCGCCTAGCGCCTTCGGGGGCGCGGGGCTGCGCACATCGGCAGCCCCGCGCCCCTGGATAGTGCAGCCGAGGGCAGTGCACCATGTTGCTGACGATCCGTCAGGAATCATGGGGGTGCCATCGTGAACGCACTCGTGGAGGCCGTGCTCGCCCAACGTGGGCGGGAGCGGGCCGCGCTGGTCGGGGACGGGTTCGCCCATACCGGCGAGGAAGTGCTGCGTGCGGTCTGTACCCGCGCCGCGTACCTTGCCGAGGAACTCGGTGCCGCCGCCTACCCGCACGTCGGGCTCCTGCTGGAGAACACCCCCGAGTACGTGTGGTGGCTGGAGGCCGCCGCCCTCGCCGGGGCCACCGTCGTCGGGGTGAATCCGACGCGGCGCGGGCCGGACCTGCTGCGGGACCTCACCCACACCGACTGCGCGCTGCTCGTCACCGAGACCCGGCTGCTGCCGCTCGTCGCGGAACTCCCGCTCGCGACACCCGTGCTGGTCGTCGACTCCCCCGAGGCCCGCGACACCCTCGCGCCGTACGCCGACGCCGGCCCGCCCTCCACGGTCCCGGCACCGGACGCGCGCCTGCTGCTGACCTTCACCTCCGGTTCGACCGGCGCCCCGAAGGCGGTCGTCTGCAGCCAGGGCCGGATCGCCCGCGCAGGCGACAAGCTGCGCGCCCAGTACGGACTGACCGACGCCGACACCGGCTACGCCTGCATGCCGCTCTTCCACGGCAACGCGCTGATGGGCCTTTGGGCCCCGCTGCTGCTCGGCGGTGGCACCATCGCGCTGCGGCGCCGCTTCTCCGCCACCGGTTTCCTCGCCGACGTGCGCAGGTACGACGCCTGCTACTTCACCTACGTCGGCCGCGCCGTCTCCTACGTGCTGGCGACCGAGCCGCAGCCGGACGACGCGGCGAACCCGTTGCGGCTCGGCTTCGGCACCGAGGCGGGGGCCGTGGACGCGGCCCGCTTCGAGCGGCGTTTCGGCTGCCGGCTCGTCGAGGGATACGGCTCCTCCGAGGGTGGCTGCAACCTCCAGCAGGACCCGGCCGCGCCGCCCGGTGCCGTGGGGCGCAAGGGTTCTGGCCCCTATGACGACCTGGCCGTCGTCGACCCGGACACCGGCGAGGAGCGGCCCCGCTCCCGCTTCGACGCGGCCGGGCGGCTGGTCAACGGCGAGGAGGCGATCGGGGAGCTGGTCAACCGGACGGCCCGGGCCGGGTTCGAGGGCTACTGGCGCAACGAGGCCGCGGGCTCCGCCCGCCTGCGCGACGGCTGGTACTGGACCGGCGACCTCTTCCACCGCGACGCCGACGGCTGGTTCCACTTCGCCGGCCGCAGCGCGGACTGGCTCCGCGTGGACAGCGAGAACCTGGCCGTCGCCGACATCGAGAACATCCTCGCCCGCTGGGAGTCCGCCGTGGCCGTCGCCGTCTACGCGGTGCCCGACCCGGTCGCGGGCGACCAGGCGATGGCCGCCGTCGAACTCCGGGCGCGGGCCGAACCGTCCGAACCGTCCGCGCTGGCCGCGGAGTTCACGGCCTTCCTGGCCGCACAGCCGGACCTGGGCACGAAGATGCCGCCGCGCTTCGTCCGCCTCGTCCCGCGGATGCCGGTCACGGCCACCCACAAGACCGCCAAGACGAGCCTGCGCGAACAGCGTTGGGAGGAGGTCGGTGACGACCTGCTGTTGTGGCGTCCCTACGGGCGGGCGGTGGCAGGCGAGTCGGTGTACCGGCTGTTCACCGGTGAGGACCGGGAGAAGCTCGCGGCGCTCTTCGCCGAGCACGGGCGGTCCGGGCTGATCGCCCGAAACCGGGTGCCGGAGGCGTGAGTCTCGGCAAAGATGTTGTTCCCGGACTGACGAAAGGCGCCCATGCTGTTGCACACGGAGCGGATCGAACTGCGGCCCATCACCCCGACCGTCGCCGCCGCGCTGCGCGCAGGCGGCAACGGTGGCCTGGAGTGGCTCGGCGGCGGCCCCTACGAGGGCACCCTCGACGCCTGCGGCGGGCTGCTGAAGGCGCACGAGGCGGGTGTGTACGAGGAGGCGTGGGGCGCGTTCGCGATCGTGCTGAAGGAGGAGGCCGTGGCCGTCGGCGGCGTGGGCTTCCACGGTGCGCCGCGCGGCGGGAGCTGCGAGATCGGCTACGACCTGGTGCCCCCGGCCCGGGGCCGCGGCCTCGCCACGGAGGCCGCCCGCCTGGTCACCGCGTACGCGCTGACGCAGCCCGGGGTGGAGTACGTGGTGGCGCACACGGAGCCGGCGAACACCGCCTCTCAGGCGGTGCTCGAGCGCGCGGGATTCGCCCGCGACGGCGAGACGGAGGGCCTGGTCCGCTTCATACGGCGGTAGCCGAGGCGGCGAAGCCGCCAGGGGCGCGAGGCTCCGCCGATGTGCGGCTCGCGCCGACGCGGCGGAGCCGCACATCAGCAGAGCCGCACATCAGCAGAGCGGCACATCGGCAGAGCCTCGCGCCCCTGAGGCGAGTGCGACTACAGGTGGCGCAGCAGTCCTACCGGTGACTCCACCGCGTCGGCGACGAAGCGGAGGAAGCCGCCCGCCGTCGCGCCGTCGCAGACCCGGTGGTCGAAGGTGAACGAGAGCTGCACGACGCTGCGCACCGCGAGCTCCTCCCCCACGACCCACGGCTTGCGCGCGATCCGGCCCACGCCCAGCATCGCGGCCTCGGGGTGGTTGATGATCGGCGTGGAGCCGTCGACGCCGAAGACGCCGTAGTTGTTCAGCGTGAACGTGCTGCCGGTCAGCTCGGCCGGGGTCAGGGACCCGTTGCGGGCCGCCTCGGTGAGGCGGGCGATCTCGGCCGCCAGGCCCTCCGTCGACATCCGGTCCGCGTCGCGGACCACCGGGACGACGAGCCCGCGCCCGCTCTGCGCGGCGAAGCCGAGGTGGATCGCACGGTGGCGGCGCACGCCGGTCGGGCGACCGTCAGGGCCCAGCTCCACGCTGGAGTTGAGAGCGGGGAAGCGCCGCAGCGCGGCGACGGAGATGCGGGCGAAGAGCGGCAGGACGCCGACGCCGACGGCGGCCTTCGCCTCCAGCAGGGCGGTCGCGTCCGCGTCGACCCAGCAGGTGGCGTCGGGGATCTCGCCGCGGCTGCGGGCGAACCGCTCCGCGGCGATGCGCGCGCCACCGCGCAGCGGGACGAACTCGCTCTCGGTGTCGGCCGGCTGGACGGCCACGGTCCGCGCCTGCGCGGCCCGCTCCACGTCCGCCCGCATGATCAGTCCGTCCCGGCCCGTCCCGGCGACGCCGGCCAGATCCACTCCGCTCTCGCGGGCGAACCGCCGCACCAGGGGGGAGATGACGGCCGCGACCGCGACGGGGGAGCCGTGGCTCGCCAGAGCCTCCGGCCCTGCGGGCACGGCCCGCGCAACGCTCGGCTGCGCCGGGGCCTGCGGGGCGGCGGCCGGTGCCGCCGTGCCCGCGCCCGGCGTGGTGACGCGGCGACGGCGCGGGCCCGTGCTGTGGCTGGTGCCGTAGCCGACGAGGACGTTGCCCGAGCCCTCGGGCTCGGTGGGCGTGGCCGACGTGCTCGCCGGATCGCTCACCGCGACGGTGACGAGTGGGGCGCCGACGGGGACGGTGGCGCCTTCGGGGCCGGCGAGGGTGGTGACGACGCCCGCGTAGGGGCAGGGGACCTCGACGACGGCTTTGGCGGTTTCGACTTCGGCGACGGGTTGGTCGACGGTGATGACGTCGCCGACGGCGACGAGCCAGCGGACGATCTCGGCTTCGGTGAGTCCTTCGCCGAGGTCGGGGAGGGTGAATGCGCGCACGGAGGCCATGGTGGTCACTGCTCCCACTGGAGTTTGGCCACCGCGTCGAGGATGCGGTCGACGCCGGGCAGGTGGTGGCGCTCCAGCATCGGTGGCGGGTAGGGGATGTCGAAGCCGGTGACCCGCAGCACGGGGGCGGCCAGGTGGTGGAAGCAGCGCTCCATCACCCGTGCGGCGATTTCGGCGCCGGGGCCGCCGAAGCCGGTGGCTTCGTGGACGACGACGGCGCGGCCGGTGGCGCGGACGGCCGCGCAGACGGTGTCGTCGTCGAAGGGGGTCAGTGAGCGCAGGTCGACGACGGTGAGGTCCCAGCCTTCCGCCTTGGCGGCTTCGGCGGCTTCCAGGCAGACGGGCAGGGAGGGGCCGTAGGTGAGCAGGGTGGCGGAGGTGCCCTGGCGGCGGACGACGGCCCGTCCGATCGGTTCGACGGGGCCGGGTGTCACTTGGTCCTTGGACCAGTACAGGCGTTTGGGTTCGAGGAAGACGACGGGGTCGTCGGAGGCGATGGCTTCGCGGAGCAGGCCGTAGCCGTCGGCCACTGTGGCCGGGGTGACGACGTGGAGTCCGGGTGTGTGGGCGTAGTAGGCCTCGCTGGAGTCGCTGTGGTGTTCGACGCCGCCGATGCCGCCGCCGTAGGGGATGCGGATGGTGATCGGCAGCGGTAGCCGGCCGGCGGTGCGGTTGCGCATCTTGGCGACGTGGGAGAGCAGTTGCTCGAAGGCGGGGTAGGCGAAGGCGTCGAACTGGAGTTCCACGACGGGGCGCAGGCCGTACATGGCCATGCCGACGGCGCTGCCGAGGATGCCGGCTTCGGCGAGGGGGGTGTCCAGGCAGCGGTCGGAGCCGAATTCGGCGGCGAGGCCGTCGGTGATCCGGAAGACGCCGCCGAGGGTGCCGACGTCCTCGCCCATGACGAGCACGTTCGGGTCCTCGCGCATGGCGTCACGCAGCGCGGTGTTGAGAGCCTGCGCCATGGTCAGCGACCCGGCGGTGGCGGTGGCGGTGCTCATCGTGCGTCGGCCTCCGCCGCGAGTTCGGCGGCCAGCAGGTCGGCCTGCTCCCGCAGTTGGGGGGTGGGCTCGGCGTAGACGTGCGTGAACAAGGACATGGGGTCGAGTTGGGGTTCGGCGTGGAACTCGGCGCGCATCTCGGCGGCGAGTTCCTCGGCGGCCTGGGCGGCGGCCGCGATGCCGGCGTCGTCGATCAGGTCGTGGTCGCGCAGGTGGCGCTCCAGGACGGCGAGGGGGTCGCGTTGCTGCCAGGCCTCGACCTCGTCGGGGGTGCGGTAGCGGGTCGCGTCGTCGGCGTTGGTGTGGGCCTCCAGGCGGTAGGTGACCGCCTCGACCAGGACCGGGCCGCGGCCGGAGCGGGCGTGGGCGACGGCCTCGGCCAGCACGGTGTAGACCGCGGCGGCGTCGTTGCCGTCGACCAGCCGGCCGGGGATGCCGTAGCCGACGGCCTTGTGCGCCAGCGTCGGCGCGGCGGACTGCTTGGACAGTGGCACGGAGATCGCGTAGCCGTTGTTCTGGACCAGGAAGACCACGGGGGCGTTGAGCACGCCGGCGAAGTTCAGTGCCTCGTGGAAGTCGCCCTCGCTGGTGCCGCCGTCGCCGACGGTGGTCAGCGCCACGATGTCGTCGCCGCGCAGGCGGGCGGCGTGGGCCAGGCCGACGGCGTGGGGGGCCTGGGTGGCCAGCGGGGTGGACAGGGGTGCGGTGCGGTGGGCCTTGGGGTCCCAGCCGTGGTGGGCGTTGCCGCGCAGCAGCGTCAGCGCCTCGACGGGGCGTACCCCGCGGGCGACGACGGCGAGGGTGTCGCGGTAGGAGGGGAAGAGCCAGTCGTCCTCGCGCAGTACCGCCGCGGCGGCGACCTGGCAGGCCTCCTGCCCGGTCGAGGCCGGGTAGACGGCCAGGCGGCCCTGCTTGGTCAGCGTGGTGGCCTGCTGGTTGTAGCGGCGGCCCAGGACCAGGCGCCGGTACAGGTCCCGCAGCAGCTCCGGGTCCAGCTTGTCCGCGGCCGGGGTGCCCAGGATCCGCAACGGCTCCGGATCGGGCAGCAACGGCGCGGGATCACGCCGCGGACCATGAGCGTCAGGCGGCCAGACGGAGGCCGGGGAGCCCGCGGGTTGGTCGAGAAGGGTCATCTCGGCACCTCCGGAGGGTGGGGTGAGGGTGGGGAGATGCATGGGCAGGGTGGTGCGGTGGGAGCGGTGGCTCTCCCTACCGATTGTTCGGTTGAGTGATCGAAATGACTACTCTTGCGGCGCAGTGGTGGACAGACGGCCCACAGAGCGCTTCATTGGAAGCAGGTCGTCCATGGGGAGGGCGGAGGAAGCCATGACCGCTGAACAGATGGCCGGAGCGGAGCAGCGTCCGCTGGACCGGGTGGACCGCGCGATCCTGAGGTTGCTCCAGCAGGACGGGCGCGCCTCGATCCGCTCGGTCGCCGAACGGGTCCACGTCTCGCGGGCCAACGCCTACGCGCGGATCGCGCGGATGGTGGACGACGGGGTGATCCGCGGCTTCACCGCCCGCGTCGACCACGAGCGCGCCGGGCACGGCGCCTCGGCGTACGTGACGCTGAAGGTGGTGCAGAACTCGTGGCGCCAGGTGCGCACGGCGCTGCTGGAACTGCCGGGCATTGAGCACATCGCCCTGGTCGGGGGCGAGTACGACGTGCTGATGCTGGTGCACACGGTGGACAACCGGGCGCTGCGCGACCTGGTGCTGAACAAGATCCAGTCGATCCCGGGCGTGCTCGGGACGCAGACGCTGCTGGTCTTCGAGGAGACGGACCGGATTCCCGTTCTTCCGGACTGAGGCAGCCGGCCGGACCGCGACGACCGCGACGACCGGGACGACCGCGACGACCGGGACGTCGGGGCGGTCAGTCCGTGGCGCGCAGGCCGTGGAAGGCCAGCTCGCTGACGGCGTCGACCACGCGGGCCGCGGACTTGGCGCCGTCCGGGCCGTCGGGGCGGTACCACTCGACGAGTGAGTTGATCATGCCGAAGAGCAGCCGGGTGGCCAGTCGCGGCTCCACGTCCGCGCGCAGCGAGCCCTCGGCGACCGCGGCCGCCACCAGCGCGGCGACCTGGTGGTCGAACTCGCGCCGCCGCTGGAGCGCCCACTGTTCGGTCTCGGTGTTGCCGCGCACCCGCAGCAGCAGTGTCACGTAGGGGAGCTCGGTGAGCAGCACCTCGGTCGTCCGCCGCACGACGTGGTGCAGCCGGGCGAGGGCGTCGCCCTGGGTGGCCTCGGGCTCCGCCAGCGTGCCGAACAGGCCGTCCAGGGCGCGGCCGACCGCGAGGCGGAGCAGTTCCTCCTTGCCCTTGACGTGGTGGTAGATCGAGGACTTCGAGATGCCGGCCGCGCGGGAGAGATCCTCCATCGAGGTGCCGTCGTAGCCGCGCTCGTTGAAGACCCGCACAGTGACGGCGAGCAGCGTGTCGACGGTGTAGCTGTCGCGGCGCGGAGCGCGGGAGGTCTCGACCATGTGGACGAGTATCACATCACGTTGTTCCGCCACGCTGCCGAAGTTCATCGTTGTAGTGCTATAACTATTGTAGGAATACAATGATGTGAGAGAAGGAGGCGGTGACATGCCCCAGCAGGTGTCGCAGCTGAGCGCGCGACGACGGTTCCTGATCCTCGCGATCTGTTGCATGAGCCTGTTCATCGTCGGGATCGACAACACGATCGTGAACGTGGCACTGCCGTCGATCTCCCGCGATCTCGGCGGGGACGTCTCCGGCCTGCAGTGGGTCGTCGACGCCTACGTCGTGGTGCTGGCCTCGCTGCTGATCCTCGGCGGCTCGATGGGCGACCGCTTCGGGCGCCGCCGGGTCTTCCGGACCGGCCTCGCCCTGTTCACCCTCGGGTCCCTCGTGTGCAGTCTCGCGCCCAGCCTGGACTGGCTGATCGGCGCGCGCATGCTGCAGGCCGTGGGTGGATCGATGCTCAACCCCGTCGCGATGGGGATCATCACCAACACCTTCACCGACCCCAAGGAGCGCGCCCGCGCGATCGGCGTCTGGGGCGGCACCATCGGCTTCAGCATGGCGCTCGGCCCGATCGTCGGCGGCGTGCTGGTCGGCGCGGTGGGGTGGTCCTCGATCTTCTGGATCAACATCCCCGTCGGCCTCGCCGCGATGGTCCTGGCCGGCCGCTTCGTCCCCGAGTCGCGGGCCCCGCGCCCGCGCCGGATCGACCCCCTCGGCCAGCTGGCCGTGATCACCCTGCTCGGCTCGCTCACCTACGGCATCATCGAGGCCCCCAAGGCCGGCTGGGGATCGGCCCAGTCGCTGCTCTGCTTCGGCCTCGCGGCGGCGGCGCTGGTGACGCTGCTGGTCGTGGAGTCGCGCCGTGACGAGCCGCTGATCGAGCTGCGCTTCTTCCGCAGTGTGCCGTTCGCGGGCGCGACGCTGATAGCGATCAGCGGCTTCGCCGCGCTGGGCGGGTTCCTCTTCCTGAACACCCTCTACCTCCAGGACGTCCGCGGCTTCAGCGCGCTGCGGGCGGGCCTGGCCACCCTGCCGATGGCGCTCGCCACCGGCGTCTGCTCGCCGCTCAGCGGCCGCCTGGTCGGTTCGCGCGGTCCCCGGCTCTCGCTGGTCGTCGCCGGTGTGGCGATGGCCGCGGGTTCCCTGCTGATGGTCGGCCTGCGGCCGGACACCCCGGTGTGGCAGCTGCTGCTCGCCTACCTGCTCTTCGGTCTCGGCTTCGGCATGCTGAACGCACCCGTGACCAACACGGCGGTCTCCGGCATGCCCCGCGCCCAGGCGGGCGTCGCGGCGGCGGTCGCGTCGACGAGCCGGCAGACGGGCCAGGCGCTGGGCGTCGCGGTGATCGGTTCCGTCGTCACCTCCACCGTGGTGGGCGGTCTGAAGGCGGGCTTCGCCGAGGCGAGCCACGTCGGTTGGTGGATCATGGTGGGCTGTGCGGGGGCGGTGCTGCTGCTCGGTCTGGCTACGACGGGCGCGTGGGCGCGCGCGACGGCCGAGCGGGTTTTCGCGGCGGTGCCCGAGGAGAGTCGACAGAGTGTGAGTGCGGGATGAGCGAGGAAGCGGCCCGGGTCTACGCCGTGATGCGGCGGCTGGTGCTGGAGGCGGACGACCGCAAGCAGCGCGTCGTGGACGCGCTGGGCATGAGCTACATCCGCAGCCGCGCGCTGCGCGCGCTGGCGGTGGAGCCGATCCGGATGAGCGAGCTCGCCGTCCGGCTGGTGACGGACAAGCCGTACACCACCGTCGTGGTGGACGATCTGGAGGCGCGCGGCCTCGTGGTCCGGGAGCAGGACCCCGACGACCGCCGCTGCAAGATCGTCCGCATCACCCCGGCAGGCCGCGAGGCGGCGGAAACGGCGACCCGGATCATCACGGCACCTCCGACGGAGTTGGTGGCGTTGCCGCCGGAAGACCTCGAAGCCCTGGATCGCATCCTGGGGAAGTTGCACTGACCCCGGGGGCGCGGGGCTCTGCTCGATCAACTGCGCGCGCGACACGCCACCCAGCGAGGTAGGGCCCCGAAGGCGCAGGGCCATCCGCACGCCGTGGCTTCTCGCGCACGCAGTTGATCGAGCAGAGCCTCGCGCCCCTGGAGGGGCTGTACCTCCCGACCGATCATTCGGTTACCGTAGGTCGTGGCAGAGTCGCCGCCCGGAGCCCCTGAGGAGTGCGTTGTCATGACCGCAGCCACGGTCCACCCGCTCATCGACCGTCACCAGCAGACCCTCGACCGCGCGGTGAGCGCACTCGCGGAGCGGGACTACTGGTCCCCGTACCCCGAGTTCCCGAAGGCCTACGGCGAGGACGCCATGGCCGTGGGCGGTGCCGCCTTCGCCGCGCTGAAGGGCACCACCCGGCTGCCCGCCGAGGGCGAGCTCGTCGGGCCCGGTGTCGACGCCGGTGGCGAGGTCTCCCCCTACGGCGAGGCGCTGGACATCGCCTACGGCTACCGCTCCGCGGACGCGCTGATGAACGCCGCCGTCGCCGCCCAGCCGGCGTGGGCGCAGGCCTCGCCGCTGCTGCGCGCGGCGGTCTGCCTGGAGATCCTGGCGCGGATCAACGCCCGTTCCGTCGAGTTCGGCTTCGCCGTCCAGCACACCACCGGTCAGGCCTTCGGGATGGCCTTCCAGGCCGGTGGCCCGCACGCGCAGGACCGCGGGCTGGAGGCCGTCGCCGCCGCCTTCGTCGAGCAGACGAAGATCCCCGCCCGGGCCAACTGGACCAAGCCGCAGGGCAAGCGCGACCCGCTCCAGATGGAGAAGGAGTTCCTGGTCCGCCCGCGCGGCGTCGGCCTGGTCATCGGGTGCAACACCTTCCCGACCTGGAACGGCTTCCCGGGCCTCTTCGCGTCCCTCGCGACCGGCAACACCATGGTCGTGAAGCCGCACCCGCGCGCGATCCTCCCGCTCGCGCTCACCGTCGAGATCGCCCGCGACGTCCTCACCGAGGCCGGGTTCGACGCCGACGTCGTGCAGCTGGCCCCGGAGAAGCCCGGGGAGGGCCTCGCCAAGACGCTGGCGACGCGGCCCGAGGTCGCCGTCATCGACTACACCGGCTCGACCGCCTTCGGCGACTGGCTGGAGGAGAACGCCCGTCAGGCGCTCGTCTACACCGAGAAGGCCGGCGTCAACACCGTCCTGGTCGAGTCGACCGACGACTACGCCGCCGCGCTCGGCAACCTGGCGTTCAGCCTCTCCCTCTACAGCGGGCAGATGTGCACCACGCCGCAGAACCTGCTGATCCCCCGCGCGGGCATCGCCACCGACCAGGGCACCAAGTCCTTCGCCGAGGTCGTCGCGGACCTGTCCACCGCTGTCGGCAGGCTCCTGGGCGACGACGCCAAGGCCGCGCAGATCCTCGGCGCCGTGGTGAACCCGGGTGTGCTGCAGCACATCGAGCAGGCCGAGAAGGGTGAGCTGGGCGAGCTCGCGCTGGCGCCGCGGGCCGTGGTGAGCCCGGAGTTCCCGGAGGCCGTGATCCGCACGCCCGCGCTGGTGACCCTGGACGCGGCCAAGGACGCGCTGCCGGGGGAGTGCTTCGGCCCGGTGGCCTTCGCCATCGCCGTCGACTCCGCCGCCCAGGGCGTGGAGCTGTTCGCCGAGACCGTCCGCACCCGCGGCGCGATGTCGGCGGCCGCCTACACCACCTCGCCCGAGGTGGAGCGCGCCGTGATCGACGCGGCCGTGGACGCGGGCGTCTCGCTGTCGCTCAACCTGACCGGCCAGGTCTTCGTGAACCAGACCGCCGCCTTCTCCGACCTGCACGGCACGGGCGCGAACCCGGCCGCCAACGCGGCCTACACCGACGCCGCGTTCGTCGCGAGCCGTTTCCGGGTGATGGAGGTCCGCCGCCACAACGGCTGACACGTCGCTGCAAAAACGGGGCCGTCCAGGATTTTCCTGGGCGGCCCCACTGCTTTCCACTGACACGGTTGCAGGTGTTCTGTTGCGCCTTTTACAGGCTGTAGGTGGCCGAAGTGGTGCCGAATCACTCAGGGTAAGCACTGGTGCGGATCACGTTGCGACCGCAATGTTTTGATAACAATTCTGCCCTCAAGTCGGCTTCGGGGCATGGAATCCGCAGCTCAGGACCCTTACTGTCGGTCCCCATCGTGATCGTCGGAAAGGACCTCGGACCGCCCCCGCGTCTTTGAGAAAGGCACTCCCCCGAACATGACGCCCCCGCACATGACGGATGCCAGCTTTTTTGAGCTCTCGCGCTACACGAACCGCACCAGGCTGACATCGACCGCCCGCCACATGAGCCGCCGATCTCTGCTGCGCGGCGCGATGGCCGGCGGGATCGCCGTGGCGGGCGCGAGCGCGCTCTCCGCGTGCGGTGTCCAGGGCCATGTCGTTCCGCCCGGGTCGAAGGACGACGGCCAGGCCGGCAAGGACTACTCGGACATCGAGAAGCAGGTCGTCTTCGCCAACTGGCCGGCCTACATCGACGTCGACCCGAAGAACCAGAGCAAGCGGCCCACGCTGGACGCCTTCACCAAGCAGACCGGGATCCAGGTCCAGTATCTGGAGATCATCAACGACAACAACGACTGGTACACCAAGGTCGACCCGTCGCTGGTCAAGGGCATCGACACCGGTTACGACATCATGGTCGTCTCCGACTACATGGTGGCCAAGTACCGGAACTACGACTACATCCAGTCGCTGGACCTCGCCAACATCCCGAACCATTCCAAGCTGCTGCCGAGCGTTCTCCACGACCCGACCGACCCGGGCCGCCAGCACTCCATTCCGTGGGCGTACGGCTACACGACCGTCGCGTACAACAACAAGCTGGTGAAGCAGCCGATCACCTCGATCGCCGAGCTCTTCACCCGCCCCGACCTCAAGGGCAAGGTCTCCCTCTTCGCGGAGATGGAGGACACCGTCGCGATGGCCCTGCTGGCCCAGGGGCTGGACCCGGAGAAGTTCACCGACGCGCAGTTCAACCAGGCGCTGGAGTACATCCGCCGGGCCAAGGACGCCGGCCAGATCCGCTCCTTCACCGGCAACGACTACCTGAGCGACTTCCAGCAGGGCAACACCGCCGTCACCATGGCCTACTCCGGTGACGTGGCCCAGCTCGGCAAGGACTACCTGGTGACCGTCGACCTCCCCAAGGAGGGCCTGCTGGCCTGGTCGGACAACATGGTCATCCCCAACTTCGCGCGGCACAAGAAGAACGCCGAGAAGCTGATGAACTACTACCTGCAGCCCGAGGTCGCCGCGGAGCTGACCGACTACATCGACTACATCCCGTCGGTGGATGGTGCCGTCGCCGCGCTGCAGCAGCTCGACTCGACCGCCGCCGCAGTACCGCTGATCGTGCCGACCAAGGAGATGCAGGCCAAGGCGCGCGGCTTCATGGCGCTCAGCATCGCCCAGTTGAACGACTACACCAGCCGCTTCCAGCAGATCACCGGCCAGTAGTCCCCCGCCCACGGAGAGAAGAGTTCCGATGAGTTCCAACGACGTACTCGGCCGCACCGAGGGCGGAGACCTCCGCCTGGTCGGCCTCACCAAGCGCTACGGCTCCTTCACCGCGGTGGACGACTTGAGTCTGACGATCCCGCAGGGGTCGTTCTTCGCCCTGCTGGGGGCCTCTGGCTGTGGCAAGACCACGACGCTGCGCATGATCTCGGGTCTGGAGGACCCGACGATCGGTCAGATCTTCCTGGGCGAGCAGGAGGTCACCGACCTCAAGCCGTTCCGCCGCCCGGTCAACACCGTGTTCCAGAACTACGCGCTCTTCCCGCACCTGGACATCTTCGAGAACGTCGCCTTCGGCCTGCGCCGCCGCGGCGTCAAGGACGTCAAGAAGGCCGTCACCGACATGCTCGACCTGGTCGAGCTGGGCCACCTGGCCAAGCGCAAGCCCACCCAGCTCTCCGGTGGTCAGCAGCAGCGCATCGCGCTGGCCCGCGCGCTGATCAACCAGCCGCAGGTGCTGCTGCTGGACGAGCCGCTGGGCGCCCTGGACCTCAAGCTGCGCCGCCAGATGCAGATCGAGCTCAAGCGCATCCAGACCGAGGTCGGCCTCACCTTCGTGCACGTCACGCACGACCAGGAGGAGGCCATGACCATGGCCGACACCATCGCGGTGATGAACCACGGACGCATCGAGCAGCTCGGCTCCCCCGCCGACCTGTACGAGAACCCGAACACGACCTTCGTCGCCAACTTCCTCGGCCAGTCCAACCTGATCCCGGCCTCGGTCGAGAGCGAGAAGGACGGTGTGGTCACCGTCTCCGCGCACGGCCAGCAGCTCAAGCTCGACGCCAAGCGCTGCCGCTCCACCAGCGGCAAGATCATCCTTGGTGTCCGCCCGGAGAAGGTCCAGGTCGCCACCGACCGCGGCGAGGTCCCGGCCGGCTTCAACGCGCTGAGCGGCGGCAAGGTCGTCGACACCAGCTTCATCGGTGTCTCCACCCAGTACCTGGTGCAGATGCCGTCCGGCGAGGAGATCTCGGTCTTCGAGCAGAACACCGGCCGCACCATCCAGCGTCCGGGCGCCGAGGTCGTCGTCTACTGGGACCCGAGCCAGGGCTTCGGCCTCGAGGGAACCCAGGACATCGAGGCCGGCGCCGAGGCCGACGAGGAGGCCGCGGCATGACGACCCTCACCGAGGCACCCGCCCCGGTGGAGCAGCGCGGCAAGGAGCGCAAGCCCCGCCGCAACCTCACCCCCTGGATGCTGCTGCTCCCCGGTCTGCTCTGGCTGACCGTCTTCTTCCTGGTCCCGATCCTCACCTCGGTCTCGGCCTCGGTGCAGACGGGCAACTACGACGACGGCTTCAAGCTGACCTGGCACTTCGCCAACTACCGTGACGCGCTGCTCAACTTCGGGCCGCAGTACTGGCACTCGCTGCTGTTCTCGGTGATCACCACCGTCTTCTGCCTGGCGCTGGCCTACCCCGTCGCGTACTTCATCGCCTTCAAGGGCGGTAAGTGGAAGACGCTGCTGATGGCCCTGGTCATCGTGCCGTCCTTCACCAGCTTCCTGATCCGCACGATCGCCTGGAAGACGATCCTCGCGGACAACGGCTCCGTGGTGCACGTGCTCAACGACCTGCACCTGCTGAAGATCACGACCGCGCTCGGCTGGACCGTCGGCAACCACGTGCTGGCGAGCCCCGCCGCGGTGGTGTGCGGCATGGTCTACAATTTCCTGCCGTTCACGATCCTGCCGCTGTACACCTCGCTGGAGAAGATCGACCCGCGCCTGCACGAGGCCGGTGCCGACCTGTACTGCGGTCCGTTCCAGACCTGGCGCCGGGTCACCCTGCCGCTGTCGATGCCCGGCGTCATCGGCGGCACCCTGCTGACCTTCATCCCGGCGGTCGGTGACTACATCAACGCCCAGCTGCTGGGCAACCCGAACACCACGGTGGTCGGACAGCGCATCGAGGACCTGTTCCTGCGTCAGTCCAACGGCTACCCGGTCGGCTCCGCGATGTCGGTGGTGATGATGGTCGGCACGCTCGTCATCGTCATGACCTACATCTGGCGGGCCGGGACGGAGGACCTGCTCTAGTGGCTACTCAGACCATCTCCGCCCCCGCCACCGGTGGCGACGCGCCGCTGAAGGTGCGCCGGCGCAGTCCGCTCGCCTGGGCCAAGTCGCACGTGCTGCTGGTCGTCACCGTCCTGGTGTTCGTCTTCATGCTGCTGCCGAACGCCGTCATCCTGTGGATGTCGTTCAACTCGCCCGACGGCAAGTTCAACTACACCTGGCACAAGTTCTCCCTGGACGCCTGGAAGAACCCCTGTTCCAACAGCACGATGTGTCACAGCATCGGGCTCTCGCTGGAGATCGGCGTCGTCGCGACGATCATCGCGACCATCCTCGGCACGATGATCGCCTTCGCGATGGTCCGCCACCGCTTCAAGATGCGCAGCGGCATCAACGCCCTGCTCTTCCTGCCGATGGCCGCCCCCGAGGTGGTCATGGGTGCGACGCTGGCCGCGCTGTTCTTCAACACCATCGGCCCCGGCGCGATGGGCTTCTGGACGATCACCATCGCCCACGTGATGTTCTGCATCTCGTACGTGGTGGTGACGGTCAAGTCCCGTCTGGCGGGCATGGACCCGACGCTGGAGCGGGCGGCGCAGGACCTCTACGCCACCCCGACCCAGACCTTCATGAAGGTCACCCTGCCGCTGGTCGCCCCGGGCATCGGCGCGGCCGCCCTGCTCGCCTTCGCGATCTCGATCGACGACTACATCATCACGGTCTTCACCGCCGGCAACTCGGAGACCTTCCCGATGTACATCTTCGGTTCGGTGCAGCGCGCCTACCCGGCGCAGATCGACGTCATCGGCTCGCTGATGCTGCTCGGCACGATGTCCGTCATCGCGGTCTCGCAGATCCTCAACCAGATGCGGACCTCGCGGAAGAAGTAACGCGCGGTCACCCTGCTTGTCCAGCCCCCGTCCGGGATTCCCGGGCGGGGGCTACTGCTTCTGCTGCGCGTAGTGGCGGGCGGCCTTGGCACGGTTGCCGCAGCGGGCCATGTCGCACCAGCGGCGGCGGCCGTTCTGGGAGGTGTCGAAGAAGCTCAGGATGCAGTGCTCGTGCCGGCACTCGCGGATCCGGGCGGGGTCGCGGGCGAGCAGTCGCAGGTAGTCGTCGGCGGCGAGCCAGGCGGGTAGCCAGACGGGGTCGGCGACGTCGGGCTCGTCGTGGGGGAGGCCGTCCGGGCCCACCGTGCGGCGGATCCGGCCGTGGGCGAGGACCTCGTTGAGCGGGCCGGCGTCGCGCGGGTCGATCCGCAGCGCGAGCAGCGCGGCGCGGGCCCGGAGCAGGGCGTCGAGCGTCTCCGGGGTGTCGGGCGCACGGCCGGTGAGGCCGTTGGACGCGAGCCAGATCGCAAGGCCCCGTGGCTGGTGGAAGAGCTGCTCGTCGTGCCAGCGGGTGTTCAGCAGGTCGAGGGAGAGTGGCTCGCCGCGCAGCGGGCGGGGGTCCTGGTCCTGATCGTGCTGATCGGCGAGGGCGTCCATGCCCGCAGTCTAACCGTTCAAGTCGCGAGTACTGGTTGCGCTGGAGCGCTTCTAACTCCTATTGTCGTTGTGAACGGTTAGACATCGGTTGGACATCGCCTTTCGGAACGGGAGTTCGTCATGCCTGCCTCGCTGCGCACCGGCCACATCGGGATCAACGTCACCGACCTCGACCGCTCGGTCGCTTTCTACCGCGACGTCCTCGGGCTGGAGGTACTCGGCGGCACCGAGCCGGGCACGCCCCCGGAGCGCCGCCGCGCCAGGCTCGGCAAGCAGGGCGCGCTGCTGCTCACCATCTGGCAGCAGGCCGCCGGTGCCCATCCGACCGACCGGGCCGGTCTGCACCACCTCTCCTTCGAGGTCGACAGCGTCCAGGAGGTCCGCGAGGCCGAGTGGGCCCTGAAGGAGCGCGGCGCGACCTTCCACCACGACGGGATCGTGCTGCACGGCCCCGGCCAGGACTCCGGCGGCATCTTCTTCACCGACCCGGACGGCACCCGGCTGGAGATCTACACCGCGAGCGGCGTCGCCGCCGAGGGTGAGGCCCCCTTCGCCGACGCGCCGACCTGCGGCTTCTTCTAGACGGTCGCGGAGATGACGACCATGACCGGTTACCACCCGGGCGAGCGCGCCGCGCAGGCGCGCCTCGGGGACACCACGCGGGCGGACCATCTCGGCCGCAGCATCCGGGACACCGTCCCGGCCGTGGCCGCCGCGTTCCTCGCGCAGCGGCAGCTGCTCGTCGTCGGCGCGGCCGATGCCGCCGGACGGATCTGGGCCACCGTACTGACCGGCGAGCCCGGCTTCGTCTCCGCTCCCGACGAGCGGACGGTCCTCGTCGCGGCGACGCCGGCCCCGGACGACCCGCTGGCCGGCGTGCTGCGGGGGAGCACGCCGGCCCGGGTCGGCACCATCGCGCTCGAGCCCGCGACCCGGCGCCGGATGCGGGTCAACGGCCTGGCCGAGCCGGGACCGGACGGCTTGGTGCTGCGCACGGAACAGGTCTTCTCGAACTGCCCGAAGTACATCCAGAAGCGCTCCCCCGTCCCGGTCGCCGGGACGGACGCGATTGCCGCGCCCGCCGCTCTGCCCGGGCCGGCGCGCTGGTCCACCGAGCTGTCGGCGGCTCAGCAGGAGTTCGTCGCAGGCGCCGACACCTTCTTCCTCGCCAGCGCCGACGGGGAGGGCCACCTGGACGCGTCCCACCGCGGCGGCCTGCCCGGCTTCGTGGAGGTGCTCTCCCGGACGCGGCTGCGCTGGCGCGACTACGCAGGCAACGGCGCCTACATGACGCTGGGCAACCTGGAGGTCAACCCGCGCGCGGGCCTGGTCCTCCCGGACTGGGAGTCCGGCGACCTGCTCCTGCTCACGGGAGAGGCCCGGACGGACTGGTCGGAGCGGGTCGTCGACTTCGAGGCGACGGCCGTCGTCCTCCTCCCCCGGGCCCTGCCGATGCGCTGGACCGAGCCCGAGTTCTCGCCGGCCAATCCCCCTCTACGCTGAGCTCGTGATCGACGTCGAGCAACGCTGGGCCGAGCTGGCCGCCCAACCGGACACCGTCCTGCTGGAGGGCTTCCACGTACTCAAGCACGCCCTGCGCTTCGGGGCCGTCGTCCCACTGACGGTCACCTCCGACCCGGCGGGCCTGGCGCGGCTGGCCGCGGATCTCGCCCCCGACCTCGGCGTCGTCGACGCGGTCCCGGTCGGGGGCGAGGTTCTGCGCCGCCTGGTCGCGCGCCCGCATCCGACGGGCGTGGCGGCGCTGGCCGTTCGTCCACAGCCTGTGGACAACGCTCCGCGCACGACGCCGACGGTTGTCCTGGAGAACCCGCGCAACCTCGGCAACATCGGCGCGGTGGTGCGCCTCGCCGCCGGTTTCGGCGCCTCGGGCGTCCTGACGACGGGTGAGGTGGACCCCTGGCACCCGACGGTGGTGCGTGGCGCGGCGGGCCTGCACTTCGCCACCACGGTGGCGCGGACTTCACTGGAGGCGCTGCCGCCGGGGCCGATCTACGCGCTGGACCCGGAGGGGGTCTCGATCCACGACGTCACCTTTCCGGATGACGCTGTGCTGGTTTTCGGCTCCGAGCGGCACGGGGTGACGGATGATGCGAGGGAGATAGCCACCTCGACTGTGGCTATCCCCATGCGTCCTCAGGTCTCCAGCTTCAACCTCGCCACGTCCGTGGGCATGGCGCTGTTCCACTGGCAGGGCCGCGCGCGCCACTAACGGGTGGCCATCCCCAGTCTGTGGAGAACCTCCCCGATGTGCGCGGGCCTGCCATGCAGCCGCGCCGCGCCGAGGTCGACGCTGATGTCGGCCTCGGCGAGGGGTGCGGTCTGCCGGAGCAGGTGGCGAACCATCGAGGTGTGCAGCAGCCGTTGGCACGGCGGGTGGTGCGCGACATGCCGTCGGATGCCCACGCGCTCGACTTCCGGGTGCTCATGGTCTAGCGAACTCCGTTCAGGACGGTGAGGACGTCGGCTGCCGCGCCGGCGATGAGCAGAACGGAGCGCGGTAGCGGCTCCGGCATCGGTGCGGGCTCCGGGCGCGGTGGCTGGAACCTGGCCCGGGCCAGGTCGGTGAGGCGGACCTGCGGGCAGGGGCGGAACGCCCGGCTGCCGAAGATGCCGACGCGCTCGACGCGGGTGCAGCGGAAGCGGGGGCCGTAGGGCGGGCCGTCGTCCTCGTCCGGGGTGGGGAAGACGGAGTCCATCGCGCCGTGGGGGCAGTGGACGGCGCCGTCGGGGTAGAGCCGGAACGTCTGTCCGAGGACCTCGAACGTGGCGACGGGCTCGATCGGCGCGGCGCCGAGGTCGAGCACCTCGGCGAACGTCTCCGCCATGCGCTCGCGCGCGGCGCCGAGGTCGGTGTCGCCGCGCCGGATGGAGGGGAGGAGTTCACGGGTGACCCAGTCCTGGAAGGGACGGGCGGTCGGCTTGTCGGAGCGCATGATCAGCCGGTAGAGGCCGCTCTCGCTGACGACGTTGAGGTTGGGGTTCCCCCGGCGGAACCCGCTCTGACCAGCGGCTGCGTGAATACCCTCATTCGGAATGCGGGTATTCACGACCCGGATCTCGCCCTCGGGGAGGAGCCTGGTCGCCTCGGAGGGGTTGGTCCGGCCGAGGATGCGGCAGATGTCGGCGACGGCGAACCACGGCTCGTCGTCGATCAGGATGACGCGGATCCGCTGGCCGGTCGCCGGGAACTGTGTGTGCAGCATTCGCGTGTGCATGACGCGCCCTTTCGGGTGGGTGACGGAGCGTCCTGCACAACGCGGGTTATCGGATGACCGACACGGCCTCCGGATCGCGCTCGGGGGTGCGGGGGGCGCGCATGATCGTCTGGCGCACGACTGGCGTGGCGGAGAGCCGCGCCACCCCCTTAGCCACCCCCTGACCGGCCCGGACGAGGAAGCCGGTGGGGAGGAAGACCGCGTCCGCCGTGATCATCGCCAGGGAGAAGAAGGGCAGTCCCAGCACCACCGCGATGGCCAGGTGCTCGGTGATCATCATCGCCAGCATGACGTTCTTGATCCGCCGGTTGAAGACCAGGAACGGGAACCCCACCTGCGCGATCACCGTGCCGTAGGTGATGACCGTGACCAGCGTGCTGCTTCCGCCGAGCGCGCCCGCCAGCGACGGCCACGGCTCGAAGTAGTGCAGGTGGACCGGGTACCAGAGCGCGGTGCCGCCCTCCCAGAGCGAGCCCTGGATCTTGTACCAGCCCGCCGTGGCGTAGATGAAGCAGACCTCCGCCGCGATCACCAGCATCGCGGCGTTGTGCACGAGCGCCGCCAGCGCGTCGAGCAGCGCCGCTCCCTCGCCGTCGGGCGCGCGTCGGGCGAGGAGGCCGCGCAGACCGGCCAGCAGCCAGCAGAGCCAGAAGAAGGTGCCCCAGGTGTAGAGCCCGATGTCCAGCATGCCGAGGGTCGCGAAGCCGGAGAGCTGGCAGAACGCCAGCGCCAGCCCGAGCGCCACCCAGATCGCCACCCCGACCGGGTCGCCCGCCCGCCGCGTGCCGCGCCGCGCGGCCCGCGCGTCCAGGGACCACACCGTGCCGCACCGCGTGAAGGCCAGATAGATCGCCATCAGGTGGACGACGTTGTCGCCCCCGTCGCCGACCAGGACGGAGCGGTTCTGCAGGGAGAGGACCAGGACCATGAAGACCAGCGAGGTGGCGCGGGTGCGCCAGCCCAGCAGCATCAGCACGCTGACGGCGATCGCCGCCGCGTACACGCCTTCGAACCACCAGCGCCCGTCCGACCAGGCCAGCACGGTGAACGCGTGGTTGGCGGACAGCATCTGCCGGGCCAGGTCCCCGCTCCAGGGCGAGAGGTCGCCGTACAGCACGCGGCGGTGCGGCCACTCGCGGAGCAGGAAGCCGCCGAAGGTGAGGGCGACGCCGATCCGGACGACCGCCGCCTGGTAGGGCGCGAGCGTCCGGCCGGTGACGGTGGTCCAGCCGGTGAAGGCGGCGTCGCCGAGGCGGGTGGTGCGTGCGCGCAGGTGGGTGCGCATCAGAAGACCCCCAGGCCGCGGTAGTCGTCGTCGGTGGCCGGCCACCAGGGCAGCTGGCGGTAGGACGGGCTGGCGGTGGCCGGCGCGCCGGTCCAGGACGGGCCGGTCACGTCGGTGGTGGCCGACCGGAACTGGATCTGGATGATCTTCTGGCCCTGCCAGGACCGGCCGATCCGCTGCAGGCCGATCCGCTTGAGGTACTCCTCGCTCAGCGGTCCGCCGAAGCCCGTCGACTTCTCGGTCTGCTGGTCGTGCCAGGCGGTGTAGTAGTCCCAGGCGCGGCGCAGCTGGTTCTGGTTGACGTGGCTGGGGAACGGGTTGCCGCGGATCGCCGCGATGTCCTGCGCGGTGAGGCCGATCCAGGGGGAGTCGACGCGGTGGCCGTCGGAGTCGATGGTCTCCACGCGCGCCTGCACCGCGACGTTCTGCTGGAGCGGGTTCGGCGCGAACAACTGCCAGTTCTGCTCGAACTCCGGCAGCACGTGGGCGTTGATCGCGGCGGCGTGGTGCTGGGAGACGGGGTTGCTCGGCGCTATCGAGAGGAAGACGGTGCCCAGGTGGTAGACGGCTGCGACGGCCACGGTGGCCGTGGCGAGGCAGAGGACCAGGAGCGAGGGCAGCGACCAGCGCCGCTCCTGCCCGACTTCTCCGGTTTCCTCGGTGGAGTCCGCCTCCGGTATCGGGTCGAGGGGAGTCGCCTCGTCCGGCTCGTCTGCCACGTCTGCCCGCCTCGCCCGCTCCGGTGATTCCTGAGCACGGTACTGAGGTCCGCCGCCTGTGCGCGACCCTTCCGTGTATCTAGAACTTGTTCTAATCTGACGTCGCGTCAGCAGATGCCGCAATGACAGGCCGCAATGGCAGGCAACGGAAGGGGCGCCCCGTGGACTTCACCTTCACCGACGCGGAGCAGGCTGCGGCGGAGGCGGCCCGTGCCGTCTTCGCGGACGTGACGCCGGATGGAGGCGTCCCCAGCCCGGCTCTCGGCGTCGAGCCGGTCGCCCCCGACATCGACCGGGAGCTGTGGCAGCGGCTGAGCAAGTCCGACCTGCTCGGCATCGCCCTCGGCGAGGAGTACGGCGGGGCCGGGCTGGACGAGATCGCCTGGTGCCTGGTGCTGCGCGAGTCCGCGCGGGTCCTGGCCCGCGTCCCGCTGCTGGACACCGGCGCGGCGGCGCTCGCCGTCCAGGCCTTCGGCGCGGAGGACCTGCGGCGCCGGCTGCTGCCGGAGATCGCCGCCGGCCGCCTGCTGATCGGCGTCGCCGCGCACGGCCGCACCGGCCACGAGCCCGCCGACGAGGCGGTGACGGCGGCGCCAGTCGACGGTGGCTGGGCTTTGACCGGCGAGCAGACGGGCATCGCCTGGGCGCCGGTGATGGACCTCGTCCTGGTCCCGGCGCGCGGCCCCGAGGGCACGCTGCTGCTGCTCGTCGACCCGCGTGGCGAGGGCGTGACGCTGGAACGTCAGGTCTCCACCAACGGCGAGCTGGCCGGACGGCTGCTCCTCGACGGCGCGGTGGTGGACGCCGGTCGGCAGCTGGGTCCCGCGGCGGCGGACGGCGCGAACTGGCGGGCGGTCCGGGCGCGCATGATCGTGGGCGTGGCCGCCCTGTGCCTGGGCCTCGGCGAGGCGGCCCTGCGGCTGACCTCCGACTACGCGTCCAAGCGGGAGCAGTTCGGGCACCCGATCGCGACCTTCCAGGCGGTGGCGATGCAGTCCGCCGACCGGTACATCGACCTGCGGTCGATGGAGGTGACGCTCTGGCAGGCCGCCTGGCGGCTGGCCCACGGGGTGGAGCTCGCGGACCGGATGCCGCTGGAGGCGGATCTGGCCACGGCGAAGATCTGGTCGGCGGAGGGGGTCCGCGCGGTGGCCTCCACGGCCCAGCACCTGCACGGCGGCATCGGCGCGGACCTCGACTACCCGCTCCACCGCTACCACGCCTGGGCCAAGCACCTCGAGCTGACGCTCGGTCCCGCGGCCGCCTTCGACCAGGAACTCGGCGACCTCCTGGCCGACCACCCGTTGCCGTAGGCGGCGTAGCCTCCTACAGGGGCGGGGGGTTCTGCTGATCAGCGGCCCCTCCCCCAGCCTTCGGCCGGGAAGTTCCCCCTGCGGGGCGCGAGCAACCACTGACATGCGGATGGCCCTGCGCGTTCGGGGCTCTACCTGCGCGGGAGAGGCACCTCTGGGGCACCTCCCGGCAGAAGGCTGGGGATTGTCGCGCCGACGCGGCAGAGCCGCACATCAGCCGAGCCCTCGCGCCCCCGGGGAGTTGCGACTGGCTGGGTGTGCAGAAGTCCTCGCGCCCCTGGACAGGGCGACTGAGCCGACTGGGATAGTGCAGGGCATGAGGTCTCGTGGATACGACGCCGTCGTCCTCGCCGGGGGAGCCGCCAGGCGACTGGGTGGGGAGGACAAGCCCGGGCTGGTCGTCGCGGGGACGACGCTGCTCGACCGCGTGCTCGCGGCCTGTGGGGACGCGGGGGTGACCCTCGTCGTGGGGCCGGAGCGCGCGACCTCGCGCGCCGTGCGGTGGGTGCGGGAGGAGCCGCCCGGGGGCGGCCCGGTGGCCGGGCTGGCCGCAGGCCTCGCGGAGGTGGGGGCCGCGGTGACGCTGCTGCTCGCCGCCGACCTGCCGTTCCTCGACACCGACACGGTGCACCGCCTGCTGGACGCGCTCGACGCCCCGGGCGTCGACGCCGCCGTGCTCGTCGACGCGGACGGCCGCGACCAGCTGCTCACCGCCGCCTACCGGACTGGCCCGCTCCGTGCCGCCCTCGCGGCGGTCGCGCAGCCGCACGGCGCGCGGTTGCGCGCCGTCACGGCGGGGCTGCGGACGCTGCGGCTGCCCGACGAGAGGGGGGCGGCCGTCGACTGCGACACCTGGGAGGACGTGGAGCGGGCCCGCGCCCGCGCCGCGCACGCCGTGCCTCCGGAGCGGTGAGGGAACGGACACGCACGCGATACCACCCTGATGCGCGCCGGGGGCGCGCCCATCGGCGACGATGGAGGCGTGCTGGATGACTGGATCGCCGCTGCCAAGACCGAGCTCGGGATCGACCTGGAGGTCGATGTCCACGGGCTGCTCGACATGACCCGGGACGTCGCCCACGGTGTCGCGCGCCCCGCGGCGCCGCTGACGGCGTTCCTGGTGGGCTACGCCGCTGCCACGGCCGGTGGCGGCCCGGAGGCGGTGGCCGAGGCGAACCGGAAGGCCGCGCAGCTGGCGCTGCGCTGGGCGGCGGACCGTGCCGAGGAGCACCCGGAATGACCGGCTCGGAGGCGGAGACGGATCTGCTGGCCGCCTACCCGTTCCTGCTGCCGCAGGCGTCGACACCGGCGCCCGTGCCCGAACCGGAGCGTCCGTTCGACTACGAGGCGGCGGACCGCGCCGAGGAGCCTGCTGCCGCGGCCGCCTCGCGTCCGGATCCGACGTTCGACCAGGCCCTGGACGACGCCTTCGGACTGGTCGGCGCCCGCCCCGGTGGTTCAAGATCAGCAAATGCGTCACGTGGCGCATTTTGTGATCTTGGTCGGGGGGAGGACTCCGCCGTCCCGCCGCCCGCGCACCCGGCGCAGGAGCTGGCCTGGCCGCAGGCACGCGCCGCCGCGCTGCGCGCCGGGGCGCGCCCGCTCGGCACGCGGGAGTGCGATGCCGCGGACGCGCTGGGGTCCGTGCTTGCCGCGCCGCTGGCCGCCGCCACGCACCTGCCGGCCTTCGACACCTCCGCCATGGACGGCTGGGCCGTCTCCGGCCCGGGTCCGTGGCGGCTGCGCTCGCCCGCCGAGGGCGAGGGGCTGGCCGGACGGCCGGCGGCGGCCGCACTGGAGGACGGCGAGGCTGTACGGATCGCGACGGGCGCGCCCGTCCCGTCCGGCGCCACCGCCGTGCTGCGCCGCGAGGACGGCGTGGTCCGCGCCGACGCTGCCGGACTCGCCTGCCGACCCGGTGTCCAGGCCCCGCCGCCCGGCCGCGACATCCGTCCGCGCGGGCAGGAGTGCCGCGCCGGTGAGGCGCTGCTCCCCGCCGGGACGCAGGTCACGCCCGCCGTCCTGGGCCTCGCGGCGGCCGCCGGTGTCGACCGGCTGACCGTGCACCGGCGCCCCACCGTCGAGCTGCTGGTCCTCGGTGACGAGCTGCTGACACAGGGCCCGCCGAAGGACGGCCGGATCCGCGACGCGCTCGGCCCGATGCTGCCGGGCTGGCTCGCCTCCTACGGCGCGACCGTCACCGCCGTGCGGCACGTCGGCGACGACCGGGCCGCCCTGGTCGCCGCCCTGCGCGCGGCCCGCGCGGACGTGGTGGTCACCACCGGTGCCACCGCCGCAGGACCGGTCGACTTCCTGCACCCGGCCCTGGCCGAGGTCGGTGCGGCGCTGCTGGTGGACGGGGTGCGGGTGCGGCCGGGCCATCCGATGCTGCTGGCCGCGCTGCCGAGCGGCGTCGGCGCCGCCGCCCACCTCGTGGGCCTGCCCGGCAACCCCTTCGCCGCCGCCGTCGGCGCGGCGACGCTGGCCGAACCGCTGCTGCGGGGCCTCGGCGGCTGCCCGGCGGCGGCGCCCTACCGGGTCCCGGCCGCGGCGGACTTCCCCGGCCAGGCCGGCCACACCCGGCTGGTGCCGGTCGCCCTGCCCGAACGGGGCGCGGCGCCGCTGCGCTTCGACGGCCCGGCGATGCTGCGCGGCCTCGCGCTGGCCGAGGGCCTGGCCGTGGTGCCGCCGGGGGGAGTGGCCGCGGGCAGCCCGATCGAGGTGCTGGACGTGCCGTGCGGCTGAGGCAGAGCCGCGAAGCCGAATCCGCCGCCGAGCTCCGGCAGATCCACCTGCCGGAGCAGGAGCGCGGTGGATCGCCGCTCCACC
The DNA here is from genome assembly GCF_041261265.1 of Streptacidiphilus sp. MAP12-33. Taxonomy (NCBI): domain Bacteria; kingdom Bacillati; phylum Actinomycetota; class Actinomycetes; order Kitasatosporales; family Streptomycetaceae; genus Streptacidiphilus; species Streptacidiphilus sp. MAP12-33. The sequence goes on from NZ_JBGCCA010000001.1 coordinate 406,454, forward strand.
AGGTCGGGCGCCGGCTCGTGCTGGCGCTGGTCATTCTGGTCGTCACCGCGCTGCTGGTCTGGCTCGGCCGCGACGGCTACCGCGACAGCGCGCACGACCACCTCGACCTGCTGGGCGCGTTCTACTACGCCACGGTGACCCTCTCCACCACCGGCTACGGCGACATCACGCCCGTCAGCGACAGCGCCCGGCTGACGAACATCCTGGTGATCACGCCACTGCGGGTGCTGTTCCTGATCGTCCTGGTAGGCACCACGCTGGAGGTGCTCACCACCCGCGGCCGCCGGCTGTGGCGCATCAACCGCTGGAGGCGGGAGTTGGACCAGCACATCGTGGTCGTCGGCTACGGCACCAAGGGCCGCAACGCCGTGGAGACGCTGTTGCAGAAGGGGACGCCGAAGACGTCGATCGTCGTGGTCGACCCGCAGCGGCGCACGGTCGAGGCGGCGGCCTCGGAGGAGGGCCTGGCCGGTGTCGTCGGCGACGGCACCCGCACGGACGTGCTGTTGCGGGCCGGAGTGGACCGGGCGGCCCAGGTGATCGTCGCCCCGCAGCGGGACGACACCGCGGTGCTGGCCACGCTGACGGTGCGGCAGCTCAACAAGGGCGCGGTGGTGGTCGCGGCCGTCCGCGAGGACGAGAACGCCCCGCTGCTGCGCCAGAGCGGGGCGACGGTCGTCGTCACCAGCGCCAGCTCGGTGGGCCGCCTGCTGGGCGTCTCCACGCTCAGCCCGCACACGGGCGCGGTCCTCGACGACCTCCTCACCGCCGGCCACGGCCTGGACGTGATCGACCGCCCGGTCACCCACGCGGAGGTGGGCCGCTCGCCGCGCGACTGCGGCGACCTGGTGGTCGCGGTCGTCCGGGGCCGTCGCCGCCTCGCCTTCGCCGATCCGGAGGCGGCGGTCCTGCAGCCGGAGGACCGGCTGATCACCATCGCCCGCACGGGATAGGCGGCGTGGCCGCCTTCGGAGCCTCGCGCCCCCGGACGGTGCAAGCCCAGCCCGGGTCGGCGGCGACGGGTCACTACGGCGGGCCCGGCCCCAGGAGCCAGATGGCGCCGTAGGCGGCCGAGCCGAGCGCCAGGAGCGTCATCGTCACCGCGACCCACCGCACGCGCAGCGTGGCGAGCCAGGCGGCGGGCGGCAGCAGCAGCGGGAACCCCGGCATCAGCAGGCGCGGCTTCGAGTTGAAGTACGCCTGCGCCCCGAGCGCCAGTGCGACGATCACCGCCGCGTACGCGAGGACGGGCAACGGCAGGCGCCGGCGCACGCAGGCCACCAGCGCCCACAGCACCACACCGACGAACGCCAGCAGGCCGATGCCCGCGCCGGGACTGTGCGCCAGCTGGTGGCCGACGAAGCGGGCGTACGCCGCGCCGAAGTCGAAGCCGTTGCCCCACCGCGCCTGGACGTCGAGGTAGGTGGAGAGGCCGCCGACCCAGCCCGCGTAGGCCAGCAGGCCCGCGGGTGCGAGGAGCGCGCCGAGAACGGCCCGGGTGCGGCCGGGCTCGCGCCGCCACAGGGCGAGCGCCGCGCCGACCCAGACGGCGGCGATCACCGCCGCCGCGCTGGGGCGGGTGATGCCCGCGAACGCGGCGAGCAGGCCCGCCGTGAGCCAGTCGCGGCGCAGCACCGCGAACAGGCTCCAGGCCGCGAGCGCGGTGAACAGGGACTCCGTGTAGGCCATCGACTGCAGCACGCCGATGGGCAGCGCCGCCCAGAGCAGCACCAGCAGGGTGGCCGCGCGCCGGCCCGCGAGCCGCTCGCCGACGGCGAAGATCCCGAGCGCGGCGGCCAGTGAGGCGAGCGCGCTGACCAGCAGCCCGGCGTCGGCGTAGGAGAGGCCGGTGAGGGTGTGCAGGCCCCGCTCCAGCCAGGGCAGCAGCGGAAAGAAGGCCAGGTGGGAGTGGGCGCCGGCGCCGCGGGTCTGGGCGGTGGCCTGGTAGCCGGGCCAGTGGTAGCCGTGGGCGGCGATGTCGGTGTACCAGAGCGAGTCCCAGCGGGCCGACAGCAACTGGTGCGGGCTGCGGCCCTCCGCGCCCGCCCAGACGGCGAGCACGACCAGCCCGAGCACGCGCACCACGACGTAGAGCCCGAGCGCGGGCAGCGCCCGCCCCAGCAGGGCCGGCGCCCGCAGCCGGAGCGGCCGCCGCTCCGTCGTGCTGAGCGGCCGTACCGCGGGGGCCCGGGGCGCGCGGCCGCGCGGCGCCGAAGCGTTGGTGGGCTCGCCGTCCGGCGTGGTGGGGTGCGGTTCGTTCGCGTGCGGGGACGGGGCCTGCGGGTCAGACGATGCGGCCACGCGCCAGTCCCTCGGCGGAGTGCGGGCCGCCGACGGCGGAGAGGCCGGGGCGGCCGCGTTCGTTTTCCTCGGCGGAGAGCCGGCTGACCATGAGCCGGACGACGGCGGCGAGGTAGGGGTCGTCGACCAGGTAGACCTGGCGCCGCCCCTCGCGGCGCGAGCGGACCAGGCCCGCGAGGCGGAGCTTGGCCAGGTGCTGGCTGACCGCCGGGAGCGAGCCGCCGACCTGCTCGGCGAGACCGGTGACGTCGCACTCGCCGGCGGCGAGGATCCAGACGATCTGCAGCCTGGTGGGAGAGGCGAGCAGCCCGAACGCGGCGGCGGCCTGGTCCATCACCTCAGGACCGGGAGGTCCGTCCGGCGCGGTCGCGGCGGCGGCGCCGATCACGGCCCCGATGGCCGCCCGGACCTCAGCGCCAGTCGTCATCCGCGCTCTCCTTCGCCGTCGCTCTCCCCGTGACCGGGGCCGCGCCCACCAAGACTAGGGCCTGTCCGGCTGTGGTCACGGGGCCGAGTCCGGGACGTTCGTGGCGCGTGCGTAGGCCTCGCTGGGGGTCATCGGGACCCCGTCGATCTCGACGGTCTGGTACGTGCTGACCGGCGCGCAGCCGCTGGTGTTGTCCGCGGTCCGGGCGTCGGCGCCGTTGAGGGCCTGGGAGGTGTCGGCCGGCGAGGGCTTGCCGGTGCCGCCGGGGTAGGACGTGCCGGAGGGCCAGTCCGCACCGATGACGAGGGTGACCCCGGACGCCGAGGAGGAGGCGCTGAGCGCGCTGTCGGGCAGGCCCAGCGCCGTCGCGACGGTCCGGGCGGCCGCGAGATCGCCGGGGGCGTACCGGAGCTGGGTGCTCGGGGTGGTGGTCGGCGAGGTGACGGCGGTCGTGCCGGAGCCGAAGCCGGATCCGGTGAGCGCGTCGGCGAGCTGGGTGGCGCGGCCGTGGGTGCCGCTGGCGTTCTCCACCCGCACGTCGATCTTCCCGGCGGAGACGGAGTCGGAGCCGCTCCCCGTGGACGCCGAGGCCGAGGCGAATGCCGACGCGCCTGCCGATGCCGTCGCGCTCGCGCCTGCCGACGCCGACGCGCTCGCGCTCGCCGACGGCGAGGCCGACCCGCCGCCCGCCGCCGTGAGCGACTGGTCGTTGGCGATCGCCGCGAACAGCGCCTGCGCGTCCGGGCCCACGACCAGGCGGTCCGGGTTGTTCGGGTCGGTCTGGGTCTGCATGGTCGTGAAGGTGATCCGGCTGGTCGGCACCTTGGCCACGTCGTTGGCGAGGCCCAGCAGGGAGGTGATGCTGCCGAGGCCGCTGTCGACCGTCAGCGCCTTGGTGGCGGAGTCCGCGAGGTCGAAGAGGCGGGTGGGGTCGGTCAGTGTTCCGGCGCTGCGCATGGAGCGCATCATGGAGCTCAGGTACAGGTGCTGGGCGGTGAGGCGGCCGAGGTCGCCGCCGTCGCCGAAGCCGTGCCGGGAGCGGACGAACTCCAGGGCGGCGACGCCCTTGAGGTTGTGGGTGCCCTTGGCCAGCTTGAGGTGCGAGTAGGTGTCGTAGACGTTGTCGTCCACGCACACGTTCACTCCCCCGACCGCGTCCGACATGTTGACCACCCCGGAGAAGGTGACCTCCATGAAGTGGGTCAGCGGGACGCCGGTCAGCTGGTGGATGGTCTCCATCTGGCACTGCACGCCGTAGGCCAGAGCACTGTTGATCATGCCGTAGTAGCCGCTGGTGGCGTTGGCGCTGTTGCTGGGGTCGGTGCAGGCCGGGACGTTGACCATGGTGTCGCGGGGGATGCTCATCACCGTCGCGTTGGAGCGGTCGGCGGAGACGTGGACGAGCATCTCGACGTCGGCGTTGCCGTAGCCGCCGCCGATGTTGCAGTCCCCGCCGAGGTTGCAGTCCTGCTGCGTGTTCCGCGCGTCGGTGCCGATGACCAGGATGTCGATGGGTGTGCGGCCGAAGGCGTCGGGCTTCTCCTGGCCGAGGGTCTTCCGGGTGTCCCCACCCAGGTGGACGGTGTGCAGGTTGCCGCTGAACCGGTTGTAGAGCCAGGTGCCGACCCCGGCCACGATCAGGACCAGGACGGACAGCACGAGCGCGAGGATCTTCAGCACGCGACGCGCCCGCGAGCGCGGTCTGCGCCCGAGTGACCCGCCTTCGTCGTCCGTCTCGTCGAGCATGTCCTGGGCCCCCGTCGTCTCCATCCGGATTCCATGCTTGCGCAATCCTGCAAGCGTACGCCTGTTCCCGCCCGGGGCACCGGATGGCTCACCGTGACGAGCCGTACACGCACCGTCATGATCCGATGAAGGCCGAACCGTCGGATCGGACTGACGAAGTCCGGGATGTCTGAGAGGCCCTCATGTACCGCAGGTTCCCCGTTCCGCTGCGCCGCCGCGGACTGCTCGCCGTGGTCGCGGCGTCGGCGCTGTTCGCCCCGCTCGCCGCGGCGGCCTCCTCGGCCGACGCCGCCGTCGCGCGCGGCAACCCGGGAGGCCACCAGCGTGGTGTCCCGACCGAGCACAACGTCCCGTTCAGCACCCGCTGGTCCGCCGACCTCCACGGCACCGTCACCAGCGTCGGCAACTCGATCGTCACCTGTGATCCGGCGAAGCCCAAGCGCTACCCCGACGCTCCCGACTGCCTGACGGCCCGCCACCAGGTGCCGCCGACGCTGGGCACCCGCGCGGGACGCAACAACGACTACTGGATGCAGTACATCAACATCGACGGCCCCGGCCACAAGGGACCGCTCGGCGACCCGATCTACTCGTCCAGCTCGGCCGAGTTCAAGCTGCCGCCGAACTCCGAGGTCAAGTTCGCCCGGCTGTACTGGGGCGGCACCTACGGCATCGTCATCCCCGACAAGCACGTCAACGTGCAGAAGAACATCAACGACGTCGACGAGGTCTACTTCCGCACCCCGAAGACGCACGGCTACGTGAACATCAAGCGCGACACCGCCATCGGCTTCGACGCGACCGACCCCGACCACAGCTACGCGACCTCCGCCGACGTGACCGACCTGGTCAGGGCCGGCGGCGACGGCACCTACGAGGTCGCCGACCTCGACGCGGCCATGGCGATCGACGCCTGGGGCGGCTGGTCGCTGGTCGTCGCCTACGAGAACTGCGACAAGCCGCTGCGCCACCTCCAGGTCTGGGACGGCTACCAGCACCAGGCCATCAACTCCGGCAAGACCGTGGCCGTCAGCCTCGACGGGCTGCACACCCCCGCGACCGGAACCGTCGGCCTGCGCCTTGGTCAGATCACCTACGACGGCGACCGCGGCTGGAACGACCGCGTGGAGGTGGTCCCGAACGTGGGCTCGCCGTTCGCGCTCGGCGACAGGCTGAGCCCCGTCGACGACGTGCAGAACTCGGTGCTGGCCGACAACGACCCGCACGACAGCAACTTCCAGTGGCGGCGCAACCCCGACTACGCCAACACCCTGGGCTACGACAACCACCGCTTCTTGCTCGACGGCAGGCTCGCCAACGGCACCACCAACCTGACGATCGACTATCCGTCAACCGGCGAGGGTACCAATATCGGCGCCGTCTACGCGGTCGTGGACCTCGCGCGCTAGCTCGATCGGGTGACATGACACCGCGCTCCCGACCTGCGGCAGCCCACCTGACCTGCGACGACTGGATTTGTAGGCGAACGAGGTGGGAATCGGCGCGCTGATAGCGTCGGCGCCACCAATGACAGATGACCCCGGCGGTGCTACCAACACCCCGGGGCCCGGCACCGGGAGAACCCACTCCAGATGCGTATTCATCGTAGCCCCGCCCCGCGGACTTTCACCGCATTGCCCAATCCTCTTCTTCAGGACCGCAGCCTGTCGTACACGGCTCGTGGCCTGCTGGCGGACCTCCTCTCCCGCCCGGACGGATGGCGGGAGGACGGTCGGCAGATGGCCGGATCCAGCCCGCAGGGCCGCGCCGTTGTCGCAAAAGCGCTGCGCGAACTCGCGCGGGCCGGGTACTACCGGGTGGACAAGGTCCGGCGATCGGACGGGAGGCTCGTCAGCGAGTCCCACGTCTACGACACCCCGCAGCTCACACCGGGGGGCGGGTCTTCGGGACCCGGCCCCACGCCGGGCGGTCCCCCTGACGTCCTTCCAAAAGACCAGGGTAAAAAACCCTCCCTCCCCCGCCCCGCCCCGGCGAAGGCCGCACCCGAGGTCCGGGCGGTGGAGACTGCGCCTGAGGTCCAGGCGGCGAAGGCCGCACCCGAGGTCCGGGCGGTGGAGACTGCGCCTGAGGTCCAGGCGGCGAAGGCCGCACCCGAGGTCCGGGCGGCGGAGGCCGCACCCGAGGTCCAGGCGGCGAAGGCCGCACCCGAGGTCCGGGCGGTGGAGACTGCGCCTGAGGTCCAGGCGGCGAAGGCCGCACCCGAGGTCCGGGCGGTGGAGACTCCGCCCGAGGTACGCGCGGCCGTGGCCACGCTGTTCCGGGTGCTTCGCCCGGAACAGCGGCTACGCCTCGGCACGGCTGAAGCCTTGAGCCTGGCGCCCCTGGTGGCGGGCTGGCTGGACCGTGGGGCGAGCGAACAGGAACTCGCCACCGCCCTGCTGTCGGGCCTGCCGTCCAGAATCCACGCACCCGTCGCCCTGCTGCGCCACCGCCTGACCCAGAAGCTCCCACCTGAGCGGCCGCCTGCCGCAGCCGTTCCGAAGCCGCGGTGGCACGAGTGCGGGAGATGCGCCGACCCCGTCCCGGAACCGGGGATCTGCCGCCCGTGCGCCGGCCTGGTGCCCCGCCAGCCGGCCGTCGGCCCGGTCAGCGCCACGACCGCCCGTGGCGCGGCACTGGTCAGAGCCGCGCTGCGCGGCCGACAACTCCAGCCTGGCTGACCGCGCGGCACGGGGTGCGGGTGCCCGGCGGGGCGGCGCGGTAGCGTCGGGCCATGCGAGCGATCACGATCGAGACGCCGGGTGGCCCGGAGGCACTGGTTCTGCGCGAGGTCCCCGATCCGGTGCCGGGTCCGGGCGAGGTGCTGGTCGAGGTGACGGCCACGGCGGTCAACCGCGCCGACGTGCTTCAGCGCCAGGGCTTCTACGACCCCCCGCCGGGCGCGTCCCGCTACCCGGGACTGGAGTGCTCCGGCCGCGTCGCGGCCCTCGGCGAGGGCGTCGTCGGCTGGTCCGTCGGCGACGAGGTCTGCGCCCTCCTGGCCGGCGGCGGCTACGCCGAGAAGGTCGCCGTCCCGGTGGGTCAGCTGCTCCCGGCCCCGAAGGGCGTCGACCTGGTCACGGCCGGCGGCCTGCCCGAGGTCGTCTGCACGGTGTGGTCCAACGTCTTCCAGGTGTGCCATCTGCGGCCGGGGGAGACGCTGCTGGTCCACGGCGGGTCGTCGGGGATCGGCACGATGGCGATCCAGCTGGGCAAGGCGATCGGCGCGCGGGTCGCGGTGACGGCGGGCTCGGCCGAGAAGCTGGCCGCGTGCGCGGAGCTGGGCGCGGACGTGCTGGTCAACTACCGCGAGCAGGACTTCGTGGCGGAACTGGCCGCGCTGGGCGGCGCGGACGTGATCCTCGACGTGGTCGGCGCGAAGTACCTGGACCGCAACATCGACGCGCTGGCCCTGAACGGACGGCTCGTCATCATCGGTATGCAGGGCGGGGTGAAGGCGGACCTGAACATCGCCAAGCTGATGGCCAAGCGCGGCGCGGTCGCGGCGACCTCCCTGCGGGCGCGCCCGCTGGAGGAGAAGGCGGCCGTGGTCGCCTCCGTCCGCGAGCACGTCTGGCCGCTGATCGAGTCCGGCGTGGTGAAGCCGGTCATCGACCGGGTCTTCCCGCTCGCGGAGGCGGCGGAGGCCCACCGCCTGATGGAGTCCAGCACCCACATCGGCAAGATCCTGCTGCAGGTCCTCGGCTGAGGGTTCAGACGATCGACGGGGCGGCGATCGCCAGGGCGATGCCGAGGATGAAGGCCGTGACGGTGAGCAGGAGGTACTTGGTGCCCTCCGGGCCCGCCCAGGACTTCTCCTTGCTGTTCGCGTAGCGGAACTCTTCCGGGTGCTGTGCGATCCAGCGGTTGCCGGCCCGCGCCCCGCGGATGCTCCACCTGGTGATCAGCCAGGCCGTGAGGGCGAAGTCCGCCGCCCACCAGAGCCATCTCGCCGTCTCGTGGTTCATTTCTGCTCCCCCGTGCTGTCGGTCCCGGCAGCCTACCCACGCGGCGGTCAGCCGGGGGCGATCAGGTGGGCGACGGCGGCGGGGAGGGGGCCCTGAGTGTCCTCTCGGGAGGACAAGCACCCTGGGCCCCGCCCGAGGTTGCCCGCCCGTCGCCCGGGACCGCTACGCTGCCCCCGCACGGCCCTGTTGTCTAGACCTCTTGGCGCTGGAAAGGGTACGCGGATGCAGGAGCACGTCCTCGACCAGGAGCACCGGGACTTCGCCGCGATGGTGCGGGCGTTCGTCGACCGGGAGGTTGCCCCCTTCCACGACGCCTGGGAGCGACAAGGACTGGTGGACCGTCAGGTCTGGCGCGCGGCGGGCAAGGCCGGACTGCTCGGGTTCGACGTCCCGGCGGAGTACGGCGGGGGCGGGACCGAAGACGTCCGCTACCCCGTGCTGCTGGCCGAGGAGTTGATCCGGGCAGGTGCCACCGGGCTGGGGTTCGCGCTGCACAACGACGTGGTCGGGCCGTATCTGAACGCCCTGGCCACCGAGGAGCAGAAGCGGCGCTGGCTGCCCGGGTTCTGTTCCGGCGAGCTGGTCACGGCCGTCGCGATCACCGAGCCCGCCGCCGGGAGCGACCTTCAGGCGCTGACGACCAGCGCCGTCCCCGCCCCCGACGGGGACGGCTTCGTGCTGAACGGGTCGAAGACCTTTGTCACCAACGGCATCCACGCCGATCTGGTCATCGTCGCCGCGCGCACCGAGCCGGAGGACCGGCTGCGCGGCGGGCTCAGTCTGCTGGTCGTGGAGCGGGGAATGCCCGGCTTCGAACGCGGCCGGCCGCTGGAGAAGCTCGGACGGCACGCGCAGGACACCGCCGAGCTGTTCTTCGACGACGTGCGGGTGCCGGCGGCGAACCTGCTGGGGCGGCGCGGTCACGGATTGCGGCACCTGCGCGAGCACCTGGTGCGGGAGCGGCTCAGCATCGCGGCCTCGGCCGTGGCGGGCGCGGAGACGGTGTTCGCGGAGACGCTGGAGTACTGCCGCACCCGCACCGCCTTCGGGCAGCCGATCGGCAGCTTCCAGCACAACCGCTTCGAACTGGCGGAGATGTCCACCGAGATCGACATCGCCCGCACCTACGTGGATCGCTGCCTGCTCGACCACAACGCGGGCCGCCGCGATCCGGTGACGGCGGCCCGGGCCAAGTGGTGGACCACGGACCTGCAACGGCGCGTGGTCGACCGCTGCCTCCAACTGCACGGTGGATACGGCTACATGCGCGAGCAGTCGGTGGCCCGGGCCTTCGTCGACACCCGGATGATGCCGATCTACGGCGGCACCAACGAGGTGATGAAGGAACTGATCGGCCGCTCCCTCGGAGTGTGAGGGCTCAGCCGCCGCGGGCCGAGGAGACGAGGTCGGCGATCTCGCCGACCGTCGTCGCGTCGAGCAGGTCGTCCGGGGAGACGTCGACGCCGAAGCGTTCGTCCAGCCGGCCCGCGAGCTGCATCAGGTTGAGCGAGGTGGCCCCGAGGTCGGCCGGATCGTCCTGTGGACGGACGTCGGGGACGGAGAGGATCTGGCCGAGGAGGGCGCAGATCTCGGCCGTCAGCCCGTCCGAGGACGCGGCAGGGGAGACGGGGGAGGCGGGCAGCGGCGCGGGCAGTGCGGCGCGGTCGACCTTGCCGTGCGGGGTGAGCGGGAACGCGTCCAGGGCGACGACCAGGCTGGGCACCAGCGCCCCCGGCAGCCGGCCGCGCCCGAAGGCGCGGACCTCGGCCGGGTCGGGGGCCGGGACGCCCGTCTCCGGGACGACGTAGGCGACCAGCGCGGCGCCGCCCGCGTCGCCCTGCTCGTGGACGGCGACGCAGACCCCGGCGACGCCGGGCATCGCGCTCAGCGCGGCCTCCACCTCGCCGAGTTCGATCCGGCGCCCGTTGACCTTGACCTGCCCGTCCGCCCGGCCGAGGAACTCCAGCGTGCCGTCCGCGCGCCGGCGGCAGTGGTCGCCGGTCCGGTACATCAGCGCGCCGTCCTCGCGGCCCGGCTCCGGGACGAAGCGCTCGGCCGTCAGCTCCGGCCGGTTCGGGTAGCCCTCGGCGAGACCGGCCCCGGCGATGCACAACTCGCCGGCCTCGCCCGGTCCGACGGGACCGAGGTCCGGCCCGAGCAGGTGCAGCCGGGTGTTGGCGATGGGCAGGCCGAGCGAGACCGCCTCCACGTGGACGGGGACCTGCCAGAGCGTGGAGAGCACGGTGGTCTCCGTCGGGCCGTAACCGTTGAACAGCGCGGCGACGCGTCCGCGCAGCTCCTGGGCCAGGTTCACGCCGAGGCTCTCGCCGCCGACCATGGCGACCAGGTGCGGCGCGTCGAAGCCCGCGTCGAGCAGCAGACGCCACTGGGACGGGACCGCCTGCATCCGGGTCACCCCGAGCCCGTCGACCAGCCCCACGAGGCGGCGCGGGTCACGCAGCTCCTGCGCCGTCGGCAGCACCAGCTCGGCTCCGGTGGCCAGCGGCACGCAGAACTCGGCCATGGCGATGTCGAACCCGGCGGCGGCCATCGCCATCCACCGGTCCCCGGGCTCGCACGGCATCTCCCGCGCGAGCTCCAGCACCACGTTGAGCAGCGCGCGGTGACCCGTCAGCACGCCTTTGGGGAGCCCGGTCGACCCGGATGTGTAGATCAGGTAGGCGGCGTCCCCGGCTCCGCCAGGTGCCTCGGCGGCCCCGCCCGTGCCGGAGGCGACCGCAGTCGCGGATCTCGCCCCGCCGGAGGCCTCTGGGGCGTCGAGGAGGAGCCGGGGTGTCGCCGGCTCCGCCGGCAGGCGGTGGCGCAGGTCGGAGCGGGTGAGGGCGAGGGACGCGGCGGAGTCGGCGAGGAGGTGGGTGATGCGCTCGGCCGGGTAGTCGAGGTCGACCGGGAGGTGGACGCCGCCGGACTTCCAGACCGCGAGCAGGGCGACCAGCAGGTCGGGCGAGCGGTCCAGGCAGACGGCGACGCGGGTGCCCGCGCCCACGCCGCGGGCGCGGAGGGTGGTCGCCAGGCGCTCCGCCGCTGCGTCGAGTTCGCCGTAGGTCAGGCGCGCGGACCCGCAGCGCAGCGCGGGCGCTGAGGGTTCGGCGGCGGCGCGGGACTCGAAGAGTCCGAGGACCGTGGTGTCGGGCAGCACCCGCACCGGTCCGCAACGGTGCTGTGCGGCAGGCGGGTTGAGCACGGCGATGCTGTCGGGCATGGATCGGCTCCGCTCTCGAAAGGCTCCGGCGGGCTGGAGTCTAGAGCGTGGTCTGGACCAATTGGTGGCCAATTCCGGGCTTCCGGTGCTGGTCGGGGTGGACACCTGGGGCCATGGCCCCAGGTGTCCACCGGAATACCCTTCCGGGCGGCCGCAGCGGCGTTGAAGGATGGCGAAGGCGCCACGGGGGGTCGGGCGCCGACGCTGCATCAGAGGGGGACTCTGACGTGAACGGGAATCTTCGACTGCACGACATGGGCTGGCAGTGACCGCCCTGACCGAGGTGGCCCGCTGGATCCCCGAACAACAGGTGGAGATCGCCGATCTGGCTCCCGAGCTGGGCATCCCGCCGCACGAACTGCGGATCTTCCGACGCTACCTCGACCTGCACCGGGTCCGCCTGGCGCCCGACAAGGACCTGCGCGGCCTGATGGTCGCCGCCGCGCGCTCGCTGAGCGGACTGCGCGGCAACGAGCACCGCGTGCGCTACGTGCTCGCCGGGCGGACGCTCGCCACGGCGGGTCCGGCGGACCGCAACGCGCTGCACGAGGCCTGCGCGGACCTCGGCCTCACCCACGCCGTCGCGATGACGGTCAACCAGCAGGCCTGTGCGTCCGGGCTGATGGCCGTCGACCTCGCCGGACGGCTGCTCGCCGCCGACGGCGACGAGGACGCGCTGGCGCTCGTGCTCACCGGCGAGAAGGCCGACTTCCCGGCCAGCCGCATGATCCCCGGCACCACCGTGATGGGCGAGGCCGCCGCGGCCTGCCTGGTCCGGGCCGGCGGCGGGCGCGACGAGCTGCTCGGCTACGCCGCGCACACCCACGGCGAGTACCACCGGGTGGAAGCGGCCGGGGACGTCGCCGACCGCTTCGGCGACCAGTACGTCCCGATGCTGGTCGCCGCGATGACCGACGCGGTCGAACAGGCCGGGCTGGGCTTCGCGGACCTCGCGCTCGTGCTGCCGCACAACGTCAACCGCTACTCCTGGAGCCGGGTCTGCCGCACGATCGGCCTTCCGCTCGACCGGGTCTTCCTCGACAACGTGCCCGAGCTCGGGCACGCGTTCGGCGCGGACGCGTTCGTCAACCACGCCGACGCGAGCAGCCGGGGCCGACTCGCCTCGGGTGACCACTACCTGATGGCCGGGGTCGGCCTGGGCGCGACCTTCGCCGCCATGGTCTTCCGCCACTAGGGCGGGACAGACCCGGAACCCCCACACCACACCGTCGATCGCACGGGCGCGGACCGCCGCGCCCGCGTCCGGGCGCGCCCGCGCGCTCCGGGCCCGTACATGAGGAGTGAACCGAGGTGTTTCTCACGGGTGTGAAGGAGGCCTGCACCGGGGCCCCGGACACGCCGATGGTCCTGCTGGGCAACTTCGCCGTCGAGGACGAGTGGGCCAGGGGCGAGGCCGGTCTGCCCGCCGTGGCCACCCGGGCGTCGGCCGCCGTCGCCAACCGGATGGACGAGTTCGCCCTGCTGCTCGGCGGCGAGGGTGACCACGTCGTGCTCAAGGCCGCGCCCGACCCCGGTTTCCTGGTGTATCTGCGCGAACTCGGCCTGGAACTGCCGCGGGTGCTGGTCGCCGACGTCACCGAACCCGGCCGGAGCGTCAGCGAGGACGTGCTGGCCTCGCCCGAGCTGCTGTCCGCGCTGCGCGAGCTCGGCGACGCGGGCGCGCGGTTGTGGCCGCACGGCATGTCGGCCGTCGAGGAGCGGATCTGCGCCCGGACCGGCCTCGCCCCGGCACTGCCCGGCGCGGCCGTGGCCAAGGCCGTCAACGGCAAGATCTACAGTCGCCGGGTCGCCGACGAGCTCGGCATCCGGCAGGTGCGCGGCTGGGAGTGCGAGACGGTCGGCGCCCTCGCGGCGGCCGCGCGCGAGGCGTCCGCCGTGCTCGCCGCCGGCGGCCGGATCGGCGTCAAGGACGCCTACGGCGTCTCGGGCAAGGGCATCGCCGTCGTCGACGACCCGGCGAGGCTCGACCGGCTGGTGCGGATGGTCACCCGGAGGGCCGAGCGGTCGGGCGAGGAGCGCGTCGCCCTCGTGGTGGAGCAGTGGGCCGCCAAGGCGACCGACCTGACCTGCCACTTCACCCTCGCCCGGGACGGCTCGGTGCGCTTCGACTTCGTCAAGGAGGCGCTGATCGCCCAGGGCGTGAGCGTGGGCCACCGGATGCCCGCCAGGATCACCCCCGCGCACCGCGCGACCGTCGAGGAGGTGGCCCACGCCCTCGGCAAACGCCTGGCCGCCGACGGCTACCACGGCGTGGTCGGCGTGGACGCGATGGTCGAGCAGGACGGCGGGCTGCTGCCCGTCGTGGAGATCAACGCCCGCAACAACATGGCGACCTACCAGACCCGCCTGCAGGAGCGGTTCGTGCCGGACGGCACGGTCGCCCTGGCCCGTCAGTACCGGCTGCGGCTGCGCGAGCCCCTCGCCTTCGACGACCTGCGGACCTGGCTCGACGGCCTGCTCTTCGCGACCGGCCCCGGCTCCGGCCGGGGCCTGCTGGTCGACGGCTTCGCCACCGTCAACGCCGCGCAGCATGCGGGCGCGCCCGGCGAGCCGTTCACCGGACGGCTGCACGGGCTGGTGATCGCCGGCACCCAGGCCGAGGCCGAGGAGTGGGACGCCGCCGTCGCCCGCCGGCTGGCCGCCCTCGGAACCGAAGGAGAGACCGCATGAGCGCCACCCGCGGACACGCGATCCAGGGCCTGCCGACCGCCGAGCTGGCCGCCGAGTTCGGCACCCCGCTCTACCTCTACGACGGTGAGGTGATCGAGCGCCAGTTCCGCGGCCTGCGCGAGCGGCTGCACCCGGACGTCGAGGTCTTCTTCTCGCTCAAGGCCAACCCCAACGTCACCGTCTGCGCCCTGCTGCACTCCCTCGGCGCGCGCACCGAGGTCTCCTCGCTGGTGGAGCTGGAGACGGTGCTGGCCGTCGGCGTGCCCGCCGAGCAGATCCTCTTTCTGGGGCCGGGCAAGAGCGAGACCGAGATCGAGGCCTGCCTCAAGGCCGGCATCCTCGCCCTGATCTGCGAGTCCTTCGACGAACTCGCGCTGATCGACCGGACCGCCGAGCGCCTCGGCGTCGTGGCCCGCGTCGTGCTGCGGGTCAACCCGAGCTTCCAGGTCAAGGGTTCGGGCCTGACCATGGGCGGCAAGCCGCGCCAGTTCGGCATCGACGAGGAGCAGGTGCTGGCCACGACGGGCCTGGCCACCGCGCACCGCTCGGTGCGGCTGACCGGCGTCCAGGCCTACCTGGGCACCCGGTTCCTCTCCGAACAGACGCTGACCCGCAACACCGAGCGCATTCTCGACCTGGCCGAACGCGTCGCCGACCGGCTGGAGTTCGAGCTGGAGCTGGTGGACGTCGGCGGCGGCCTCGGCGTCGCCTACTTCGCCGGCGAGCAGGACCTGGACGTCGACCTGCTCGTCGCCGGGATCAACCCCGTCGTCGACGCCTTTCGCGCCCGCCACCCGCACACCCGGCTGGCGATGGAGCTCGGCCGCTACCTGGTCGCCCACAGCGGCCTGTACGTGACCGCCGTGCGCTCGGTGAAGGAGTCCCTGGGCGAGCGGTTCGCGGTCGCCGACGGCGGCACCAACCACCACCTCACCGCCGTCGGCATCGGCTCCGCGATCCGGCGCAACTTCCCCATGCGGCTGCTCAACCGGGACGGTGCGGCCCCAAGTGCCCGCTGGAACGTCACCGGCCCGCTCTGCACTCCCAGCGACACCCTCGGCAAGGGCGTCGACCTCCCCGCCGACCTGCGCGTCGGGGACCTGATCGGGGTGGAGCGCTCCGGCGCCTACGGGCCCACCGCCTCGCCCGTCTTCTTCCTCAGCCACGGCTACCCGGCCGAGGTGCTGGTCCACCGCGGCCGGGCCCGCCTGATCCGCCGCCGCGACCAGGTTGAGGACCTCCTCGGTCCGCAGATCCTGCACGACCTCGAAGAGTCCCCGTCCCCGTCATCGTCCCCGTCATCGTCACCGTCCGAACGGAGTTCCTCATGACCGCGCTCGTTCCCGCCGACCCCGCGACCCTCGACAGCAGAAGAGAGGACGTCGTCCACGCGGTCGTCGCCGCGCTCGCCGAGGTGCTCGGCCGTGAGCTGCCCGGCGTCACCGGGACGACGCGCCTCTTCGACGACCTGAACGTCGACTCCACCGGCGTGCTGGGTCTGCTCATGGGCCTGGAGGACGGCCTCGACATCGAGGTCGACACCGACGAACTGGAGCAGCACCACCTGGAGAGCGTCGGCGCGTTGGCGGACTACCTGCTCGCGTACCTGTAGGGCGAGGGCATCGGGGAGCGCCGCTGTGAACGCACGCGTGGAGCAGATCCTGATCCTGCCCGTCGACACCCTCCCGGGGCACGGGCCCGACACCCGGATGATGCGGGAGTACGCCGAGCGCGCCGCCTTCTTCGAGCCGGGGGCCGAGGAGGGCTCGTGGCTCGCCCGCGGCCGCGGGGTGACCTTCGAGGAGATGGTCGAGCTGGCGGCCAAGGCCGTCGACCCGGCCGAACCGGTGGACCTCGCCGTCACCGTGGCCGCCACGGCGGACTGCGGCGACATGGGCTACCCCGGCAGCCTGCTCGGCCACCTGCTGCCGGGGCGGCCGACCGTGCTGGGTCTCGCCGACCAAGGCGTGGCCGGTCCGTTCACGGCCGTGCGCGTCGCCGCCGACCGGATCGCCCGCGGCGACGCCGGGCGGGCGGTCGTGCTGGTCCTGGAGCAGTGCCGAGTGCCGTCCGAGGTCCGCCCGGCACGGGACCGCGCGGTCCTCGTCGTCCTCGGCGGACGTGGGACGCACGCCGTCGAGGCGGTGGAGGTCCGGCGCGGTGCGTTCGACGGCCCGCCGAGGCACCGGCTGGTCACCTCCGCGCGCGGGGAGATCCCGGGCGACGAGGGCGCCACGGGCGTCTGGGCGGCGCTGGCCGAGCGCTGGCCGGACCTCGCCGGAACCTCAGTGACGGTCCGCGCCCGCGAGGAGGGGCTCGGCTACGGCTGCCGCCTCGATCTCGCCGCCTCCCTGCCCGGGGAGCCGCGGTGACACCGGCGCCGACCCGGACGACCGCCCCGGACGGTGCGGTGGAGGCGGTGACCGTCCCGATCCGCAAGGAGATCGCCGACGTCGCGAACCCGGTCGCGTTCGGGGCGGTCGTCTGGGTGGGCGGCCAGTCGGTGGTGGCCGCGCTGCTCGGGCACCTCGGCGGCGACGCGCTCTACGTGCGCGGCCTGCTGGTTCCCGTCGGCTTGCTGTTCGTCGCGCTTCAGGAGGCGCTGGAGGTCGTCACCCAGGTCGGCACCGCCCGCTGCCTGGGTCGCGGCGACGTGACCGCACTGCGCGGGCTCTGCCTGCGCCTCGGCGGCGTCGGCCTGGTCGGCTGCGGTGCGGTCGGCGTCGCCGTCTCGCTGGCCGCGCCCGCGCTCGCCGCGCTGCTCCACGTCCCGCCCGGCGCGGCGGACGACTTCGTCGCCGTGCTGAGCTGGACCGCGCTGGTGACGGCGCTGGGCGTGCCGGTCAACGTCGCCACCGCGATGCTGCGCGGCGGCGGCCGGCCCCGCGCGGGCGCGGCGCTGACCTTCGTCGTGGTGTGCGTGCAGATCGCCGGGGTATGGCTGTTCGGCGTGCACGGCGGGCTCGGAGTGTTCAGCCTGCCGTGGGCGACCGGGACCTCGGTGGCGTGCGGCGCCGTCCTCGGCGCGGTGTTGCTGCGGGGCGGGGTGCGGGTCCCGGGCGGCGCCGAGAGCGGGGGTCCGCCGGTGGACGCGCGGGCGTTGGTGCTGGGCGTCGGCCTGCCGATCGCCGCCACGTACGTGATGCTGAGCGCGAGCAACTTCGTGGTCGAGTGGATCCTCACGCCCTTCGGCGCGCGGACCGTCGCCGGCTACGGCGCGGCGGTCACCGTCCAGTCCGTGGCCGTCGTCCCGGCCCTGGCCCTCGGCACGGCGGCGGCGGTCACCGCGAACCGCCGCTGGTCCGCACTCCGCGCGGCCCACCGCGCGGGCCTGCGGATCGCGCTCGGGGCGTACGCGCTGATCGCGCTGACCGCGCTGCTGGCGGCGGAGCCGATCGGGCACGCGATGGCGTCCGACGGTGCGGTGGCGGCGGAGGTGACGGCGTTCCTGCGGATCATGGGGCCGTCGTTCCTGGGGTTCGGACTGGTCCTGTTCCAGCTCACCTTCCTGGAACAGACAGGCTCGGGCCGCCTGGCGGCGACGGTGAACCTCTGCTACTTCGCGACGACGCTCACCGTCGGGGGTTTGCTGGCACGGACGTTGGGCGACCCGCACGCGCTGTACGTGGTCTGGGCGGCGGCGAACGTCCTCGGCGTGCCGCTGGTCACCCTGCTGACGTCGCGCAGGACAGGATCGCGATGAGGGTGGAGCTCTGGCAGTTGCCCTGGCCGCCCTCACCTCAGGGGCGCGAGGCTCTGCCGATATGCGGCTCCGCCGCGGGGCGCGACAATCCCCCGGCCTTCGGCCGGGAGGTAGCCCCTCCGGCGTGCGGATGGTCCCCCGGTGACAGCGCCGTCCACATAGGGGAGTTGCTCGCGCCCACGCGGCGGAGCCGCACGTGTCGCAGCCGCGCGCCCCTGGACAGTGCGACAAGCCGGGGTCCGCATGGAAAGCCAGGCCCCCTCCTCCCGGACGGTCCCCACTGGAACCTGAGTCACAGCGGGGCGCACGCCCTCCTCGCCCTCTCCTGGGACGGCCCCCTCGGGGTCGACATCCAGGAGGTGCGGGACCGGCCGGACCCGCACCGAGCGGCGAAGCGCTTCCTCTCCGCCGCCGAGTACGACGACGTCGTCACCTCCGCCGATCCCGCCCGCGCGTACCACCGCGCGCTCTGCCGGAAGGAGGCGTGGGTGAAGGCCGACGGCGGCCGGCTGCTGGACGCGCTGCGCCTGCCCACCCCGGCGGAGGTCGTCGACCTCGACGCGCCTCCCGGCTATGTCGCCGCCCTCGCCGTCACCGACGGCCGCACGCCACGGATTCTTCGACACTCCGGGAAGGGAACCCCATGAGCACGGACCAGTTGGTGCGACTCCGCGTCGCCGCCGCGCGCAGCCGCACCGCGCCCGCCACCTGGGGGCAGCAGGCGATCTGGGACGCGGTGGCCGGGCTCGGCGCCGACGCGCCGCGCTACAACGTCGCGCTGCCGCTCGCGGTCGAGCCGGGGCGGCCCGTGGCCGCGATGCTGGAGGACCTGACCGGGCTGCTGCACCTGCACGACTCGCTGCGGACCCGGCTGCTGCCGGACGACTCCGGCCGCCTGATCCAGCATCTGGACGCGGAGGGGGAGTTGCCGGTCGTGCTGCGGCCGGGAGACCCGGACGCGCTGTTCGCGGAGCTGCTCGGCCTGCCGTTCGACACGGCGCGGGAGTGGCCGTTGCGTGTCGGGTTGGTCGAGGTGGACGGGCTCGTGCGGCACCTGGTGCTGGTGCTCTCCCACACCGCGACCGACGGCTGGGGCGTGCGGCGGCTGCACCAGGACCTGATCGACCTCTCGGCAGGCCTCTCCGTGCCGCGGATCCGGGCGCTGCGCCCGTCCCTCCAGCCCGCCGACGAGGCGGTCCTGCAGCAGTCCCCGCGCGGGCGGCGCCGTGACGAGGCTGCTCGGCGTTACTGGTGCGAGCGGTTGGTGAGCGGGCCGGGACGGCTGTTCGAGGGCAGCCGCGACACCGCCGATCCTGAGCGGCTGCTGCCCAACGCGCGGTTGCACTCGCCCGCGCTGGCGCAGGCGGTCGCCCAGGTGGCGGCGGGACGCGGGGTCAGTGGCTCGTCCGTGCTGCTGGCGGCGGTCGCCGCGCGGCAGGCGCAACTGTCGGGTGGCGGGGAGGCGCTGCTGCAGGTGGTGGTCAACAACCGGTTCCGGCCCGGGACGGCGCAGGCCGTCAGCACCCTGGCGCAGGAGGGGCTGTTCCATCTGCCTGCCGCCGACCGGCCGTTCGCTGACCTGCTGGGCCGGGCCCAGAGCGCCGCCTTCACCGCTTACCGTCACGCCGCCTACGACAAGCGGCTGTTGGACCAGGACATCGCCCGGCTGCGCCAAGAGCCGGGCGGGGTCGCCGACATCTCCTGCACCTTCAACGACGCCCGGATCGTCCGCGCCGACGCGCTGCCCGCCGCGGACGAGGTGGTGCCGCTCACCCGGCTGCGCGAGCGGACCCGGCTGACGTGGCCGGTCGAGTTCCCGCAGCGCGGGCCCGCGTTCACCTTCGCCATGGACGCCCTGCTGGTCCCGGACGCGGTGGAGCTCGCGCTGACCGCTGACGCGGCGCTGCTGCCTCGGACCGGCATGGAGTCGTTCCTGCTGGGCATCGAGGAACTGGTCCTCGCCGAGGCGAGAGCGCTGGGCCATGAGTGACGGGGCCATGAGTGACAGGGCCACGAGTGAGCCGACCCACGTCGCCGGGATCGCCTGGACCGCAGACGGCTACGAAGCCGTGGTCCTCGACGCGGCGGGCGGGCCGGCCGCCGTGCCGACGCGCTGGGGTGCGGCGCGCGTCGCCGAACTGGCCGGGTGGCTGCGGGGCTTCGGGCCCGGCCTCGCCGTCGTCGTGGACAGCACCAACGGCTTGCTCGACGGCCCGCTGACCGCCGCCGGGCTGGACGTGCGCCGGGCCGATCCGTGGACACTGCCCGGTCGCCCGGCCTTCGGTTCGGTCTCCGCGTCGGCCCTGGCCGAGCGCGCCCGGCGGGCGCCCGCGTCGTTGGCCCGGCTCACCGTCGCGAGCGGCAGCCTGGCCGGGCGGGAGGCGGAGTTCGAGGCGGGGGTGGCCGACGGCGAGGAGCTGCGGGCCAGGCTCACCGCGGCGGGACGCTGCGTGCAGCACGGGCGGCGCGACCGGCCGCAGGTCGCGCTGACCTTCGACGACGGCCCCGATCCGGTCCTGACCCGGACGATCCTCGCCGCGCTGGCCCGGCACCGGGCGCGGGCGACCTTCTTCTGTGTCGGACTGCACGTCGCGGCGCTGCCCGACGAGGTGCGGCGGATCGCGGAGGCCGGGCACGAGCTGGGCAACCACTCCTGGTCCCACCCGTTCCTGCCCGATCTGACGCCGTCCCAGCTGTGCGAGCAGATCGACCGGACCGGCGAGGCGATCGCGCGGGTGACCGGCGCGGAGCCGACCCGTTTCCGGCCGCCCTACGGATCGCAGACCCCGCAGGTGCTGGCCACGCTGGCCGGCCGGCCGACGACGGTCACGCTCTGGGACGTCGACTCGCGCGACTGGGCCCGGCCGGGGCCGGAGCGGATCGCGGCCACCGTGCTGGAGGCGGTGCGGCCGGGTTCGGTGGTGCTGCTGCACGAGGGCGGCGGGGACCGGCGGCAGACCGCGGCGGCCCTGCCGGCCGTGCTGGACGGGCTCCTGGAACGCGGTCTGGAACCGGTGACCCTCGGCGAGCTCTTCGACGGGAGCCTCGGGGCCCTGATCAGCCGTCCACCGGCAGCCAGCCCCGCTGCACCGCTTTGACGCCCGCCTCGAACCTGCTGCCCGCCTCCAGCCGTTCCAGCAGCGCGGCGGTGATCCGCCGGGCCGTCCGGGGGGAGACTCCCAGACGTTTGGCGATGCCGCCGAGGGTGAGGCCCGTCGCCATCAGCCGCAGCGTGGCCAGCTCCTGGGTGGTCAGCTCGCGCTCCTCGCCCCGGGCGGTCCGGGGCCGCGGGCCCGGCGCCGCGACCGCCAGGGCGTCGCCCTCGGCCCAGACGGACTCGAACAGCGCGCAGAGGGCCGCGACGATCCCGGAGACGGTGACGACGACCGCGCCCAGGCCGGTGTCCTGGCTGTCGGTGGGGAGGACGGCGGTGTTCCGGTCGATGACCAGCATCCGGGTCGGCAGGGTGGCCACGGTCCGCACCTGCCCGCCGTGGTCCGCGAGCCACTGCGCGTGCGCGAGGGTGGGCGGATGGGTGCGGATGCTGGTCAGGTAGACCGTGCGCAGCCGCACCCCGCGGTCCAGCAGGGCCGCGTTCAGCGGGCGGGAGGCGCGCATGTTGTCGTCCGTCTGGGCGCCGTCGGGGGCGAAGCTCAGCAGTTCCTCGGCGACGTCCCGGCTCAGCGCTGCTAAGCGCTCGCGGATCTCGTCGATCCCGGTCAGCACCTCCAGGCCCGCCCGGCCCCCGGGTGAGCCCGGCCCCGCCGTCTCGGCGGCCAGCCGCGCGGTGGCCTCGCGCGCCAGGGCGAGCTGCCGGGCGTGCTCCAGCAGCAGCGTCTCCTGCCGTGCCATCAGCACGTCCGTCGAGAGCAGCTCCGCCAGCCTCCGGCGCGCGTCCGGGCCCGGCGGCTCCTGTGGGTTCGCCATGTCCGGATTGTGGCATCCGGATCAGAGAAGGTCTAGACCATCTCTGAATGGCCTAGTGAGGCTTGCCGCGCGGCGGACGCGGTGTCCTAATTGCCACATATGAGTGCTTTGTCGGGCCTGGGGACGGGGGCCGCGCGGGCTGCCGGAACGGCCCTCGCGGCGGGTCTGCTGGTGGCCGCGGCCGTCACGCCCGTCTGGGCGCTGGGGGCCGCCGACGCCGAGGGGTCGGTCCCCCTCAAGGCGAAGCCCGGCGGGGCGCGCGCCTCGCATCCAACCGGCTCGCATCCGATCGGCTCGCACCTGACCGCGCGGCCCGGCGCCCACAGGCCGGTCGACGTGACCGTCCGGCTGCCGGACGGCCGCCTGCTGCACTTCACCTCCGTCCCGTCCGAGACGGGCGGGGCGCCCGGCTCGGGTGCCCCCGCCTCCGGCCCGTCCTCCGGGCCCGGTCCGTCCTCGACCACGTCCCCGCCCCCGTCCGGGGCCTCGGAGCCGCCGGGCGGCGACGGCTCCGCGAGCGCCGTGCCGGTGCCGGTGGTCAGCTCCCTCTTTCCCTCGCCCGTGGCCTCCGGCTCGCCCTCCCACCGCAGGCCCAGGCCGACGTCCAGGCCCTCCAGGGGCGCGGTGCCCGCGCACCCCGCGGTGACGCCCCAGGCGGCGCAGGGCTCCGGCGCCCCCGCCGTCGCACCCCAGCAGGGCGGCGACGCGGTCCCTCCGCCGGCCGGGGCCGACCGCCCCGCGTCCACCGTCCCGCCGCCGCTGGGACCGCAGGCGGTCCTCCAGCCCGACGCCTACAAGGCCAGGCTCGCCGACCCGCACACCACCTCGGTGGCCGACTCGCTGGCCCGTCGCGGCCTCCTCCTCGGCGTCGGCCTCGCCCTGATCGGCACGGGCGCCGCGCTCTTCGGCTGGCGTATCCGCAGGCTCTGACCTCGGCGCGGCTCGCGGTGGCCAGAGGAGGGCGCACACGTGTTCTGGTGAATATCACGCCCTCTTGACACCCCCGTAAGACAGAATGACCTTCATGAACAGCCCCAGCCAGCGGCCCGAAGACGGCCCTCACGTTCTGATCGTCGGTCCCGACGGCCTGCCGGTCGGCGGTGGCAACTCCCTCGAGAGCGGCGGCGGTGGCGGTGACGCCAGAGAGCTGCCGATCACGGAGATGGTCGAGCAGCCCGCCAAGGTCATGCGGATCGGCAGCATGATCAAGCAGCTGCTCGAGGAGGTGCGCATGGCGCCCCTCGACGAGGCCAGCCGCGTGCGGCTCAAGGAGATCCACGCCAGCTCCGTCAAGGAGCTGGAGCAGGGCCTCGCGCCGGAGCTGGTGGAGGAGCTGGAGCGGCTCTCGCTCCCCTTCACCGAGGACGCCATCCCCAGCGAGGCGGAGCTCCGCATCGCGCAGGCGCAGCTCGTCGGCTGGCTGGAGGGTCTCTTCCACGGCATCCAGACGGCGCTCTTCGCCCAGCAGATGGCCGCGCGGGCCCAGCTGGAGCAGATGCGCCGCGCCCTCCCGCCCGGTGCCCCCGGGCACGAGGAGGGCGACGAGGGCCACGGCGGGATCCGTTCGGGTCCCTACCTGTAAGCACGCCGAGCAGGGCGTGAACCCGGCTGTTTCCCGCCCTGCTCATCGCGCTAACGTTGGCCCCTGACGGCGTACCAGTGGGGCGCCCGGTTGGGGGAGCGAGAGCGCATGAGCGAGCACGGCGGCGCGGGCGACACCGGACGGACTGTGGGTCACGGCCGTTACGTGCTGCGGGAGTTGCTCGGTCAGGGCGGCATGGCCACGGTCCACCTGGGCGACGACACCGTGCTCGACCGGCCCGTCGCCGTGAAGACGATGCTCGGCGACATGAGCCGCGAGCCCTCCTTCCGCGAGCGGTTCCGCCGCGAGGCGCAGGCCGTGGCCCGGCTCAACCACACCAACATCGTCGCCGTCTACGACAGCGGCGAGGACGAGCAGGACGGCACGCAGGTCCCGTTCATCGTCATGGAGTACGTCGAGGGCTCCTCGCTCAGCTCCGTGCTGCGCCGCGACATCTCCGCCCACGGCGCGATGCCGACCGACAAGGCCCTGAAGATCACCGCGGACGTGCTGGCCGCCCTCGCGGCCTCGCACGAGCAGGGCCTGGTCCACCGCGACATCAAGCCCGCCAACGTCATGCTGACCAAGCGCGACGTGGTCAAGGTGATGGACTTCGGCATCGCCCGCGCGATGCAGTCCGGCGTCACCTCGATGACCCAGACGGGCATGGTCGTCGGCACACCCCAGTACCTCTCCCCGGAGCAGGCGCTCGGCAAGTCCGTCGACGCGCGCTCCGACCTGTACTCCGTCGGGTGCATGCTCTTCGAGCTGCTGACCGGGCGGCTGCCGTTCGAGTCCGAGTCGGCGCTCGGCATGGCCTACCAGCACGTCCAGGAGACGCCGCCGGCGCCGTCCAGCGTGAACGCGGCGGTTCCGCTCGCGGTGGACGCGCTGGTCGCGCGGGCGCTGCGGAAGGAGCCGGCACACCGCTTCCAGTCCGCCGACGAGATGCGCGAGGAGTGCCTGCGCGTCGCCCAGGGCGCGACCGGCGTCGGCGTCCCGCCGCAGATGACCGGCGAGGGCGGCCCGCGGCTGAGCAACGTCGGCGGCTCGGGCCAGAACGCGGTCTTCCCGCAGGCCCAGGGCCCCCTCAACACCCCCTACCCGCAGGGCGTCCCGCAGACCCCGCCGCCGTACGCGCAGCACCCGCAGACGCCGCCGCCCTACGCGCAGCGCCCGAACACCCCGCCGCCGTACGCCCAGCGCCCGCAGACCCCGCCGCCCTACGCGCAGCGTCCGCAGACGCCCCCGCCGTACGACCGGCGCCCGCAGACCCCGCCGCCGTTCCCGCAACAGACGCCGCCGCCGTACCCGCAGCGGCCCACCCCGCCGCCCATGGCGACGCCGCGGCCGATGGCCGCGCCCACGCCCCAGCCGTTCGTGGCGCGGCCGCCGATGCCCCCGGTGCAGAAGCCGTACGTGCCCTCCGGCGCCGCGCCGACGACGGCCGCGAGCGGCTGCGGACGGCTCGCGATCATCCTGCTGATCATCGGCGCGGTGGTGATCGGCCTGATCATCGTGCTCGCGCTGATCGGCATGAACGCCTCGAACAGCTCGTCCAACGGAATGGGCCTGCTCACGCATGCGGTGGCCGTCAACGGGACAAGCACCAGCCCGTGAGAGGCTCCGCATCCGCTGCCGGAAACCGGTAGCGTGCACAGGAGGTGCAGCCACCCGCGGACGTCGCGGACGGTGGCGGTGCGGCGCGGGACGGCGCGGCACACAGAACGCGGAACGCGCGCAACGATGGCGGAGAACGATGGCAGACACGCAGCACCCGCGGGACGAGGACGGCCGGGACGGCCAGGAGCCCCGACCCGAGGCTGAGGGTGCCAGGCCGCAGGGCGCGGACGCGGAGTCCTTCGTGACCACCAGCGGCCTCAGCGTCGTCGGCGAGGGCCGGTACAAGCTGACCAGCCGGCTCGGCCGCGGCGGCATGGCGGAGGTCTTCGCCGCGATGGACCAGCGGCTCGGCCGCACCGTCGCGATCAAGGTGCTGCGCCCCGAGCTCGCCGAGGACTCCATCGCGCGCACCCGGTTCACCCGCGAGGCCCACTCCGTCGCCTCGCTCAACCACCACGCCGTCGTCGCGGTCTACGACACCGGCGAGGAGGCGCAGGGGGCGGAGACCGTCCCGTACATCGTGATGGAGCTGGTCGAGGGCCATACGGTCCGCGAGCTGCTGCAGAGCCAGGAGCCGCCGCCGGTCGACCAGGCGCTGATCATCACCGCCGGGGTGCTGGAGGCGCTCGCCTACAGCCACAAGCACGGCATCGTGCACCGCGACATCAAGCCCGCGAACGTGATCATCACGAACAGCGGCGCGGTCAAGGTGATGGACTTCGGCATCGCCCGCGCGCTGACCGGCGTCACCTCGACGATGACGCAGACCGGCATGGTCATGGGCACCCCCCAGTACCTCTCGCCCGAGCAGGCGCTCGGCAAGGCGGTCGACCACCGCTCCGACCTGTACGCCACCGGCTGCATGCTCTACGAACTGCTGACGCTGCGCCCGCCGTTCACCGGCGACACCCCGCTGTCGGTGGTCTACCAGCACGTCCAGGATCCGCCGATGCCGCCGTCGCAGGCGAACCCGCGCGTGCCGGCGTCGCTGGACGCGCTGGTGCTGCGGGCGCTGGCCAAGGACCCCGACGACCGCTTCCAGTCCTCCGACGAGTTCCGCGCCCACGTCCAGCACGCGCTCCGGCAGATGCACGGCGCGGCGGCCGACCCCACCCAGGTCCTCGGCCCGGTCCCGCCGGTCGTCTCCCCGACAGCCCCCACCACCCTCCTCCCGCCCGCGGCCGCCGCCGGCCAGAACGCTCCCACGACGGTCATGGGCGCGGTCACCCCGCCGCCTCCGTCGGCGAAGCCGCCGGTCTATGACGACCAGTACGACGACGAGGGCGAGGGCGGCGGCCGCCGCGGGCTCTTCGCGGTCATCGCCGTCCTGGTGGTGATCGCCGCGATCGGCATCGGCGTCGCGCTGGCCATGAACGGCAGTGGTGGCGGGGGCGGCGGTGCGCCCTCCCAGAGCCCGTCCGTGACGCAGTCGACCACCCCGACGCAGGAGTCGACGCCGACCCAGGAGTCGACGCCGACGCAGACCACGCCGTCCTACAGCCCCACGCCGACGCCGACTCCGACGCCGACCCCCACGCCGACGCCGACCCCGACGCCGACCCCCACGCCCACCCCGACTCCGACGCCCACCCCGACGCCCACCCCGACCCCGTCGGACTCCAGCTCCCCCTCGGCCGGCAGTTCGTCCGCGGCGGGCGGAGGCAGCGGCACGGGCACCCCGAAGCCGGCCGCGTAGCGGCGCCGGACCGCACCGCTGCCCGGGGCCCGCGACCGGCGGGCCTAGTTGGTGTACGCGTCCAGGACCTGCTGGTACTCCTCGCACCACCAGACGATCTGGGCCGCCGCCGCGGGGAACAGTTCCGTCGCGCGGTCGTCCCGGCGGGCGTAGCGCCAGCGGAGCATCCAGAAGTCGTTGAGGCGTTCCCACCAGACCCGGTGGACCGCTGCGGCTATGTGGTCCGCGGTGTGGCCGGAGGCGTCCCGGTACGCGCGGGCGTAGGCGCGGACCCGGGACAGGTCCAGGACGCCGGAGTGCGGGTCGGCGAAGAACTGCGTCGCCGCGCGGACCGCCTCCTCGGTGACGGGTTTGACGCCGAGCCGGTCCCAGTCCAGGACCGCCGCCACCCGTTCCCCCCGGTACAGGAGATTGAGCGGGTGGAAGTCCCCGTGCACCCACCCGGCCGGTGGCGCGCTCCGCGCCCGGGGGCGGCGGGAGGCGTAGCCGTCGAGGAGGACCAGGCGTTCGCGCAGGCGCTGCTCCGCCAGGGCGTCGAAGGGCTCGCGCGGCGAGAAGGCGCGGGCCGCGCCGAGGAGGGAGGTGATGGTGATCCGGGTCTGCTCCGGGTCCGCCGTCGGCCAGCGGCCGGGGTCCAGGACGGGGGGCTGGACGCGTCGCAGCTCCGCGTGGATCCGGCCGAGCATCGTGCCGAGCTCCGCCGCCGCCCGCGGCGAGAGGGGACCGGGCGGGGTGCCGTCCACGAAGGGGAAGAGCGCGTAGCGGCGGCCGCGTTGCAGGACGAGCGTGCGGCCGTCGTCCGCCGCCACCGGCGGGACCGTCGGGAGGCCTGCGGCCGCCAGCGCGGCGATCGTGGCGTGCTGGGCGGCGATCGCGCCGCTGGAGGAGTGGCCCGCGTCGTCGAGGTACTGCTTGAGCACCCAGCGGCTGCCGTCCGCCGCGCCCACCCGCCAGACGCGGTTCAGCAGGCCGTGCTCGGTGCGTGCCACCGTCACCGGCTCGTCGATGCCGAAGCGTGCAAGCACCGCGTCGAGCCGCGCCGAAACGGCCGATAAACGACTTGTCAGCTGGAGTGTTTGACTCTGCGTCACGCGGCAGATGCTACTGCTGGGGTGGGAGCGACAGCCCGTGCTGATCTTCTGTGACCGTTAACCCTCCGTCGCGTGCATCTTCGCGACATACGCGGCGGCCTGGGTGCGCCGTTCCATGCCCAGTTTTGCCAGCAGGCTGGAGACGTAGTTCTTGACCGTCTTCTCGGCCAGGTGCAGCTCCGCGCCGATCTGCCGGTTGGTCATCCCCTCGCCGATCAGGTCGAGGATCTTGCGCTCCTGCTTGGTCAAGCCGGACAGCCGCTCGTCCTCCTTCTGGCCGCCGTCGCGCAGCCGCGCGAGGACGCGGGCGGTGGCCACCGGGTCGAGCAGTGACTTGCCCCCCGCGACGTCGCGGACGGCGGAGAGCAGGTCGGTGCCGCGGATCGCCTTGAGCACGTACCCGCTCGCTCCGGCCATGATCGCGTCGAAGAGCG
Source organism: Streptacidiphilus sp. MAP12-33 (assembly GCF_041261265.1). Taxonomy (NCBI): domain Bacteria; kingdom Bacillati; phylum Actinomycetota; class Actinomycetes; order Kitasatosporales; family Streptomycetaceae; genus Streptacidiphilus; species Streptacidiphilus sp. MAP12-33. Next base: position 434,866 of record NZ_JBGCCA010000001.1, read on the forward strand.
CCTCGTCGTCCGGGAAGGAGGTGAGCATGAGGCACTTGACCTCGGGCAGTTGCGAGCGGATCTCCCGGCAGACCTCGACGCCGCTGCCGTCGGGCAGCCGGACGTCCAGCACGGCCACGTCCGGACGGGTGGCGGGGATGCGGACCAGTGCCTCCGCGGCGGTGCCGGCCTCGCCGACGACGTCGATGTCGGACTCCAGCGAGAGCAGCTCGTGGACGCCACGGCGTACCACTTCGTGGTCATCGAGGAGGAAGACCCTGATTTGTCCGGATTCGCTCATGGTCACAGCCTCGCATACAGGGCACGAAGACGCCGGATACGGGGTGTGTTTTGCCCCGGTTTGGGGGCGAGCATGGTAGTTGGACGTCCTAGGACAGAAGAAATTGGGTCTTCCCCTGGGTAACGTTCTCGAAGAGGATCAGGGCACACCTATCCGCCGATCCGAAGTCGTCGCCCACCCGAAGCGAGGACGCACGGAGCAGGCGACCGGACCGGTTGCCGGCAACCCCGGAGGCCGGAGATACCGAGGAGTGAACGTGACCGTCGAGAGCCCGGCGGGGACGGCGACCGCTGCCGTCCCGGAGCTGGTGCAGCTGCTCACCCCCGAAGGGGAGCGAGTGGAGCACCCGCGCTTTTCCCTGGAGACAACTCCGGAAGAGCTGCGCTCCATCTATCGAGACCTGGTCCTGGTACGCCGCTTCGACGGCGAGGCCACCGCGCTTCAACGTCAGGGCGAGCTGGGCCTCTGGGCCTCTCTGCTGGGACAGGAGGCGGCGCAGGTCGGTTCCGGCCGTGCGCAGCGCCCGGGCGACTGGGCCTTCCCGACCTACCGTGAGCACGGCGTCGCCTGGTGCAAGGGCGTCGACCCGCTGAACCTGCTCGGCATGTTCCGCGGCGTGAACCACGGCGGCTGGGACCCGTACGAGAAGAACTTCAACCTCTACACCATCGTCATCGGCTCGCAGACGCTGCACGCGACCGGCTACGCGATGGGTATCACCAAGGACGGCACCGACGACGCCGTGGTCGCCTACTTCGGCGACGGCGCGTCCAGCCAGGGCGATGTCAGCGAGGCCTTCACCTTCGCCTCGGTCTACAACGCCCCCGTGGTCTTCTTCTGCCAGAACAACCAGTGGGCCATCTCCGAGCCCACCGAGCGGCAGACCCGCGTCCCGCTCTACCAGCGCGCTGCCGGCTTCGGCTTCCCCGGCGTCCGGGTGGACGGCAACGACGTGCTCGCCTGCCTGGCGGTCACCCGCTGGGCGCTCGAGCGCGCCCGCGCCGGCGAGGGCCCGACGCTGATCGAGGCCTTCACCTACCGCATGGGCGCCCACACCACCTCCGACGACCCGACCCGCTACCGGATCGCGGACGAGTTGGAGGAGTGGAAGCTCAAGGACCCGATCGAGCGCGTCAAGGCCTACCTGGTCCGTGAGGACTGGGCGGACCAGGAGTTCTTCGACGCCGTGGACGCCGAGAGCGAGCAGCTGGCCCGCCGGGTGCGCGAGGGTGTCCGCAACATGCCCGACCCGGACCCGAGCTCGATCTTCGAGAACGTCTACGCCGAGGGGCACGCGCTGGTGGACGAGGAGCGCGCGGAGTACGTGGCATACGCGGCGTCGTTCGACGGCTCCGAAGAGGTTGGGGAGGGCCGCTGACATGGCTGCCGAGAACTACTCGATGGTGAAGGCCCTCAACGAGGCGCTGCGGCGCTCGCTGGAGGCCGACCCGAAGACCCTCGTCATGGGCGAGGACGTCGGCCGTCTGGGTGGCGTCTTCCGCGTCACCGACGGACTGCACAAGGACTTCGGCGACGCCCGGGTCATCGACACCCCGCTGGCCGAGTCCGGGATCATGGGCACCGCGATCGGCCTGGCCCTGCGCGGCTACCGCCCGGTCGTGGAGATCCAGTTCGACGGCTTCGTCTACCCGGCCTTCGACCAGATCGTCACCCAGCTGGCCAAGATGCACGCCCGTTCGCTCGGTCACGTGAAGCTGCCGATCACCGTGCGTATCCCGTTCGGCGGCGGCATCGGCGCCGTCGAGCACCACAGCGAGTCGCACGAGGCGTACTTCGCCCACACGGCCGGCCTCAAGGTCGTCTCCCCGTCGAACCCGGCGGACGCGCACTGGATGCTGCGCCAGGCGATCGCCTCGGACGACCCGGTGATCTTCCTGGAGCCCAAGCGCCGCTACTGGGACAAGGGCGTCGTGGACCCGCTGGGCGAGGCCCCGACCCCCCTGCACGCGGCCCGCGTCGCGCGTCCGGGCCGGGACCTGACCCTGATCGCCTACGGCCCGATGGTCAAGGTCTGCCTGGAGGCGGCCGAGGCCGCCGCCGAGGACGGCCGCCAGATCGAGGTCGTCGACCTGCGCTCGCTCTCCCCGGTGGACTTCGACGCCCTGGAGGCCTCGGTCAAGCGCACCGGCCGCGCCGTGGTCGTGCACGAGGCGCCGGTCTTCATGGGCATGGGCGCCGAGCTCGCCGCCCGGATCACCGAGCGCTGCTTCTACTCCCTGGAGGCCCCCGTGCTCCGGGTCGGCGGCTACTTCGCCCCGTACCCGCCGAGCCGGGTGGAGGAGACGTACCTGCCGGACCTCGACCGGGTGCTCGACGCCGTCGACCGCGCCCTCGCCTACTGACGGGGGTTGGAGAGCACCATGAGCACCACTGTTTCCAGCAACGTCCGCCAGTTCAAGATGCCGGACGTCGGCGAGGGCCTCACCGAGGCCGAGATCCTCAAGTGGTTCGTCCAGCCGGGTGACACCGTCACTGACGGCCAGGTCGTCTGCGAGGTGGAGACCGCCAAGGCCGCCGTCGAGCTGCCGATCCCCTTCGACGGGGTGGTGCAGGAGCTGTTCTTCCCCGAGGGCACGACGGTCGACGTCGGCACGGCGATCATCTCCGTCGCGGTCGCGGGCGGTGCCCCGGCCGAGGCCGTCGCGGCCCCGGCCGACGACGAGGAGCCGGAGCCGGAGCGCCGCGAGGTGCTGGTCGGCTACGGCCCGCGCTCGGGCTCGTCCCGCCGCCGCGCCCGCAAGCCCTCCGCCGCGTCGGCGCCGACCGTCGTACAGACGGTGGGCGAGGCGGTCTACACCGCCCCGGCCGCAGCGCCAGTGGCTCCGGCGCCGGTCGCCCCGGCGGCGGTTCCGGCCGCTCCGGTGTCCGGTGACCGCCCGCTGGCCAAGCCGCCGGTGCGGAAGCTGGCCAAGGACCTCGGTGTCGACCTCACGGCCGTCACCCCGACAGGTCCGCACGGCACGGTCAGCCGCGAGGACGTGCACGCGCACCTCGCCGCGGCCTCCGCGCCGGCGCCGGTCGCCGCCGCAGCGTCCGCCGCGCCCGCCGTGGCCGCGCCGGTCGCGTCCGCGCAGGGTGACGTCCGGGTCCCGATCAAGGGTGTCCGCAAGGCGACGGCGGCGGCCATGGTCGCCTCCGCGTTCACGGCCCCGCACGTGACGGAGTGGGTCCAGGTGGACGTCACCCGCACGATGAAGCTGGTCCGCAAGCTGAAGGAGACCGGCGAGCTGGGCGCGGGCGTCCGCGTCAGCCCGCTGCTCCTGGTCGCCAAGGCGCTGCTGATCGCGATGAAGCGCCACCCGGAGATCAACGCGAGCTGGGACGAGGGGGCGCAGGAGATCGTGCTCAAGCGCGCGATCAACCTGGGCATCGCCGCGGCTACGCCGCGTGGCCTGATCGTCCCGAACATCAAGGATGCGGGCAGCATGCCGCTGCCCGAGCTGGCCCAGGCCCTGACCGGCCTGATCGAGGTGGCCCGCGAGGGCAAGACCTCGCCGGCCGCGATGCAGGGCGGCACGGTCACCATCACCAACGTCGGCGTCTTCGGCGTCGACTCGGGCACCCCGATCCTGAACCCGGGCGAGGCCGCGATCCTCGCCTTCGGCCAGGTCCGGGAGCTCCCGTGGGTGCACAAGGGCCGGGTCGTCCCGCGCCTGGTGACCACGCTGGCGCTCTCGTTCGACCACCGCATGGTCGACGGCGAGCTCGGCTCCAAGGTCCTGGCGGACACCGCCGCGATCCTGGAGGACCCGAAGAAGCTCATCAGCTGGCAGTAGCCGGATGACCCCGGGGGCGCGAGAGGGAACCTCGCGCCCCTAATGGGGTAACTCTGCGTACGTGAAGTGACCGCGCTCGTTCTCGAATGAGTGAAGCTTCCTGCTGCGTTCCTGCTGCTGTTCACACTCCTGTTCGGCGCGACCCCCGTCGCCCCCGCCTTCGCCGACCCGGCGCAGGCGCGCGTCCTCGACACCGCGGACCTCGTCGAGAACGGCCCCGCCGCCGACCGCATCACCGTCGTCCTGATCGGGGACGGCTACACCGCCGACGACCTCCCGCGCTTCCGCGCGCAGGCGGAGGCGACCTGGCGGGCCATCAGCTCCGTCGAGCCGTTCCGCACCTACGCCCGGTTCTTCGACGTGAAGCGCGTCGACCTGGTCTCCCCCCACTCCGGCATCGGTGACGGTTCACCGCTCGGCATGCACTTCGACTGTGCCGGCACCCCGCGCCTGCTCTGCGCCGACGACGGGGACGTCTCCCACTGGGTCGGCCCGGCCGTCGGGCCCCGGTACGTGATCGCGCTGGCCGACTCCACCCAGTACGGCGGCGCGGGCGGACCCGGCGTCACCACGCTGTCCGCGGGGTCCGCGGACGCGGACCGCATCATCGAGCACGAGATGGGCCACACCGTCGGCGGCCTCGGCGACGAGTACGACGCCGCACCCGCCGACGACAGCTTCCCCAACCTGTCCGCCCAGGACGCCGACGCGATGACCGCCGCTCATGCGAAGTGGTGGCGCTGGCTCGGTGCCGCCGATCCCACCGGCGGCGTGGTCGGGGCGTACCGGAGCGGGAACGGGCTGTACCGGCCCACGCGGGACTCGATCATGCGGACCCTCGGCGGCGTCTACAACCTGCCCTCGCGGGAGGCGATCGTCGAGTCGCTCTACCGGCAGCTGCGACCGGTCGACTGCGCCGATCCGGCCCCGCAGCTCGGGCCGGTGACGCCGGGACGGGTGCTGCGGGTCGTCCCGCTGCCGCTCGCGGACGGCCGCCGAATGACCGTCAGCTGGACGGTCGGGGACCGTCCGGCGCCCGTCGGAGCCCTGCGTGACGGAGGGCTCGCCCTGGACACGGGCGCGCTGGGGCTGGGGCCGGACAGCAGGCTCCCGGTGCGGGCGGTCGTCACCGACGGGACCCCGTGGGTACGGGACGAGATGTTCCGTCAGGCCCGGATGCGGGGGCAGGTGGAGTGGGCCGTCGGCCGGTTTGCCCCGGGTTCGCAGGAAACTCCCAGGTCACGTCCTGCTAACGGGCGATGGTGACCCGAGAGTTGCTCGGGTAGTCATATGAGAGTGTGTAAGGACAAACGTACAGAGGGTGGGGAGTCGCACAGTGGGTGAGCGCAGGCGCCGCCGCGGTCGTGGGATCAAGGCAGGGCTCGCGGGTCTGCTGGCCGTCGGTGTGCTGGGGGCCGTCTTCGCGCCCTCGGCCCTGGCCGAGATCAGTGGAACGGTGACGCAGCCCCTCGCGGGCGCTTCCGCCTCGGCCGCAGCCTCGCTGAAACCGAGCACTCCCGGTCAGGGCTCGATGGCCACCGCGCCGAAGGTGGTGGCGACCACCACCACGACGTGGAACGCGGCCGCCGCCGCCACGTTCTGGACTCCGGCGAAGCTCGCCGCAGCCGCCCCGGTCGACGCGCCCAAGCCGGCGACGACGACCTCCTCGGGCCTGAGCGCGCACTCGATGCTCGGAGCCCGGCTGAGCACGCCGAGCTCCATCGCCCGCTCGACCCATTTCGCGGGCGCGTCGAGCACCGGCGTGATCTTCTACGCGTCGAAGGACATGACGACGCACTACTGCACGGCCAGCGTCGTGGACAGCCACTACGGCAACCTGATCATCATGGCCGCGCACTGCAACCCGGGCAGCTGGATGGCCTACGTGCCGAAGTACCAGCACGGCCTCTCCGCGGCCCGGCAGCCCTACGGGATCTGGGCCGTGACCAAGGTCTTCAAGGACTCGCACTACACCGGCGGCTCGGGTGCCGGCAGCGACTACGACTACGCGTTCGCGCAGGTGGCCAAGAACAGCAAGGGCCAGAGCGTCCAGAGCGTGACCGGCGGCAACTGGCTCAGCCACACCTCGAGCTACAGCAACTACGTCACCGCGCTCGGCTACCCGAAGATCACCGCCGACTCCGCGGACCAGGCCATCCGCTGCCACCCGAACTACGCGACGCAGAAGCTGCCGGGCTTCCGGCAGATGGTGCTGTACTGCACCGGCTTCTACGGCGGCACCTCGGGCGGACCGTGGCTGCTCGGCTTCAACGGCAACACGGGCTATCTGATCGGCCTCACCGGCGGCTACCAGGACGGTGGTCCCAACAGCTGGATCAGCTACAGCCCGATCTTCGACTCCCGGATCTTCACGCTGTTCCAGTACGCCGAGTACCACTGACCCGGTACCGCTGACCCGGTACCGCTGACCCGGTACCACTGACCTTGATCGTTCGCCCACGGTCCGGACGGGGGCGGGGTTGATTCGTCCTACCAATTAGGATGACGCCACGATGTCTGTCGACCCCGCCACCAGCGCGTCCTCCGAGCCCGTCATCGCCCCAGCTCCCGCGCGGCGGGAGCCGCCGGGCGGCCGTGGCGCGTGGACGGCCTGGGGCATCGGCGTCACCGTCTACGTCCTCGCGGTCGTCCACCGCACCAGCCTCGGCGTGGCCGGGATGGACGCGGCGGCGCGGTTCGGGATCAACGCGTCCGCGCTGTCGACCTTCTCCATCCTCCAGGTCCTGGTCTACGCCGGGATGCAGGTGCCCGTCGGCGTCCTCGTCGACCGCCACGGCCCGCGCCGGATCCTCAGCGCGGGCCTCGTGCTGCTCACCGTCGGACAGCTCGGCTTCGCGCTCGCGACCTCCTTCACCCCCGCGCTGCTCGCGCGCGGCGTACTGGGGTGCGGGGACGCGATGACCTTCGTCAGCGTCCTGCGGATCGGCGCCCGCTGGTTCCCGCTGTTCCGCAACCCCTTCATCGCCCAGCTGACCGGCCTGGTGGGTACGGTCGGGAACCTCGTCTCCACGATGGTGCTGGCCCAGGTGCTGCACAGCGCCGGCTGGACGGCGACCTTCGGGACGACCGCGCTGTTGGGCTTCGGTGTGCTGGCGCTGGTGGTCCTGGTTCTGCGGGAGACCCCGGACAGCGCCGCGCGGGAGCCGCTCCTGGTCCGGCGCGGCGCACGCGTCCCGGACGCGCCCGTGTCCGTGTCCGCGCCCGCGTCGGGCCGCGGCTCCGGCTCTCTGCTCGACCAGCTCCGTGGCGCCTGGCGCGAGCCCGGCACCCGGCTCGGCATGTGGGTCCACTTCACCACCGCCTTCCCCGCGTCCAGCTTCCTGCTGCTGTGGGGGATGCCGTTCCTCGTCTCCGGCCAGCACCTCTCCCGCGCCGTCGCGGGCGCACTGCTCAGCCTGGTCATCGTCGCGAGCATGGGCTTCGCGATGCTGTTCGGACAGGTGATGTCCCGGCGGCCGGGCTGGCGCACGCCGACGGTCTTCGGCGTGGTGCTGGGCACCGGCGCGACGTGGGGCGCGGTGCTGGCCTGGCCGCAGCCCGGTCACGTCCCGATGTGGCTGCTGCTGGTCCTCGCCGTCGTCTTGGGCAGCAACGGCCCGGCCTCCCTCATCGGCCTCGACTACGCCCGCCCGGTCAACCCGCCGGAGCGGATCGGGACCGCGTCGGGCATCGTCAACATGGGCGGCTTCATCGCCGCGGTCCTGGCCCTCTTCCTGATCGGCCTCGTCCTGGACCTGAAGACCCCGGGTGGCGGCACCGACTACACGGCGGGCGGCTTCCGCGCCGCGTTCGCGACGCTCTACCTGCCGATGGTGCTGGGCCTGGCCCAGATCCTCCGCCTCCGCCGCCGCGCCCTCACCCGCGAACGCGAGATCATCGGCGCGACGGTGCCGAAGGCTCGGGCAGCGGGATAGGCACGACCTGTCGTTGCACGACCCGGAGGCCGGGGCCGGAGCCCCGCGCCCCTCAGGGCGCTACGCGCCTCAGGGTGTGACGGCGAAGTTGTCCAGGATGCGGGCGGCGAGCTCCTCGTCGCCCTCGGCCTTCACGCCGGCCGCCGGCGCGGTGAGCCGGCCGCAGGCCATGCGGGCGAAGGTCTCCCAGTCCGTGGTGATCCGCACCGACGGGGCCAGCAGGACCTCGCCGTCCACCCGGCCGCGGCCGTCCGCGTCCACGTGGACGCTCCGCATGAACTCCAGCTCTCCGTGGATGTCGAAGACCGCCGTGGAGCCCGCCGGGGCGCCCGCGAGCTTCGCCACGGCGCGGGGCAGCATCTCGATCAGGTAGTCGCGGGTGATCACCGCCGCCGCGGTGTCCAGGTTGCCGGGACGGCCGAGCGCGCGCCGGATGTCCTGTTCGTGGGTCCAGACGTCGAAGACGCGGGTGCGCAGGAGCTGGTGGTAGGGCACGTCCCGGCTGTAGGGGCCCATCGGCCAGCGGATCTCGTCCGTCGGTTCGTAGCGGGTGTTGGTCCGCAGCGCGCGACCGCGCCGGATGATCGTGTACTCCAGCTCCGACGCCATCTCCACCGCGGTGTGGCAGCGCCGCTTGTCGACGGGGACCTCGCAGTAGCGGGTGAACTCGTCCACCACGTGCCGCAGATCGCGCGGCAGGGTGTGGATCGGGCGTGGGTCGCCCAGGAGTTCCGACTCCATGGCGATGACGTGCGAGACGACGTCCCGCACGGACCAGCCCGGGCATTCGGTCGGCCGGTTCCACGCCCCCTCGGGGAGCGGAGCGACCAGCTCGGATATGGCCTCGATGGAGTGGGTCCAGGCATCGGCATACGCCTGGACGGTCTGCTTGTCGGTCACGATCACGACCCCTCGGCGGAGCAGCCAACTTCGCTATCGGCACGTTACGCTCCCTGGTGTCCTTAAGGGCAGCGCTTTCCGCTGTTGATCGTAGGGCCCTTGACGAAACGGGTGGTACCGTGCGCGCTTCTCTTGTCCAGATCGATGTCAACGAGAACGAGTCTCCGAACGAACGGCGCGTCCGGATTGCCGAGTTGGTCCGCGCGCAGCGCGGCGTCGCGGACCTGGTGGTGCTGCCGGAGCTGTGGGCGCTCGGCGGCTTCGCGTACGAGTCGTGGGCGGGCGGGGCGGAGACGCTCGAGGGCCCCACGGCCGAGGCGATGTCGGCCGCCGCCAGGGACGCGGGTGTCTGGCTGCACGCGGGCTCGATCGTGGAGCGCGACCCGGAGGGGCCGCTGTGCAACACCTCGCTGTTGTTCGCGCCCGACGGCGAGTTGCACGCCTGGTACCGGAAGATCCACCGCTTCGGCTTCGACAGCGGCGAGGCCGCGCTGATGGCCGCGGGTGAGGAACTGTGCGTGGTGGACACGCCGTTCGGGCGGATGGGGCTGGCCACCTGCTACGACCTGCGCTTCCCCGAGCTGTTCCGGGCGATGCTCGACCAGGGCGCCGAGCTCTTCGTCGTCCCCGCCGCCTGGCCGGCCCGCCGGGCCGAGCACTGGTCCCTGCTGGCCCGCGCCCGCGCGGTCGAGGAGCAGGCCCTGGTCCTCGCGTGCAACAACGCGGGCTCGCACGCGGGCGTGCCGCAGGCGGGGCGCAGCCTGGTGGTGGACCCGTGGGGCACGGTGCTGGGCGAGGCGAACGGCGGCGAGCCGGGCAGCGCGGAGCAGGTGCTGACCGTCGAGTTCGACCCGGAGGTGGTCGCGCGCACCCGCGCGGAGTTCCCGGTCCTGCGTGACCGTCAGAAGTGGTTGCGGTGACCAGAAGGGCCAAAAAGGTCTGTGGCAGGAAGATGTCACTGAGATCCGTGGTGGCAGATCTGGTGACGTTCCTGTAAAGCCGCCATGATGATCCGCGCTCACACTGCATTCTGGTTGGCCAGTGGCCTCTTATGCGGTAAATGTGATGAGTGCCTGACAAAACAGCGTCCACAACGACGCCTCTCCCCTCACAGGCGCGCTCATCGCTGTGGCGCGACAGGAACTTCCTGCTGCTCTGGGGCGGGGACGCGACCAGCGACCTCGGCTCGGCCGTGTCCACGCTGCTGATCCCGCTGATGGCGGTCCAGAACCTGGGTGCGACCACGTTCCAGATCGCCATGCTCGCAGCCGCGCGCCGTCTGCCGGCCATAGTCCTCTCACTGCCGGCCGGAGTCTGGGTGGACCGGTTGCGGAAGCGGTGTCTGATGATCTGGTGTCAGATACTCAGCGCGCTCGCGATGGGCTCGGTGCCGGCGGTCGCCTTCTTCGACCACGTCCGGCTGTGGCAGCTCTACGTCGTGGCCGCCGTCGTCGGCAGTTTCACCGTGTTCTACGGTGTGGCCGACCGCAGTTACCTTCCGTCGGTGCTGTCGCGAGAGCAACTCGTCGACGGCAACGCGAAGATGAACGCGTCCGAGACCGTGTCGGACGCCGCCGGCCCCGCCCTCGGCGCCCTGTTGGCCGGGGTGATCACGGCAGCCAAGGCCGTGACGGTGGACGCGGTCTCCTACGTCGTGGCCGCGCTCACCCTGATGCTCATGCGCTCCCCCGATGCCGCGCCCGCGCCGGACCGGGCCGTGGCGTCGCCTGTCCGCTTCAGTGTGGCCATGACCGAGGGCCTCCGCCTGGCTTGGCGCAACCCGGTGCTGCGCGCGGTCACCTGCTGCACGGCCACCGCGAACCTCGGCATCAGTGCCGTGGTGAGCCTCGAGGTCGTCTACCTCGTGCGCGGACTGCATGCCTCTGGCCCGTGGATCGGCGTGGTGCTCGGCCTGGGTGTCCTCGGCGGCTTTGTCGGGAGCCTGGCGGCCGGTCCGCTGGCCGCCCGCCTCGGCGACGCCCGCGTCATGTGGGTTTCCCTCCTGGCCTGCGCTCCCTTCGCGCTGCTGATGCCGCTGGCCAGCCCCGGCGCCGGGCTCGTCCTCTATTCGCTCGGCTGGGCCGTCTTCAACGCGGGAGGCGCCGTCTACCAGACCGCGCAGATGGCCTACCGGCAGCGAAGTGTGCCTCAGGAACTGCTCGGTCGGGTCAATGCGGGGATCCGCTGGGTGGTCTGGGGCACTGTCCCGCTCGGAGCCCTGTTGGGTGGGACGCTCGGTACCTGGGCGGGACTGCGCACGGCACTCTGGGTGGATGCCGGAATTCTCGCCTGCACGGGGCTGTGGCTGCTCGCCTCCCCGCTGCGCGGGTGGCGGGACATCCCGGTGGAGGGTCAGCCGGGCTGAGCGCCCGCTCGTGTGGCGCGCTTGGCGCGGATGAGGGAGAGCAGCTCCCGGGCCGGGCCCTTCGGCTTCGCGCCCTTGGGCCAGACCGCGCGCAGCGGTCGCTGCAGGTCGAGGCCGCTGACCGGAACGGCCACCAGGCGCCCGGTCGCGAGCTCGTCGGCGACGGCGAGTTCGCTGAGAACGGCGGGGCCCGCGCCGCTGGTCGCGGCCGACTTCAGGGCCGTCGTCGACGCGAGCGTGAGCAGTGGCTCGGTGAGCCCACCCGACGGCGCGAGCGCGGCGTTCAGGACCTCGCGGGTGCCGCTGCCCTGTTCGCGCAGGATCAGCGGTGTCGCGGCCACCTCGTCGGGGGAGACGGGGGCGCGCCGGCGGGCCCAGCGGTGCGTCGGGGCGACGATCAGCAGCAGCCGGTCGTGTGCCACCACCGCTCCGTCCAGCCCGGAGGGGAGCCGGAGGCCCTCGACGAAGCCCAGGTCCGCCTCCCCGTCCAGGACCTGCGCGGCGACCTCGGTGGAGTTGGCGGCGCGGAGTGTCACGGCCGTGCCGGGGAGGGCGGCATGCAGGGCCAGGAGCCAGCCCGGCATCAGGTACTCGGCGACGGTGAGGCTGGCGGAGACCCGCAGACGGGCGTCGCGGCGTTCCCGCAGGGCGGAGATGCCCGCGTCGAGCGCCTGCGCGGCGCCGACGACCTGCGCGGCCCACTCGGCCACCAGGGCGCCCGCCTCGGTGGGCCGCGAGCCGCGCGGGGAGCGCTCCAGCAGGGTGACGCCGATCTGCCGCTCCATCGCGGCGATCCGCGCCGACGCCGCGGGCTGGGTGATTCCCAGCTCCGCCGCGGCCCGGCCGAGGCTGCCGAGACGGACCACGGCGAGCAGCAGCTCCAGCGCGCCCAGCTCGGGGACGTGCGTCGACAGCGGTGCGGGCGTCGCGCTCATAGACGCAGCTTATGTCCCCATCGGGGAGAGGTCCCTACCGACGCCGCTGAGCTGCGGCGATCGTGGAGATATGGCAACCACCGCGCTCACCCGACCGGTCACCCGGCGGATCACCGACCACCCCGTCGTCGAGGCCGCCGGACGCTTCGGCCCGAACTGGTACGCCGCGGTGATGGGCACGGCGATCGTCGCCAACGGCGCGCACGCGCTGCCGGGGCTCTCCGGGGCGCTGGTCGGGTTGGCGGAGGGTTTCTGGGTCCTCGGCTTCACGGGGCTGCTCGCCCTGGTGGGCATCCGGCTGGTGGGCCGGCTGCACCGGGCCCGGGTCCGTCCACTGGACGACCCCTCCGTCGCGGTCTTCCTGGGGTGCCCGCCGATGGCGCTGATGGCCGTCGGCTTCGGCGCGCTGGGCGCGGGCGAGCCGCTGCTCGGGCAGGGGAACGCGGTGGCGCTGGACGCCGTGCTGTGGACCCTGGGGACCGGCTACGGGCTGTGGGCGGCCGGGACGGTCATGTACAAGCTGGCGATGCACTACGAGGTCGCCCGGGGCGACTTCGCGCCCACCTGGCTGCTGCCGGTCGTCGCACCGATGGTCTCCGCCGCGCTCGGACCCGCGCTGATCCCGCACCTGCCCGCCGGGCAGGCGCAGCAGACCGTGCTCTACGGGTGCCTGGCGATGTTCGGGATGAGCCTGGTCGCGGTGCTGATGCTGCTGCCGACCCTGTTCGCCCGGCTCACGCACGACGGCCCGCTGCCGAAGACCCTGGTCCCGACCCTTTTCCTCGTGCTGGGGCCGCTCGGCCAGTCGGTGACGGCGGTGACCCAGTTCGCGGCCCACGGGCCCTCGGTTTTCGGCGGGTTCGCGCTGCTGTACGGGGTGCCGGTCTTCGGCTTCGCGCTCCTGTGGCTGGCGGTCGCCGGCGCGGCGACCGTGCGCGGGCTGCGGCAGGGGATGCCCTTCGCGATGACCTGGTGGGCGTACACCTTCCCGGTGGGCACCTGCGTCACCGGTGCGGCCGGGCTCTACGCCCGCACCGGGCTGGACGTCTTCGCGGTGGCCTCGGTGGCGCTCTTCGTCCTGCTGGTCACCGCATGGGCCGTGGCGGCGCTGCGCACGGCCCGGTGGGTGCCGACCTTCGTACGAGCCTGAGGGTACGAGCCTGAGGTCAGGACGCCTCGGGGTAGGTGACGGACGTGTCCGCCCAGTCCAGCGCGGTGATGATGGTGTGGCGCAGCTGCTGGTCGGTCCAGGTGGTGTCGAACTCCAGCGGCAGCACCGGGGAGACCTCCTCCAGGGTGGAGATCATCGGGCTGTGGGCGACGGCCTTGTCGACCAGCAGCACGACCGGCTTGCGCAGCGCGGTGGCCCAGCCCAGCTCCATGCCGACCCCGGCGGAGAGCGGCGAGCCGACATAGGCGATGGCCAGGTCCGCGGACTGCATCGCGCGGAACGCGGACGGCACGCGGAGGCCGACACCGACACCGCGGGTGGTCCACACGTCGTCGTGGTGCGTGCTGAACACGCTCACGCCGGCGTCCAGCAGGGACTCCCGGAGGCTCGATATCTTGCCGCGCAGGGCCAGGCTGAAGACGCCGTCGGCGGGACCGGTGAGGCGGAGGGACGGGGCGGCGAGGAAGACGCGCATGGTGCGGCGTGCGTCAGCCGCGATCTCCGCGTCGGACAGCTCGGTCACGATGGGCTCCATCGACATGGTTGACCGCGCAACGACAACTCCCGTACGTTGCGGGATGCGTGCTGCTTGGTCAGACAGGGGAATCAGGTGCCGGCGCCGGCAACCCTTGGGGGGATGCTTCGATGGTGCTGGGGAGACCAGGTGAGCGTCCAGGTTCCGCCTGTGACATCAAACTGCCGCGCAGTGGCACGAGAGGGCGTCACTCCTCAACCCCGTCTCGACGGAGAAGTCCCAACTGAGCTGCGCGGACGCCCGCCTCGAAGCGGCTTTCGGCGCCGAGTTCCTGCATGAGCGAGGCGATGTGGCGCCGGCAGGTTCTCACCGACATGCCCAGACGTCGCGCCACCACCTCGTCCTTGAGGCCTTGGGCGAGCAGTTCCAGCAGTGAGCGCTTGAGGTCGTCGGAGACGTTCTGGTAGCCGGGGCCTTCGGCGTGGAAGGGCTGAGAGGTGATCCAGAACTGGTCGAACAGGGCGCAGAGGAAGGACACCAGGACGGGCTCGCGGACCACGACCGCCCCGGGGGGCTGGTCGGGTTGGGCGCGCTTCGGGATGAACGCGACCTCGCGGTCGACGATGAACATGCGCTCCGCGAGCTGGTCGGCCGTGCGGACCTCCGCACCGGCCTCGGCCATCGCATTGACGTACGATCGCATGCTCAACTGCGTCCGAGTGGTGTGCTGGTAGATCATGCGTACCCGAACACCCCGCTGGGCCATGGCGTAGTCGTTCGGCAGGGAACGCTGCAGGGTGGCTGGATCCCGCTTCCCTCCCGGTTGCATGGTCATCAGGTCACGACTGCATTTGGACACGTACTGGTCGATCATCAGCTGGACCTCGGCCGGATCCGTGACGATCTCCAGGCCGCCGCTGACCGGACCGGAGACGGACCTGCCCAGGTACGCTGGCATGAGCTGCAGAAGCCGCTCACGGGTGTTGTCGACAGCGGTACGGTACGAACGGATGGTCTGTTCCAGCGGCTCGGCGAGCCGTGCGGCGGCCAGCTCCGGGTTGACGGGCAACAGTGGCCCGTCGTCGGCCGATGTCGGTTGCAGGAGATGGTGGGCGAGCAGTTCTTCCCGGCACCGAACGAGGCCC
Organism: Streptacidiphilus sp. MAP12-33; assembly: GCF_041261265.1. Lineage (NCBI taxonomy): Bacteria > Bacillati > Actinomycetota > Actinomycetes > Kitasatosporales > Streptomycetaceae > Streptacidiphilus > Streptacidiphilus sp. MAP12-33. Next base: position 449,869 of record NZ_JBGCCA010000001.1, read on the forward strand.
TCACGACCGAGTCCGGTCACCTCGCCGGCGCTGTCCCAGGAGAACCGCCCGTCCACCAGGGCTCTCATGTACACCGCTACTGCGTCCGCGCTCAGTGCTGCCGGCAGCTCCGGTGCACTCGCGGGGTTTGTTCCTGTCTTGTCCGGTTTCATCCTGTGGCCATTTCAGGTCTGGTCACTTGTTGCCACTATCGAACACTGACTTGCGCCTGTTCAGTACCCCATTGTGGTGGATGGTCGCCCTCCGTTCGGCGGCCAGCGTCATGGATCGGCCAAATTTACGACAGTGCGCGATCCGGAGAGAGAGGAAGAGGTTCCATGCGTTCTTCGCGTCGTTCGCTTCGGATGGCCGTCCTCACGGTTGGTGCAGCCTTCTTGAGCATCTTCCTGTGCTCTGGACCGGCCTTTGCCGACCACATCTGGGACGGAAGCACGGCCACGACGTTCGCCGTACAGCACTGAGCTCCCCGGTCGATCCTCCTCGACGACCGGGGTCTGCAAAAGCTGAGGGACCGTGCCTCCCCGGACACGGTCCCTCGGCTATGCCGTTGTGACGTGCGGCCCTCAGCGCGTGCCGTCCGGGCGCGGCTTGGGGCGCCAGACCACGAGGGCCGAGCTCTGCTGGTACGGGACCAGGTCGCGCCGGTAGGAGGCGTGGACCGCCGCTGCCGCGGCCTCCGCCGCGCCCTGGAGTTCCGCCACGCGCGACTGGAGCGCGGTGACCTGGTTCTCCAGCTCGATGATGCGCTTGATGCCCGCGAGGTTGATGCCCTCCTCCTGGGAGAGGCGCTGCACCTCGCGCAGCTGATCGATGTCCCTGGCCGAGTAGCGGCGGCCGCGGCCGGCCGTGCGGTCGGGGGAGACGAGGCCGAGACGGTCGTACTGCCGCAGCGTCTGCGGGTGCAGGCCGCTCAGTTCCGCCGCGACGGAGATGACGTACACCGGGGTGTACTCCGTCAGCTGGTACGCCACTCGGCGGCTGCCGCCGCCGGGAAGACCGGGGCCGCCGGGGCCGCCGTTGGGGCCGTCCGTCATGCCGGGCATCTCACGCCTCCTCCGCTGCCTTGAACAGCGCCGCCCGCGGGTCCTGTGCGGCCGTCGCCTCGCGGTACTTCTCCAGGGCCTCCCTGGCCTCGCCCTCCGTCTTCGGAGGGACCGCCACCTCGACCGTCACCAGCAGGTCGCCACGGGTGCCGTCCTTGCGCACGGCGCCCTTGCCGCGGGCCCGCATGGTGAGGCCGTTGGCCGTGCCCGCCGGGAGCTTCATGCTGACCGCCGGGCCGCCGAGCGTGGGCACCTTGATGGTGCCGCCCAGCGCGGCCTCGGGGAAGGAGACCGGCACGGTCACCGTCAGGTTGTCGCCGCGCCGGCCGAAGACCGGGTGCGGGGTGACGTGGACCGTCACGTACAGGTCGCCGGCCGGGCCGCCGCGCTCTCCCGAGGCACCCTTGCCCTTGAGGCGGATGCGCTGGTCCTCGCCGACCCCGGCCGGAATCCGCACCTGCATGGTGCGGGCGGAGGTCGCACGGCCGCTGCCGTGGCAGACCTCGCACGGGTCGTCGACCAGCAGGCCGCGGCCCTTGCAGTCGCGGCACGGCTCGCTGAGCGCGAAGTTGCCCTGGCCCCGGCTGACGTAGCCGGTGCCGACGCAGGTCGGGCAGACGCGCGGGGTGGTGCCCGCCTTCGCGCCGGTGCCCGCGCACACCTTGCACGCGGCCTGACTGGTCATCCGGATCGGGACGGTGGCGCCCTCGACCGCCTCGACGAAGCTCAGCGTCACCTCGGACTCGACGTCCGCGCCGCGGCGCGGCTGCGTCGTCGTGCCCCGCCCGCGGCCGCCGAACAGGCCGCCGAAGAGGTCCCCGACACCGCCGCCGCCGCCCCCGCCGCCGAAGCCGCCGCCGGAGGTCTGACCCGCGCCACCACCGAAGAGGTCGCCCAGGTCGAAGTTGAAGCCGCCGCCGGCGCCACCGGGGCGGAAGCCGCCGTTCGCGAAGAGGGCGCGTGCCTCGTCGTAGTCCTTGCGCCGCTTGGGGTCGGACAGGACGTCGTTGGCCTCGGAGATCTCCTTGAAGCGCTCCTCGGCGGCCTTGTCGCCCTTGTTGGCATCCGGGTGGTTCTCCCGGGCCAGCTTGCGGTAGGCCTTCTTGATCTCAGCGGTGGAGGCGTCCTTGGGCACACCCAGGATCTTGTAGTAGTCCTTCTCCACGTAGTCCTTGCCGCTCAACGCGCTCCCTCCTCACCACTGCTGATCGAGATCGTACGGCCCGGGGCCGGCCGCGGCGCACGCTCGCGCGTGCCCGCGACCGACCCCGGTCGGTCACTTCTCGGCGTCACTCTTGTCCTTGGAGGCCTTGGCGCCCTTGGCGTCCTCGGTACCCTCCGCGGACTCACCGTCGGCAGCCTCGGACTTCTCCTCCGACGCGGAGGAGGAGCCGCCCGGCTCCGGCTCGGCGACGGCCACCCGCGCGGGGCGGATGATCCGGTCGCCGATCTTGTACCCGGGCTGGAGGATCTGCACGCAGGTCGTCTCCTCGACGTCCGGCGAGTAGCTGTGCATCAGCGCCTCGTGCAGCTGGGGGTCGAAAGGCTCCCCCTGCTTGCCGAACTGCTGAAGGCCCAGCTTGGCGACGATCGACTCCAGCGAGTCCCCGACGGACTTGAAGCCGCCCGTCAGCTCCTCGTGGTCGCGAGCGCGGCCGATGTCGTCCAGCACCGGCAGGAGGTTCTCCAGGATCGCCGCGACGGCGATCTCGCGGACCGTCACCCGGTCGCGCTCGACGCGCTTGCGGTAGTTCTGGTACTCCGCCTGGAGCCGCTGCAGGTCGGCGGTGCGCTCGGACAGCTGCTTGCGCAGCTCGGCGACGGACTCGGTGCCCGCCTCCGTCTCCTCCGCCGGGGCCGCGCCCGCGGCGGGCTTGGCGCCCGCCGCGTCGCGACCCTTGGCGGCCTTGCCGGAAGCGGCGCCGGGCTCCTCAGAGTTGCCCCGCGTCTCCTCCGTCACTTGGCACCGCCCTCGCGCTTCTCGTCGTCCACGATCTCGGCGTCGACGACGTCGTCCTCGACGTGGGCGTCGGCGTGCGGGGCGTCCTGCGGAGCACCCGCGGCGGCCGAGGCCTCGCCGGCCTGGGCGTAGAGCGCCTGGCCGAGCTTCTGGGAGACGGTGGACAGCTTCTCGGAGGCCTCGCGGATGGCCGCGCTGTCCTCGCCCTTCAGCTTGTCCTTCAGGTCGACGACGGCCGCGGTGACCTCGTCCTTGATGTCACCCGGGACCTTGTCCTCGTTGTCCTTGATGAACTTCTCGGTCGTGTAGACCAGCTGCTCGGCGGTGTTGCGGGTCTCGGCGGACTCGCGGCGACGGTGGTCGTCCTCCGCGAACTGCTCGGCCTCGCGCATCATCCGCTCGATGTCCTCCTTGGGGAGGGCGGAGCCGCCGGTGACGGCCATGCGCTGCTCCTTGCCGGTACCGAGGTCCTTGGCGGAGACGTGCATGATGCCGTTGGCGTCGATGTCGAAGGTGACCTCGATCTGCGGGACGCCACGCGGGGCCGGCGGCAGACCGGTCAGCTCGAACATGCCGAGCTTCTTGTTGTACGCCGCGATCTCGCGCTCGCCCTGGTAGACCTGGATCTGCACGGACGGCTGGTTGTCCTCGGCCGTGGTGAAGATCTCGGAGCGCTTGGTCGGGATCGTGGTGTTGCGCTCGATCAGCTTGGTCATGATGCCGCCCTTGGTCTCGATACCGAGGGACAGCGGGGTGACGTCGAGCAGCAGGACGTCCTTGACCTCACCCTTGAGGACACCGGCCTGGAGGGACGCGCCGATGGCGACGACCTCGTCCGGGTTGACGCCCTTGTTCGGGTCCTGGCCACCGGTCAGCTCGCGGACCAGGTCGGCGACGGCCGGCATGCGGGTGGAGCCACCGACCATGACCACGTGGTCGATCTCGGACAGCGCGATGCCGGCGTCCTTGATGACGTTGTGGAACGGGGTCTTGCAGCGGTCCAGCAGGTCCGAGGTCAGCTGCTGGAACTGGGAGCGGGTGAGCTTCTCGTCCAGGTGCAGCGGGCCCTCGGCGGAGGCCGTGATGTAGGGCAGGTTGATCGTGGTCTCGCTGGAGGAGGAGAGCTCGATCTTGGCCTTCTCCGCCGCCTCGCGCAGACGCTGGAGCGCCATCTTGTCCTTGGACAGGTCGACGCCGTGGCCGTTCTGGAACTGCTTGACCAGGTGGTCGACGACGCGCTGGTCCCAGTCGTCACCACCGAGGTGGTTGTCACCGTTGGTGGCCTTGACCTCGACGACGCCGTCGCCGATCTCGAGCAGCGACACGTCGAAGGTGCCACCACCGAGGTCGAAGACCAGAATGGTCTGGTCGTCCTTGTCGAGACCGTAGGCCAGGGCGGCGGCGGTCGGCTCGTTGACGATGCGCAGGACGTTGAGGCCCGCGATCTCACCGGCCTCCTTCGTCGCCTGACGCTCGGAGTCGTTGAAGTAGGCCGGCACGGTGATGACCGCGTCGGTGACCTTCTCGCCCAGGTAGGACTCGGCGTCGCGCTTCAGCTTCTGCAGCACGAAGGCCGAGATCTGCTGCGGCGTGAAGTCCTTGCCGTCGAGGTTGATCTTCCAGTCGGTGCCCATGTGGCGCTTCACCGAGCGGATGGTGCGGTCAACGTTGGTGACCGCCTGACGCTTGGCGACCTCGCCGACGAGGACCTCGCCGTTCTTCGCGAAGGCGACGACGGACGGTGTGGTCCGGGCGCCCTCGGCGTTGGTGATGACGGTGGGCTCACCGCCTTCGAGGACGCTGACGACAGAGTTCGTCGTACCGAGGTCGATTCCGACCGCACGAGCCATCGTGAAACCCTCCAAAGAGAGGAAGTTGAGCTGAACAGACTCAAGAGTGCCTGAAGCTCCGCCGTGCGTCAACAGACATGAGCGAAGCTGGCTCAACTTTATGTCGCCCCTACGCCGCATGGGCGGTGGTGCGCTATGTCACCCCGGCTTCGACTGGGGATCGGGTACATGAATCGCTACGCTCAGCTTGAACTGCGATAAGTTACTAGTGGGTAGTTGTCGCTCCAGTCTCTGAGGGGCTCGCATGCAAATCGCCGCGATCATCGTGTCGCTGGTTCTGGCCGTGGTCGGCGCGGCGCTCTTCGCGCGCGCGTTCCTCCAGATCTACGGCTTCGTCCGGCTGGGGCAGAACGTGCCCGCAGGCTCGCGCACCAACGACTGGAAGGACCGCACGGTCACCGTCGTCCGCGAGTTCCTCGGCCACACCCGCATGAACCAGTGGGGCATCGTCGGTGTCGCCCACTGGTTCGTCGCGGTCGGCTTCTACACGCTGGTGCTCACCCTGGTGAACGCCTTCGGCCAGCTCTTCTCGGCCGACTTCACCCTGCCGGTCATCGGCAAGTGGGCGCCGTACGAGGTCTTCACCGAGCTCATCGGCGTACTGACCACGCTCGGCATCATCACGCTGATCGTGATCCGCCAGCTGAGCAAGGCGAACAAGCCGGGCCGCAAGTCCCGGTTCGCGGGCTCCAACGCCGGCCAGGCGTACTTCGTCGAGTCGGTCGTCCTGATCATCGGCCTCGCCATCCTGACCCTGCGCGGTCTGGAGGGCGTGCTGCGCGGGGTGCACTCCTACGAGGTCAACTTCCTCTTCTCCTACCCGCTGACGGTCGCCTTCCGCGGTCTGTCCACGGGCACGGTCGAGAACCTGGTCTACCTGGTCGCGATGATCAAGATCGCGACCTCGTTCATCTGGATGATCGTCGTCTCGCTGAAGACCAACATGGGTGTGGCCTGGCACCGCTTCCTCGGCTTCCCGAACATCTGGTTCAAGCGCAACGCCAAGGGCGAGGTCGCGCTCGGCGCGCTGCTGCCGATGCACTCCGGCGGCCAGCCGATCGACTTCGAGGACCCGGCCGACGACGCCGTCTTCGGTGTCTCCCAGGTCGAGGAGTTCTCCTGGAAGGGCATCCTCGACTTCTCCACCTGCACCGAGTGCGGCCGCTGCCAGTCGCAGTGCCCGGCCTGGAACACCGGCAAGCCGCTCTCGCCCAAGCTGCTGATCATGAGCCTGCGGGACCACGCCTACAACAAGGCTCCGTACCTGCTCGCCGGTGAGGACAAGTCGAACGTCCCGGCCGCCGCCGCGGCCGAGGCCGAGCGCCCGCTGATCGGCACCGCCGAGGAGAACGGCGTCATCGACCCGGACGTGCTGTGGTCCTGCACCACCTGCGGCGCCTGCGTCGAGCAGTGCCCGGTGGACATCGAGCACATCGACCACATCGTCGACATGCGCCGCTACCAGGTGATGATCGAGAGCAGCTTCCCGACCGAGGCCGGGACGATGCTGAAGAACCTGGAGAACAAGGGCAACCCCTGGGGCCTGGCCACCAAGGCGCGCCTGGACTGGGTCAAGGAGCTCAAGAAGGAGACCGGCATCGAGGTGCCGGTCATCGGTGAGGACATCGAGCCCGCCGAGGTCGAGTACCTGTACTGGGTCGGCTGCGCCGGCGCCCTGGAGGACCGGGCCAAGAAGACCACCAAGGCCTTCGCCGAGCTGCTGCACACCGCGGGCGTGAAGTTCGCGATCCTCGGCAAGGAGGAGACCTGCACCGGTGACTCCCCGCGCCGCCTGGGCAACGAGTTCCTCTTCCAGATGCTCGGCGCGCAGAACGTCGAGACCCTGAACGCGGCCCTGGAAGACGCCCCGGTCAAGCGGATCGTCGCCACCTGCCCGCACTGCTTCAACACCCTCGCCAACGAGTACCCGCAGCTGGGCGGCCACTTCGAGGTCATCCACCACACCCAGCTGCTGCAGCACCTGATCGACGAGGGCAAGCTGCTGCCGGTGAACCCGGTCGAGGGTCTGATCACCTACCACGACCCCTGCTACCTGGGCCGCCACAACAAGGTCTACAGCCCGCCGCGCGAGATCATGGACAAGGTCCCGGGTCTGCGCCAGCAGGAGATGCACCGCCACAAGGAGCGCGGCTTCTGCTGCGGCGCCGGCGGCGCGCGGATGTGGATGGAGGAGCGGATCGGCAAGCGCATCAACACCGAGCGCGTGGACGAGGCGCTGTCGCTCAACCCCGACATCGTCTCCACCGCCTGCCCGTTCTGCCTGGTGATGCTCTCCGACTCGGTCAACGGCAAGAAGAACGACGGCGCCGCCAAGGAGTCGCTGCGCGTCGTGGACGTGGCCCAGCTGCTGCTGGAGTCGGTCAAGGCCGACCCGGCCGCGCCGGAGGCCACGGCCGAGGAGCCGGAGCCGGTCTCGTCCTGAGCGGCTGCCGCGCGAACCACTGACGGCCCGCCAGAACCTGGTTCTGGCGGGCCGTCAGCGTGTGGTTATGATCATCGGCCATGACCGATCACACGTACGACAACGAGCACGGTGGCCGGACGCGGGGGAAGCGGGGCATCGCCGGCGTGCTGAAGCGCGCGCTGGTGCCGGTGGCGGCCGTGGCCGCGCTGGCAGGCGGCATGGCCGCCGTCGCGCCGACGGCGTCCGCGGCGTCGCAGACCGGCCCCACCGTCCCGGGCCACCCGAACGAGCTCGCCGACGCCACCGGCCACCTGCCGCTGACCGTCCACGGGCCCAAGGGCGCCGTCAAGCACATCAAGGGCGGCTGGGTGCTGAACAGCAGCCGGTCCGCCGTCGCCGTCGCGCAGTCCGGCACCGCGGCGGTCGACGTCAAGCACGCCTTCACCGTCTCCACCTGGGTCTGGACCGGCAACGGCCGCGACCCGGGCGTCGCGGTCAGCCAGGGCACCGGCGAGAACTCCTCGTTCGAGCTCGGCCGCACCTACGACGACGCCCACCCGGGCGGTCCGGCGCTGTGGAGCTTCGACGTCAACGGCCAGGTGGGCGGCCAGTACACCGCCTACGCCCCGGCGGCCCGCTTCCACGCCGCCAACACCTGGGCGCTGCTGACGGGCGTCTGGAACCCGGCCCAGCACCGGGCCTATCTGTACGTCGACGGCGTCCTCGCCGCCTCGCACTACGCGCCCAACGTCACCACCAACCCGGGCGGACTGGTCCTCGGCGCGGCCCGCGAGGGCGGCGGCTGGGACAAGGCGTGGGAGGGCCTCATCGGCCACGTCCAGGTCTGGAACCAGGCGCTGACCTCCGCCCAGATCCTGCAGATCGCCAAGTACGGCGGCCCGCAGCACCTGAGGGCCACGCACTCCTGGCTCGTCGCCTGACCCTGATCCTGACCCTCTGATCGCCGCGTCGGCGCCCGGGGCACCCCTCAGTGGGTAGCGGGCGCCTTCGTCGTCTTCTTGACCGTGGTCCCGGTCTTCGCGGTGCCGGTCTTCGTCGCGCCCGGCTTGGCCGTCCGGGTGGGACGGTGGGCGTGGACGGGCTTCTTGGACGCCGGCGGCGTCAGCACGTAGACCCGGTAGCTGTACACGTGGCCGCCCGCGCCCAGGTAGTGGATCTCCTTGAGCAGCGTGTACCGGTGCGAGCCGGTCACCGCGGCCGCCAGGCCGGAGGAGGTGGGGCCGGTGACGGCGCTGTCCAGGACGACGACCTGGAACGAGCCGGAGCGCACCGCCGCCAGCGTGGCGTCCTGGCCGGTCGGCAGGCCGACCGCGGCGGAGACCCACTGGCCCGGGGTGGTCCTCGCGTCCAGGTAGTAGGCCCCGAGGCCGTCCACCTGGGTCAGGTACTGGCCCTTGGCGTCGACCCGCGAGTCGAGGGTGCTCAGCAGCGCCGAGCCGTCGGGCCAGCCCTGGAACTGCTGCGCCGACTGGTGGACGCCCAGCGCCAGCGTGAGCACCCACAGCAGGATGCCGAGCTGCGGGTTGCGGAAGTGGGCGCCGGTCACCCGGGAGATGCCGACGCCGACCAGCGGCGCGGCGAAGACCAGGCCGAGGGCGAGGTGCCGGGCGAGCGCCGTCTGGTCGCCGACGGCGGCCTGGTAGACGGGCACGAGCCCGGCGGTCCCGCACAGCAGCACGACCAGCAGCACCCGCAGCAGACGCGAGTCGTGCCGGTACTCGGCCTCGGGAGCCTCGTTCATCCGCTCGCGCAGGATGTAGGCGACGCCACCGGCGACCGCGATCAACACGAACAGCCCGCCCAGCCGTCCGGCGAGCCAGAGCGTGTCGAGCGCCCCGGCGCCGCCGTGACCGCGCGTCAGTGCCCCGTCCAGGCCGGTGAGCGCCTGCCGGGTGCCGCCGAAGGGCAGCAGCAGGCCCAGCGCCGGAGCCAGCAGGAGCAGGCCGCGCAGCAGCGACGCGCCCCAGCCGCGGTGCTTGGCCGCGGTCAGCACGGCCAGCAGGGCCAGGCTCGGCAGGACGACCAGCGCGGCGTACTCCGCCGCCACCGCGAGACCCGCGGGCACGCTCGCGGCCAGCACCCACAGCGGGTTGCGGCGGCCGGTGCGCACCACCACCCAGGCGGCGACGGTGACCAGCAGCACGGCCAGGGCGTCGGGCGAGGCGTAGAAGCCGAGCACCACGGTGGACTGAAGGACGGCGTAGGCGGCCGCGGCGATCAGCGCGACGCGCTCGTTGAACAGGCGCCGGCTCAGCGCGTACAGCACGGCGGTGGTGGCCAGCGCGCAGAGCAGGCCGATCAGGCGGGCGCCGGCGACCCGGTCCCAGGACTCCCCGAAGCCCGCCAGCGTCGGGTAGAACCAGGGCGCGCCGGGAAAGCGGTGCACCAGGTCGGTGCTGATCGGCGTGGAGTGCAGCAGGTGCGCGACCTCGGCCCGGCCGACGACCAGCGCGTTCGCCTCGGGGGTGTCCGCGGTGTTGCGCAGCCGCAGCGACAGCGCGGCCTGGATCACCAGGACGCAGAGGAGCAGCAGCCGGCTGACCCGGTCGCGGCGACGGCTGGGCGCCGCCGACCAGGCGCTGTCGGGGACCTCCGGGATCTCGTAGGGCACCCGGTGGTCCGCCGCGGTGAAGGGAGGTGCGGTGAAGGTGTCCATCAGGGATTCCGGATGTCGAAGCCGAAGAGGGGGTTGGACAGGCGGAGCTTGTAGTCGGCCAGTGGCTCGGGTGTCGTCTCGATGCGCCAGTCGGCGCGCTTGACGATGTCGAACCAGACGAAGCCGAGCACGTCCGGGTGGGACTGGATGCCGCTGAGCAGGTCGTCGACGTCCGCGAGCCGGCGCTTGGAGTTCTGGGAGGCGGTCTCGCTGATGAAGAACGGCTTCTTGGTGAAGCCGCGCACCTCGCGCATGGTGGGCTCGAAGAGCGTGTTCCAGGTGTGCTCGCCGTACAGGGCGTAGTAGCCGATGACCCCGACCCAGTCGACGTAGGCGTCGCCGGGGTAATAGGGCGCAAGCCGGGTGCTGCGGGCCGGGTTGATGATGTTCGGGCTCCACACCCAGATGACGTTGGTCGCGCCCGCCGCCTTGAACAGGTCGTGGATGTGCCGCCAGGCGGCGACGAACTGCGCGGGGGTGGCGGCCTGACGGCCCCAGGGGTACCAGTTGCCGTTGAACTCGTGGCCGAAGCTGATCGCCACCGGCAGGTCGACCGAGGCGACCGCCTTGGCCACCGAGGTGATGTAGGCGTCACTGGAGCCGGAGGCGATGGCCGCCAGACTCGGCTTGTACGGCTCCCACGCCATGTAGGGGATGGCCCCGGCGGCGAAGATCCGGCGGGCGCCGCTGGTGTCGAAGCCGTCGCCGAACGAGGCGTAGTACTCCAGGACGTTGGGCTTCTTGCCGATCTCCTGCTGGTACGGCCCGAGCGCGTCGAGCGACTGCGGGATGCCGGGCAGGGCCGCTCCGACGTACTTGTGCGAGGGGTCGAGCAGCGCGGAGACGTCGTAGGGGCCGCCGGCCGAGGGTGCGGAGACGACGCCCTCGTCCTGCCCGCCGGCACCGGTCAGGTCGGGCTCGGTGTTCAGGGCGCAGCCGGTCAGCAGCAGCGCGAGCACGGACAGCAGGGCGCCCAGGCGGGCGGCGCGCGGCATGGCGTGGATGGACTTCATGGCGTCTCCCTCGGTCAGTGCGCCCGGGGCTGGACGAGCACGCGCCCGACCACCGCGGCGTAGAAGAGGCCGGAGGAGAGCACCAGCACGAAGTCGACGGGGTTCATGGTCAGCATCCGGTAGAGCGCGGCGGTCACCCAGACCACGGCCGAGGTCGCGCCCCAGCCGATGACGCCGGCCCAGAAGCGGCGGGTCTTGTTCTTCTTGGCGCCGCTGGAGCCGGTCGGCTGCCAGCCCATCCGGTTGCGCCGCAGGATGTCCCAGATGGCGTACAGGTGCGCCCAGCCGTACATCATCCGGGTCGACCAGGCTTCCAGCCGGTACGGGTTGCGGTGCCACCAGGGGAAGATCATCGTCGCGTAGACCAGGCTCGGCAGCACCAGCGCCATGTTCTGGATCCGCAGCGCCTGTGGTACCGCGAGCAGCAGCATGATCGGGATCATCGGCGCGACGAAGGTGAACAGCGCCGTGTGGATGTAGTAGCAGAACCCGGAGAGATAGCAGAGCCGCGTCGAGAAGCGCATCCTGGTGCGCCAGAACTTGCCGCTGCTGAGCAGGCTCATCGAGCCGGAGCACCAGCGGTACTGCTGGTTGAAGAACGCGCCCGCGGTGTCCGGGCAGACGCCGGTGGACAGCGCGATCGGCACGTAGCGCAGGTCCCAGCCCAGGCGGCGCAGGTCGAAGCCGGTGTGCACGTCCTCGGAGTGCTCGATCAGCGTCGTGCCTCCGTTCTCCTCCAGGGCGGCGCGCCGGTACATGGCGCAACTGCCCACGCAGATCGCGCCGTCGTGGTTCTGCCGGGAGACCTGGACGGAGCGGTAGAACAGCTCCTGCACCGCTCCGGCACCGCGCTCGATCCAGTTCTGCTGGTCGGTGATCCGGAAGAACTGGGGCGACTGGACGATGCCGAGCCGCGGGTCCTGCTCCAGGTAGGGGACCAGCTCCTCCAGCAGGTCCGCGCGCGGCGCGAAGTCGGCGTCGAGGATGAGGATGTACTGCCCGTCGGAGTTCTCGAAGCCGAAGTGCAGGTTGCCGGCCTTCTTGAACCAGCCCCGGTCGTAGCGGGTGCCGTAGACGAAGCCGAAGTCCACTGCCATGGCCGCAAGTTCGGAGCTGGCGGAGTCGTCCAGGACGTACGGGGTCACCACGCCCGGATAGCGGTCGCGCAGCCGGGCCACGTGGGTCCAGGTGTTGTGCAGCACCTCGATGGGCTCACCGCAGACGGGCAGGAAGACGTCGACGCTGGGGTACTCGTCCGGGCGCCAGTCGCGCACCAGCTTCTTGTGCGCGGCCAGGTCGAAGTCCCGGCTGAAGCCGTTGACCTTCAGCGAGAGCAGGTAGTAGCCCGTGGTGAAGACCAGGAACGGCGCGTAGAGCCAGAGCCAGGGGGACATCCGCACCAGGGCGAACTGGCTGACGGACAGGCAGCCGAAGCTGACCAGCGAGCAGAGCGTGAGGATCCACAGCCGCCGTCGCGTGTAGCTGTACTTCTCGCTGTCCGTGGGCGGTTGCGGCAGCAGCCCGTGCGGCTTGGTGGGGCCGCCGCGTCGTGCCCGGCGTCGTCGGTCGCCGGACGGGGTCCGCTGCTTCGGTGCTGACGAGAGCTGACCGGTGACAGACATGGACTTCTCTCAGGAGAGGGCGAGGGGACCCCGGACGACTCCGGAAGCGGCGGACACAGCATCAACCACTAGGGTTGGCCATCCTAAGCAGCGCTCCTGAGCGGTCCGGACGACAAGTGACGAATCTGTGCGACTTACGGACAATTCTTCAGCGCATTGCAATCCGATCGTGATGATCCGGGCCTGGCTGTCCGGTGGAGGGACGTGCGTGATCATGCGCGCAGGGGCCGGCGGCAGACGACGCGTCGGAGAGGGCCTGGTGGGCCTTGTCTCGGCGGTGTGCGTCCTCGCGACGCTGGCGGCCTGTGCGAGTGGCGCGACCGGAGCCTCCTCGCAGGGCCCGAGCACCTGGGGGCCCGGGGCCTCGGTGAGCCCGAGCACCTCCGCCGCGGCCGTCGCGCCGGTCTCGTGCACCTCGCCGCAGGTTCCCTTCCCCAAGACCTCGGTCCAGGGCGGGTCGTACGTCATCGAGCCCGACCAGTGGAACGCCTCGGGCACCGTCTGCCTCGACACCCCCGGTACCACCGGCTTCACGGTGTCCAAGGTCGACAACATGGTGCCGAAGACGGCCGGCACCCCTGGCGCCTACGCCAACGTGGCCACCGCTCCCGGTGCCCTGGGCCTGCCCGTCCCGGTGACCGCGCTCGGTGACGCCACCTCGGACTGGAGCGCCGCCGCGAACGCCACTGGCAACTACGACCTGGCGTACGACCTCTGGTACGGCCCGAACGCGGGTTCCTGTGTTCCGTCCGAGAGCGCCGAGCTGATGGTCTGGCTGCGCTCCACCGACGACGTCCGCCCTGCGGGGGACCCGGTGCCGGGCACGATCACCCTCGCGGGCGACGACTACCGCGTCTACCTCGCGCCGAAGAGCTCCGCGCACACGGTGATCAGCTACGTCCGCATCCAGCCCACCGACAGCGTGCGGGGGCTGAACCTGCGCCTGTTCACCCAGGACGCGGTGCAGCGCGGCTACGTGCCGCTCTCCTCCTATCTGTGCAAGGTCTCCGCGGGCTTCGAGATATGGAGCGGCGGGGTGGGCCTGTCCACCCGGTCGTTCGCCTTCCACGGCCAGGTCGGCCTGCCGAGCGGCCCGATCGCGACCGCCGACGCGGCCGACTGCCTGGCGCCCGCCACCGGTTCGGCCGTGCGGCTGTCCTCCTGCGGGCAGCCCGCCGCCACCGGCCGGCCCTGGACGCTGGCCAACGACGGCACGCTGCGGGTCGGCTCCTCCTGTCTCCAGGCCGTCGCCCAGGGCCGCGCGCCGGAGCTGCGCCCCTGCTCGGGAGTTCCGCAGCAGCGCTGGGCCGCGGGCGGCGGTCGGTCCCTGGTGAGTTCCGTCACGCACTCCTGCCTCGCGGCGGACGGTGTGTCAGGCCAGGTGGTGCTCCGGCCCTGCAACGGAGCCGACCAGGAGCAGTGGACGCTGCCGCACAACGATTCGGAATGAATCGGGCGTAAACCGCCCGCGTATCGCGGGTCCTGGGACGGCATGGGCAGGCAAAGGGTCATGCCTTAGCATTCCGCCCATGACCGATCGACCAGTGAGCTCCGCAGGCGGGCAGGAGCCCCAGCCCGGCGCGCAGCCGTCCGCGCACGACGCACCGACACAGCGGGTCGGTCAGGTCTCCCCGCAACCGCAGCAGCCGCCGCAGGCGCCCGCGGGCTTCGGCCCGCCCGGGTCCGGCTACGGCTACCCGCCGCCGGCTTCCGCGCAGCAGCCCTCCGCGCAGCAGCCCTCCGCGCAGCAGCCCTCCGGGCAGCCGTCCTTCGCGCAGCAGCCGACCGTGCCTCAGCAGTCCGCCGCCTGGCAGCAGCAGCAGCAACAGCCGCAGCAGCCCTGGAGCGCGATGGGCCCGACCGGTCCGACCGGGACGATCCGCGGCGTCGAGCCGGACTGGACCATGCTCGCGGACCAGCACGAGAACGGACAGCGACGCAAGCGGAAGCTGGCGATCGGCGGCGGGATCGTCGCCGTCCTCGCCGTGGCCGGCACCGTCGGCGCGCTGCTCGTCACCGGCCACCACGACTCGACCCGGGCCGGAGGCGGCCCCACGCCGACCGTCTCGCACTCCGGGAGCGCCCAGCCCTCCGGCGGCCCGAGCAGCGCCCGGCCCGCCCCGGCCCCGGACCCGGGCACCTACGGCTCGATATCCCCGAGCCGCGGCACCCTGGCGCTCGGCGTCGGCAAGGACGCGAAGCAGGGCAAGGCCCCCGGCCGCTCCGTCGACGCGCTGCTGCTGCCCAGCGGCCAGGACTCGTTCGCCTCGACCACCGGTCCGGTCGTCGCCACCGGTGCCGGCTTCACCATCTCCGCCCAGGCCCGCTCGGACCAGCCCACGGGCGTCCGCACGGTGCTGAGCCAGGGGGCGGCCGACTTCTACTCCTTCACCCTCGGCCGCACCACGGCCGGCGCCGACAACCGCTGGGTCTTCAAGGTCCAGGTGCCGGGCGGCGGTTCGGTGGCGGTCCAGTCCAAGGGCAGCGCGGCCACCAACCAGTGGACGCTCCTCACCGCGGTCTACGACAGCGGCAAGAAGGAGATCGCCCTCTACGTCAACGGCGCGCTCCAGGGCACCGCCAAGGTCACCGGCATCCGGCAGACCCAGGGCGGCCTCCAGGTCGGCCGGGTCCGCTCCAACAGCCAGTGGGTCTCCCCGTGGCACGGAGCCGTCGCCGGCATCCAGGTCTGGAACCACGCGCTGTCCGCGGCCGACGTCGTCAAGGTCGCCGCCGGACCGTCCGCCGAGCCCCGCCCGGACTACGCCTGGCTGCTCGGGTGACCACTGGCACGAGGTCGGGCGGACAGTGGATCCGCCCGGGCGCCGACGGTGTTCCCGTGGTGACCTTCGACCCGAAGCCGTCCGAGCGGGACCGCGAGGCCGCTGCGCGGGAGGCGGCCCGGCCTGCCCGTGCGGGCGAGCCCCGGCCGCCGCGCGCCCGGTTGCGCCAGGACTGGCTGCCGCTGCTCGGCGTGCTGCTCGTCCAGGGCGTGCTCTCCTACCGGCTGGTCGGCACCAACACCGCCTTCGTCGACGAGGGCACCTACATCTACTCCGGCTACCAGGAGTTGGCGCACATCCTGCACGGCAGGCCGGTCGCGCCCTACGAGAGCTTCTTCTCCGGCGCCCCGGTCATCTACCCGGTGGTCGTCGCGCTGGCCGACATGGCGGGCGGTCTCACGGGCACCCGGCTGCTCAGCCTGTTCTTCATGCTGAGCGCCACCCTCGCGGTCCACCTGGCGACGCGACGGCTGCGCGGCTCGACGGCCGCGTTCTTCGCGGCGGCCCTCTTCGCGGGTCTGGGGCCGACGCAGTTCCTCGGCATCTACTCCACCTACGACGCCATGGCGCTGGCCTGCCTGGCCTGGGCCGGCTACTTCGCCGTCCGGCTGGCGACCGGCGGGACGTATCTCTGCGTCCTCCCGGCGGCGCTGGCCATGGCACTGGCGGACGCCACCAAGTACGCGTCGCTGCTGTGGACGCCCGCGGTGCTGGGCGTCGCCGTCTTCGCCGGACGCACCGGTTCGCCGTGGGCGTGGGCGCGTTGGCGCCGCGGCCTGGTGCTGTTCGCGGTCTGGGCCGTCGCGCTGGTCGTCCCCGCTGTGGCGGCGGGCGGGGTCTACTGGCACGGCTTCGACAGCACCACCCTGCAACGCAAGATCGGGACCGACGCCCCCGGGTACGTCGCGCGCGCGGCGGCGAGCTGGGTCGGCGCGCTGCTGGTGCTCACCCTGATCGCGCTCGTGGTCAGCTGGTTCGCCTCGCGGCGGCGCGGCGGCGTGCGAGCCGAGTTCTGGCTCGTGCTGGTGCTGCTGGGGGCGGGCGCGGCCGCGCCGGTCAACCAGATCCGCATCCACACCTGGCTGTCGTTGCAGAAGCACGTCGACTTCGGCGCCTGGTTCGCCTGCATCGCCGTCGGTGTGCTGCTGGCGCGGGTCTTCGTGGTGCTGGCCCGCCGGGTGCACGCGTCGCTCGCGGTGGCGACCAGCGCCGCGCTCGTGGGCGTCCTCGGCTGTGTGGGCGCCTCGCAGGCGAACGACATGTTCTCGGCCTGGCCCAACTCCAGCCCGCTGATCGGCACGCTCAAGCCGTACATCCAGAAGGGCACCGACCAGTACCTCGTCGAGGACTACGACGTGGTGGCCTACTACTTCAAGGACGACTCCAACTGGCAGCAGTGGAGCGACCTGGTCGGCAAGACCTACCAGGACCCGGTCACCCACCAGGTGCTGACGGGCGCCGACGCGATCAAGGCCGCCGTGGCCGCGCACCAGTACCAGGTCGTCGTCCTGGACTTCGCGCAGACGGCGGCCATCGACGCGGCCGTCCAGCCCGCGTTGAAGAAGGCCGGCTACCGGGTGCTCACCACGGTGGTCAGCACCGAGGGCCGCACCTCGGCCAAGTACACGATCTACCTGGCGCCGGGATTCGCGGAGTGAGCACGTGAGCTACAGTCCCCCACCTCCCTACGGGCAGCGCGCGGCCGAACCGGACTGGAACGCGCTGGCTGACCGTAACGCGCAGGAGGGGCGGGACCGCCGACTGCGCCGGGTCACGGCGGCGGCCGTCGCCGGGGCGTTCGTGGTCGGCGGGCTCGCCGGCTGGGGCCTGGGCCGTCTGGGGACCACGAGCGAGGTGGCCGCGCCGGGTCCCGTCGCCGTCCGGTCGTCCTCCGCTGCGGCCCCGACGCCCGCTTCCGGGCCGGCCGTGGGGCCCCGTCAGCTCGCTGACGGTGCCGGTGCGGCGCCGTTCGACCTCGGTCTGGCGGCGAGCGTGCGCTCCGTCGGTGCGACGCCCGGCGCCCTCGGGCATCCCGGGGCCACGGCGCACGTCCTGTGGGGCGTGGGCGATCCGGACTCCTACGCCGCGACGGCCGGTCAGGTCGTGGACACCGGCCACAGCTTCACCGTCTCCGCCTGGGTCCTCAACAAGGCCGCGGTGGACGGGCGCAGCGCGGTCAGCCAGGGGGACGGCGGCTACTTCGGCTTCGATCTCGGCCGTGACTTCTGGCCCCACCACAACAAGTGGACCTTCAAGGTGCAGACAGCCGAGGGGAACCAGGACGGCACCGTGAAGGCCGTCTACTCCACGGCGGACTCGACGGTCGGCCAGTGGGTCCACCTGACCGGCAGCTACGACGCGAGGGCGCACACGATCGCACTCTGGGTCGACGGGAAGCTCCAGGGCACGACGACGGTGAGCGGCATCGTCCCCGAGCCCGGTCCGCTGCAGCTCGGCCGGCTGACCGACCAGAACCGCTGGGCCGACCACTGGGTCGGGATGATCGCCGGAGTTCAGCTGTGGGATGCCGCGCTGACCCCCGCGGCCGCGGCGGCGACAACGCCCGTCCACAGCTGGCTGGAGAACTGAGCCGTTCCTGTCACAGCTGTGTTCCGGGTGATCACATGATCGTTCGACGGTGCGGCGGACGGGTACCGTCGGGTTGTGCGTCTACGAGGAATCAAGATCGGCGGGGAGCGGGGGCCGGTGGCCCCCGCGGGTCAGGCGGTCGCGGTCGATCCGGCCGACGAGCCGGGTCACACCCGCTCCTTCACTGTGCCCGAGATGGCCCTCCCGGCCGACCCGGACGCGGAGGAGCACGTCGCGGTCTACCGCGCGGGGCAGCCGCACCCGCAGGTCGGGTCGGAGCGGCTGCCGTGGCGGGAGCTGCTGCGCGGCATCGTGCGGCACCCCACCCGGACCTTCGCGCAGATGCGCGCCCACCAGGTCTGGGGCCCGGCGCTGCTGGTCTCCGCCGGCTACGGCCTGGTGGCCTCCCTCGCCTTCGGCGACACCAGCGGCCAGGTGCTGAACTCGACGTTCGCCGTCGCGGTCGCCATCCTGCTCAGCAGCGCCGCCGGGTTCGTCGTGGCCGGGCTGATGTTCGGCTCGGTCACCCACGCCCTGGCCCGCCGCCTCGGCGGGGACGGCGCCTTCGCGCCGACGGTGGGGCTGGCCATGCTGATCTCCTGGCTGACGGACGTGCCGCGCCTGCTGCTGGCCCTGTTCCTGCCGAGCGGCAACGGCGTGGTGCAGCTGCTCGGCTGGGCGACCTGGGGCCTGTGCGGGTGGCTGCTGGCGTCGATGCTGCGGCAGCTGCACGACCTGCCCTGGGGCAAGGCGCTGACGGCGGCCTCGCTCCAGCTGGTCATGCTGCTCGTGGTGATCAAGCTCCCCACGCTTGGTTGAGCCTCTTCAGGGGGCGTGCGGTTGAATGGGGTCAGTCCTCACGAAGGACCCCAGTACCCCCGTCGACCGTGCAACGGAGCCCGCTCATGACCGCGCCGTCCCTTCCCGACGCCTCCACCCAGGTGACCTTCCCCGCCGGAGGCGTCGCGGACCGGTCCACGGTCGTGGCCTCCCTGCCGCTGCCCGACGGCCGCCACGGCGTGGTCGTCGCGCGGACGCCGTTCCACCCGCTCGACCACACCTGGCCGGACCAGCCGGCCGACACCGGCACGCTGGGCGGTCAGGCGGTGCTCGACTGCGTCACCGGCGGGGTCGGCCCGGAGGGCGAGTTCGCGCTCGGCGCGGACATCCCGGTGCGCCGCGGCGACGCCGAGTGGGCCTGGCTGGTCGTCCACGTCGTCGCCGAGCCGGTCGCGGTCGGGG
The DNA here is from genome assembly GCF_041261265.1 of Streptacidiphilus sp. MAP12-33. NCBI lineage: Bacteria > Bacillati > Actinomycetota > Actinomycetes > Kitasatosporales > Streptomycetaceae > Streptacidiphilus > Streptacidiphilus sp. MAP12-33. The sequence goes on from NZ_JBGCCA010000001.1 coordinate 469,073, forward strand.
AGGAGGTCGAGCTGCTCGTCGACGCCGACCGCCGCGCGGCGCTCAGCGCCTCCCACACCGGGTGCCACCTGCTGGCGCTCGCCCTGAACGCGGCGCTGGCGCCGCGCTGGCGCAAGGACCCGGGCCGCAGCGACTCGCACGGCAACCCGGACTTCGACTCCCTCGCGATGGACACCTCGCGGATGGACACGGCCGCGAGCTACGACGTCTACCGGATCGGCAAGTCGCTGCGGAAGAAGGGCTTCACCGCCGACGAGCTGGCCGCCGACCTCCCGGCGATCACGGACGCGGTCAACTCCCGCCTCGCGGCCTGGGTCGCCGCGGACTCCGCGGTACGCGTCGAGGCCCCGGGGCCGGAGCTCACCGCGCGCCGCGAGTGGCACGCCGAGCTGCCCGAGGGCCACGCCTCGATCTTCTGCGGCGGCACCCACCTGCACCACCTCGGCGAGCTCGCCGCCCTCACCGCCGAGCTGCGCCTCTCCGAGGACGGCAGCGAGCTGACGGTCACCACCAGCCCGAAGCGCGCCTAGGGCCTGGCCGCGGGGCTTTCCAGCAGACGGCGGGGGCCGGGGCCGTTGCGGCCGAGTTCGTCGCCGGGGTTCGACAGGCGGCAGGTCCGCAAGGACAGGCAGCCACAGCCGATGCAGCCGTCGAGGTTGTCGCGCAACCGCTCGAGTTGCTCGATCCGGCTGCTCAGCCGTTCGCGCCACGTCGCCGACAGGCGCGTCCAGTCCGCCTTGGTGGGGGTGCGTTCCTGCGGCAGCGAGGCGAGCGCCGCGGCGATCTCGGCCAGCGGGATGCCCAGGTTCTGCGAAGCCTTGACGAACGCCACCCTGCGCAGCGCGTCCCGCCGGTACCGGCGCTGGTTTCCGGCCGTCCGGCGGCTGGAGATCAGGCCCTTGGTCTCGTAGAAGTGCAGGGCGGACACCGCGACGCCGCTGCGGGCCGCGAGTTCCCCGACGGTGAGTTCCGCGGTCCGGATGATCATGCCCGGAAGCGTCCCATGGTCCGGCGGTTGACCTCAACTTCGGTTGAGGTTGAAGAATCCGTGGTGTCGAAGAGGTCGTCATCCGGACAGGGGGAGTGATCAGCATGCGGACGGTGCAGGCGGTGCGTTTCGGGGGCCCGGAGGTACTGGTGCCGGGCGAGGCGCCGGAGCCGGTCGTCGGACCGGGACAGGTGATGGTCCAGGTGTCCGTGGTGGGCATCACGTTCGTCGAGACCCGGATCCGCCGTGGCGTCGACCCGTGGCATGCCAAACCCGACCTGCCGTACGTGCCGGGCGGCAGGGTGGCCGGCCGGGTGAGTGCGATCGGGGAGGGGGTGGAGCCGAGCTGGATCGGTCGGCTCGTGCTGGCGGACGCCGGGGCGACGGGTGCCTTCGCCGAGTGGGTGGCGGCGGATGCGGAGAGCCTGATCCGGGTACCCGAGGGGCTGGGCCTGCGCGAGGCCGCGGCCCTGCACTCGGACGGCAGCACCGCGACCGGCCTGGTCGAGGGGGCCCGGATCGCTGCCGGGGAGTGGGTGCTGGTCGAGGCGGCGGCCGGCGGTGTCGGCAGCCTGCTGGTTCAGTTGGCGCGGGCGGCCGGGGCCAGGGTCGTCGGGATGGCCCGCGGGGCGCGGAAACTCGACGTGATCCGTGGTCTGGGGGCCGAGGCCGCGGTCGACTACTCCGCACCGGACTGGACCGAACAGGTCCTGCGGGCGACCGGCGGCGCCGGTGCCGACGTCGTGTTCGACGGCGTGGGCGGGGAGATCGGCCGGACCGCGTTCGAACTGACGGCCCGCCACGGCCGGTTCTCCGTACACGGAGCCGCCAGCGGTGAACTGACGGTGATCGAGCCCGCGGAAGCGCAGAAGCGCGGGGTCGAGGTGATCGGGATCGAGCAGCTCTACGGGTTCCGGCCGAGGATGCACCGGTGGGCCGAGCAGGTCATGGCGGAGGCGGTCGCCGGCCGGGTCCGGCCGGTCATCGGACAGACCTTCCCGCTGGAGCGCGCCGCGGACGCGCACGCCGCGATCGAGGGCCGAACCGCGCTGGGCAAGACCCTGCTCCTGATCTGACGGATCCGGCCGTGCTCAGATCTTGGTCCGGTGGAAGTTCATGTACGACCGGGACGGCGTCGGACCACGCTGGCCGAGGTAGCGCGAACCGTAGCGCTCGGACCCGTAGGGGAACTCGGCCGGCGAGGTCAGCCGGAACATGCACAGTTGCCCGATCTTCATGCCCGGGTAGAGCTTGATCGGCAGGGTCGCCACGTTCGAGAGCTCCAGCGTCACGTGGCCGCTGAAGCCAGGGTCGATGAAGCCGGCGGTGGAGTGCGTCAGCAGGCCGAGCCGGCCCAGGCTGGACTTGCCCTCCAGGCGGGAGGCGATGTCGGTCGGCAGGGTCACCACCTCGTAGGTGGAGGCCAGCGCGAACTCACCCGGATGCAGGATGAACGGGTCGTCCCCGTCCGGCTCGACGAGCCGGGTCAGGTCGGGCTGCTCGACCGCGGGGTCGATGTGGGGGTACTTGTGGTTCTCGAAGACCCGGAAGAACCGGTCGAGGCGCACGTCGATGCTTGACGGCTGGATCATCTCCGGGTCGAAGGGGTCGATGCCCACGCGACCGGATTCGATCTCGTTCCGGATGTCCTTGTCTGAGAGCAGCACGGGTCGAGACTACGTGCATGGCAGGACCCCCGCCCAATCCGGCACGGGGGTCCTCGTCCTCATCCGGTTCCGCACACTCCGCGTTACGCGAGGGGGGCCACAGCCTCCCGGCGCAGCGCCTGCGTGATCTGCTCCGTCGACAGCACCGCCAGATCCGCAGGCACGGCACTCCGCAGCCGTGCGCACTGGGGACACCGCATCAACCGGCCGGGGCCGATCCGTGCGGGCCGCAGATTCTGAAGCGGGAAACTCGCGGTGCTGAACAGGTGCCCTTCGGCACAACGGACGACAGTGCGCTCCATTGCATCCTCTCCCCAACGCCGTAGGCCAGCGCAGCCACATTAGGGGATCTTCCGGACATACCGCCCACAGGCTCGCCGACCCGGCTACCGGCCATCCGGGCGTCACAGTACGCCCACGGCGCTCAGGGACACCACCGCTGCACGTGGGGCGGGTGATGGGGTAGAGTGAGGATGGATCGGCCGTCTCTGACGGGTGATCAGGCGGGCGTAGTTTAATGGTAGAACATGAGCTTCCCAAGCTTAGAGCGCGAGTTCGATTCTCGTCGCCCGCTCCAGCAGTAAAGGCCCAGGTCAGGGACATGATCCCCACCTGGGCCTTTGTCGTCCCAGGTGGGCTGTCGGCTCCCTGAGGCATCCAAGTCGAAGTCCCCGCGCCACAGTTCGGCCGTCCCCTTCGGGCGCGGAGCCTCGCGGGCTCTTCCGGTTGTCTACCCTGGTGGCCCGCCCGGGCGAGACAAGGGGAGGCCCACGTTGAGCGAGCTGATGCCGGACGCGGCGGACCTTGCGCCGGAGGTGGTGGAGCGGATGGCCTCCGGGTTCGCGCTGCTCTCGTCGCCGATACGGCTGCGCATGGTGTGGCTGCTGGCCGCCGGGGAGAGCGACGTGTCGGCGCTCGCCGCGCGGGTGGGGGCGGCGCTTCCGGCGGTGAGCCAGCATCTGGCGAAGCTCAAGCTTGGTGGGTTGGTCAGGTCCCGGCGTGAGGGCCGCCGGCAGATCTACTTCCTGGACGAGGAGTACGCCAAGGCCTTCGTGCGTCTGGCGGCGAGCCAGTTGCACGCGGCGGGTGGAGGGGTCCCGTATGCGCGGGTCGGCTGAGCTCCCGCTCCGTGCCGTCGCGGCGGACGACGCGGGCGGGGCCGAGGCAGCCGGCGGCGAGGCGGAGATCGGGGCGGCGGCAGCGCCGGAGTTCGCCGCGATGGGCGAGTTGCGGGCGCTGCGCAGGCTCGGGGCGGGCCCCCGGGGGCTGGTGGAGGCGGAGGCCGACCGCCGGCTGTTCGCCGGGGGCGAGAACCTGCTGCCGCCGCAGCTGCCGCGCCGCTGGACGCGGTGGGCCGCGACGGCGCTCGGCGACCCGTACACCGTGACGTTGATGCTGCTGGCCGGTGTGACCGCGATCGCCGGGGCGTTGACGAGCACGGTGGTCCTGCTCGTGCTGACCTGCGCGGCGGCGGTGCTGCGGTTCGTCGGCGAGCGCTCGGCCGACCGCGGGTCCGGCGCCGTGGCGCCGGACGCCAGGGAGGGGACCGCGACCGTCGTGCGGCGCGCGCACGAGGGGGCCCGGCCGGTGGCCAGGGAGCTGCCGTTCGACCTCTTCGTGCCCGGCGACACGGTGCGGCTCGCCGCCGGGGACCAGTTGCCGGCCGACGTGCTGCTGCTCTCGTCGAAGGGCCTGGCGCTGGACCAGTCGGTGCTGACCGGTGAGACGCTGCCGGTGCCCAGGCACGCCGCCGGCCTGGTGGCAGGGAGTGTGCGGCGGGGCACGGACCGGCGGACCGCCGCGGTCGAGGATCCGCGTCTGTGCCTGCGTGGCAGCCGCGTGGTCCAGGGGACCGCGACCGGTGTCGTGGTCGCCACGGGCGTGCGGACCCACCTCGCGGACCAGGCGCGGCCACGCGTTCCTTCCGGCCGTGCCACGGTCTTCGACGGCGCGGCCCGCTCGGTCGCCCGGCTGCTGCTGGCCGGGACGGTGTTCTCGGCCGTCGCCGCCGTGGGCGTCGAGGTCGCCGTGAACGGCGGCGGCTGGCCGCTGCTGCCCTATGCCGCCGCGGTCGCCGTGGGATTGACCCCGGAGATGCTGGCCCTGGTGGTGACGACGGTCCTGGCCCGCGCCGCGCGGCGGCTGCGCGGTGCGGGCGTCGCCGTGCGGCGGCTCAGCGCGGTCCACGACCTCGGCTCGCTGGACGTGCTGTGCGCGGACAAGACCGGCACGCTCACCAGGGACCGGCTACGGCTCGTCACCGCCGTCGACGCGGAGGGGGACGAGCGGCCGGAGGTGGCGCACTGGGCCGCGCTGGCGAGTCTGATGGCGATGGACCTGGGCGACCCGCCCCTGCTCGACGCGGTGGACGAGGCCCTGCTGGACCAGGCCTTCGCCGACGATCCGGAGTTCGGCGCGCGCACGACCGGCCTTGCCGTCGTCCCGTTCGATCCGGTCCAGCGGCTGGCCGGCGCCGTCGTCCGCGAGCCCGGGCGGCTCGGGTGCCGCACGGTGATCGTCAAGGGCGCGGTGGAGGAGGTGCTGGCGCGCTGCTCGCACGAGCGACTCGGCGCCGAGACGGGGGAGACGGGGGAGGCGCCGCTGGACGACCGACGCCGTGAGCGGGTCGTCGCTCTGGCCGACGCCCGGGCCGAGGCCGGGCTGCGGGTGCTGGCCGTGGCCGTGCGGGACCTCCCCGCGCGGGGCGGGGACGTGCCGGGGGTGCTCCCGCGGTCTGGGCTGACGCTGCTCGGCCTGGTCGGGCTGGAGGAGGAGGCCGAACCGGGAGCCCTGCGGGCGCTGGCCGACCTCGCGGCCGACGGCGTCGTGGTGAAGATCGTGACCGGCGACCGGCCCGGCAGCGCCCTGCGCGCCTGCCGGGCCGCCGGGTTGGCTCCGGGCGTGCCGCTGCTGGGGCGGGAGGTCGACGTGATGGACGAGGAGGCGCTGCGCCGGGCGGCCGGGTCGACCACCGTCTTCGCCCTGGCGAGCCCGGCCCACAAGGCCCGCATCGTCCGGGCGCTGCGCGCGAGCGGTCATCGGGTGGGCTTCCTCGGTGACGGTGCCAACGACCTGCCCGCTCTGCACGCCGCGGACGTGAGCCTCAGCGTGCCGCAGGCCCTGGAGGCACCGCGCAGCCGCTCCGACCTGGTGCTCACCGCGGCGGGCCCGGCCGGGCTCGGGGAGGCGGTCCGGGCCGCCCGCAACGCGCTCGCGAACATGAGCACCTACGTGCGGATCACCGTGGCCTCGAACCTCGGCAACGTCCTGTCCATGCTGGTGGCCGGGCTCTGGCTGCCGTTCCTGCCCATGCTCCCCTCCCAGGTCCTGGTCCAGAACCTGTGCTTCGACGCGGCGCAGCTCTCGCTTGCCTTCGACCGGCCGACCACCCCGGGCGGGACGCGGCCCGCGGTCCTCGACGGCCGGGGCCTGGCCCGGTTCGTGGTGGTGTTCGGCGTGGTGAACACCTTTGCGGACCTGCTCGTCTTCGCGGTCCTGCACCGTCTCGGGCACGGCTGGAACGCGCCGCGGGCCCAGCTCCTGTTCCACTCCGGGTGGTTCACCGAGAACCTGGTCACCCAGGCGCTCACCGTGCACGTCCTGCGCACCGCGGCCGGGGGCGTGCGGGCACCCGCGGCGTGGCCGGTGCGCTGGGCCAACCTCGGTCTGGTCGCCGTCGGTGTCCTGCTCCCGCTCAGCCCGTTGGGGGAGCCGCTCGGGCTGGGGGCCCTGCCGTTCGCGTTCTACCCGCTGCTCGGTGCGGTCCTGGTGGTCTACGGCGCGGCGCTGGTGGCGGTCCGCCGCCTCTTCCGCGCGTGACAGCGGAGCTCCCGGCATTCCACTTCCCCAGGTTCAGTTGCTAGATTGCGCAACCATGCAACTGGCGGGGGGCTCATCGGCGTCTCAAGGGTGCCACCTGCCGCCGAGTGAAGGAAGTGACGATGACCGCGGACCTGGAGGGCGCCATGTCCGGCACCCGCCGTGCCCGGCGCGAGGACGCGCCGCGCGGCCCGGTAGGCCCGGGAGGCCCGGGAGGCCCGGGAGGGCGCCGACCGCGTGGTCGCGGCCGTCGCGTCGCCAAGGTCACCGGCATCGTCCTGGCCGTACTGGTGCTGATCACCGCCGGTGCGGGCGCGTGGCTCTACAACAAGCTCAGCGGGAACATCAACTCGGTCTCGCTCGGCAGTGACAGCGCCTCCAAGCTGGGCAGCGAGAAGCCGGACGCGTTCGGGCGGACCCCCATCGACATGGTGGTCCTGGGCACGGACGCGCGGAACACGCAGGAGGACTGCAACCTCGGCGGCGACTGCAACATCGGCGGCGGCTACGGCAACGCGGACGTGGAGATGGTGGTCCACATATCCGCCGACCGCTCCAACGCCACGGTGATGAGCATCCCGCGCGACACCATGGTCCACGTCCCGGCCTGCACCGACCCCAAGGACCCCAAGAACACCACCCAGGGCTACTACGGGATGGTCAACAGCGCGCTGGGCTACGGGCCGCTGTGCCAGATGCAGACCATCCACCAGCTCACCGGCATCCCGCTGAGCCACTTCATGATGGTCAGCTTCTCCGGCGTGGTCAGCATGTCCGACGCCGTCGGCGGTGTGCAGGTCTGCGTCGACAACAACGTGTACGACACCTACTCCCACCTGAAGCTCGCCAAGGGCGACCACACCCTCAAGGGCGTCGCCGCCCTGGAGTTCGTGCGTTCGCGGCACGCCTTCGGTGACGGCAGCGACCTGGGCCGGACCTACGCGCAGCACATGTTCCTGTCCTCGCTGATGCGCAAGATGAAGAGTGCCGGAACGCTCACCGACCCCGGCGCGCTCTACAACCTCGCGAACTCCGCGACGAAGGCGCTCACCGTCGACAGCAGCCTCGGCAGTGTCGGGTCGCTGCTCGGCCTGGCCGCGGACGTGGCCAAGGTCCCGACCAGCCGGATCACCTTCACCACGATGCAGACCGCGCCGGATCCCAGCAACCCCGACCGCGTCGTCCCCGCCACCAGCGCGCAGGCGCTGTTCGCCGCCATCGCCAACGACCAGCCCCTCAGCGAGGGCGCCGCCGGCACCACCAAGCCGTCCGCCGCTCCGAGCACCGCCGCCCCCGCCCAGCCGGGCGTCCCGGCGGCCGACGTCTCCGTCCACGTGGAGAACGGCAGCGGCGTCACGGGCCGCGCGGGCGAGCTCGCCGCCGCCCTCACCCGCAAGGGCTTCGGCAGCGGCACCAGCGCGTCCAACGCCCCGACGCAGACCGCCACCACGACGCTGCGCTACCCCGCAGGGGACCAGGCCAAGGCCCAGACCGTGGCCTCCGCCCTCGGCATCCCCGCCGCCCACCTCTCCGAGAGCTCCGCCGTCAGCCGGGTCACCCTCGTCATCGGCAGCGACTGGACCAGCGGCGTCACCTACCCGGGCGGCGGCGGGAAGCCGGCACCCGTCAGCACGCACGCGGCGCTGTCCGACTCGCACGCCGAGACCGCCGACCAGGGCAACACCTGCGCGCCGGTCAGCACCTTCCGCACGGTCGAGCTCAACGGCGTGTCCATGACCCCGAGTCAGGCCTACGCCCGCGCCACGGACGTTCCCGACTCCGCCCCCTGACCGTCGCCCGCCGCCCCGAGAGGAGACGACGCTGGACCACCCGGAACTGCCGGACGGCCGTCTCCGTCTGGCTGCGGTGATCGCCGAGATCGAGGGCCTGTACAGCGCGTTCCTCCGCGCTCGCGGGCAGAGCTGTCCGCGACGCTGCTCGAGGGGCCGCCGAGCGTGCGGATCCTCACGGGGAGCGAACAGCCCCTCGCCTAGCCTGGGCGGGTGCGACTCGACGGGGTGGGCAAGCGGTACGGGCCGCGTGGGCCGTGGGTACTGCGCGAGGTGGGGCTCACGGTGGAGCGCGGCGCGCTGGTGCGGGCCGTGGGTGGGAACGGCAGCGGGAAGTCGACGCTGCTGCGTGTCCTCGCCGGTGTGGCACGGCCGACGCGCGGACGGATCGTCGACGGGTACGCCCGGCGCGCCTACGTGCCGGAGCGGTTCCCCGCGGAGCTGCCGTTCACCGCGCGCGACTACCTGTGCCACCTCGGGCGGCTGCACGGTGCCGAGGACCCGCGGGTGGAGGAACTGCTGGAGCGCCTCGGCGCGACCGGCTTCGCCGGCCGGCCGCTGCGGGAGCTCTCCAAGGGGAGCTGCCAGAAGGTGGCCGTCGCTCAGGCGCTGCTCGGTGAGCCGGAGTTGCTCGTGCTGGACGAGGCCTGGACCGGCCTCGACCAGGCCGCGCGGCAGACCCTGGACGAGGAGGTCGGGCAGCGGCTCGCCCGTGGCACGGCGGTCGTCTTCGTCGACCACGATCCGGCGAGGCTGGCCGGCCGGGCGGATGCGCACTGGTGCGTCGCCGAGGGCCGCGTGCGCGTGGACCGGGATGCGAGGTCCTATGACGCGGAGACGGTGGTGATCACGGTCACCGGAGTGCCGGCAGCCCGGCTCCAAGTCCTGAGCGGGGTGACGGAGGCCGCCGAACTCGGCGACGGAGCCCTGCGGTTGCGCGTGGCGGCCGGGGCGTCGGACGCGCTGCTGCGGGCCGTTCTCGCCCAACCCGGTGCCCATGTCCGCGAGGTTCGCTGATGAGCCGTCAAGTCCTGCGTTACTACGCCGCACTGGCGCTGCGTTCGCAGCGCCGGCTGCCGCCGCTGCTCTGCTGCGCGTTCCTGCTGCTGGCCGGCCGGGTCGGCGGGCAGCAGTACGGGGATTCGCTCGGGTGGTGCGCGGCGGTGCTGGTGCCCGTCTGCGGCTGGCTGACCCGGGCCGTGCTGTCGGCCGAGCCGGAGGCCGCCGCGGCGGTGGTGGCCGCGGCGGCGGGTGCCCGAGCGGCCCGGGCCGCGGCGCTGGCCGTGGGGCTCGGCGGCGGGCTGGTGCTGGGCGCCGCCGGGGCCGCGTTCGAGGTGGCGGCCTCGTCGGCGCCGGTGGGCCCGCACGCGCCGATCGGGACGGTCGTGGCGGACGGGCTGGTGGCGGTCCTCGTCGGCGTGCTGGCAGGGACGGCGGTCGGTGCGCTGCCGGTGCGCGGTCGGGCGGCCGGGACGCTGACGTTGACGGCGCTCTCGCTCGGGCTGCTGGTGGCATCCGTCTCCCCGGTCAACGCGGCGGTCCGGCAGACGTTCACTTCCTCACGGACGGACGCGGCGGCGTCGCTGCCGTGGCTCGCCCTGCTGGAGGCCTGCGCGCTGCTCGTCCTCTGCGGGGCCGCCGCCGTCCGCGTCGAGCGCTGCTGACACGCGTCAGCGTCCGGGACCAAAGTCACTGGTTCCGAGACGGGCTGCCCCGGCGCGGTGAGCCGGGGACGAGGGAGCGGTGCAGGTCAATGGGCATGTGAAGGCTGATGGGACTTTCGCCCCGAGGGTGATTCAGGGCGAAAACGGGTGAAACCGAACGCCCGGTGCCGGGCTTCCTAGCTGGCGTGTCCGGGAGACGAACTCCCGGTCCTGCTAGGAGGTTCACCCCATGCGCAAGGCACTCATCGTTCCCGCGATCGCGCTCGCCGCGACGACCGCCGTCGCCGCCCCGACGGTCGCCTTCGCGGCCGACGCCACCACCCCGGCCTCCGCCGGCGCGAGCGCGAGCCCGGGCACCGGTGCCGGCGACGACGCCCAGCCCCAGCACGGCCGCGTCGAGCTGGCCCTCTCCGCGTCCAGTGGAAAGGCCGGGGACCAGGTGCAGGTCACCGTCACGACCGACGCGAAGGTACGCGGCGTCAGCGTCTCCTCGAAGGCCTTCGGCGCCTTCAAGCTCGTCCAGGCCAAGGGCAAGGAGGGGGTCTGGACCGGGACCGCCACCGTCGCGAGGGCCGACGCGGGCCGGTACGGCGTGGCGGTCTGGGCCACCGGCGCGGGCAAGCCGCTCACCACGACCGGCAGCTTCACCGTCACCGCCGACAAGCCGACCCCCGCGCCGCAGGCGTCCTTCGTGCTGTCCAAGGACAACGGTGCTCCGGGCGACCGGATCGGCCTGACCGTCAAGAACGCCAAGGGCCCGGTGACCGTGGTCTCGGACGCCCTCGGCGGCACCGTGCACCTGGTGCAGGACCGCTCGGCGGCCGGTGTCTGGCACGGCGAGGCGACGGTGGCCAAGGGAGCGAAGCTCGGCTACTACGGCATCAAGGCCTACGACGGCTCCACGCTGGTCGGCACGGTCAAGTTCACCGTCACCGAGGCCCGCGGCGGCCACCACGACGGCAAGGACCCCGACCACACCAAGCCGGCCCCGCTGACCCCGAGCCGGCACAAGACCCCGACCGGCAGCGTCAACACCGGTATGGCGCCGGTGGGCGAGAGCGGTGGCGGGACCGGCGACCGGGCTGCCCTGGGCGCGGGCGCCGCGCTGGCGAGCGTCGGGCTGCTCGGGGGCGGCCGCGTGCTGCTGGGTCGCCGCAAGGGTCAGCGCAATGGCTGATCCGGGCGACCGGCGCGCCCAGGACCGTCGCGCGACCCTCGCGCGCGCGGCGGCCCTGGGGGCGGCCGTCGCCCTGGTCGCCGGCCTGGCGGTCGGCTGCGCGGGTGCGGGTGCGGGTGCGGGGCACGACGGCGCGTCAGCGGGCGCGAGCGCCGTGAACGTACGGGCGAGCTCGGCGCTCGCGCCCTCCGTGCCGGACCGGATCCGCATCCCGGCGATCAAGCTGGACGCCACGCTCGGCACCATCGGCCTCCAGTCCGACGGCACCCTGGAGACCCCACCGTTCGACCGGCCGACGCAGGCCGACTGGTACCGCCAGGGTCCGACCCCGGGCGAGCGCGGGGCGGCGGTCATCGCCGGGCACATGGACACCCCGCAGGTGCCGCAGGCCGTCTTCTTCCGGCTGAAGGACCTGAAGAAGGACCAGCGGATCGAGATCACCCGGGACGACGGCACGACCGCCGTTTTCTCGGTCGACGCCGTGGACACCTTCAAGAAGGACGCGTTTCCCTCGGGGAAGGTCTACGGCCCCGTGAACGACGCCGAGCTCCGGCTGATCACCTGTGGCGGCAGCCTGACCGCCGACCGACACTGGGACTCCAACGTCGTGGTCTTCGCGCACCTGACGGGGGAGGCCACGGACGGGCGCTGACGATCACGCAGGGCTTCCACCCCGATGCGGGGTTACAACCCCCGATCGGGGGGTGGCGCGAGTCAAATACTTGCGCGAGCATCGTTCGCACTGTCGCGGCTGTGCCGCGCGCGGGGGGCGTAGGGGTGACGTGGTGGTCTGGTTTTCCTCCCGTGTTCGCGTGCACGCCATTGTGAGCTTGAGGAGAACCATGGCTCGTTCCAACGCACGCTCTCGCTCCCTCCGTGCGGCCGCCGGCATCACCGCGAGTGCGGCCGCTGTGCTGGCCTTCTCGGCGGGTGCGCCCGGCTCGGCCGTCGCCGCGGGGACGTCGGCCGCGCTGCCGAAGCCGGTCCCGGCCTCTCAGGGAAACGTGCTGGCCAAGGGGATGACGTCGGTTCTGCCGACGAGCGTCTGCCTTAGCAAGATCCACATTCGCTGCTACACCCCGCTCCAGTACCGCAAGGCCTACAACCTGGCCCCGCTCTACAAGTCGGGCGTCAACGGCAAGGGCCGCACCATCGTCATCGTCGACTCCTTCGGCTCGCCGACGATCCAGAAGGACCTCAACACCTTCGACGCGGCCTTCGGCCTGCCCGGCACCAAGGTCGACGTCCGCAAGTGGGGCAGCAACTGGTCCTGGACCGGCACCTCCGACCAGCTCGGCTGGGCCGGTGAGACCACCCTCGACGTCGAGTACGCGCACGCGATAGCCCCCGACGCGAAGATCGTCCTGGTCGAGACCGGCGTGGCCGAGACCGAGGGCACCACCGGCTTCCCGGAGATGATGGCGGCCGAGAAGTACGCCGTCGACCACCACTGGGGCGACGTCATCTCCCAGAGCTTCGGCGCCACCGAGAACACCTTCACCGACTACGCCACCGGCGCCCAGTCCCTGAAGGCCCTGCGCTTCGCCTTCGTCGACGCCTACCGCAAGGGCATCACCGTCCTCGGCGCCTCCGGCGACCAGGGCGCGACCGACGCCACCACGGCCGGCCCGCTCTACACCAAGCGAGTCAACTCCTGGCCGTCCTCCGACCCGCTGGTCACCTCCGTCGGCGGCACCCAGCTGACGCTGAACGACAACGGTGTCCGCACCGCGGCCGACAAGGTCTGGAACGACGGCTACGGCGCGGGCGGCGGCGGCATCTCCGGCGTCTTCGGTCGGCCGTTCTACCAGAACGGTGTCAGCAAGGCCACGGGCGCGCACCGCGGCACCCCGGACATCAGCATGAGCGCGGCGGTCAACGGCGCGGCCTGGACCTACTCGTCCTACGACCCGAACCCGAAGAACGACGGCTGGGGCCTGACCGGCGGCACCAGCGAGGCGACCCCGATCTTCGCGGGCATCGTCGCGCTGGCCGACCAGAAGGCCGGTCACGACCTCGGTCTGATCAACCCCAAGCTGTACTTCATGGGCGAGCGCAACGCGACCCGTGACGGCATCGTGGACGTGACCACCGGCAACAACTCCTACAGCGGGGTCACCGGCTACAACGCCACCAAGGGCTACGACCTGGCCTCCGGCTGGGGCACCATCAACGCGACGCTCTTCGTCGACGCGCTCGCGCGGCGGTAACGAGGACGTCCGTCCCGACTGACGGGGCGCGAGGGTGACCACAGACCCCTCGCGCCCCGTCCTTTTTGTCGTCCCTCTGCCGCGGAGTCTCCCTCTGCCCCCTCTGCCCGCGCGGCGTCAGCGCAGCTGGTCGGCGAAGCCGGTGCGCCAGGTGGGCCGAGCCGGGGCCCAACCGAGGGCGCGGGCCCGCGCGTTCGAGGCCCCGCGCTCCCACCGGGCGGGCGGCGCGCCGGACGGGGCCGGCGCGGGCGCGCCGAGGGCTGAGGCCAGCACCGGCAGCCACGCCGCGGCGGGCGCGGGCTCGTCGTCCACGATGTTCACCGGCCCGGCGGGCCACTCCAGCGCCGTGAGGACGGCCCCGGCCGCGTCGTCCACGTGCACGAACGAGGCGACTCCCGCGTTCGCGGTCAGCCCCGCGAGGTACGGCCCGCCGTCCTCCCCGCGCAGCGCGGCGGCGACCGGGCCGCCCGGCGCGTACCAGGTGCCCGGTCCGTAGAGCAGCCCGTTGCGCAGGACGACGGCCTCGGGCAGCTCGCCCGCGATCCGCTCCAGCTCCGCGACGGCCCCGACCATCGCGTCGCGGGGCGCGGGAGCGTCCAGGTCCAGCGGCTCCGCCTCGGTGGCCGGGCCCTCTCCGCCGCCGTACACCCAGCTGATCGACTGCGCGACGATCCGCGTCACGCCGGCCGCGCGGGCGGCGTCCACGAGGTTGCGCGTGCCGAGGCGGCGCAGCCGCGAGTTCGCGGCGCCGTCGGCGGCGGACAGGTCCGTCAGCTGGTGCAGCACGGCGTCGGGCCGCGCCGCGAGGACGGCGTCCCGCAGCGCGGGCGCGTCGAGCGCGTCGAGGCGGACGGGCTCCGCCCCCGTCTCCCGCACGCGCCGCGCGCCGGCCTCGCTCCGCGACGTCCCCACGACCTCGTGCCCGGCCGCCACGAGCATGGGCACCAGCCGCCGCCCGACCGCCCCACCGGCCCCCGCCAGAAAGATCTTCACAGGCTGCACTCTCCCCGCGTCCCTGAGCTGAGGCAACTGGCTCATGGCGCAGACTGGCCCGTATGGGAGCGATCACCAACTGGCTGGCCGGGCTGTCCGGGCCCGTCGTGTACGCGGTTGTGGGCGCGCTGGTCTTCTGCGAGGACGCGATCTTCGTCGGTTTCGTGCTGCCGGGCGAGACCGCCGCCGTCCTCGGTGGGGTGCTGGCGAACCAGGGGCACGTGTCGTACTGGGCCGTCGCGCTGGTGGTCGTCCTCGCCGCCATCGCCGGCGACAGCGTCGGATACGAGATCGGCAACCACTTCGGTGACCGGATCCTCGACATCCGGCCGCTGCGTCGGCACCGCAAGCGGCTGGGCGAGGCCCAGGACATGATCCGGGACCGCGGCGCCGCCGCGGTCTTCTTCGGGCGCTTCATCGCCTTCTTCCGGGCGGTGATGCCCGCGCTCGCCGGTATCTCGAAGATGCCGTACCGGCGGTTCCTCCTCTTCAACGCGCTGGGCGGCATCACCTGGGGGATCGGCTTCACGCTGCTCGGCTACCTGGCCGGGCAGGCGTACCAGCGGGTGGAGAAGCAGGCGGGGCAGATCGTCGCCGTCGTCATCGCGGTGATCGTCGTACTGGTCGTCGGGGTCTGGGCGTGGCGGCGCCACCGGCGGGAGAACGCCGAGGAGAGCGGGGAGGGCGGCACCGGCGGCAAGGAGTAGCGGCTCGCGGACGGGCTTATCGTGGTAGGTGAGGGGAGTCTCCGGCGGCCCGGGAGGCCAGGATGACCACGCGGCACCACTACCACCTCGACCTCGACGGCCACTCCGTCTCGCTCGACCTGCGCACCGGCTTCACCTGGCGCACCGAGGACATCGTCCTCCTCGTCGACGGCAAGGAGGTCGGCTACCACCACCAGCGCGGCACCGGCACGACCGTGCTGGAGGCGGAACTGCCCGGCGAGCCCGCGAGGCCGCTGAGCGTGCGGATCGACCACCCCCACCACGGTGGCCACCGCCCGCACACCCCCGTCTGCACGCTGATGATCGAAGGACGCCGGCTGCCGATGCCGGAGAGCGTGCTCGCGTGACGCTCCCCCGAGCCGTCCCGGTGCCGCCAACAAGTCGTCAAGAACCGGCGTTCGAGCGCTAAGAGCGCGTCAGGACGCCGCTGGGTCACGCCACCCCGCAGCAGAGTTGAGCCCCGAGGCCGAGAGGCCCGACGACACGGGGAAGAGGGCTCGGCGGGGATGACGACGGTCGTGGCACCGGAGCGGCAGCGGGTTCAGGGGGAGAGGCCGGGAGCAGGCGGTCCGCAGCCGGGCGTGCCCGGCCGGCCGCACGGGCGGGGCCGCCCCCACCTGCCGGGACGGCTGCAGGGGCCGGGTCGCCTGCACGTGCCCGGGCGGCTGCGCTGGGGCGCGGCCGGGTGCGCGGTGCTCGCGATGCTGCTGGGCGGGCTGCTGGCCGGGGTCTCGACGGGCGCGCAGGGCAGCTGGAACCGGATCACCCAGCACGAGGCGCCGCAGGTCACCGACGCCGGCGCGCTCTACCAGTCACTCACCGACCTGGACGCCCAGGCGGCGAACCAGCTGATGTTCGGCGACGACCCGAAGCTCGCGACGAACCTCGCCACCGCGCGGCAGCTCTACGCCAAGGACCGCACCGACGCCGACAGGGACCTGCAGCAGGCCACCCTCGACGCGTCCGGCAACGCCCCCGCCCAGGTCGCGCTGGCGAAGATCCTCGACGGGATGGGCAGCTACCAGGACCTCGCGGCCCGCGCGCTGGAGCTCGACACCCACGCGAACGCCGCGGCCGGCCACCCCGACCCGGCCGCGCTGGCCGACTACCGCCAGGCCACGGACCTGATGCGGCAGCAGCTGCTCCCGGCGGCGCACTCGCTGGTCGTCGCCAACGACCAGGCCTTCGAGCTCAGCTCCACCGACGAGCACGGCGCGCTCGCCACCGCGGCTATCTGGCTGACCCTGCTCGGCGGCGGCCTGTTGCTGGCCCTGGTCGCCCTTCAGGTGTGGCTCGCGGTCCGCTTCCGGCGCCTGGTCAACCCGGCGCTGGCGGCGGCGAGCGTGCTGACGGTGGTGCTGCTGTCGACGGCGGGCTCGTTCCTCGGCGCGGAGGGCCAGGACCTCACCACGGCCCGCAAGGACGCGTACGACTCCGTCGTCGCCCTCACCCAGGCCCGCGCGACCGTCTCCGACTCGAACGCGGCCGAGAGCCGCTACGTCCTCGACGCGGGCCGCCGCGACCAGTACGAACACGACTTCGAGACCGACACCGACCAGGTCCTCTCCCTGAACGGCGCGGAACTCGGCGCCTACGACACCGCGCTCGCCCCGGCGGTGGCGGCGGTCCGCGCGGACCCGTCGGACATCCGCTTCGGCGGGGAGTACGGGCGCGAGTTCCACAACATCACCTTCGCCGGGGAGGGCGCGGCGGCGCTGAGGACGCTCGTCGCGTTCCAGGCGTACCAGGCAGACGACCGGAGGATCCGCGCGATGGTCGCCGCCGGCCAGCTGGAGCAGGCGATCGCCTACTGCACGAGCCTCGCCCCGGGCGGCTCGAACGCGGACTTCAACGCGCACGACGCTGCGCTCCAGACGTTGATCGGGATCAACGAGCGGGCGTACACGGACGCCTCCACGGCGGGCGCGGGGCGCGCGGACTCGGCGCTGTGGCTGCAACTGGGCTGCGTGGCGGGCGTTCTGCTCCTGCTGGGCGCGGGCGTGGCTCCGCGCCTGCGCGAGTTCCGCTGACGATCGCCTTCGCTCCCGGTGGGAGCGAACGGTCGCGTCAGTGGGCCAGGGCGACGCCGCGGCCGGGGGTGTGGTGGTAGAAGCCGAGGCGGGTGAGCAGGCTCGGGCGGGAGGCCGGGGCGAAGATCTCGTCCGTCGGGGCGGAGGCCTCGGAGGCGACCGCCTCCGCCAGGCTCTCGGCGCGGACGGTGACCGGCCGCACCGCGGCCGGCAGCTCCTCCGTTGCCAGCGTGCCGGTCACGACCTCGTCGAGCTTCGCGCAGGCGCGCTGCTCCCAGGAGTGGGCAAGCTCGGGGCAGGGACGGGTGCGGTAGAGCAACTCGCCGCCCGCGGGGGACCAGGCCAGGACCGGGACCAGGACCGCGCCCTTGCGGCGCGCCTCCGCCGCGGCCCGGCGCAGCTGCGCGCGGCCCTTCGCGGAGTCGCGGACACCGACGATGACACGGGGGGTCACTGCTGCGGTGGCGGTCTCGGACATGAGGTATCGGTTCTCTCCGTGAATCCCAGGCTCTGGGCGCCTTGGTGCCTTCAGATTAGCAAGCTTTCCGGCAGATTCGCATCAGTTTTAACGAGATCAATGCACTGTTCACCTAAGGATCGACGGAAGTCCCCCGTTGGGGGCCGAAGGTCCCGCGTCAAGATTGCGTATGGGGACCGCCACACAGTGGTACGCCCCGGCGCCGTCCGGCCAAGGTGGACCGGTGAGGCGCGGCGCGATGGCAGGAGACACCGGTGCGGGCCGGGGCAGGCTGAAGGTCTTCCTCGGGTCGGCCCCGGGGGTCGGCAAGACGTACAAGATGCTGGACGAGGCCCACCGCAGGGCGGAGCGCGGCCAGGACGTGGTGGTCGGCTACGTCGAGTGCCACCGGCGGGCCCACACCGAGGAGCGGGTGGGCGGTCTGGAGGTGCTGCCGCGGGCGCACCGCGAGTACCGCGGGGCGCGCTTCGACGAGCTGGACGTGGACGCGGTGCTGGACCGGCGGCCGGAGGTCGTCCTGGTCGACGAGCTCGCCCACACCAACGTCCCCGGCGGCCGGCACACCAAGCGCTGGCAGGACGTCCAGGAGCTGCTGGACGCCGGGATCGACGTGCTGACCACCGTCAACGTGCAGCATCTGGAGTCGCTCAACGACGTCGTCCAGAAGATCACCGGTGTGCCGCAGCGCGAGACCGTGCCCGACGACATGGTCCGCCGCGCCGACCAGATCGAGCTGGTCGACATGGCCCCCGAGGGCCTGCGCCGCCGGATGGCCCACGGCAACGTCTACGCGGCCGAGAAGGTCGACGCGGCGCTGTCCAACTACTTCCGCGTCGGCAACCTCACCGCGCTGCGCGAGCTCGCCCTGCTCTGGCTGGCCGGGCGCGTGGACGAGGGCCTGCGCCGGTACCGGGCCGAGCACGAGATCCACAAGGTGTGGGAGACCCGCGAGACCGTCGTGGTCGCCCTGACCGGCGGACCGGAGGGCGAGACGCTGGTGCGCCGGGCCGCCCGGATCGCGGACCGCGCGGGCAGCGGCGCACTGCTGGCCGTGCACGTCGCCCGCAGCGACGGCCTCGCCGACGCCGATCCGGCGGCGCTCGCCGCGCAGCGGCAGCTGGTCGAGTCGCTCGGCGGCAGTTACCACTCCGTCGTCGGCGACGACGTGCCGAACGCCCTGCTCGACTTCGCCCGCGCCGCCAACGCCACCCAGCTGGTCCTCGGGACCAGCCGCCGGGGCGTGCTGCGCCGCGCGCTGACCGGCGGCCGCGGCATCGGCGAGACGACGATCGAGCTCTCCGGCGACATCGACGTCCACATGGTCACCCACGAGGAGTCCGGTCGCGGCACCCACCTGCCGGACGGCCTCGGCGGCAGGCGCCGCCGCAGCCGGGCGGGCCTGCGGCGGTGGGCGGGCCTCGCCTGCGGGCTGGTCCTGCCCCTGGTGCTGACGGCGGTGCTGTGCCGGACCCGCGACACCATCAACCTGACCAGCGACACCCTGCTCTTCCTGGCGCTCGTCGTCGGCATCTCCACCCTCGGCGGACTGACCTCCGCGCTGCTCGCCTCGGTGCTGGCGTCGCTGCTGCTCAACTACTACTTCATCCCGCCGATCCACCGGTTCACCATCGCCGAGCCCAACAACGTGCTGGCGCTGGTCGTCTTCGCGCTCGTCGGCCTCGTCGTCGCCGGGATCGTCGACACCGCGACCAAACTGGCCGGCCGCGCCGCGCGCGCCACCGCCGAGGCCGAGACGCTCTCCGCGCTGGCCGGCAGCGTGCTCCGCGGCGACCAGGCCGTGCCCGCGCTGCTCGCCCGGTTGCGCGAGACCTTCGCTCTCGACCGCGTGGAGGTGGTGGAGCGCGTCGTGGCACCCGAGGAACTGGCCGACCAGCCCGGCGCGGAGGTCGTCCCCGTCGGCGCGGGTGCCTCGCTCGTGCTGCGCGGCCGCCCCCTGCCCGCCTCCGACCGCCGCGTGCTCGCGGCCTTCGCCGCGCACGTGGCCGTGGCCCTGGAACGCTCCCGGCTGGCCGAGGCGGCCGCCGAGGTGGAGCCGGTCAAGGCCGCCGACCGGCTGCGCACCGCGCTGCTCGCCGCCGTCAGCCACGACCTGCGCACCCCGCTCGCCGTGGCGCTCGCCTCCGTCTCCTCGCTGCTCAGCGACGACGTCGAGTTCAGCCCCGAGGACCAGCGCGAGCTGCTCGGTACGGCCGAGGTCTCCCTGGAGCGGCTGACCCGTCTGGTGGAGAACCTGCTCGACATGAGCCGCCTCCAGGCCGGTGCGCTCTCGCTGCAGCTTCATCCCACCGCGTTGGAGGACGTCGTCGCGACCGCGGTCGACTCGCTGGGCTCGGACACCGCGGGGGCGGCCGCGGGCGTCGTGACCCAGGGGCTGGGCGAGGGCCCAGAGGTGGTCGTCGACGGCCCGCTGCTGGAGCGCGTCGTCGCCAACCTGGTCGGCAACGCCCTGCGGCACGCCTCCGGGCAGCCGGTCCTGATCAGCGCGAGCGCGCTCGGCGAGCGCGTCGAACTGCGCGTCGTCGACCGCGGGCCCGGCCTGCCGGAGGCGGACCGGGAGCGGATCTTCCAGCCCTTCCAGCGGCTCGGCGACCACGACAACGCCACCGGAGTCGGCCTCGGCCTGGCGCTCGCGCGCGGACTGACCGAGGCGATGGGCGGCACGCTGCTGCCCGAGGACACCCCCGGCGGCGGCCTGACCATGGTGCTGTCGCTCCCGGCGGCGACGGCGCCCGAACCCGTGGAGCCCGAGCCGGAGCCGGAGCGGGAGCGGGAGCCCGAGCCGGGGGCCGAGACCCAGAGGGAGGAGGAGGTCGCATGACCCGGATCCTGGTCGTCGACGACGAGCCGCAGATGCTGAAGGCCCTGCAGATCAATCTCCGGGCCCGCGACTACACGGTCCTCACCGCGTCCGACGGCCGCAGCGCGCTCCAGGAGGCCACCCGGAACGCGCCCGACGCCGTCATTCTCGACCTCGGCCTGCCTGGGCTCGACGGCATGGAGGTCCTCCACGCCCTGCGCGCGTGGTCCTCGGCCCCCGTCATCGTCCTGTCCGGCCGCTCCGACTCCCACGAGAAGGTCGCGGCGCTGGATGCCGGGGCGGACGACTACGTCACCAAGCCCTTCGCCATGAACGAACTGCTCGCCCGTCTGCGGGCGGCCCTGCGCCGCCCCACGAGCGAGGAACCCTCGGCCGGGCCGGTGCGGATCGGTGACCACCTGGTCGACCTGGACCGCGCGGTCGTCACCCCGGGGGCGGAGGGCGTTCCGCAGGTTCGGCTGACGCCGACGGAATGGCGCATCCTGGCGGTGCTGCTGCGTCACCCGGGCCGCCTGGTGACCGGACGTCACATCCTGGAGCAGGTCTGGGGGCCCGGCCACGAGGCGAGCACCAACTACCTCCGCGTCTACTTCGCCGGCCTGCGCCGCAAGCTGGAACCGGACACGGCGCATCCCCGCCACCTGGTGACGGAGCCGGGGATGGGCTACCGCTTCGAGCCGTGAGGCGGTCGCCCTGCCCAGAGCCTCGCGCCCCTGGGCTACCGGCCCCGTGTACCGGGAGGTGCCCCTGCGTGGGCGCGAGCAACCACCCTGTGCGGATGGCCCTGCGCATCGAGGACCATCCTCCCGGCGGTGGCTTGTCGTGCCCACGCAGGGGGCACCCCCCGGCCGAAGGCTGGGGGAGGAGCCGCACATCCATCAGCAGAGCCTCGCGCCCCCGGGGCTACCGCCCCCCGTAGACCGGGAGGGGTGGCTCGGCGACGGCCAGGAGCTTGCGGGTGGCCTCTCCCGCCGCCGTGGGAGTCCACCTGGCCGACAGATCGGCCGTGGGGCCCGGCCGCCAGCCGTCCATGACGGTGATCCGGCCGCCCTCCGCCTCGAAGACCCGGCCGGTGACCCCCGCGGACGCGGCACTGCCGAGCCAGACCACCAGCGGGGAGACGTTCTCGGGGGCCATCGCGTCGAACGCGTCCCGCGTGTCCGGCGCGGCCATCGTCGTGGCGAAGGTCTGCTCCGTCATGCGGGTGCGGGCCGCCGGGGCGATCGCGTTGACCTGGACGCCGTAGGCGGCCAGCTCCGACGCCGCGACCAGGGTGAGGCCCAGGACGCCGGCCTTCGCCGCGCTGTAGTTGCCCTGGCCGACGCTGCCGAGCAGGCCCGCGCCGGAGCTGGTGTTGACGATGCGGGCGTCGGGCCTGCGGCCCGCCTTCGCCTCCGCGCGCCAGTGCGCCGCCGCGTGACGCAAAGGCAGGAAGTGGCCCTTGAGGTGGACGCGCATGACCGCGTCCCACTCCTCCTCGTCGAGGTTGACCAGCATCCGGTCGCGCAGGAAGCCGGCGTTGTTGACCAGGGTGTCCAGGCGGCCGAAGGCGTCCAGGGCCGTCCCGACGAGGGAGGCCGCACCGTCCGTGGTGGCGATGTCGCCGCCGTGGGCCACGGCCTCGCCGCCGAGCGCGCGGATCTCGGTGACGACCTCCTCCGCCGGACCGGACGACGCGCCCGCGCCGTCGAGGGAGACGCCGAGGTCGTTGACGACGACCCGCGCGCCCTCGGCGGCGAAGGCCAGGGCGTGGGCGCGGCCGAGACCGCGAGCGCCGCCGGTGACGGCGACGACCCGTCCGGCGCAGAGGGTGCCACGGGCGGACGGAGTGGTCATGGCTGCTGCTCCTCGGTCTGGTTGGCGTTCGCGGCGGCGAGGAACGCGGGGCGCTCGCCGCCGCCGTGGACGGTCAGTGCGGCGCCGGTGATGTACCCGGCGCGGGGGGAGGCGAGGAAGACGCAGGCCTCGCCGATCTCCTCCGGCTCGGCGAGCCGGCCGAGCGGGACGGTCGCGCCGACGGCCGCGATCCCGGCCTCGTCGCCGTAGTGCAGGTGGGAGAGCTCGGTGCGGACCATCCCCGGTACGACGGTGTTGACCCGCACCGACGGCGCCCACTCGACGGCCATCGACGCGGCGAGGTTGGCCAGACCGGCCTTGGCCGCGCCGTAGGCGGCGGTGCCGGGGGAGGGGCGGGTGCCACTGACGCTGCCGACCATCACCACCGAGCCGTGGCTGCGCCGCAGGTGCGGCAGCGCCGCGAGGGAGGCGGTCAGGGGGGCCAGCAGGTTGAGTTCGAGGACACGCAGGTGGCGGGCGGTGTCCGCCGCGTCGTCGAGCAGGCGGAAGGGGGTCCCGCCGGCGTTGTTGACCAGCACGTCCAGCCGCCCGTGCCGGGCGGCGACGGCGTCGAAGAGGTCCGCGACGGCGACCGCGTCCCGCAGGTCGACCGGGGCGAACCCGGCCTTGCGGCCCGCCGCCTGGACCGGTTCTGCCGGTGGTCTGCGGGCGCAGACCAGCACCTCCGCGCCCACCCGCAGGAACGCCCGCGCGATCCCCGCGCCGACCCCGCGCGTCCCGCCGGTCACCACGACGACCTGTCCGGTCACGGCGTCACATCCCCTCGCCTCTCCCGCAGCGCGGCTCCCGCTGCTACCGTCAACTCGAGAATGAACCTAACAAACGTTTGGTGGAAAGGTAGCTGATTCGCCGATGGGTGTCTCCACCTCACGTCCACAGCCCTCGATCGCCATCGTGACGGCGGCCTATCCACCCGTGAACGCCCTTCCGGTGCAAGGCTGGAGGGATCTCGCCGAGGCGGTGCGCACGGCCGGCCGGGACCCGGAGGTGCGCTGTGTCGTGCTCGCCGCCGAGGGGCGGGGCTTCAATGCGGGGGTGGACATCAAGGAGGTCCAGCGCGACCCGGGCCGGACGGCCATCATCGGCGCCAACCGCGGCTGTTACGAGGCCTTCGCCGCCGTCTACGAGTGCGAGGTGCCGGTCGTCGCGGCGGTCCAGGGGCACTGCCTGGGCGGCGGCATCGGCCTGGTGGGCAACGCCGACGCGATCGTCGCCGCCGACGACGCCTACTTCGGGCTGCCGGAGCTGGACCGCGGCGCGCTCGGCGCCGCCACCCACCTCGCCCGGCTCGTACCGCAGCACCTGATGCGCACCCTCTACTACACCTCCCGCACGGTCACCGCCGAGGAGCTGCACCGGCACGGCTCGGTCTGGGAGGTCGTCCCGCGTGACCAACTCCTGGATGCCGCTTTGCGGTTGGCGGGCGAGATGGCCACCAAGGACGGCGCGCTGATCCGGATGGCCAAGGCCGCGATCAACGGCATCGACCCGGTGGACGTGCGGCGCAGCTACCGCTTCGAGCAGGGCTTCACCTTCGAGGCCAACCTGAGCGGCCTCGCCGACAGGGTCCGTGACGGATTCGGCAGCAGGAACGGGGACAACTGACGTGGCGGACAAGGTGATGAGCGCCGAGGAGGTCGTCGGCCGGCTGCGCAGCGGCATGACGATCGGCATCGGCGGCTGGGGCTCGCGGCGCAAGCCGATGGCGCTGGTCAGGGCGCTGTTGCGGTCCGAGGTGACGGACCTGACGGTGGTCTCCTACGGCGGCCCCGACGTCGGCATGCTCGCGGCCGCGGGGCGCATCCGGAAGCTGGTCACGGCCTTCTGCACGCTGGACTCGATCCCGCTGGAGCCGCACTACCGCGCGGCGCGCGAACGCGGTGCGTTCGAGCTGGTCGAGCTGGACGAGGCGATGCTGATGTGGGGCCTGACGGCGGCCGTCCACCGGCTGCCCTTCCTGCCGATCCGGGCCGGTCTCGGCTCTGACGTGATGCGGGTCAACCCGAGTCTGCGGACCGTGCGTTCACCCTACGAGGACGGCGAGGAGCTGGTCGCGGTGCCCGCGCTCGGGCTCGACGCGGCGCTGGTCCACCTCAACCGCGCCGACCGGCACGGCAACGCCCAGTACCTGGGCCCGGACCCGTTCTTCGACGACCTGTACTGCGAGGCCGCCGAACACGCCTACGTCTCCTGCGAACGCCTGGTGGACACCGACGAGTTGGCCAAGGCGGGCGGCCCGCAGTCGCTGCTGGTCAAGCGGTTGTCCGTGACGGGTGTGGTGGAGGCACCGAACGGCGCCCACTTCACCTCCTGCGCGCCCGACTACGAGCGCGACGAGGCGTTCCAGCGCCACTACGCCGGCACGGAGTGGGCCGCCTTCGCCCAGCGGTTCCTCGGCGGCAGTGAGCTCGACTACCGGTCCGCCGTGGCCGCCTGGCAGGAGGAGCAGCAGTGAGCGAGGCCCTGACCGCCGCGACGACCCGCGCGGAGTACTGCGTCATCGCCTGCGCCGAGGCCTGGCGCGGCGACGGCGAGATCCTGGCCAGCCCGATGGGCACCGTCCCGTCCGTCGGCGCCCGCCTGGCCAGGCTGACCTTCGCCCCCGACCTGCTGCTCACCGACGGCGAGGCGCTGCTCGTCGCCGATGTCGCGGCGCTGGGCGAGCGCCCGCAGACGGTGGAGGGCTGGCTGCCGTACCGGCAGCACCTGAGCCTGGCCATGGGCGGGCGCCGCCACGTGATGATGGGTGCCAGCCAGATCGACCGCTACGGCAACCAGAACATCTCCTGCGTCGGCGACTGGGCCCGGCCCACCCGCCAGCTGCTGGGTTTCCGCGGTGCGCCGATGAACACCCTGAACAACTCCACGAGTTACTGGGTCCCCCGGCACAGCGCCCGGGTCTTCGTCGAGCGCGTGGACGTGGTCTGCGGGGTCGGCAACGACCGGGCGGTGGGGCCGTACCACGGGCTGCGGCGGGTGGTCAGCGATCTGGGTGTCTTCGACTTCGCGACCGCCGACGGGTCGATGCGGCTCGCCGCGGTGCACCCTGGCGTCACGGTCGAGCAGGTCGTCGCGGCCACCGGATTCCCGCTCGCGATCGGCGAGACGGTGGACTCCACCCGCGAACCCACCGACGAGGAGCTCCGGTTGATCCGCGAGGTGATCGACCCGCGCGGCCTGCGGGAGCGGGAGGTCCGGTCGTGACGCCGCCCCCCTCGGCGCCCGCGCCGTACTCGTTCGAGACCCCGCTGACCAAGCTCGTCGGCGTGCGGTACCCGATCGTCCAGACCGGCATGGGCTGGGTGGCCGGCCCGCGCCTGGTCTCCGCGACGGCGAACGCGGGCGCGCTCGGCATCCTCGCCTCGGCGACCATGTCGCCCGAGCAACTGCGGTCGGCCGTGCGGGAGGTGAAGTCCCGCACGGAGGCGCCGTTCGGGGTCAACCTGCGCGCCGACGCCGGGGACGCGGGGGAGCGCGTGCGGATCGTCGTCGAGGAGGGCGTCCGGGTCGCCTCCTTCGCGCTGGCCCCGTCCAAGGAGCTGATCACCCGCCTGAAGGACGCGGGCGTCGTCGTCATCCCCTCGATCGGCGCCCGCCGCCATGCGGAGAAGGTCGCCGCGTGGGGCGCGGACGCGGTCGTCGTCCAGGGCGGCGAGGGTGGCGGCCACACGGGTGACGTGGCGACGACGGTCCTGCTGCCACAGGTTGTGGACGCCGTCGACATCCCGGTGGTGGCGGCGGGCGGCTTCTTCGACGGACGCGGGCTCGTCGCCGCGCTCGCGTACGGCGCGGCGGGGGTCGCCATGGGGACGCGGTTCCTGCTCACCTCCGACTCCACCGTCCCGGACGCGGTCAAGGCCCGCTACCTGGCGGCGCAGGTCAAGGACGTCACCCTGACCCGCGCCGTGGACGGCCTGCCGCACCGCATGCTCCGCACGGAGTTCGTCACCTCCCTGGAGAACACCGGCCGCGCCCGCGTCCTGGCCCGCGCGATCCGGCACGCCGCCGGGTTCCGCAGGCTCTCCGGCATGAGCTGGCGGGCGATGGTCCGCGACGGCCTGGCCATGAAGCACGGCAAGGACCTCTCCTGGAGCCAGGTCCTCCTGGCGGCCAACACCCCGATGCTGCTCAAGGCCTCGATGGTGGACGGCCGCACGGACCTCGGCGTGATGGCCTCCGGCCAGGTCGCGGGCGTCATCGAGGACCTGCCGAGCTGCGCGGAGCTGGTGGAGCGGGTGATGACGCAGGCCCTCGACGTGATGGGCCGGTTGCGGCCCTAGCCTCGGTCAGGACCCTCCGCCGCGTCGTCGACGCGGCGGATCAGCTCCTTCAGTTGCGCGATCTCGTCGAGGAAGGCCCTGCGGCCCGCCTTGGTGATCCGCACCCAGGTGCGGGGGCGGCGGCCCTCGTAGCCCTTGTCGACCTCCACCAGCCCCGCCTCCTCCAGTACCTGGAGGTGGCGGGAGAGGTTGCCTGCGGTCAGGTCGAGCGCCTCGCGCAGGAAGGTGAACTCCGCCTGCGCCGACTCGTGCAGCACGGCGAGAGCACCGAGACGCGTGCGCTGGTGGACGGTGTCGTCCAGGCTCTGGGTCGGATGGGCCTGGCCCGCGGGACGTTCGTCGATAGGGCTCATGCGGTGCGGGCCTGCGGCAGAACGGACCGGTCGCGCAGCTGCCGGGCGAGGCCGAAGCCCAGTCCGCCGAGCAGCAGGGTGAACCCGGAGAGCCAGAGGTTGGGCAGCAGGTGCCACTGGGCCGACGGTGTCCAGCCGAGCAGCGGGGACTGGTTCTCCAGGTCGTAGAGGTTGGAGAGCAGGGCGACGACGAGGAAGAGCGCGGCGAACCCGGCCAGCGGGAGGCTCCGTTCGAGACGGGCCAGCACGAAGAGTCCGAGCGCGAGCGGGAGCAGCGGGGTCAGGCCGCGGATGGCCAGGTCCCCCGGGAGCGTCCACCCGCGTCCGAGGAGCAGGTGGCTCACCTCCGGTGTGGCGAGCAGCGTCAGCGCGAAGAGCGCGAACCCGGCGGTCACATAGGGCCAGATCCGGCCAGCCACGCCCACCCGCACGAAGTGGAGCCGGTAGTAGCCGAGCGTGGTGGCGTAGCCGATGGCCCCGGCGACCAGCCAGTAGAGCGACACGCTGAGGGAGCTCGGCGTCGGACTGCCCGCCAGCACGCAGATCCCGGCGCCGTGGGGGTCGCAGGTGGCGACCGGATACCAGGGCGCCGCACCGATCACGAGCAGACCGAACAGGACCAGCGGGAACCAGAACCCGCGCCGGGCCGCCAGGGCCAGCCGGCCGACCGCCCGCGTGGCAGCCAGGAGTTCGGCGGGTGACTGGACAGGTGGTTCGTTCTCCATCGTGCTTTCCCCTCCCGTGGTTTGCAGTGTCATCAGGTTTGCACTGCAAACCACTTCGCGCAAGACCAGGGAGGAAAAGGAAGGGAAGGCGCCGCCTACAGCCGCTCGACGATCGTCACGTTGGCCTGGCCACCGCCCTCGCACATGGTCTGGAGGCCGTAGCGGCCGCCGGTGCGCTCCAGTTCGTGCAGCAGGGTGGTCATCAGCTTCACGCCCGTCGCGCCCAGCGGATGCCCGAGGGCGATGGCACCGCCGTTGACGTTGACCCGCCCCGGGTCCGCGCCGGTCTCCTTCAGCCAGGCCAGGACCACCGGCGCGAACGCCTCGTTGATCTCGACCAGGTCGATCTCGCCGATCGGCATCCCGGCCTTCTTCAGCGCGTACGCCGTCGCGGGGATGGGCGCGGAGAGCATCCGGATCGGGTCCTCGCCGCGCACCGAGAGGTGGTGGACGCGGGCGCGCGGCGTCAGCCCGTGCTCGCGGACGGCCCGCTCGGAGGCGATCAGCATCGCCGCCGCGCCGTCGGAGACCTGGGAGGAGCAGGCCGCCGTGATGGTGCCGCCTTCCATGACGGGCTTCAGGCCGGCCATCTTCTCCAGCGAGGTGTCGCGGCGCGGCCCCTCGTCGGTCGTCACGTCCCCGTAGGCGACGACCTCCCGGTCGAAGCGGCCCTCGTCGATCGCGCGCAGCGCACGCCGGTGGGAGCGGAGCGCGAACTCCTCCATGTCGCGGCGCGAGACGCCCCACTTGGCGGCGATCAGCTCCGCGCCGTGGAACTGGTTGACCGGCGCGTCCCCGTAGCGGGCGCGCCAGCCGGCGCTGCCGAGGAACGGGCCCTCGGTCAGGCCCAGCGGCTCGCCCGCCTGACGGCTGGCGAAGGCGATCGGCACCATGCTCATGTTCTGCACCCCGCCGGCCACGACGAGGTCCTGCGTGCCGGACAGCACGCCCTGCGCGGCGAAGTGCAGCGCCTGCTGGGACGAGCCGCACTGCCGGTCGACGGTGACGCCCGGCACCTCCTCG
Organism: Streptacidiphilus sp. MAP12-33; assembly: GCF_041261265.1. Classification (NCBI taxonomy): domain Bacteria; kingdom Bacillati; phylum Actinomycetota; class Actinomycetes; order Kitasatosporales; family Streptomycetaceae; genus Streptacidiphilus; species Streptacidiphilus sp. MAP12-33. The sequence continues at coordinate 497,694 of NZ_JBGCCA010000001.1, forward strand.
GGCAGGCCCGCCGCGAGCCAGCAGGTGCGGGCGATGTCGCCCGCCTGCGGGCCGACCGCGTCCAGGCAGCCGAAGACGACGTCCTCGACGGCCGCCGGGTCGACGCCGGTGCGGGCGACGAGCGCGGTCAGCACATGGGCGCCGAGGTCCGCCGGGTGGACGGCGGACAGGCCTCCGCCCCTGCGGCCCACGGGGGTGCGGACGGCGTCGATGATGTAGGCCTCGGCCATGGCGGGCTCCAGTTCCCTTCAGCAGTGGCTCACTAGGCGTGCTGGCTGCTCACGGAGACCGTCTCGCCGGTCATGTAGGAGGAGTAGCCGCTGGCCAGGAAGACGATGACGTTGGCCACCTCCCACGGCTCGGCGTAACGGCCGAACGCCTCGCGTTCGGTCAGCTCGGCGAGCAGCTCCGGGGTGGTGACCTTGACCAGGTGCGGGTGCATGGCGAGGCTCGGCGCGACCGCGTTGACGCGGACGCCGAAGGCGGCGGCCTCCAGGGCCGCGCAGCGGGTCAGCGCCATCACGCCCGCCTTGGCGGCCGCGTAGTGGGACTGCCCGGCCTGGGCGCGCCAGCCGATGACGGAGGCGTTGTTGACGACGACCCCGCCCGCCCCCGCCGCCTTCATCGCGCGCAGGGCCGCACGGGTGCAGCGGAAGGTGCCGCCGAGGGTGACGTCGATGACGCGGTCCCACTGCTCGTCGGTCATCTCGACCAGCTCCGCGGTGCCGCCCAGGCCGGCGTTGTTGACCACGATGTCGAGGCGCCCGTGGGTCCGCCCCGCGCACGCGAACAGCTCCTGGACCTGGGCCTCGTCGGTGACGTCACAAGGGAGCGCGGCGACGCGGTCCGCGCCGAACTCGGCGGCCAGCGCGTCCGCGGACTCCTTCAGGCGCCGCGCGTGCGCGTCGCTGACCAGGACGCGGGCGCCCTCCTCCAGGAACCTGCGGGCGGTCGCGCCGCCGATCCCGGCGCCCGCGGCGGCGGTGATCACCGCGCTGCGCCCGGCCAGCAGACCGTGTGCGGCGGGGTAGGCAGGAGGTGTGCGGAGACCGTCGACGTCACCCATGTGGGTACGTTAACCTACCAAACACTTGTTAGGGAAGGAGTCCCGAGATGAGTGCGGCCCCCGACGGTTCGTCCGGCGAACCCCCGGTGCTCTACGAGCGAGTCGGCCCAGTGGCGTTGGTGACGATGAACCGTCCGCGCTACCGCAACGCCCAGAACTCGGCGATGACGTACGCCCTCGACGAGGCCTTCTACCGGGCCGCGGGGGACGGCGAGGTGAAGGTCGTCGTCCTCGCCGGAGCGGGCGAGCACTTCTCCGCCGGGCACGACATAGGCACCCCGGAACGCGACGCCCACCTGCCCTTCGAGCGCCGTGCCGGCCTGTGGTGGGACCACAGTGACAAGCAGGGCGCGGAGAGCCGCTACGCCCGTGAGTCCGAGGTCTACCTGGGCATGTGCCGACGCTGGCGCGAGCTGCCCAAGCCGGTCGTGGCGTCCGTCCAAGGCGCCTGCGTGGCAGGCGGGTTGATGCTGGCCTGGGTCTGCGACCTGATCGTGGCCGCGGACGACGCGTTCTTCGCCGACCCGGTGGTGCGGATGGGCATCCCCGGCGTCGAGTACTTCGCCCACCCGTGGGTGATGCCACCCAGGATCGCCAAGGAGTTCCTCTTCACCGGCGACCGGATCGACGCGCGCCGCGCCTACGAGGTCGGCATGGTCAACCGGGTGGTCCCGCGTTCCGAGTTGGCGGAGCGGACGCTCGAACTCGCGGAGCGCATCGCACAGATGCCGCGCCTCGGCCTCGCGCTCACCAAGCGCGCCGTCAACCAGGCCGAGGACCTCCAGGGCCTGCACGCCGGGATGGACTCCGTGTTCGGCCTGCACCACCTCGCGCACGCCCACAACGCGGAGGTCGCCGCGGACTCCCTCGGCGGCATGGACGTCGCCGCCATGAAGAAGCAGGCGGGGGCCTAGAGCGTGGACCTCACCCACGATCCCGAGGTCGAGTCCTTCCGCGCCGAGGCCCGCGCCTGGCTCGACGCGCACGTCCCCGCCGAGCCGCTGCCCTCACTGGAGACGCGGGACGGCTTCGCCGCGCACCGCGCCTGGGAGGCCGAACTCGCAGCTGGCCGCTGGGCGGTGGTCTCCTGGCCGGAGCCCTACGGCGGCCGCGGCGCGGACATCGTGCGCTGGCTCGTCTTCGAGGAGGAGTACTACGCCGCCGGCGCGCCCGGACGCGTCTCCCAGAACGGGATCAACCTGCTCGCCCCCACCCTCTTCGATCACGGCACCGAGGAGCAGCGGGCCCGCGTGCTGCCGCCCATGGCGCGCGGCGAGGTCGTCTGGGCGCAGGCCTGGTCCGAGCCCGAGTCCGGCTCCGACCTCGCCTCGCTGCGCTCGCGCGCGGTCCGCACGGACGGGGGCTGGCTGCTCAGCGGCCAGAAGACCTGGTCTTCGCGGGCGGCCTTCGCCGACCGGGCGTTCGGGCTCTTCCGCAGCGAACCGGGCCTGCCCAGACCGCATGCGGGCCTCACCTACCTGATGTTCGACCTGCGGGCACCGGGGGTGACGGTGCGTCCGATCGGGCGGCTCGACGGCAAGCCCGCCTTCGCGGAGCTCTTCCTCGACGAGGTCTTCGTACCCGACGAGGATGTCATCGGCGCGCCCGGCGAGGGGTGGCGCGTCGCGATGAGCACGGCGGGCAACGAGCGTGGCCTGACACTGCGCTCGCCCGGCCGCTTCCTCGCCTCCGCGCGGCGGCTGGCCGCCCTGTGGGAGTCCGGCGGCCGTGACCCCGGCGTCGCGGACCGCGTCGCGGACGCGCTGACCGGCGCCCGCGCCTACCAGCTGTTCACCTACGCCAACGCGTCCCGTTTCGCGGCGGGGGAGAGCATCGGCGCGGAGTCGAGCCTGAACAAGGTCTTCTGGTCCGAGTACGACATCGCCCTGCACGAGACCGCGCTCGACCTGCTCGGCGGTCGGGAGGCCGAACGTGCCGACGGCCCCTGGGCGGAGGGCTGGGTCTTCGCCCTGGCCGGACCGATCTACGCGGGCACCAACGAGATCCAGCGCGACATCATCGCCGAGCGGCTGCTCGGCCTGCCCAAGGGACGGCGGTAAGCGTGCGCTTCCTCCTCGACGCCGAGCAGCGGGACTTCGCCCGCACCCTGGACGCGCTCCTGACCGCCGCCGACACCCCGGCCGCCGCCCGCGCCTGGTCGCGCGGCGACCACGCCCCGGGGCGCGCCCTGTGGACCCGTCTCGCGGACGCGGGCGTCTTCGCCCTGGCCGTCCCCGGGTCCTTCGACGGCGCCGGTGCGCTGCCCCTGGAACTGACGCTCGCCTTCGAGGCGCTGGGCCGTCACGCGGTCCCGGGCCCGGTGGTCGAGACGGCCGCGACGGCGGTGCTGCTGGCCACCCTGGCCGAGACCGGCGACCCGACCCCGGCCAAGACCTGGCTCCCCCGCCTCGCCGCCGGCACGGCCCTCGCCACCCTCCGCGCGGAGACCTACGCGCTCGACGCCGACGTCGCCGACGTCGTGCTCGTCGTCGCCGGGGAGCAGCTGTGGCGGGCCGCCGGACCCGGCGCCGCCGTGGCGTCGCACGACCCCGTGCGGCGGCTCTTCGCGACCGCCGACGGCGGCGAACTGCTCGCCCAGGGCCCGCAGGTGGCCGTCGCGGCGGAGCGGGCGCGGGAGTGGGCGGCGCTCGCGACCGCCGCGCAGGCGCTCGGGGCTGGGCGCGCGCTGCTGGAGCGGACCGTCGCGTACGTGCGCGAGCGACGCCAGTTCGGGGTGGCCGTCGGCTCGTTCCAGGCGGTCAAGCACCGCCTCGCGGACGTGCTGATCGGGCTGGAGTTCGCTCGGCCGCTGCTGCACGCCGCCGCGCTCTCCCTCGACCCGGTGGAGCTCGCCATGGCGAAGCTCGCCTGCGGCGAGGCGGGGTACGCGGCCGCCCGGGCCGCCCTGCAACTGCACGGGGCGATCGGCTACACCGAGGAGCTGGACCTGTCCCTGTGGCTGCGCAAGGCACGCCCGCTGCGGGACGCCTGGGGAACCCCGGCCGCCTGCCGGGCCCGCGTCCTGCGGGGCTGAACCGTCAGTTCCAGGCGGAGGGGTGCCTGCGCTCGGGCATCTCCGGCTCGTACCACTCCAGCGAGGCCCGCCGGAACCGCTTCCGCGCGGTCCACAGTCCGTGCGCCCCGCGCGCGACCAGCGGCAGCAGCGCCGCCCCGAGCAGCGCGGCGAACCGCCACGCCTCGGGCCACCCGTCCCACCCGAGCGTCCCGTCCCGGTGCTCCACGAACCCGTCGAAGCAGAGCCAGAACACCGGCGTGATCACCAGGGCGGCGCGCAGGCCGCTGCCGCGCCGGGAGACGGCGGCACAGGCCGCGCCCATCAGTACCAGGCCGACCACGGCGTGCTTGGGCGTGGTGACCGCACCGGCCATGACCGATGCCGCGAGCGCGACGCCGAAGGCCACGACGAAGAGCAGGGGCGTCGGCATCGACGCGGGTGCGGAATCCTCGAACACCCCGCCATCTCACCCTCGCCGGGTGGTTGCCCCGTGCGATCTTGACGCCTTCCATACGCGGGGCGGGGACATCCATACGCCTCCCTAGCGCAGCGGAAAGCCCGAGGGGCGCGGAGATCCGCGCCCCTCGGGCTCTGTGCGACCGCCCGGCTCAGCTCAGCCGGGCGTAGCGCTCCCAGCTGTTGCCGCCGACCGCGCCGGTGAAGTGGAACCCGCCCGCGCCGGTGGCGGTGTAGAGGTAGCACTGGCCGTTCGGCAGGCGGCCGATCAGCTGCTGGTGGCCCTGCCCGTCCAGGTCGCCGCCGAGCACGATCGCGTTGTACTGGCCCCAGCCCGAACCGACGTAGACGGGGTGCGGCAGGAACCCGCCGTGACCGTTGCCGACGAAGGTCCACAGCCGGCCGCCGGAGTCGCGCGCGACCAGGTCGGCGATCCCGTCACCGGTCAGGTCGCCGTTCCCGGCGACGAGGTTGAAGGCGTTCCAGCCGCCGCCGACGCGGATCCGGCTGCCGAGGCCGCCGTTGGCGGTGCCGGGGTAGAGCCACATCACGCCGGAGCGGTCGACGGCCACGACGTCGGTGAGGCCGTCGCCGGTCAGGTCGCCGGGGGCGAGGATGCGGGTGTACTGGTTCCAGCCGTAGCCGTACAGGGACTTGTGGGTGCCGTCCAGGTTGCCGTCCCCGACGCCGAGGCCCCAGAACCGGTACAGGGCACCGGACGTGCTGCGGATCAGCAGGTCGGGGCTGCCGTCGCCGTTCAGGTCGCCGGCCGCGAGCACCAGGTTGAACTGCCGGCCGATGTCGCTGACGATGCCCACGCCCTGGTTGAGGCAGGCGTGCATGTCGCTGGAGCAGAAATCGGCCAGCTCGCCGTCCGACGTGGTCGCGGTGATGCCGCCGAAGCCCAGGCCCTCGTCCCACGCGCCCAGGTCGCGGCTCCAGCCGCGCTCCAGCGCGATCTTCGGCGCGGTCGCCGTGTAGACGCGGACCGCGGCCGAGGCGCAGGAGCCCACCGGGGTCGCCGAGGTCGCGATGACCTTGCCACCGGCGACGAGCGCACCGCCCGCGTCACCCACGCACTGGTCCTGCGGTGCCACCCAGGCCGCGCCGGGGGCCGGTGCGGTGCAGACGGAGCCGGACGGGAGTGCGTGGCCGAGCAACTGCGCGCAGGTGGCGGGGGACTGGAGCTGCACCGTCTCGGCGTGCGGGGTGCGGATACCGTCCGGCCCGTCCCAGCCCAGGTTGGACCAGGAGTAGAAGGTCGCGGTCGTGCCGGGCCGGTACAGGGCGCTGTCGGACGCGCCCGCGAGCGTGGCGACATGGCTCGACGCGGCGTCGTAGGAGCGCGTCACGCTCACGTCGTCCTGCCGGGTCGTCGCGTTGTAGCGCTGGTCGAGCAGGTACGGGGGGTTGCTGCCGCCGCCGTTGATCTCACCGGTCGACCGGTTGTAGTTCCAGCCGACGCTGCTCGCGCCGTGCCCGGTGTAGCAGTCGGCCGTGGCCAGCACGCGGGTCGGCGCCATCAGGACGCCGGTGCACTGACGGATGTCGGACGTGCCCGCGCCGTAGGTGAACGCGACCGGCGTCAGCCACGAGGGGACGGAGACGGGCGTGCTCGTCGGGGTCCAGGCCGCGGAGGCGGGGACGCCGACGACGGGGGCGACGTGGAACACGTTGTCGTCGCCGTGCCAGCCCACCTCCGGGCTGTAGCGGTCCACGGTCCAGGCCAGGTCACGGTCGGGGTAGGCGGAGCCGCCGCCGAGGGAGGCGATGGTCGTGGTCGCGGCGTCCGTGTCCGTGTGGACGTCGTCGAGGACCAACTGCCCGGCCGTCGCGTCGTGGTGGACGACGAAGCCGTCGCCGAGGAGGGCGTCGTCGTAACCGGTACCGCTTGCCGGCAGCCCGTAGCGGGCACCGTCGGCCATGTCGAGGATCCCGGCGGTGTGGGTGTCGCAGGCCCAGTAGAGCCAGCGGCCGACGACCTGCACCTCGGGACCGACGCAGGGTGCGCCGCTGTCGACGACTCCGGCGACGCGCTGGTGCGCCAGGTCCTCGATCGTCACCGCGCCCGCCCGGCCGGAGCCGGCGTACGCGAAGCCGCCCCAGACGGCGCCCGGGCGCTGCCCGGCGTTCCCGTGCGGAGCCCCGACCGGACCGAGGACGTCACCGGTCCCGAAGTCCGAGGCGGTCAGGGCGCCGCTGTTGGAGAGCACGTAGCGCCCGTCCGCGTCGACCGCCGTGCCGTTCGACGCACTGATCCAGGCGCTTGTGCCGGTGGCACCGGCCTTGGCGAGCTCGCCGTTGTCGTCGAAGGCCACGTGTCCGTCACCGGTGGCGATGACGGGCCCGGACGCGGAGCTGGTGGTCGCGATCGTCGTCGGGGCGCCGAAGGCGCCGCCGGCGAGGGTGCGGCTCCAGATCGTGTCGGTGTCGCCGCTCCACACGGTGGCCGTGCCGCGCTCCAGGGCGAAGCCCGCGACCGGGGACACCTGACGGTCCAGCGGGGCGATCTCCGCGGCTGCCGGTCCGGAGGCGCCGGGCGCGATCCGGTAGAAGCCCCAGGTGTCGCCGCCGTAGGTGTTCTGGGTGTTGCCCGCGACCAGGGCGCCGCCGTCGGGCGTCGCGAGCAGTGCGTCGTCGGTGAGCGCGAGCAGCGTGCCGCTCGCGCCGCCCGCCTCCGGGGTCGAGCTGAGGGCGCCGCCGTTCGTCGCCGCCACCTGCGGGGTCTGCACGGCCAGGACGGACCCGGCGACCTCGGCGAGGGCGGGGGCGTTCAGGTTGAGCTGCTTGGCAGGGGTCTGCACGGCGGCGGGCGCGGCCGAGGGGTTCGCCCGGGAGAAGAGCTGGACGGGGTTGGTGCCACCGGCCCAGAAGAGGATCGAGGTGGGGGACAGAGCCACCTGGGCGGGCGTGACGGCCGCGCCGGAGGCGTTGAGCTGGAGCGCGACGGCCGTACCCGAGGCGAGATCGACCAGCGCCTGGTGGGCGCCGGACGCGTCCGTGTACTGCAGCACGACCGCCGTGGCGTCGCCGGCCAGCACGTGGGTCGTCCGCCCGACCAGCGCCGTCGGCATGCCGGTGACCAGGACGTCCTTCGTTCCGCCGGAGCCGTCCGGCGTGAGCAGGTGCACGCCCGTGCCGGCGCCGCTGGTGCCTGTCGCGACCACGGTGCGGCCGTAGGTGCCGTCGTAGGCCAGGGTGCCGAGCGCCACGACGCTCTGTGCCCCGCCCGCGCCCATGTCGTACAGGGTCACGGAGGTCGGGGCGCTCCCGTCGAAGCGGGCGACGACGTCGGAGCCGGCCCCGTACTCGCCCGGGATCGTCAGCCGGAGGTTCGCCGGGACGACGCGGATGGGCAGCGTGAACGCCGTGACCGTGGCGCCGGTGTCGTACCGCGTCCACAGCAGGTCGCTGCTGCCGTAGCGCTGGTGCAGGAACCCGGTGGTCCCGGCGCTGATCAGGGTCTCCGCGGTCGGACGGGCCGCCACGGTACCGGGGAAGTCGACCGGTGTGCCGATGCCCGCGGCGCCGCTGCTCGCCGGGGTGGCCCCGGTGGCGGTGGCGGCCGTGGCGACGGCACTGCCGGTCACGGTCAGGGCGACGGCGACGGCTGCTGCGGTGAAGGCCGCGGCGGCCGTGCTCAGTACCCGGGAACGGTCGGACAGCACAGGCTCTCCCTCGGGAGGAACGTCGAAAGGCGCGTACCGGACGGTCCTGACCGATGCCGCCGCGCGGTGCGTACCGGGCTCGAGCCCTGGCGGGCGAGCCTGCGGCGGCCTCGGGCTCCCCCCTGGCGCAGGCGGAGCCTAACAGCCGCCGCTGACGTGGGGCGACGCACTTCTCCGTTCGGCCACCTCTTGGGCGGAAGGTCGGTTTTCGTCCCGGCCCTCCTGCGCCCTCCTGCGCCCTCCTGCGCCCTACGCGTTCAGGCGCAGGCGGAGGCGGCAGACCGTGGCGTCCGTGCCCCGCCGCACCGCGCGGCTGATCAGCGCGCCGCGCTGGTTGTGGAGGGGCCAGGTCCACCAGTGCTCCGGTTCGACCTCGGGGACGAGCACCGTGACGCGGTCGTACCGGTGGGCGCCGTCCTCCGCGCGCAGCCCGCGCACGTAGTGGACCAGCGGGCGGGCCAGTTCGCGGCGGGCGGAGGGGATTTCGACCAGCGGCACACCGGGCTGCCACAGCTCCCAGTCGCGGCGCAGCGCCTCCGCCGCCTCCCGCTCCTCCGTGTCGGACTCACCGGGGACGACCGTCACCGCGACGACCTCGTCGCCCAGCGAGACCGCCGCCGACAGGGCCTCGCGGGTCAGCCGCGACAGCGCGCCGACCGGGACGACCACCAGCGAGTGCCGCGGCTCCGGCGCGGCGGGGACCATGCCCAGCTCCAGCTTCTCGCCGATGCGGGCGTAGCCGCGCCGTACGGCGGTGAAGAGCAGCACCAGCAGCGGCAGCAGGGTGACGACCAGCCAGGCGCCCTCGGTGAACTTCGTCAGCGTCTCGACGACGGTCGCCGCCGCGGTGAGCAGCGCGCCGAACCCGTTCGTCAGCGCCTTGCCACGCCAGCCGGCGCAGCGCGCGAGCCACCAGTGCCGGACCATGCCGACCTGGGCGATGGTGAACCCGACGAAGACGCCGATGGCGAAGAGCGGGACGAGGCTGTTCACGTCGCCCCCGGAGGCGGCCAGCAGCACGGCGGAGGCCCCGGCCAGGGCCAGCACGCCGTGGCGGTAGACCTGGTGGTCGGCGCGGAGCGCGAAGACGTGCGGCAGGTGGTGGTCGCGGGCCAGCAGCCGCAGCAGGACCGGCAGACCACCGAAGGAGGTGTTCGCGGCGAGCGCCAGCAGCAGCATCGTGGCGAACTGCACGAGGTAGAAGAAGAAGCCGTGGCCGAACGCGGCGTCGGTCAGCTGGGCCAGCACCGTGACGCCGTCGACGGGCTGGAGGTGGAAGCGGCCGATCAGGACCGCCAGGCCGATGAGCATGACGCCCAGCAGCACGCCCAGCGCGATCTCGGTGTGCTGGGCGCGCCTGACGCGCGGGACCTTGAACGAGGGGACGGCGTTGGCGATCGCCTCGACGCCGGTCAGGGCGGAGCAGCCGGAGGCGAAGGCGCGCAGGAGCAGCAGCACACCGATCGAGGTGGCGTTGGAGGCGACGACCGAGGCGTGTCCGGCGGCGAGCAGCTCCACCGGGTGCGTGCGGAAGAGGCCGACGACGATGACGCCGAGGATCGAGGCGACGAAGACCACCGTCGGGATGACGAAGACCCGGGCCGACTCGGCGATGCCCCGCAGGTTGACCGCGGTGACCAGCGCCAGCACGGCCAGACAGAGCCACACCCGGTCCCCGTACAGGGCGGGGAGGGCCGAGGTCAGCGCGGCGACGCCGGCGGTGACGGAGACCGCGACGTTCAGGATGTAGTCGACGACCAGCGAGGCGGCCGCGACCAGCGCGGTGCGGTGGCCCAGGTGGGCCTTGGCCACCGCGTAGGAGCCGCCGCCGTCGGGGAAGGCGGCGATGACCTGCCGGTAGGAGAAGGTCAGCACCGTCAGCAGCGCGGCGATCGCCAGCGTCACCGGGAGGGTGAACCCGAGCCCGTGCGCACCGGCCGTGGCGAGCACCAGGACGATCGCCTCGGGGCCGTAGGCCACGGACGCCATGGCGTCCAGGGAGAGCGCGGCCAGGCCGCCGAGCGCCGAGAGCCGGTGCTTCTCGGCGGGGTCGGCGGCCCCGGGTATCGGATGCGGCGTGGACTCTTCGGTGGTGGCCGTGGAAGCCGACATGACCCCTCCCGGGGGACGGTGCGTCGTGGTGCGTGCGCGTCGTTCTGACGAGTCCCCATGCTGGCGGCCCGTGGCGCCGGCCGCGTCCCTTTCTGACGAGTCCTTGACGGTGCCCGCCTCGGCTTCTACGCGTTCCTGACGTGCCGGGGCTCCGCGGCCGGGAGGGGCCCCGCGCGGCGAAATATGGGGAGATGTCCGCTGTCGCCTAGTCTCGGTGCGTGGTGAACATCCCTCAGGTGGTGAAGCGGCTGCTGATCGGCCGGGCGATGCGCAGCGAGGAACTCGGCGAGACGCTGCTGCCGAAACGGATCGCACTGCCGATCTTCGCCTCCGACCCGCTCTCCTCGGTCGCCTACGCCACCCAGGAGATCCTGCTGGTGCTGACGGTCGGCGGCACCGCCTTCCTCTACCTGACCCCGTGGATCGGGCTCGGCGTCGTGGTGCTGATGGCGGTCGTGGTGCTCTCCTACCGCCAGGTGGTCCACGCCTACCCGAGCGGCGGCGGCTCCTACGAGGTGGTCTCCCGCAACCTCGGCGCCAACGCGGGCCTGGTCGTGGCCGCCGCGCTGCTGGTCGACTACGTGATGACCGTCGCCGTCTCGGTCGCCTCCGGCGTGGACAACATCATCTCGGCGTTCACCGGGCTGGCGCCCTACCGGGTGCTGATGGCTGTGGTCTTCGTCGTGCTGCTGGCGGCAGTGAACCTGCGCGGGGTGCGCGAGTCGGGCAAGGCCTTCGCGACGCCGACTTACCTCTTCATCGCCGGCATCGTGCTGATGATCGTCACCGGCTTCGTGAAGATGGCCTTCGGCCACGGCCCGGTCGCGTCCAGCGCGAAGTACGCCATCACCCCGACCGACCACCAGGACACCCTCACCGGCTTCGCCCTGCTGATGCTCGCGCTCCGGGCCTTCGCCTCCGGCTGTACGGCGCTGACGGGCGTCGAGGCGATCTCCAACGGCGTCCCGGCCTTCCGCAGGCCGAAGAGCAGGAACGCCGCGCAGACCATGTCGGCCATGGGCATCACGGCCGTGGTGATGTTCTCCGGCATCACCGTGCTCGCGCTGACCTCGAAGATCCACATCACCAACGACGGCTGCCAGCTCGTCGGCTTCCCGAACTGCGCCAGCGCCCCGCAGCAGACCGTCATCGCCCAGCTCGCCGCGGCGATCTTCGGTGGCGACCACAGCGTGCCCTTCTACTACATCCAGGTGGCAACGGCGCTGGTCCTGGTCCTGGCCGCGAACACCGCCTTCAACGGCTTCCCGCTGCTCTCCTCGATCCTCGCCCAGCACCGCTACCTGCCCCGCCAACTGCACACCCGCGGCGACCGGCTCGCCTTCTCCAACGGCATCCTGGCGCTGGCCCTGGTCAACGTGGCCCTGCTGGTCGCCTACAAGGCCGACGTCACCAACCTGATCCACCTCTACATCCTCGGTGTCTTCACCTCCTTCACGCTCTCCCAGATCGGCATGGTCCGGCACTGGAACGAGCTGCTGCGCGGCGGCGAGAGCGACCCGAAGGTCCGGGCCGGCGCGCACCGCTCCCGGATCATCAACGGCTTCGGCGCGTGCGTGACCGCGCTGGTCCTGGTCATCGTGATGATCACCAAGTTCACCGAGGGCGCGTGGCTGGCGGTCGTCGCGGCGATCTTCCTCTACGTCAACATGAAGGCGATCCACCGCCACTACGACGAGGTCTCCGACGAGCTGGCGGTCGAGGACCCGTCGATGGAACGGGCCCGCCCGGCCCGGGTGCACGGCGTGGTCCTGGTCTCCAAGCTGCACAAGGCGACCCTGCGGGCCATCGGCTACGCGCAGGCGCTGCGCCCCGACGTCCTGGAGGCGGTCACCGCGGCCGTCGACCGGGAGGCGGCGCTGGAGCTGGAACGGCAGTGGGAGGAGTTCGACATCGAGATCCCGCTCAAGGTCCTCGACTCACCCTTCCGCGAGATCACCAGGCCGGTGGTCAGCTACGTGAAGGGCCTACGCAGGGACTCCCCCAGGGACGCGGTCGCGGTCTTCATCCCGGAGTACGTGGTCGGCCACTGGTGGGAGCAGCCGCTGCACAACCAGTCGGCGCTGTGGCTGAAGAGCCGGCTGCTGTTCATGCCGGGCGTCATGGTGATCAGCGTCCCCTGGCAGCTGTCCTCCTCGCGGGGGGCGGGCGGCCCGGCGCGGCGCGCGCCCGGCGCCGTGCGGCGCGGCGAGCCGCCGCACCAGCTCACTCCTCCGCGGCACTGACCGCGCCCGCGGCGCGCAGGTGCGCGACGTGGTAGACGGCCTGGTCCAGCAGGGCGGAGACGTGCTCGTCGTACAGCGCGTACACCACGGACCGCCCTTGCCGGTCGCGGACGACCAGGCCGAGGTTGCGCAGCAGGCGCAGCTGGTGCGAGCAGGAGGACTGCTCCATCTCGACGTCGGCGGCGAGCTCGCTCGGCGTGCAGGGGCCCTGCCGCAGCCGCGACAGGATGCGCAGGCGCGAGGGCGTCGCGAGCGCCTGCAAGGTCCCGGCCACGCGTTCGGCCTCGGCCGCGTCCAGCGCGGGCGCGGCGGGGGCCGCGGACGCCGCGTCGTGCGGGTCCTCGAACGGGGCTCTGGAGACCATGGTTTTCATCGTACTCATCGGACGTTGCACGGCCCCTGCGGCGCAGCCGCTGAGGTAGTGCAACCTGCCGACCCGGTGAAAGGCTGACGCCATGGCAGACGACGTGCTCACCAACACCCTCGCCGACGTTCCCGGCTTTCGCGTCGGGCACGCGCAGCGCGTGGGAGACGGCGCGCTGACCGGGGTGACCGTCGTGCTCGCCCCCGAGGGCGGGGCGGTCGCGGGCGTCGACGTGCGGGGCGGGGGCCCCGGCACGCGGGAGACGGACGCGCTGGACCCGCGCAACCTGGTCCAGCGCGTCGACGCGATCGTGCTGACCGGCGGCAGCGCCTTCGGACTGGACGCCGCCGGAGGCGTCGTCGCGTGGCTGGAGGAGCGGGGACGCGGGTTCCGCGTCGGCGCGGAGCCCGGGCAGGTCGTGCCGGTCGTGCCGTCCGCCGCCCTGTTCGACCTCGGCCGCGGCGGCGACTGGCACGCCCGCCCGGACGCCGCGCTCGGCCGGGAGGCGGTCGAGGCCGCTGCCGCGGCCGAGGAGGGCGCGTCCGTCCCACAGGGCAACGTCGGGGCCGGGACGGGAGCCGTCGCGGGCGGCCTGAAGGGCGGCGTCGGCAGCGCGTCCGTCCGGCTGGCCTCCGGCGTGACCGTCGGCGCGCTGGTCGCCGTCAACGCCGTCGGGTCCGCCGTCGACCCGGCCACGGGCGAGCTCTACGCCGCCCGGTTCGGGCAGCCGGGCGAGTTCCCCGACCTGCGGGCCGAACCGAGCGCGTCCCCGCAGGACCCGGGCCTCAACACCACCCTCGCCGTCGTCGTCACCGACACGACGCTGACCAAGGCGCAGGCCCACAAGCTCGCCGGGACCGCCCACGACGGCCTCGCCCGCGCGCTGCGCCCGGTGCACCTGCTCTCCGACGGCGACACCGTCTTCGCCCTCGCCTCCGGGGCCCGTCCGCTGCCGGTCCCGGAGGGTGACGCCGCCTTCGCCGTGCATGTCGAGGCCGCCGCGCTGAACGAGCTCTACGCGGCGGCGGCCGACGCGGTCACCCGGGCCATCGGGCACGCCGTACTGGCGGCCGAGAGCGTCGGCGAGTTCCGCAGCTTTCGGGACATGTGTGCGAACAAGCCGAATTGCGGGTGATGGTGTGTCAAAGTCCTGCCATCGGCGCGCGAGGCATCCCACACTGACTCCATGCGCGTGGAGATAGCGGGGGAACCGCAACGGGGCGACCGCCCCTCGGAGGATTTCGTCGCGAGCTGCGGCGACGCGTTCGTCCTGTTGGACGGCTGCAGTTCGCCTGTGGCCATGGAGAACGGCTGCGAGCACGGCACCGCCTGGTTCGTCCGGCGGCTGGGCGTGCACCTGCTGGCCCGTCTGGTCGACCGCCCCGACCGGACGATGGCCCAGTGCCTCAGCGACGCGATCGCGGAGACGGCGTCCCTGCACGGCGCCCGCTGCGACCTCGCGCACCCGAACACGCCGGCGGCGATGGTCGTCGCCGCCCGCGTGCACGGGCCGAGCCTGCAGTACCTGGTGCTGGGGGATTCGCAGCTGGTGCTGGACCGGGAGGGCACCTACGCCGTCATAGGGGACAACCAGCCGTTCCCGGCGGGGGAGGGGCTGCGCCGTCAGGTCCACGCCGCCGCGCACGGCAGCCCGGAGCGGGCCTCCCTGCACATGCGCTACGCGCTGGCGGTCCGGGCGGCCCGCAACACGGGCCACGGTCCGTGGGTCGCGGCCGCGCTCCCGCGCGCGTCGGAACACGCGGAGACGGGCGCCGCCCCGCTCGGCGAGCTCCGCGCGTTCGCGGCGCTCACCGACGGGGCGGCGAGGTTCGTCGACCGGTTCGACCTGGGCGGCTGGCCCGACGCGATGCGCCTGATGGACCAGCGCGGCCCGGCCGAGCTGGTGCGCCGGGTGCGGGAGACGGAGTCGGCCGACCCTGCCTGCGCGCGCTGGCCGCGCGGCAAGGCCAAGGACGACGCCACGGCCCTGTACGGGCGGCTGCGCTGAGCGGCCGGCGCTGAACGGCCGGCGCTGAACGGAGACTGCCGAGCGGTCGGAGTGGTCAGTTCTGCGTCGGCGGGATCACGCCGAACTTGCCGGCGTTGAAGTCCTCGATCGCCTGCTGGAGCTCACGGTGGCTGTTCATCACGAACGGCCCGTAGTGAGCCACCGGCTCCTTGATCGGCTCGCCGCCCAGGATGATCACGTCCATGTTCGGCGAACGCGACTCCTGCATCGCGGACGCCTGCAGGGCGATGCTGTCGCCGTCGCCGAAGACCGCCGACTGGCCCTGGTGGATCGGCCGGTTCTCCTCGCCGATCGTGCCCTCGCCGTTCAGGACGTAGACCAGCGCGTTGAAGTCCGGACGCCACGGCAGGGTGATCCGCGCGCCGGGGCTGACAGTGGCGTGCACCAGGGTGATCGGTGTGAAGGTCGTGCCGGGGCCCTGGTGGCCGCCGAGCTCGCCCGCGATGACGCGCAGCACCGCGCCGCCGTCCGCGGTGGTCAGCAGCTTGACCTCGCCGCCGTGGATGTCCTGGTACTTCGGCTGGATCATCTTGTCCGAGGCCGGCAGGTTCACCCACAGCTGGATGCCGTGGAAGAGGCCGCCGCTCATCACCAGGTGCTCCGGCGGCGTCTCGATGTGGAGGATGCCTGAGCCGGCCGTCATCCACTGGGTGTCGCCGCCGCTGAGGTGGCCGCCGCCGCCCGTCGAGTCCTGGTGCACGAACTCGCCGTCGATCATGTAGGTCACGGTCTCGAAGCCGCGGTGCGGGTGCCAGGGGGTGCCCTTGGGCTCACCGGCCGCGTACTCCACCTCGCCCATCTGGTCCATCATGATGAACGGGTCGAGGTACTTGGTGTTGATCTTCGCGAACGCGCGACGGACCGGGAAGCCCTCGCCCTCGAAGCCCTCGGGGGCCGTCACCACGCCCAGTACCGGGCGCGCGGACGTGACAGCCGGGTCCGGCGTCTCCACACGCGGCAGGACCAACGGGTTCTCAACGGTCACAGCGGGCATGGCTGCCTCCTCGCTCTTGCTTCGACACGTCCAAGGTAGTTGAACGTTGAATCTCTAAGCAAGTTGAAGCGTCAACTAATTCCCACCCCCTTGCGGCGACCCCTATCCGTACATCCTCCGCATCGTGAAATCGACCATCTGTTCGACGGCCTTGGCGTCGAAGACCATCCGGTGCTCGCCCTCCATGTCCATCGCGAAGCCGTAGCCGGTGGGCAGCAGGTCCAGGACCTCCGCGCCGGTCACGGTGAAGAACTTGGAGTCCTTGCCCGCGTAGCGGCGCAGCTCCTTGAGCGAGCTGAACATCGGGATCACCGGCTGCGGGGTGTTGTGCAGGGCGAGGAAGCCCGGGCGGTCGCCGCGCGGGCAGTAGATCTTCGAGGTGATGAAGATCGACTGGAAGTCCTCGACCGTCATCGCACCCGAGGTGAAGGCCCGGATCGCCTCCGCCAGCGAAGGCGGAGTGGGCTCCGGGTAGGGCTGCTGATAGCCGGGGTTCTGCCCCTGCGGGGGCTGCTCGTAGCCGTACACAGGTCAAGGCTAGCGAGGGATGTGACGTACGCCAGGCCCAGTCCTGCCTCAAGGGGGTTGATCTAAGTTACCCTTGGGTAGCATCATGGTGGCTACTTGCTGGTAGACACCGGCCGGTAGATCGCTGCTGACGCTGTAGATCTCGTCGATCGAGTTGAGGGTTCACGACTATGGGTCACTACAAGTCCAACCTCCGCGACCTGGAGTTCAACCTCTTCGAGGTGCTCGGTCGCGACGAGGTCTACGGCACCGGTCCGTTCGCGGAGATGGACGTCGAGACGGCGCAGGCCATCCTCGCCGAGGTCGCGCGTCTCGCCGAGAGCGAGCTGGCCGCCTCCTTCGCCGACACCGACCGCACCCCGCCGGTCTTCGACCCGGAGACCAGCACCGCGCCGATACCGGACACCTTCAAGAAGAGCTACCAGGCGTTCATGGACGCCGAGTACTGGCGCCTCGGCATCCCGGAGGAGATCGGCGGCACCCTCGCCCCGGCCTCGCTGATCTGGGCCTACGCCGAGATGGTGCTGGGCGCGAACCCGGCCATCTGGATGTACGCCTCCGGTCCGGCCATGGGCACCGTGGTCTTCGAGGAGGGCACCGAGGAGCAGGCCAAGATCGCCCGCCTGATGGCGGAGAAGCGCTGGGGCTCCACCATGGTGCTCACCGAGCCGGACGCCGGCTCCGACGTCGGCGCCGGTCGCACCAAGGCCGTCCAGCAGCCCGACGGCACCTGGCACATCGAGGGCGTCAAGCGCTTCATCACCTCGGGCGAGCACGACATGTCCGAGAACATCATCCACCTGGTGCTGGCCCGCCCCGAGGGCCACGGCCCCGGCACCAAGGGCCTCTCCCTCTTCATCGTGCCGAAGTACGACTTCGACTGGGAGACCGGCGAGCTGGGCGAGCGCAACGGCGTCTACGCCACCAACGTCGAGCACAAGATGGGCCTCAAGGCCTCCAACACCTGCGAGATGACCTTCGGCGCCAAGCACCCCGCCAAGGGTTGGCTGGTCGGCGAGAAGCACGACGGCATCCGCCAGATGTTCCGCGTCATCGAGAACGCCCGCATGATGGTCGGCACCAAGGCCATCGCCACCCTCTCCACCGGCTACCTCAACGCCCTGGAGTACGCCAAGGAGCGCGTGCAGGGTCCGGACCTGGCCCAGTTCCTGGACAAGTCCGCGCCGCGCGTCACCATCACGCACCACCCGGACGTGCGCCGCTCGCTGCTGACCCAGAAGGCCTACGCCGAGGGCATGCGCACCCTGGTCCTCTACACCGCGTCGGTGCAGGACGAGATCCAGCAGCTCAAGGCCCGCGGCGAGGACGCCTCCGCCGCCGAGCGCCTGAACGACCTGCTGCTGCCGATCGTCAAGGGCTACGGCTCGGAGAAGTCCTACGAGCAGCTGGCCCAGTCGCTGCAGACCTTCGGCGGCTCCGGCTTCCTGCAGGAGTACCCGATCGAGCAGTACATCCGGGACTCCAAGATCGACACCCTCTACGAGGGCACCACCGCCATCCAGGGCCAGGACTTCTTCTTCCGGAAGATCGTCAAGGACCAGGGCCAGGCGCTGACCGCCCTTTCGGAGCAGATCGTCAAGTCCATCGCCGCGGGCATCGGCGGCGACGAGCTGGCCGCCGAGCGCGACGCGCTGGCCGCCGCCGCGGGCGACCTGGAGGCCCTGGTCGGCACCATGCTGGCCCAGCTCGGCACGGTCGAGCAGGACCTGCGCAACATGTACAAGGTCGGCCAGAACACCACCCGCCTGCTGCTCGCCTCCGGCGACGTGGTCATCGGCTGGCTGCTGCTGCGCGCCGCCGCCGTCGCGCAGGCCAAGCTGGCGGAGGGCGCCTCCGAGAAGGACGTGCCGTTCTACCAGGGCAAGATCGCGGCCGCCCGCTTCTTCGCCCGCAACGTGCTGCCGACCGTGCACACGCAGCGCCTGATCGCCGAGGGCATCGACAACGCGATCATGGACCTGGCGGAGGAGGCGTTCTGACCGGCGCGCCACCCGCGCCTGCGGTCGCGCCTCGGCTCGTGCGTCAGCCCGTGCATCGGCTCGCGTCTCTGTGAGCGTCGAGGGCCCGGACCCCCATGGGGGTCCGGGCCCTTGCCCGTCACCCGCCACCCTTCGCGAGGGTGCTGCCTGTCCCCGGGCCGGTCCGGCGAACGATCCGGCGGACCGGCCCCCGGCCCGTGTCGGGCCTATGCTCGACCGCAGAGATCGCTCGACCCCAGCACATTCTCAGCACGACTGGAGCCAGCCTTGACCCCCGCTGCAGCCTCTCAGCCCGGCGCGACCCCCACCGCGACCCCCACCGCGGCGCCCGCTTTCGACCGCAGCCACACCGATGACCTCATCGCCTACCTGCAGTCGAGCCCGTCGCCGTTCCACGCGGTGGCCAGCGCGGCAGAGCGCCTGGAGAAGGCCGGTTTCCGGCAGGTCGAGGAGACGGCGGCCTGGGACGCCGCCCCCGGCGGCCGCTACCTGATCCGCGGCGGCGCGCTCATCGCCTGGTACGTCCCCGAGAGCGCCACCCCCGCCACCGGCTTCCGCATCGTCGGCGCCCACACCGACTCGCCCAACCTCCGCGTCAAGCCGATCCCGGACACCGGCGCGGACGGCTGGCGCCAGGTCGCCGTCGAGATCTACGGCGGTGTCCCGCTCAACACCTGGCTCGACCGCGACCTCGGCCTCTCCGGCCGCCTCGCGCTGCGCGACGGCAGCGTCGTCCTGGTCCAGCTCGACGAGCCGCTGCTGCGCGTCCCGCAGCTCGCCATCCACCTCGACCGCAGCGTCAACGACGCCCTGACGCTGGACCGGCAGCGCCACCTCACCCCGATCTGGGGCCTCGGCGAGGTCGACGAGGGCTCGCTCATCCGCTACGTCGCCGACGCGGCCGGCGTCGACGCCGCCGACGTCGTCGGCTGGGACCTGATGGTCCACGACGTCCAGCCGCCCTCCTACCTCGGCCGCGACCGCGAGCTGCTGGCCGCGCCCCGTCTGGACAACCTGCTCTCCGTCCACGCCGGCACCGCCGCGCTGGTCGCGGCCGCCTCCGGCGAGCTGGAGCACATCGCCGTCCTGGCCGCCTTCGACCACGAGGAGAACGGCAGCGAGTCCGACACCGGCGCCCAGGGCCCGCTGCTCGGCACCGTCATGGACCGCTCCGTCTTCGCCCGCGGCGGCACCCTGGAGGACCGCGCCCGAGCGCTGGCCGCCACGGTCTGCCTCTCCTCGGACATGGGCCACGCCGT
Organism: Streptacidiphilus sp. MAP12-33; assembly: GCF_041261265.1. Lineage (NCBI taxonomy): Bacteria > Bacillati > Actinomycetota > Actinomycetes > Kitasatosporales > Streptomycetaceae > Streptacidiphilus > Streptacidiphilus sp. MAP12-33. The sequence goes on from NZ_JBGCCA010000001.1 coordinate 517,429, forward strand.
CCACCCCAACTACAGCGAGCGCCACGAGCCGGGCCACCACCCGATGCCGAACGGCGGCCCGATCCTCAAGGTCAACGTCAACAACCGCTACGCCACCAACGCGACCGGCCGCGCGGTCTTCGCCGCCGCGTGCGAGCGGGCGGGCGTGCCGTGGCAGACCTTCGTCTCCAACAACTCGGTCCCCTGCGGCACGACCATCGGCCCGATCACGGCCGCCCGCCTCGGCATCGCGACGGTGGACTGCGGCGTCGCCGCCCTGTCCATGCATTCCGCCCGCGAGCTGTGCGGGGCGGACGACCCGTTCCTGCTGGCGGGCGCCCTCAAGGCGTTCCTGGAGAGCTGAGCGCCGCCGCGCGCCGTCGGCGCGCGGCGGCGGTGCGCGGCGGCGGTGCCGGGTTCCGGCGCCGCCGCCGGGCTGCCGCTCCTACTCGTCCATCCCGGCCAGCACCAGCGCCAGCCGGCTTGTCCCCTCCGCGGTGACCCGGACCGGCACGCCCCAGTCCTGCTGGTGCACATGGCAGGTCGGGAACTCGATCGCCGGGTCCGCGTCGCAGGACGCCGCCATCGCCGAGACGTGCAGCACGCCCTCCGTGACGGCCGGGTTCAGGCGCAGCTCGCGCCGGAGCCCGGTGTCCGCGCCCGAGCCGTCCAGCAGCAGCTCCGGCGGGGTGGAGCTGACCAGCAGCCGGGTGGCGGGGCCGTAGCTCTCGTCCAGCTTCTGCCCGGCCGGCGGCGTGAAGACCACGTCCAGCGCGAGCGTTCCGCCCGCGACCTCGGTCGCCGGCCGCTGCGTCCGGTGCGCCGCGGCCTCCACCTGGACGGCCTCCTCCGGCAGCCGCAGGCGCGTCAGCCGGTGCCGCGCCGACTCCACGACCACGATCTCGTCCCCGTCGACGACAGCGCCGGACGGCTCCCGCAGATCCGTGGCCAGCGTGCTGACCTCACCCGTCTCCGGGTCGAACCGGCGCAGCGCGTGGTTGTAGGTGTCGGCGATCGCCACCGACCCGTCGGGCAGCACCGTCACCCCGAGCGGGTGCTGCAGCAGCGCCTGCGCGGCGGCACCGTCCCGGTGCCCGAAGTCGAACAGCCCCGTCCCGACGGCGGTCCGCACCTCGTGTGTCCCGGCCTCGACGTACCGGACCGCGGACGTCTCGGAGTCCGCGACCCACAGCCGGCTCCCGTCCGCGGCCACCGCCAGCCCGGACGGCTGCGCGAACCACGCCTCGGCGGCGGGCCCGTCGACCAGCCCCTCGTTGGTCGTCCCGGCCTCGACCTGCGCCGTACCGGCGTCGGGGTCGTAGCTCCACAGCTGGTGGGTGCCCGCCATCGCGATCCACACCCGCCCGTCGAACCACGCCACGTCCCACGGCGACGACAGATCCACCTCGCGCGCCGGTCCGCTCGTCGCGGAGTTCTGCCACCACTGGCGGCCGGTCCCGGCCAGCGTGGTGACCTCGCCCGTCGCCAGGGTCACCCCGCGCAGCGCGTGGTTGACCGTGTCGGCCACGACCACGTCGTACGCCCGGCCCTCCACCAGCGCCAGGCCCTGCGGCTCGCTGAAGCGGGCTGCCTCGGCCTTGCCGTCCACGAACCCGCGCTCACCACTGCCGATCCGCCGCACGACGGTCTCCCCGTCCGCGGCGAGTTCCACCAGGCTGTGATGACCGGAGTCCGCGACCAGGAACCCCCCGTCGGGCAGCCGCACGGCCTTCCCGGGGAACTTCAGCGCCCCGGGCACCACCTCCGGCGCGACGTACGGCCCGTCCCCGCGCCGCAGCGTCCCCTTCGCCCCGTGCTCCGCCTCCAGCTCCGCCACCAGCGCGGCGATCGCGTGCGCGTGCCCCTCCCCGGCGTGCTGCGCGACGACGTACCCCTCGGGATCGATCACCACGAGCGTCGGCCAGGCCCGCACGGCGTACTGCTTCCACGTGGCGAGCTCGGGATCGTCCAGCACGGGGTGCTCCACCTCGTACCGCGCCACCGCGTCCACCACGGCCTGGTGCTCGGCCTCGTGCACGAACTTCGGCGAGTGCACCCCGATGATCACCAACGTGTCCCGGTGCGCCTCCTCGAGCTCCCGGAGCTCGTCGAGGACATGGAGGCAGTTGATACAGCAGAAGGTCCAGAAGTCTACGACGACGCACTTACCTCGCAAGTCTGCGAGGGTGAGGTCCTTGCCGCCGGTGTTGATCCATCCGCCCTTGCCGACCAGCTCGGGGGCGCGAACGCGTGCACGTGATGCCATACCTGCATCCAACCGCATCGGACTGTGGGTGCATTCCGGACGTACCACTGCCGCGACCCCCGGTACCGTTCGGATGCTCTATAAAGTGCATCACGTTTCCGTCATTGAGACGGATCTTGGTCTTTGGAGCCTCATGCGCAACCGCATAGCCTCTGCCGCCCTCGCGGGCGCCGCCTCGCTGGCGGCCGTCACCGTCGCCCCAACCGTTGCGGCGGCCGCAACCCCGGGTCCGGTCATCACCCGAGTCTCGGTCAATGACTTGGCCGTTGCTCTGACCGGCCATCAGCAGTTCGCACTGCGTATCAGCGCCTCCGACGCCCAGGGCATCAAGAGCATCCACGCGCTCATCTGGCCATTGGCTGCCAACGGGGTTCGACCCACACCGGCCCTTGTTGCCCAGTCGAACCTGGTGACGCCGAGGTCACGAACCTCCACGTCTGAGACAGTCGGCTTCGACTTCAGCGACGACTTTGCCAAGGGCTACGACGCGGACTACGAGGCGGGCGAATTCGGGATCGCGGTTCTGGTCACCGCGAACGACGGCACCACCACGTACGTGCCTAAGGCGGCCACCTACTTCATCCGGTTCGCCGACGCGCTCTCAGCCAAGGCGAACACCAAGCAGGTCCGCAAGAGTGCCATGGTGACGGTCAAGGGCCAGCTCAACCGGGCCGACTGGGATCTTCGCAAGTGGCGTGCGAATGGTGGCCAGTGGGTCAAGCTGCAGTACCGCAAGGCTGGCAGCAACACTTGGGTGACCGAAGGATGGGCGAAGACCACCGCCAGTGGCGCGCTGGCCGTCTCCGCTCGCGACCACGCCTCCGGCTGGTGGCGCTTCTCCTACGCAGGCAGTCTTACCTGCGCGCCCGCCACCTCCACGCAGTACTGGATCACCGCTGGATGACCTGGACCCGATGAAGTAGTGGGTCAGCGCAGAACCTCTTACGGGGGCGCCGGCCCACTGCCACAACTGAGTGGTGATGCGGTTCGCCCCACGGCGCCCGGCTATTAGGAGCGCCGCCGAGCCGCCAAGGCTCGCACGCTGAGCCAACCCATCTCGCCAAGTTCAGTGGCAGAACACCCAGAAGTCTACAACGACGCACTTACCTCGCAGATCCGCGAGGGTGAGGTCCTTGCCGCCGGTGTTGATCCATCCGCCCTTGCCGACCAGTTCGGGGGCGCGTACGCGTGCACGTGATGCCATACCTGCATCCAACCGCATCGGGCTGTGGGCGCATTCCATCGAGCGGACGAGGCGCAGCCCGAGTAGGGTCCCTGCCCTCAGCCCGACAGCCAGTCGTCCATGTGGCGGTGTCGATCAAGGCCCACGGCGGCGAACTCGTCCACTGCCCCGTCGGATGTCACCCCGATGCGGCGTAGCGCCTGCGAGATCGGGCTGCCCTGGGCAGGGAACGGCTGCTGCTCTGCAACGTGCAATGGACCCAGTACAACGGCGCTGTCCGTCCACACCGCTGCACGCTGCTCACCGATCCCACCGAAGTACTCTGCCTCGACGTACGCGACAGCCCCCGAGACGGACCACTGGGCAATCACCTGGTCGAAGCCACCCGGCATCCGCCAGAAGCCCATGGCACCCGATGCGCCGCCATCGCTGACCTCGTCGAAGAACTCGTCCGTGATCGGTAGCAGGGACACCCCGTGTCCCAGTTGGGCGAGCCGAACGTGAGTGAGGCCCTCGGATACTGCACGGAGCAGCTGGCTGCTCGCAATAACGGCCTGTAGCTCATATGCCACTCGGTACTCCTAACGACGGTGCGAACCCTGGGTCGTCAGTCTTCTCCGACCTGCAGCAGCACGACCACGAATCCTGCTCCTCGACCGGCGATCACGCCGTCGAAGGTGAACATCGTGACTGGGTCCCAGGCGCGGCCGTTCAGCCAGGGGCCCTCGATATTGGAGACCCACTCGGCTCGCGGTCCCAGCAAGGAGGCGACTCGCTGGGCCGCTCGTGCCGCATGAGTACGGTCTCGGTGGTCGTGGTTGGGGTAGACCAAGTCCGACGCTGACAGATTGACCATCAGTTCGAGCGCGGTATCCGAAGTGACGGGACTCAGCGCCGTGGCGATGTCATCGATGAAGCTCGGACCCACGGCCCCCTTCACCGCATCGTGGGCCCACTGCTTCTCAGCGGCTTTGGCCACTTCGAGGACGTGGGAGGCCAGGTCTGCCTCAGGGTCCCGGCGGCAGAGCGAGTAGACGCGTGGCGCCTTGGCCAGCGATCCCATCAGCGCGGCAAGAAGATCGGCATCCTGCATGAGCGGCATCATCGCAGTTCAGCCCGACTCAGGCCGTGCAATTTCGTAGTTGGGCTCAACTGGTCCACGAGTCGAGCGAGACACTGGGGCCGTTGTGCAGGTAGCTGAGCAGTGCCGCGCCGGTAGTGGAGACGAATTGCTCGGGGACGGCATCGGTCGGCACCCATGCGACCTCGGAGTGCTTGTCCGGCTCTCCGTTGGTGAGGTCGCCCGACCAGCTGAGTGCTGCGAACACGACGGTGAGAAAGCCGTTGGGGGCTTCGACGCCCCGGGCTCCATGGATCACGTGGACGAGTCGAAGATCCTCGGGGGAGACGACGAGACTGGTCTCTTCCTTGAGTTCGCGGACCGCGGTCTCTGTGATCGGTTCTCCGGGCTCGCTCTTGCCGACGGGGAGGTCCCACATGCCCTGCGCGAACTTCGCCTTTGGGCCGCGGCGGAGTAGTGCCACACGCTGAGCTTTGACGTCGTGGACGATGACGGCGGCGACCAGCAGGGTCATCGACTCCGTGGCGGGCGGGAGCTGGGTGGGCTGGTCGGTGGTCTGCTGGGCCACGTCGGTGGGTCCTTCCTTCGGTGCGTATGTCAGATCAGTGCCTCGCGTGCGCGGCGTTCCAGATCGGTGGCTCCTGGGACTCCGCGTCTACGGTAGGTGGCCAGGTGAGGACGGATCGAGGAGATCGCCTTTCTGGTGCGATCGGAGGTCATGCCGTCCATGAGGTCAAGCGCGCGACCCCAAGTCGCGATCGCTTCGTCGGCTCGGGCCTGAGCGGCCAAGCTGTCGCCGAGATCTGCGTAGGTCAGCGCGTGGACGCGCTTGTATTTCTCGGCGTCCCAGCGGATCAGTGCAGCCCGGTGCTGCTGCTCGGTGCCTCGGTGGTCACCGAGGTCCGTCAGCGTCCTGGCGGTGTGGCTGGCAACGGTGCCGGCCGCCGGTCCGCTCACGAGTGAGAAAGTGGGCTGCTCATCCGTGGTGCGAGTGAGGGCATTCTCGGCGGCCAGTAGGGCGCGGGCTGCGGCGGGCTTGTCGGAGGTGGCCGCGAATGCGCGTGCGTGGGTGATGTGGAGTAGGGCCTCGGTCTGGCCGTCCACGTGGCCGAGGCTGCGGCTGAGTGCGTTCTCGATGAGGTCCACGCAGTGGCGCGGCTGCTTGAGGCTCAGCGCTTGGTGGGCCAGTGCCCGCATCATCCACCCGGCATGACCCATGGGGTCCGCCTCGACGGCCAGCTGATACCCGACCTGGTAGTAGTGCTGCGCAGCACCCTCTTGCCCGAGGTCGTGGTGCTTCCAACCGGCGAGGTAGGCGAGTTCGGCCACGGTTCCGAACGCCTCGCGTCGTGTGGCCTCGTCGCAGAAGCGGCCGGTGAGCATCGGTGCGGCGGTGTCGGCCAGGTGAGCGGTGACCGTGGTCAGGCCGTGTCCTCCGCCGAGTCGTTCGTCCGCCGCGCTGAACACAGCGGTGATCTGGCGGATGACCTCGACCTCCGCGCGCCCGACCATGGCGGTCCCGGTGCGGGCCCGCATGAGGCGGGAGACTGGCTCGGGGTCGTAGAGCAGCGGCATTGCTACGCCAGCGGCGGTGAAGGCAGCCACAGCCAGGAAGGTGCGGCGTTCCACGTCAGCACGGCCGAGGTTCGTGGCGGCCTCGATTGGGTCAGCACTCGCAGCAAGCGACACTTCCGGGGTGGCAAAGCCCAGCTCGGCCAGAGTGATCGGGCGACGGGCCCGCCTCGACATCGCCTCAGTGATGTACTGACCGGTCTGACCGGTGGGCTCCGCTCCTTTGACCCAGTGGGCGACTGCCGACTTGTTCGTCAGCAGGCTCTCGCCGTTCTCGGCCGCGATGCGTTGGACGGCCCTGGCTAACGCCTCATAGGTCCATCCACCATCCGAAATCGCTTGCTTGAAACGGTGATTGGGCTCCTTGCGTGTGGCCACGATCAATCCCCTGAGCTGGAGCTGTAAACCGCGTAAACCACTGTACGTGGCCGGAACTGTACCCGCCGTGGCTTCGGCTGGGTTCACTGAATATCAGCGGCTCCGACCTGCGGCGCTGCGCCTCTCCGGAAGCCTCAGGCTCCGGCAGGCACCAAGGCCAACGTCCGCTGTCGGATCAGAATTGGTGGTGAGGGCATGGCAGTTAAGACCGCACGTATCGAGCCGCATCCGTGGTCGGTGCCTCCGGTGCCGGGGGTGCACCTGTATGACTGCGAGGTTGGCCGGGTGGGCGTCTTCCAGGCCAAGACGGCGCACGACGGCCGGTACTGGCTGCGGCCGGTCGGGGGCGGGGTCGAGTGGGACGCGCGACTGTCGAACCTATATCCGGCTGACCGGGAAGAGGAGTTGCGGGCGAAGGTCGAGGCGGCCAACCGCCGCAGTCGGCGGGGTTGGTGATGGGGACGACGACCCGCTACCGATTCCGGGAGTACAGCGTGCGTACTGTGGCCGACCCGTGCAGCCTGCCGGCGCTGAGCGCCGTGTGCGTGACCGGGGAAGAGGCTGACTGCGGTGCCTCCTCCGGTGAGGTGCACAGCGCTGAGGAGCTGGTGCGCTGGATCGCTGAGCACTGCGCGCAGACCCAGCATGAGCTGTTCGAGCGCCAGGAGCGCGCCACCGTTCGTGCTGAGGCGGGGGTGTGGCTGTGATCGCCACGACGCAGCAGCGGCGGCAATACCTCTGGGAGCGTGCGGAGCGCATGCGGATCGGGCTCATGACGGTGCGGCAGAGTCGGGAAGCTCTGCATCTGATCCGGGTAGAGGCGGCTCGGCGGCTGCCCGCGGAGGCCCTGGAGTGGTTCGACCCCGGCGACTACCTGATCTGTGAGCGGCCCGACGTGCCGGCGCTGCCAGTGCGTGTCCCGCGTGCGCCTGACGCCCGCTTCACCACTGTGGGGCGGCCGACCCAATGACACCCGCTCCGGCCACGTGTTCCCCCACCGTGGACCGGAGCGGGCCGCAAGAACCACCGGGGAAGCCGGTGGCATCGTGTAAGGCGACTGAACAGGAGGTGCCAGCATGCGTGTTGGCCCGATCTTGCAGAACGGGGGCGACGGCGGCGACAGCGTTCCCGGAACCCCGTGGACACCTCCGCCGGACCCGCCGTCCCCTGACGGCGGCCCGCCTCCCGGAGACGGGGACCACCGCAAGGGATGAGCACCGTACCTGAGCAGGAGGGCCGCGCCAGTGACGAGCTGGTGCGGTCCCTTCTCAACGCTGGGTCCATGACGCCCGACTGGGCCGAGAGCTTCCATGCGGTGCCTCGCTCGTGGTTCCTGCCCGACCGGTACTGGAGCCACGACATGACGACCGGCCGCAACGTGGCGGTGAGCCGGGAGGACGACTCGGAGGAGTGGGCCCGCCAGGCGTTCGCCGACGTGCCCATCGTGACCCAGTGGGACGACGGCCGGCACTCCGGTCCTGAGGCGGGCACCGTGCCGACGAGTTCCGCGTCCATGCCGTCAGTGGTCGCGTCCATGCTCCGGGACCTGGGCGTGCATCCCGGCGTGCGGGTACTGGAGATCGGCACCGGCACGGGATGGAACGCGGGCCTGCTGACCCACCGCCTCGGCGGCGAGAACGTCGTCACCCTGGAGATCGACGCGACCGTCACCGTGAGGGCCCGCACCGCGCTGACCCGCGCGGGCCTGCACCCGACCGTCGTGTGTACGGACGGGGCGCTCGGCTACCCGGACGCGGCGCCCTACAACCGGGTGATCGCCACGGCCGGAGTCCGCACGATTCCTCGCACGTGGCTGGAGCAATCCGACACCGGAGGGCTCATCCTCGCCCCGTTCGGCACGAACTACAGCAACGAGGACGCGCTCGTCTGTCTCACGATGGGACACGACGGCTCCGCGTCCGGCCCGTTCCTGCGACCGGTGGAGTTCATGAAGCTGCGGGCCCAACGGCTCGACTGGGGCGGCTTCAAGGATCACGTCACCCTGCCCTACCCCGGCAATGCGGCAAGATCTTCGACGCACCTGCGGCTGGCCGATCTCGGTGACCGGTGGTCGGCGCAGCGCTTCGCCGTGAGCCTGGCCGTGCCCAACGTCGCGCACGTGGTCAACCGCGCCCCGACCGGCGACGGCTCCTCGGTGTGGCTGTTCAGCACGACCGAACGCGCCTGGGCCCGCGCCGAGTTCCCTGACGATGGAGAACCGGTCGTCTACCAGGACGGTCCGAGACGGCTGTGGGAGGAGGTGGAACGTGCGCTCGGCTGGTGGTTTGACCAGCAGCGTCCACAGCTTGACTGCTTCGGGCTCTCGGTCTCTTCCGAGGGCGAGCTGCGTCCCTGGCTGGCTGACCGCAGCAACCCTGTGCCGTCCTTCGCCTGACGGCCCCCTCGCCGCCCTTCACGGCCTGCGGCTCCTTCCGCCTGGCCGTGTGCCGTCCGTAGACCCACCTGGCGGCGTTCAGCGTAGCCCTGGACCTCGCTGTACTCCCTCAGCGGCTTGGCTCCGACTGCCCGCCCCTGGTTCAGCAACGCCTCGACTTCGCGCAGGACAAGGGTGTTGCCTTCGAGAGCGGTCCAGTGGTGGGCCTCCTGATGCCAGATGTCGTCCCAGATCTCCTGTGCTTCCCGGGGGCTGGGAAAACCGCCGAAATCGTTGGTTCAGCTCCGCCAACGCCCTGTCCAGGCGCTGGTACACGGTGGTACGACTCGGCCTACCTCTGCCCGCCATGGGGCCTCTTCGCACAGTTGATACATAACAACGCCAGCCAATTGAACTTATTAACTCTGGGGCAGGCTCATCGCGCGGAAGGGGGATGCTGCCCCCGAAGGGGGACACCCCTTCCGCGGCTCGTGCTCCGGGCGTTCGACAAGCGAACCTTTCGTGCGGTGAGAGGGTGCCCCGGTCGACGATCTGCAGATTCCCCGGCGTGGCAACCACAGGACCGGCGAGTTCAGTGACGAGTCGCTCCGTCCGCGTGGGTCCGCCGTCGGCGGACCGGACCCACAGGGTGTCATGCGACGGTCCGGGGGTCTCACATGCCGTGGTCCTGGCCGGTGCAGGGGTCGAAGTAGCGGGTGGCGTCGAAGTGCTGGCCGTGGCTGGGGAAGTACCACTCGACCGCGCGGTAGGCGGGCTTGCCGTTGCAGGTGCCGAGGTCGAAGGCGACGACCGTGGCCTGGGCCGAGCTGCCCTGGGCGACGGACTGGTCCGGGGCGACGTACTCGGCGGTGCCGGTGCCGCGGGCCGTGGCGCCGCCCCAGGAGGACCAGTGGAGGCCGGTGACGATGCCGGTGGGGTCGCCGTGGTTGTCCAGGCCCGAGGGGCGGGCCTCGCCGTAGCCCTGGACGCCGGACGCCCACACCGTCCCGAGCACGGGCGTCGTGCCGCCGGCGGCCGGTGCGGTCGGTGCCGCCTGGGTCGGGGTGGCGGCCGGGGTTGTGGGGTTGGCGGCGGAGGACGGGGTGGACTGGGCGGGCGGGGTGGCGTTCGTGGGGGTGCTCGTCGCCGAGACGGCGCCGGGGCTCGGCGCGGCAGCGGGCGTCGTGGCGGACGTGCAGGCCGTCGCCAGTCCGCCCACCACGGCGGCGAGCACGACGGCCGGAATGACGCTCTTGCGGTTCATGCTGGTCTCCCGAATCCACGGCACGCCCTCCGGCCTGCCACTACCGCGCACGACCTGCGCTCTGGAACCATGGTGGCGGTCGCCGTTCTCAACTCCGTAACAGCCGTCACACAGCACTGAACCCGTGTCAGGGCGGTACGCCGGCCCTCGCGGCCGGGGTGAGGCGGATCGGGGCCGACGGGGTGGGGGAACCAAGGTATGCGAGAGCCGTTGACTGTGGCCGTGGTGCAGCCGGTGTGGGCGGGGGCGGACGTCCTGGCCAACGCGGAGGAGCACGCAGTGGCCGTCGTCCGGGCCGGGGCGCGGCTCGTGGTCTTTCCCGAGCTCTCCCTGACCGGCTACGACCTGGACGCGCCGTCGCTGCCGGTGGACGACCCGCGTCTCGGGCCGATCCGGGATGCCTGCCGGGCGACCGGTTCCGTGGCCCTGGTCGGCGCGCCCGTGCGCGAGGTGGACGCCGATGAGAACGAGGACGCGGAGAGCCGTGAGTACATCGCCATGCTGGCGGTGACCGGCGAGGGCGTGGCGGTGGCCTACCGGAAGATGTGCCTGCACGGTGCTGAGTTCGACCGGTTCACGCCCGGCGGGAAGCCGGAGGTGCTCACGGTCGACGGGTGGAGGCTCGGGCTGGCCATCTGCGCCGACGCAGCCGAGCCCCGGCATGCCGCCGACACCGCGGCGCTCGGCATCGACGCCTACGTGGCCGGCACGCTCTACGGCGCCGCGGCCGACTCGCTCGTGCGGCGCGACACCCATATGCGCGAGCGTGCCGCCGCCCATGACACCTGGGTCGTCCTGGCGACCTCGGCGGGCGCCAGCGGAACCTACCCCGAGACCTCCGGCGGCTCCGGCGTCTGGGCTCCGGGAGGCGAGACGGTCGCCCAGGCGGGTGCGGCCGCCGGGGAGACGGTGACCGTCGTGCTGCGCTGAGGCGTCGTCACAGCGGTAGCGGCCGGCCCTCGACGACACTCGCCAGGACCGGCGTGGAGCCTGGTCGAGCGCCTGCTCGCGTAGCGGGTGGTGGACGTGCGCCACCCGCGTACCAGGCGGGCTCGCTTACCAGCCGAGCCCGCTTACCAGCCGAGCAGGGCGGGGCCGAGGGTGAGGCCGGTCGAGGCGAGCCAGGCGTCCTGGACGTCGCGGTTCTTCGTGCCGACGGAGAGGTAGACGGCGTGCCGCCCGGGGGCCGGGTCGGCGGACTGGGAGGTCCACTCGCTGTTCAGGCAGAGCTGGACGCCGCAGAGCTTGGTGTAGGGCAGTCCGCGCAGCGCGACGTCCCACTCGACCTCGAAGCCGAGCGGGCCGGCCGCACGGACCATGGTGTCGAGGTCGGATTCGGTGCAGTACTGGTCGGCATCCGTCGCGTAGAGCGGGCTGCGGTAGTAGGGGAGTTCCAGGGTCAGGCCCCATTCCACGAGCAGCGGCCAGATCTCGGCCAGTTCGGGGACGAGCTCGACCTCCACGCGCCAGGGGTCCCCGCCGCGCAGGGCGCGGCCGCGGAAGATCGTGGTCCAGAACTCGTGCAGGCCGTCCTCGGGGATGCGCGCCCCGTCCGCGCGGCGGAAGTCGCCGTAGGTGAAGTGCTGTCGGGCGTAGTGGAACTGGTCGGCCGTCACGACCGGACCGAGTTGTGGGTCGAAGGGGTCGCCCGTCCATTCGCCGAACTCCGAGCACAGCGCGCGGGCGCGGGCCAGGGCCGCGTCCGCGGTCGGCAGTGGTTCGAGTACCTCGTAAAGGAACGACATCCCCATGCAGGATCTCCTCTGCGTCGACGAAAGGGCCGTCGAGGAGGTTCCGGCAGGAGCGGGGCCGGGCGCAAAGGGATTAGTGCCCGGAGGCCGGGGCGGAGGCGACGGCGGCGGTCCGCGCCGTCCCGGCCGTCGCGACGGACGCGTGGCCCGCGCCGCGGTGGAGGAGCGCCGCCGAGAGGGTGGCGAGGGCCCCGAGCAGTGCCGTCGTCGCGAAGCCGTAGCGCGCGTCGGAGTGGTCGGTGACGGTGGCGACGACGAGCATCGCCACGGTCGTGGCCGCCAGCCCGCCCGCGTTGGCCAGGCCGAAGGCGCGGCCGACGGTGTCGGTACCGGCGGCGGCCATCAGCAGGTTGCGGGAGGCGATCCGGGCCTGGCCGAAGACGAACGCGCCGAACGGGACGAGCAGGACCAGCCCCAGCACGCCGAAGAGCCCCTGCATCACCATCAGCACGTTGCACGCCAGGAACCCCGCGAGGGCGATCCGCAGGTCGCGGTGGCGCCGGGCCACCCGGCGGTAGCAGGCGGCGGCGAGCAGGAACCCGAGGCTGCCGAGCGCGTCGATCCCGCCGAAGGTGCCCGCGCCCCGGTGGAGTTCGGCGAGGACGAAGGTCGGCAGAAGCGCGTTGAAGACGGTGACGACGACGCTGCCCTGGGCGTAGAGGACGATGACGCGGCGGAGTGAGAGCGACGCCGGGAGCGTGGTCGGCGGCGTGGCGGGAGCGGGAGCGGGCGCGTCCGTGGCGGTGGGCAGCGGGCTCCGTGCGCCCACGAGCACCGCGCAGAACGCGGAGGCCGCGAACGTCGCGGCGTTGAGGACGAGCAGCGGCGGCGCGCCGAAGCGCTGCACGGCAAGGCCGCCGACGGTGGCGGAGAGCAGCATCCCGGCCTGGGTGGCGGTCTCGAACCCGCCGTTGAAGCCGCGCAGCCGCGCGCCCTCCACGCGCTCCTTCACCAGTGCGGAGGAGACCGGCAGGAACAGCGCGCTGACCAGGGCGAGTGCGAAGTTGGCGGCGTAGACACCGAGCGCGGTGGACCCGCCCGCCCACAGCCAGAGCGGCAGCGCGAGGGCCAGTGCGGCACTGCACGCGTCGCAGGCGACCCACAGTCGGCGCCGGTCGAACCGGTCGGCGACGCGTCCGAAGAACGGCGAGAGCAGGGCCTGCGGCAGCGCGACGGCGATGAACAGCCAGCCGACCGCCAGCATCGTGTGCTCTTGGCGGATCATCAGCAGCGCTCCGCTGATGAGCTGGACGTTGTTGCCGAGCGCCGTCGCGAAGGCCGCGCCGAGGAGGAGCCGTTCGGTTCTCATGCCACGACGCTACGGATCTTCCCTGACATCCAGTGTCAGGGAAGGCGCGACTGCTTCAGGCGGGTGACGCGGGCAGCGGCGGCAGCGGGAGCGGAAGGCCCGGCAGGCCGTCGAGACTCCGCTCGACGTGGTCCTTCTTCCTGAAGTACTCGTCGAGGCTCTCGTCCGTCTCGCGTGCGAAGCGCGAGCCGTGCAGCGTGCGGTCCTCGTCGTAGGTCATGAAGGGGACGGCGTAGCCACAGGTGTCCCGGACCAGGTCGGCGGTCACCACGATGACCGCGCGCAGTCCGTGCGGCACCGGGTCGATCCCGGGGAAGTGGGCCAGCAGCCCCGTCCAGCGCGGGTCGTCGCGGAAGACGGGCTCGCCGCGCCCGTGCACCCGCACGATGGTGGGCGGGCCGTCGAAGGCGCACCACATCAGCGTGATCCGCCCGTTCTCCCGCAGGTGGGCGATGGTCTCCGCGTTGCTCCCGGCGAAGTCGAGGTAGGCCACGGTGTGTTCGTCGATGACGGCGAACGAGCCGGTGAGGCCCTTGGGGGACAGGTTCACCGTGCCGTCGCCGGAGAGCGGCGCCGTGGCGGTGAAGAAGATGTGCTGCGCTTCGATGAACTCCCGCAGCCGGCCGTCGATGCGTGCGTACGTCTTTCCCATGCGGCCATCATCGCCCAGGCCGGTCAGCCGCCCCGGGCGATGAGCGCCACCGCCTCGTCGAGCGCGGCGATCTCGGGGCGGGACAGGGTCGGGTTGCCGGCGCGGAGCAGGCGGGCCTCGGTGATCCGGTCCGGATCGAGTGGGCCGAGCAGGCGCAGGAAGGGCGGCAGGACCGCGCGGGCCAGAGCCGCGAACTCGGGCATGGCGACCGCGGCCTGGGCAAGGATGAGCGCGCTCGTCGCGCGGTCGAGCGCGGGCGGGCCCTCGGTCGCGGTGGCCCAGTCGATGACGACCGGGCCGTGCGGGGTCAGCATCACGTTCACCGGGTGGAAGTCCATGTGGAGCGTCCGGTCGGCCGGGTCGGCGGACGTGCGCGCGGGTATCGCGTGGAGCCGGTCCAGCAGGGTGGCCAGGATCGCGGCGGCGGCCTCGGCGGACACCGTGCCGACCGCGACGGCCTCCGCGAGCGTGGGTCCGCTCAGCCGCTCCATGACCAGTTCGTGCCGCCCGCCGCGCGGCCAGACCCGCGGAACGGGGTAGCCGTGCTCCAGTAGCCGTGCCATGACCGCGAGTTCGGTGGTGGCATCGAGCCCGTCGCGGTAGCGGCGCAGGACGCGCCCGTCCGGGAGGGCGTAGACGTCGGCGGTGCGGCCGGATCCCAGCAGTGGGCCCGGGAGCGGACCTGGCAGCGGACCCGGCAGCGGAACCGGGAGCGGACCCGGTGACGAGTCGGGCGCGTCGGGAGGCGTCATGAGCGCCGACGTTAGCGCGTGCGGGACAGCATCCGGCGCGTGCAGCGGTCCTGGACCGCGGTCAGCGCGTGGACGACGAGCAGTGCGCCGAGCTGGATGCCGAAGGCGACGAGGCTGTGTGTCAGCCACGCGCCGACCAGGGTGGGCCCGCCCCAGGCGTTGTCGAAGCGGTGGTCGGCGGTGAACGGGTGGCCGAGCGCCGGCGCGGCGTCGGGGCGGAGGAAGTAGAGGTAGCCGGAGTAGACGGTGAACGCGGCGACGCAGCCGGTCAGGAACCCGGCCAGGGCGGGAACGGCGACGAGCGCGCTGTGCGCGAGCACCCGTACGGCACCGCCGCGAGGCTCGGCCGCCGCGGCCCGCGCCGGTGACCAGCGCCGCACCGCCGCGCGCTGCCAGGCCGCCGCGCGCCCGGCCTGTCCGGTGAGCGCGAGCGGCACCGCGACCAGCGCCAGCGGAAACGCGGTCATCCCGCGCAGCGTGGTGCCGGACACCCAGCGCCGCGTCCCGGCGCCGGCCCGTCGTGCGACCGAGCGGGAGGGGGCGCCGAGCGGGGCGGAGGTGAGCGTGGCCATGGTTCCAACTCCTTGGATCGGCAGGCTTGCTGACTTCTCCATGGTCGCTTCCGTCGCCCGGCCGAACGAGGGAGCAGCCACGACACCGCTGGGGTTCGGTTCACCCCACCTCGCACGGGGCCCTGCACTAGCCTGAGCGCCGACCGGGAGGGTGGACGTGGGCGTCGTCGCACGACTGGAGCGGTTCAGCGAGCGGGTCGACGCGCGGTGGGAGCGCTGGACCGAGGGCGGTGACGCAGGGCCGGAGCCCGTCACCGGTAGCCATCCAGCCTTGACGGCTCGGCTCGGCCTTGACGGCCCCGCCCGGCCCTGCCCGGACGCGACGTCCGATTCCCGCCGGACGGCGGGCCGGTGATCGCGGAGCCTGGACGGCATGAACCGTACGCCACGTACCGCCGACCGCAGCGTCGAGATCTCGCCCGCGATCCTCTACTTCGGCACGCCGGTCGTCCTGCTCGGTACCCGCAACGAGGACGGCTCGTCCAACCTCGCGCCCATCTCCTCCGCGTTCTGGCTCGGCCATCGGGCCGTGATCGGCATGGGCGCCGGCTCGCACACCATCACCAACCTGCGCCGCAACGGCGCCTGCGTGCTCAACCTGCCCTCGGCCGAGCAGGCCCACGTCGTGGACCGGATCGCACTGACGACCGGCTCCGATCCGGTGCCGGAGGGCAAGCTGCGCAAGGGCTACCGGCACGAGGCCGACAAGTTCGGCCTGGCGGGCCTCACCCCGCGCACCGGGCTGAGTGTCGACGCGCCCCGGGCGCTGGAGTGCCCGGTGCAGCTGGAGGCGGAGGCCGTCGCCTTCCACTCCCTCGCCGAGGACGACCCGGAGCAGCGCGGCCGGGTGCTGACCGTGGAGTTGGAGGTGGTCCGGGTGCACGTCGCCGAGGAGATCCGGATGCCCGGTCACCCGAACCGGATCGACCCGGACCGGTGGCGTCCGCTGATCATGAGCTTCCAGGAGCTGTACGGGCTCGGCCCCCGGCTGCGCCCCTCCCGGCTGGCGGGCGTCGACGAGGAGCTGTACCGCACGCCCTCGCGGGTGCCTTCGGGCGTGGGCTGAGCCCCGCCTCGGGTGGCAGCATGTGCGGTGACGCTCCGGCACATGCGAGAGAGGGACAGCGCCATGAAGTTTCTGATGCGCGAGCGGGTCTTCGGTATCGGCGACGACCACTGGATCACCACCGAACACGGCGACAAGGCCTTCCTCGTCGACGGAAAGGCGCTGCGCGTCCGCGAGACGTTCGAGCTCAAGGACCACCACACGGGTGAGATCGTCGCGGTGATCAAGAAGAAGCTGATCTCCGTGCGCGACACGATGATGATCGAGCGGGACGACGACCGGATCGCCACGGTCAGGAAGAAGCTGATCACCGTCTTCCGCGACAAGTACCTCGCCGAGCTGGAGGACTCCGTCGGCGGCGGCGAGATCGAGGTGCACGGCAACTTCACCGACCACGAGTTCACCCTGGAGCGCGACGGGCGGCGGATCGCCCAGGTCAGCAAGAAGTGGTTCTCGATCCGGGACACCTACGCGATCGACGTCGCGGACGGCGAGGACATCCCGCTCCTGCTGTCCGTCGCCGTCTGCGTGGACCACCTCCACGCCGAGGAGCACCCGCACGAGGTCTGAGCCGGGGACACCCGTCAAAGGTTGAGTGCAATAGGCTCAACTTATGTCATGCTTGACAGGGCAGACATAGGCGAGCCGGCGGGACCGGCGAGGAGGACCGAACACACGTGGATGCCAGCAAGCTCACCACCAAGGCCCAGGAGGCCCTGTCCGCGGCGATCCGGCAGGCGTCCGGGGCCGGCAACCCCGACGTGACGCCGGTGCACGTGCTTCTCGCCCTGCTGGAGCAGCCCGAGGGCATCGCCCGGCCGCTGCTGGAGGCCGTCGGGGCCGACCCGGCGCGCCTGCGCGGCGCCGCCGAGCGGCTCGCCCTCGCGCTGCCCAGCGCGCAGGGCTCGACGGTCGCCGCGCCGCAGCTGGCGCGGCAGACCGTCGCCGTGCTGAACGAGGCCGCCGCCCGCGCGGCCGAGCTGGACGACCAGTACGTCTCCACCGAGCACCTGATGGTCGGCCTCGCCGCCGAGGGCGGCGCGGCGGCCGACGCGCTCAAGGCCGAGGGCGCCACCGCCAAGCGGCTGCTGGAGGCGTTCAAGGAGGTCCGCGGCAGCGCCCGGGTCACCTCCGCCGACCCCGAGGGCAGCTACAAGGCCCTGGAGAAGTACGGCACCGACCTCACCCAGGCCGCCCGCGACGGCAAGCTCGACCCGGTCATCGGCCGCGACCACGAGATCCGCCGCGTCGTGCAGGTGCTCTCGCGCCGCACCAAGAACAACCCCGTGCTGATCGGCGAGCCCGGCGTCGGCAAGACCGCCGTCGTCGAGGGCCTGGCCCAGCGCATCGTCGCCGGCGACGTGCCGGAGTCGCTGCGCGGCAAGCGCCTGGTCTCGCTCGACCTCGGCGCGATGGTCGCCGGTGCCAAGTACCGCGGCGAGTTCGAGGAGCGGCTCAAGGCTGTCCTGAACGACATCAAGTCCAGCGAGGGCCAGGTCATCACGTTCATCGACGAGCTGCACACGCTCGTCGGCGCGGGCGCCGGTGGCGACTCGGCGATGGACGCCGGCAACATGCTCAAGCCCATGCTGGCCCGCGGCGAGCTGCGCATGGTCGGCGCGACCACGCTGGACGAGTACCGCGAGCGGATCGAGAAGGACGCCGCGCTGGAGCGCCGCTTCCAGCAGGTTCTGGTCGGCGAGCCCAGCGTCGAGGACACCATCGCGATCCTGCGCGGGCTCAAGGGCCGCTACGAGGCCCACCACAAGGTGCAGATCGCGGACGCGGCGCTGGTCGCGGCCGCCACCCTGTCCAACCGCTACATCACCTCCCGCTTCCTGCCGGACAAGGCCATCGACCTGGTCGACGAGGCAGCGTCCCGGCTGCGCATGGAGATCGACTCCTCCCCGGTCGAGATCGACGAGTTGCAGCGCTCCGTCGACCGGCTGCGGATGGAGGAGATGGCGCTGTCCAAGGAGTCCGACGCCGCCTCCGTCGACCGGCTGGACCGGCTGCGCCGCGATCTCGCCGACAAGCAGGAGCAGTTGGGCGCGCTCACCGCCCGCTGGCAGCAGGAGAAGAGCAGCCTCAACAAGGTCGGCGAGCTCAAGGAGCGCCTCGACGACCTGCGCGGCCAGGCCGAACGCGCCCAGCGCGACGGTGACTTCGCCTCCGCCTCCCGGCTGATGTACGCGGACATCCCGGCCGCCGAGCAGGAGCTCGCCGAGGCCCAGGACGCGGCCCGCACCGAGTCCACCACCTCGTCCATGGTCAAGGAGGAGGTCGGCCCGGACGACGTCGCCGACGTCGTGGCGTCCTGGACGGGCATTCCCGCCGGGCGGCTGATGGAGGGCGAGACGGCGAAGCTGCTGCGGATGGAGGACGAGCTCGGGCGCCGTCTGGTCGGCCAGTACGCCGCCGTCCAGGCCGTCTCCGACGCGGTGCGGCGCGCCCGCTCCGGCATCGCGGACCCGGACCGTCCCACCGGCTCCTTCCTCTTCCTCGGCCCGACCGGCGTCGGCAAGACCGAGCTGGCCAAGGCGCTCGCGGACTTCCTCTTCGACGACGAGCGGGCCATGGTCCGCATCGACATGAGCGAGTACAGCGAGAAGCACAGCGTGGCGCGGCTGGTCGGCGCTCCCCCCGGCTACGTCGGCTACGAGGAGGGCGGCCAGCTCACCGAGGCCGTCCGGCGCCGCCCGTACACGGTGGTGCTGCTGGACGAGGTCGAGAAGGCGCACCCGGAGGTCTTCGACATCCTGCTCCAGGTGCTGGACGACGGCCGCCTCACGGACGGCCAGGGCCGGACGGTGGACTTCCGCAACGCCATCCTGATCCTGACCTCCAACCTGGGAAGTCAGTTCCTCGTCGATCCGGCGGTGGAGGACTCCGTCAAGAAGGACCGCGTCCTGGACGTCGTCCGGGCCTCGTTCAAGCCGGAGTTCCTCAACCGCCTCGACGACATCGTGGTCTTCGAGCCGCTCTCCACGACGGAGCTCGGCCGGATCGTCGACCTCCAGGTCGCCGCACTGGACCGGCGCCTGGCCGACCGCCGGATCACCCTCGACGTCACCGAGGCCGCCCGCGAGTGGCTCTCGCTCACCGGCTACGACCCGGCGTACGGCGCACGCCCGTTGCGTCGCCTGGTCCAGTCGGCGATCGGCGACCAGCTCGCCCGCGCGATCCTGGGCGGCGACGTCCGCGACGGCGACAGCGTCCTGGTCGACGCGGACGAGGGCGCGGACCGGCTCACCGTCACCCGCAAGGACTGAGGCGCGCACCGAAACGCGGCAGGGCCCCGCACGCTTTCCGCGGGCGGGGCCCTGCCGCGTCACCGTCCGGGCGGAGTATGGCGCAGCGGGCGAGGTGATGCGTGGTCATCTCCCGTTCCCTTGTGGCCGGTGGGGTCCTTCGGAATCCTGTTCCCCGGTGGCGCCGCCGACGGGTTCGACGGCGCTCGGAGCATGTCGCACCGCCGAGGTCCGAGGGCTCCGACCGGTGCCCGCCGCGGTGGCGCGCCGAGGGGGGAGTCCTCTTCATGTCCTCGTCGTATCCCTTGCTGCCGTCCGGCGGCTCCGCCGCACGGACCTTAGGACCGGTGCGCGGGCGTGTCCGTGGGCGGGTCCGGTCGCTGACGGCGGTGCTCGGCGTCAGCCTCGGCCTCACCGTCGCCGGAGCTCTCGGCGCAACCGCGCCGGCCGCGCAGGCGGCTGCCCCGTCCGGTGGCGTCGCCACCGCCTACGTCGCCGACGCGGGAGCCAACGCCGTCTCCGTGGTGGACGTCGCCACGGGCACGGTCAAGGCCACCGTCGCAGGCGTCGGCTACGACCCGCAGGGCGCGGCCGCCGCGCCGGACGGCGCCCACGTCTACGTGCCGAACATCGGCTCCAACAACCTCGCCGTCATCGACACGCACACCAACACCGTCACGGCCCAGGTCCCGGTCGGCTCCAGCCCCACGGCGGCCGTGGTCGGCCCGGACGGCTCCCGCGTCTACGTGGCGAACCAGGGCACCGACACGGTCTCCGTGCTCGACACCGGGAGCGACACCGTCGTGAGCACGATCGTGGTCGGTGCGGGACCGGACGCGCTCGCGGTCAGCCCCGACGGCGGCACCCTCTACGTCGCGGACAGCGGCTCCGGCGGCGCGCTCTCGGTGGTCTCCACCGCGACGGACACGGTGACCGCGACGCTGCCGACGAGCGGGGTCCCCGTGGCCCTCGCCCTGAGCACGGACGGCTCCCGCCTGTACCTGGCCGACCAGGGCTCGACGACGGTCTCGGTCCTCGACACCGCGGCCGACACCACGACCGCCTTCGCGGTCCCCGCCGTCCCCTACGCCCTGGCGCTCACCCCGGACGGCTCCCGTCTCTACCTGGCGGACGGCCCCGCCCACACCGTGGCCGTGCTGGACACTGCCTCCGGGACGACCACGGTCCTCCCCGGCGGCACGAATCCGCAGGGCGTCGCGGTCACCCCGGACGGCTCCCGGGTGCTGGTCAGCGACCTCGGCTCGGCCTCCGTCACCACCCTGGACGCGAGCACCGAGCAGGTGGTGACCACCACCGCGGTCGGCGCGGACCCGGCCGGCCTGGCCGTCGCCCTCACCGTGCCCGCGCCCGTGGTCACCGGCGTCAGCCCGGCCACGGGCCCGCCCGCGGGCGGCACCACCGTCACCGTCTCCGGCACCCACCTCGGTGGCGCGACAGCGGTGGACTTCGGTCCCGGCAACGCCGCCAGGTCCTTCTCCTGCACCGACCAGAGCTGCACCGCCGTGGCTCCGGCGGGCACCGTCGGCACCGTCGACGTCCAGGTCACCACTCCGGGGGGCACCAGCGCCACCGGCCCGTCCGACGCGTTCGCCTACGCCGCCGCCGACGTGGGCGTCACCCTCGCCGCCACACCGCACCCGGCGCTGCTCGGCGGATCGATCGTCTACACGGTGACGGTCACCGACCACGGCCCCTCCGCACTCGCCTCGGCCACGGTCACCGCCCAGCTGCCCGCACCCATGGCGGCGCCCTCCCCCGACTGCACCGTCACCGGCCGCAACGTGAGCTGCGGCGTGGGGTCCCTCGCCGCGGGAGCGAGCACCACCCGCCAGTTCACCGTCCCGGTGGGGCTGCTCACCCTGGGCCTGCCCTACACCGTCACGGTCGCCCGCACGGCCTCCGGCCCGGTCGACCTCAACCCTGCGAACGACACGGCGAGCCGCAGCTGCACGGTGCTCACCTCGCTGTTGATCAGCTGCTCCTGACCGGTGCCCGGTGATCGACCGTTTGTGAGCGTCCGGTCGTGATCCGCCACGTGGGAGCCGCACCCGGGGGGTGGCGGTGCGACCGCCGCCCCCGGGGCCGACCCACAGCCGTGGACACTGGGCGCAGCACCCTCCCGTGAGGCAGGATGAGGGACGGCAAGCCGTAATCCCCGAAGGGAACCCCTGTCGTGAGCATCGACCCGTCCGCCATCCCCAACTTCGGCGGAGGGCAGCCCCAGCAGCCGCAGACGCCGCAGGGTCCGCCGCCGGTGATCGTTCCTGACGCCGAGCTCGTGAAGCAGCTGCTGGACCAGATGCAGCTCAAGCACACGGTCGACGGCGAGGGCGACGTCGTCGCGCCCTGGGAGGAGTTCCAGGTCTACTTCATGTTCCGCGGCGAGCAGAAGGAGCTCTTCGCGGTCCGTGCCTTCTACGC
Source organism: Streptacidiphilus sp. MAP12-33 (assembly GCF_041261265.1). Taxonomy (NCBI): domain Bacteria; kingdom Bacillati; phylum Actinomycetota; class Actinomycetes; order Kitasatosporales; family Streptomycetaceae; genus Streptacidiphilus; species Streptacidiphilus sp. MAP12-33. The sequence goes on from NZ_JBGCCA010000001.1 coordinate 539,321, forward strand.
GCACGCGCACGAGCTCGCGGCCAAGCCCGCGCTGCTGGAGGCGCTGGACGAGTGGAACCGCGAGACCCTGTGGCCGAAGGTCTACACGCAGACCACCGACGAGGGTGAGCTGCGCATCGTCGGCGAGACGCAGATGATCGTCGGCCTCGGTGTGAACATCAACTACTTCGCGGCCATGGTCGTGAACTGGGTCCAGGCCGCGGTCACCTTCAACCAGTGGATCAACGAGCGTCTGGGCCTGGTCAAGGCCGTGGACGACGAGGACGCCGAGGGTGACGCGGGCGACGGCGACTCCGCCGAGTCCTAATCTTGACCTTTGCTTTACATGACGCCTGCAACCGCTTGCGTAGTGTTCGGTCTCTCTGGACGTGTTGAAGACGTCCAGTGAGGACGATGTGACGTGAGCGGAGCAGGTGGCGTGGTGGGGCGCGTAGGGCGGATCAAGAACGGGATCGGTATAGCACTGCTGGCGGGCGCGGTCGCGTTCGGTGCCAGTGGGTGTGGGGGCTCAGCCTCCGCGACGTCGGCCAAGGGGTCCGACGCACCGGTTGCCGGCAGTACGGGCGCGTCGACCAGCGCCAGCGCCAGCCCGTCAGCGAGCCCGTCGCCGACGCACCCCGCGGGTCCGCCGGTCCAGCTGGACTCGATCTACCCGCTGGACAACGAGACCGTCGGCGTCGCACAGCCGATCTCGATCGTGTTCACGCACTCCGTGGCCGACTCCGCCCGCAAGGCCGTCGAGCAGGCCCTCAAGGTCACCACCTCCACGCCGATGACCGGCGCGTGGCACTGGTTCTCCAGCCGCCGCGTCGACTGGCGCCCGCAGAGCTTCTGGCCCTCCGGCACCAAGGTCACCATCAACGCCGACCTGAACAACGTCGGTGACGGCAACGGTCGCTGGGGCACCCACGACTACCACCACAGCTTCACCATCGGCGCCGACGTCGAGACCAAGGTCAGCGTGCCCGGCCACTGGATGAAGGTCTACAAGAACGGCTCGCTGATCAAGACGATGCCGATCGACGCGGGCAGCCCGACCTTCCCGTCCTGGAACGGCACGATGGCCGTGATCGACAAGCAGGCGGAGGTCCGGATGACCTCCTGCAGCGTCGGCATCAGCTGCGACAAGAGCAGCCCGAACTACTACGACCTGACCCTCCCGTGGGACGTCCACCTGACGGACTCCGGCACCTACGTGCACTACTCCACGGGCGACCCGTACCCCGGCCACAGCTACGGCTCGCACGGCTGCGTGCACCTGTCGCTGTCCGACTCGGAGTGGTACTACAACCTGGTCGAGCCCGGCGACCCGGTCACCATCACCGGCTCCTCGCGCGCCGCAGTCTCGGGTGACAACGGCTACGCGGGCTTCACGCTGAGCTGGTCCGACTGGCTCTCCGCCAGCGCCGCGGGCGAGCTGCCGACCACGACCGGCTGAGTCCGGGTCTGTTCCAACCTCACGGCCGGTGCGGCGTCGCACCGGCCGTGCTGTTTGTGCCGGGGCCGCCCGGGCCGACGGGGGCGCCGGGCGCGGCAGGGCCGCCGTAGGCGCCAGCGTGCGGCTGGAGGGCCGCGTACTGGCGGCGCAGCGCGGCGGCCACCGGGGAGTCGACGCCGTGCCGGCCCTCGGCCGTGCGCAGCGCGCTGCCGAGCAGGCCGAGGGCCTGACTGATCCGCCCCGCCCCGAGCAGGCGCCGGGCCTCGTCGACGGTGGCGGCCAGCAGCTCGCCCTCCGGGTCGGCGGCCGACGCGCCGAGCGGTGGGCCCGGCTCCGTGCCGGGCACACCGAGCTGGGCACCGAGCTGGGCGGTGGGCTGCGAGGTGGGTTGCGAGGCGCCGTACGGAACGCCGTAGGGCGGGGTCTGCGGGGCGACGTACAGGGGCGCGCGCGGAGTTCCGTGCGGCGCGGGGACGGCGCTCTGGAAGGCCGGGGCCGGGCCGGAGGGTGCACGGTCCGGCCACGGGGCGAACGGCAGCCGGAAGGGCCGCGTCGGATCGCACAGCGCGGCCCCGGCCGTCGGCGTCCACGAGAGCTGCGGGTGCGCGACCGGCAGCAGCGGCGCCAGCGCCCGGTAGACCGTGTGCGCGTCGGCGGGTCGCTGCGCCGGGTCCTTCGCGAGCAGCCACATCACCAGCGCGTCCAGCGCCGGGGGCAGGTCCGGACGGGCCGAGCGCGGCGGCACGGGCGCCTCGTGCAGGTGCCGGTGCAGCGTGCCGAGGGCGGAGGACCCCTCGAACGGGGCTGATCCGGTGAGCAGTTCGTACAGCACCGCGCCGAGCGAGTAGAGGTCGCTCGCCGGGCCGACGGCGGTGCCCATCGCCTGCTCGGGCGACATGTAGGCGGGACTGCCCACGGGGGACCCGGTCACCGTGACCCGGGTGGTGTCCGCGCCGAGGACCGCAGCGACGCCGAGGTCGAGGGCGACCAGCGTGCCGTCGTGGCGCAGCATCAGGTTCCGCGGCTTCAGGTCCCGGTGCACGACACCGGCGTCGTGCACCGCCGCCAGCACCGGACACAGCTGCGCCGCGACGGCGACCGCCCAGGGCCACGGGTAGGGGTCGTTCTCGGCGAGGTGGTCGGCCAGGTCCGTCCCGCGCACGTACTGCATGACCAGGTAGAGCTCGTCCGCGTCGGTCCCGGCGTCGTGCACGGTGACCAGACCCGGGTGGCCGACGCGCGCGGTCACCCGCGACTCGCGCTCGAACCTGCGCCGCAGCTCGTCGGCGTGCGTGCTGCCGGGCGTGGCGGCCCGCAGCAGCTTGACCGCGACCTCGCGGCCCAGCAGCAGGTCGTGCGCGGTCCACACCCGGCCCATGCCGCCCTGCCCGACCAGCGCGGTCAACGCGTACCGCCCGCCGACGGTGCGGGCGCCGCCCGCGTCGGGGGTCATCCGGCCGGCCGGTCGTGCCCGCGCAGCAGCGCGCTGAGCTCGTCCAGCTCGGCCTGGACCTGCCCGAGCGGCACCAGCGGCGGTGGCGCGGCTGTCGGGGCGGCGGTCGGGGCGGCGAACGTCGGGGCCGGGGCGGGCCAGTGGACGGCGTACGGCGGGGGGAGCGGGGCGGCTTCCGCCGCCGCGGGGGGCCGCAGCTCGGCGACGAGGAACCAGACGGTCGAGCCCACGGCGGCGATGACGAGGAGCGCCATACCGACGTTCGAGCCGACGTCGGTGTCGCTGTCGTTGCTGCTGCCGAGGGTGACGACGCCCGTGGTGGCGACGACCATGGATATGCCCAGGGCGATCCAGTCCTGTGCTCTGCGCTGCCGGATGGCCGTGAACAGCAGGGGCACCCAGGAGAGGAAGCCGATGGTGCCGATGGGGACCAGGCCGAGCACGACCCGCAGGACGACGAGCCCCACCCGCGCCGCGGTGCCGCACCGTGGCGGGGGCGGGTAGGGCGCGAAGCCGTGGTCGGGGTGGGCGCCGTAGCCGAGGTAGGGCGTCGGCTGCCCCGGATGGCCCGCGGGCGGCGGGTAGGCGGCGTAGGCGGGGGCCGATGGCGGCAGCGACGGAGGAACTGGCGGCGTGGGGCCGTACATGCGCAGCTCCAGGGCTCGGGCTCGGTCGTCGGTAGCGTACAGCCGCCCACCCCGCCCCCGTCAGCCCCGGCCCACCGCGCTGTAGCGGGCTGTCCGGCCGGGCCTCGGCCATCCGGCTGCGGGGGTCGCGCACCGGCCTGCGGGCTTGGCCGGGGCGGACCGTGGCGCTCCCGGCGTCGTGCGCGCGGCGCCGTTCACGGCCGGCCGGCGGGGCCGCCGTCGGCGAGGCCGTCGTAGAGGCCCTGGGCGAACTGCTCGCCCAGGCGGGCAGCCTGGCGCAGGGCCTGCTCGAACTCGGCGACCGCGCGGAACCGTTCGCCGTAGCGCCGTTGTTCGGTCAGCGGGAGGCGCGGCAGTTGCAGCCGCCGGGCGTCGAGGCGGGTGGAGGTGCTCGTGAAGGTCGACGCCTGGCGGCTGTTGGCGGTGGAGCGCAGGAAGCCCGCCAGGAACCACGGGTCGACCACGTCCGGATCGGGACGCAGCAACTGCTGGCCACGTTCCAGCGGCGCGCCCGCCGCGTCCTCGGTGACGACGTGCACGCCGCCGCCCTCCTGGCCGAGCACGGTCACGACGACGTCACCGGCGCGGGTCCGCGGCGCCTCGTCCCCGCCCGCGGGCGTCAGCAGGGTGAGCGCCCCGGCGCGGGCCAGCTCCCCGACGCTGGTCGCGGGCCAACCGCCGCCGGGCCGGGCGGTTCCGGCTGCCCCGGCGGCCGCCTCGACGGCCTCGCCCGTCGCGGGCAGCCGGGACGCGCGACGCAGGGCGTCGGCGAGCTGCTCCCGCACCTCGTCCAGCCCGAGGGCGCCCCCGGCCACGGCGGCCGGCGGCAGGTGCCGGGCGGGGGTGAGGTCCACCTCGTCGTCCAGCAGGTCGACCACCGCCACGACCCGGCTCACCCCGGGGCGTTCGGCGGCGGTGCCGCTGCCGCTCTCCCCGGCGTCCACGCCGCGCCACGCCTCCAGCGCGGCGGCACGGGCCTCCGGCCAGGGCAGGCCACCCGTCTCGACGAGCAGCAGCCCCTGCGTCGTCGCCGCGACGGGCGCGGGTGCGAGGGAGGGGCGGCGCAGGACCCACAGGTGCAGGGGGATGCCGTACGGCGGGGCGGCCCCGACCGGGAGGGCGATGACGGCGCGGAGCGCGCCACGGCGGAGCAGGTCGGCGCGGATGCGGCGGCCCGAGCGGCGGGACGCGGCGGCGGGCGGCATCAGCACGACGGCCGTTCCGCCCTCGCGGGCGTGCGCGAGCGCGTGCTGCACCCAGGCGAGCTCGGACTCGGTGCGCGGCGGCAGCCCGTACTCCCAGCGGGAGTCGTAGGCGAGCTCCTCGTGGCCCCAGTTCCGCTCGTTGAACGGCGGATGACACAGCACCACGTCGGCGCCCGGAGCGTGCGGCGGACGGTCGAACGCGTCGGCCCGCAGGGCGTCGCCGGTCCGCACCTCGACCCACCCGGGCCGGGGTCCGCCGACGCCGCCGCCCGGGTCGGCACCGCTCGCGGCTCCCTCCGCGGCGAGGGTGAGCCGGAGTTCGGCGAGAGCCGCGAGCTCCGGATCGGCGTCCTGGCCGCAGAGCCGGGCATCGGGATGCAGGGCGCGTGCGGCGTCGAGGAGCCCGCCGAAGCCGCAGGCGGGGTCGAGGACGTCGGCCGCAGGGCCGCCCAACTCGGCCATGAGCGCGGCTGGTTCCGGCGGTGTCAGGGCGTGCTGGCGGGAGACGGAGTCGAGCTGGCGGCCCAGCAGGAACGCGAACGCGGCCGCGGGCCCGAGCTCTGCCGCGAGCTGGAGGCCGGTGGTGAGCATCGGTGTGTCCGCGGCGCCGGGGTCCGGACCGAGGGTGAGCGCCGCGCCGAGGCGGATGAGAGCGGCGGACGGGCCGATCGGGTACTGCTCGACCTGCTGCCAGGCGCGTTCGCGCAGCGGCACCTGGGTGAGCTTGCCCTGGGCGCGGAGCCAGGTCTCCACCTCGGCCAGATCGAAGGTCGGGCTCCCGGACGTGCCGCCGACGGGCTTGGGGAAGTCGGCGTGGCGCCGCCGCCAGTTGCTCACCGCGGCCGGGCCCACGCCCGCCAGGCGGGCGATCGCGGTCGCGGTCACCGCCGAGCGGTCCGCGCGGTCCGAGCGGTCGGAACGGTTCGCGCGTTCGGAACGGTCCGAACGGTCCTCGCGCTCCGGGCGGTTCAGGTCCTGCTCGTGCGGCTTGCGGGCTTTGGGCTGCTGGGCCATCGTCGCGCCTCCGTTCGGGATCCCCCCGTGGATCCGCGGCGATCATACACACGCGACTGCGACTTCACGCTTCACACGCCGAGCGCGTGTTGACTCACTTAACAGCTCATGCTCTTATTCTCTCGTTGCACAGCCGGCTGACCCTGTGTCGGTCGATCGGGTGTGCACCCGTTCCACCTGCCACGTCACCCCCTGCCCGGAAGAGGCGACCCACCATGACCACGCACCTCCGCCGCGTCGCGGCCGCGGCCCTCTGTGCCGGCGCGGCGCTGGCCCTGACGGCCTGTTCCTCCTCCGCCGGCTCGCCGGCGACCGCCGGCGCGCCCGTCGGGGCCGGTTCCTCCACCTCCTCGGCGCCCGACCCGACGGCCGGGCTGCCCACCGGCACCAAGCTGGCCGCGTACCTGCTGCCGGGCAAGGCCGTCCCCTCGCTCAAGGCCGACAACCAGGCCGGTGTGAACTCCGGTGACGCCTACCTGGAGCCCAGCACCAAGGCCGTCGCCAAGGCCGAGGCCTGCCAGCTGCTCGGCGGCACGGGCTGGATGACCGCCAGTGGCATCGGCCCGGCCTCCTCGGCGGGCAACGACTTCATGAACTCCTACGGCGTCGAGTACTACCAGCAGTTGGACGTCTTCGAGGGCGCTCGCGCCACGCAGGACTTCGCCGCGCTGAAGAAGGTCCTCACCGAGTGCAAGGCCTACCCGGCGTCCTCCAACGGCAGCAAGTACACGATGCACGTGAAGCTGAAGACCCTCACCGGTCTCGGCGACGAGGCGGTCGAGGCCGTCATGACCTCGCCCGACCTCCAGGGCGGCGAGACGCTGGTCGCGATCCGCGAGGGCCGGCTGGTGGTCACCACCTCGTACAACGACCAGAGCGGCACCGGTGCCAAGGCCGTCACCCTGGCCCGCGAGCTGCTCAAGAAGGTCCCGGCGTCCGCGGCGAGCTGACGGACCGGGGGAGCGGCCGCTCTGAGCGCACGGGGGTAGCGCTCAGCGCGGCGCCGCCGCCCTACGGCAGCAGCACCGTCTTGCCGACGGTCTCCCGTCGCTCGATCGCGCGGTGTGCGGCGTCCGCCGCCGCGAGCGGGAAGGTGGCGCCGACGAACGGCCGCAGCCGGCCCGCCGCGGCCGCCGCGAGGGCGTCCCGGGTCTGCCGCAGCTGCACCTGGGGGCCGCGCGGGCCCACCGGCGGGCCCCAGTAGGAGAGCACCTCGACGCCCTGCTCCGCCGCCTCGCCCTCGTCGAGCCTCGTGCCCGACCCGCTCGCGAAGCCGAAGGTCACGAATCTCCCGCCCGGACCGAGCAGGTCGAACGCCTCCCGGCCCACGGTGCCGCCGACACCGTCGAAGACGACGGTCACCCCGGCGTCGCGGAGCGCGGCCGACCAGCCGGGCCGCCCGTAGTCCACCGCGCTGTGGGCGCCGAACTCCCGTGCCAGCGCCAGCTTCGAGTCGCCCCGGGCCAGCCCGATCACCCGGGCCGCGCCCGCCGCCCGGGCGAGCTGGAGCAGCAGCGCACCCACCGCGCCCGCGGCGGACTCCACCAGCACCACGTCGCCGGCGCCCATCGGGGCGAGTTCGCTCAGCGCGAGCGCCGTCCGCCCCGTGCCCAGCAGCGAGACCGCCTCCGCGGCGGCCAGGCCGTCGGGGACGAGATGGGCGGAGGCGGCGTCCAGCACGGCCACCTCCGCGTAGCCGCCACCACGGGGCGTCTGTCCAGCGACCAGACGCCCCAGCAGCGCGCGGTCCACGCCCGTGCCGACGGCCACCACCTCACCCGCCACCTCCCGGCCGGGCGTCCACGGCAGCGTGTCCGGCGCGAGCGGCGTCCCGGCCATGGCGCCGGACCGGATCTGCGTCTCCACGAACTGCACCCCGGCCGCGGCCACCCGCACCAGCACCTCGCCCGGCCCCGCCTCCGGCGCCTCGACCTGCTCGGGCCGCAGCACCTGCGGCCCACCGAACTCCCGCACCACGCTCGCCAGCACAGCCCGCTCCTCGCCTCGACGTCTCCCTTCGACACTAGGCGGCCCGTCCGGTCCTGTCCTCGGCCGAGGGACCTACGCCCCCTCGGCCTTTCCGCCCCGGTCTTTCGCCGCCCGCCGCCCGACCCGACCCCCTATGCTGCGGTCATGACCGACAGGCCGCTGCTGAACCGCCGACTGGCGGGCATGGGAACGACGATCTTCGCCGAGATGTCGGCGCTCGCCACCGCGACGGGCTCGATCAACCTGGGCCAGGGCTTCCCCGACACCGACGGCCCGCGCGAGGTCGCGCAGGCCGCGGCGGACGCGGTGCTCGCGGGGCGCGGCAACCAGTACCCGCCGGGGCCCGGCATCCCCGAGCTGCGTACCGCGATCGCCGAGCACCAGCAGCGCTTCTACGGCCTGGCCTACGACCCGGACACCGAGGTGCTGGTCACGGCCGGTGCCACCGAGGCGATCGCCGCCGCGCTGCTGGCCTTGCTGGAGCCGGGCGACGAGGTCATCGCCTTCGAGCCGTTCTACGACTCCTACGCCGCCTGCATCGCCATGGCCGGCGCGGCCCGCGTCCCGCTGACGCTGCGCGCGCCCGCCTTCCGCCCCGACCTCGACGAGCTGCGCGCCCTGATCACCCCGCGCACCCGTCTGCTGCTGCTCAACACCCCGCACAACCCGACCGGCACCGTCCTGACCGTCGAGGAGCTCACGGGGATCGCCGAACTCGCGGTCGAGCACGACCTCCTGGTCGTCACGGACGAGGTCTACGAGCACCTGGTCTTCGGCCCCGCCACGCACCGCCCGCTGGCCTCGTTGCCCGGCATGCGCGAGCGGACCGTCACCATCTCCTCGGCCGGCAAGACCTTCTCCTTCACCGGCTGGAAGGTCGGCTGGGTCACGGGCACCCCGGAGCTGGTTGCGGCGGTCCGCACGGCCAAGCAGTACCTGACCTATGTCAGCGCCGGGCCGTTCCAGTACGCGGTCGCCGAGGCGCTGCGCCTGCCGGACTCCTACTTCGCCGACTTCCGTGCCGACCTCACCCGCAAGCGCGACCTGCTCGACGCGGGCCTGCGCGCCGCCGGCTTCCAGGTCTACGAGCCGCAGGGCACGTACTTCATCACCACCGACATCGCCCCGCTGGGCGAGAAGGACGGCCTGGAATTCTGCCGCACACTGCCTGAGCGCTGTGGTGTCGTGGCGATCCCCAACTCCGTCTTCTACGACGACAAGGAGGCGGGCCGCACCCAGGTCCGGTTCACCTTCTGCAAGCAGGACGCCGTGCTGGAGGAAGCGGCGACGCGCCTGCAGCGACTCGTCGAGCGTTGACGCCGCCGCGACCCCGGCTCGGCCGGGCCGCGAGTCAGCCGCGAAGCAGCGCGCGCCGGCACTGCCGGAGGACGTAGGTGCCGAAGTCCGGGTCCAGTTGCTCCGGTCCACCCCGGCCGGCGCTGCCCGGGTCCCAGACGGCGACCGGAGCCTCTCCCTGCTCGTCCAGCCGCGAGACGTCGAGACAGACGAGTCCGCCCATGCCGTCGAACTGGATCACGAGGAGGGCGCCCGGCAACGCGAGGTCGACCTGCGCCTCCAGGGTCTCCGCCACGGTGCCCAGCAACCGTCCGCCCATCGCCGGGGTGCGATAGACGCCGAGGAACTCCTCGCTCCCGGCCTCGCAGCTGCCCAGGCTGCTCAGGAAATGCCGGTAGGAGGGCGGAAAGCCCACCCCAAGCTCGGACTCCGCCAGGGAGAGGTCCTCGGTGCTCAGCCCGCCGGTCCAGTTGGCCTCGTCCGGATGCCGCGCCAGCAACTCGACCAGCGCGTCGACCGACTCGATTCCGTTCACGCCCTGCCTCCACCTCGCAATCTCTCTGGACGTGCTGGCTGCTCTTCCTGTCACCCTGCCCGATCCTGAGGTGCAGCAACTAGTCGCCCGTTTGATGCGGAGCGCTGAAGAACACGACCGTCTGATGATGGAGGGCTTGGTGAGTACCCAGCGGATCCGCGATGACGCGCTTCGCGTGCTCTTCGGTGAGCAAGGCTGATCGCGACGACCTGGTTCACGGTGGAGGATATGGACCACCTGTGGGACATGGACTAGTCTTGGTACATGTCCATGAAGCGAACGAACGTCTACGCGGATCCTGAAGACCTCTCCATCATCAAGGAGGCGGCTGCACGTCGCGGCATCAGCGAGGCCGAGATCATTCGACAGGGCATCCATCTGGCCGCCATGGCCAACCGCGTCTGGGATGAGCCCTTGTTCTCCCGCACCTTCGAGGGGCCGGGCCGCACGCCCTCGAAGGAGGACGTGCAGGAGGCGGTGGCCGACGCCGCCAAGCGCGGGACCACGCCGGACGCCGCCGCGTGATCGTTGTTGTCGCCGACACGTCGGGCCTGCTGGCCGCACTGGACTCGACGCACCCTGAGCACCAGGGAACGAACGAGGCCATCATGGCCGCAGGCCTGTTGGTCATGTCCCCGCTGCTGCTGGCCGAACTCGATCACGTCGCCACCCGGGAGCTCGGACGGGACGCTGCGATCAGCGCGATCGACGACATCCGGCGCTGGATGCGCGTGGGCCGCGTCGTCGTGCCCGAGGTCACCGAATCGCATCTCGGCGCTGCGCAATCGCTGCGCGCCCGCTACGCATCACTCAACCTCGACCTTGCGGATGCGGTGAACGTGGCCCTGGCGTCGGAGTACGACACAGATGCCGTCCTCACGCTCGACCGTCGTGATTTTCGTGCGTTGCGCCCCCTGGGTCGTCACAAGTCCTTCCGCCTCTTGCCGGATGACCTCCCCATCTGACCGCGGTGGCAGCAGCTCGGGCAGCGTGAATGGGTGGATGAAGACGGAGTGGCCTGGGTCACCCGCACCCCGGAGCTGGTCGCGGCGGTCCGCACGGCCAAGCAGTACCTGACCTATGTCAGCGCCGGGCCGTTCCAGTACGCCGTGGCCGAGGCGCTGCGCCTGCCCGACTCCTGCTTCGACGGCTTCCGCGCCGATCTGGCGCGCAAGCGCGACATCCTCGCCACCGGCCTGCGTGCGGCCGGCTTCGAGGTCTACGAGCCGCAACGCACGTACGTCATCACTACCGACGTCGCCCCCTTCGGCGAGCAGGGCGCCTACACCTTCTGCCGCGAACTCCCGCGGCGCTGCGGTGCGGTGGCCATCCCCAACTCCGTCTTCCACGACGACGAGAAGGCCGGCCGCTCCCAGGTCCGCTTCACCTTCTGCAAGCAGGACCACGTCCCTACGGAGGCCGTGACCCGCCTGCGGCATCTTGCCGAGCGCTGACCTCACGGCGAGCCCGCCCGAGTACGACGTCACCCTGCGGCGGTGGCGCGTCAGCCCTGTGCGGTGTTGTCGCCCGCCTGCCCAGCACCCTCGGCCGCGCCTGACTTCTCGCGCATCTTGCGCACCAACTCCGCCTTCTGGGCGGCCGCACCCTCGCGGTCGAGGTTGCGGTGCGGGCCGTTGTTCTGCCTTTCGGCGCGTGACTGCCTCTTGCGCTGGCCGCCGCCCATGCCCACGGGGTTGTTGATGTTCTTGCTGTCGGTCATGGCTCTCCCGGTAACGACGTGAAGCACCCATCCTCCCACCGGGTCGTGCGGGGCGGCGGTCGGCGAGCAGGACCACGGGCGGCGGTGGTTTCGCTCCACAACCGTGCTGTGGCATGATCCCCGCGCTGTTCGTGCTGATCAGGGGTGAGGCGATCATATGAAGCGTGCCCGTTTGTCCGGTGCGCTGGTGCTCGCGGTGGTGGCGACGGGGGTGACGCTGCCGGTGTCGTCCGCGGTGGCGGCGGGTTCGGACCTGTACGTGGACAACCAGCCGGCCGCTTGCTCGAACAACGGCCCGGGCACCGCCGCGCAGCCGTACTGCTCGCTGCAGATCGCGGCCGATGCCGCGCAGCCGAAGCCTGGTCTACCTGCCGGTGGTGAACGGGTGGATCAAGCTGGACGCCGGTTCGCTCAGCCCGTTCGACCTCACTGCGTCGGTCGAGGGTTACTCGGTGGGCTGACGCGGGAACCAGAAGGCCCGGCCGTCGCAGTTATGCGACGGCCGGGCCTTTGTCGTTCCGTGGTGCGCTCAGTGCGCCGCGCTGTCCACCGGGGTGCCGGCGGGAGCCGAGGTCGCGATCGGGGCGGCCGGGGTCGGGGCGTGCGGGCGGCGGACCAGGGTGAGGACCAGGGCGCCGGCCGCGAGGCCGGTGAGGCCGGCGGTCAGGAAGACGGGGTGGAGGCCCGCCGCGAAGGCGGTGCGGGCGGAGCCGCCGTGGGCGTGCTGCTGGAAGATCGTGCCGAGGGCGGCGATGCCGAGCGCGTAGCCGAGTTGGCGGGAGGTGTTGAGCGCGCCGGAGGCCATGCCCGCGCGCTGCGGCGCGACCGAGGCCAGCGCGGTGGCCATCAGCATCGGGGTGGACAGACCCACGCCGACACCGGTGACCAGCATGCCGGGCAGCAGCGCGGTCCAGCCGGAGGTCGAGGAGACGGCGGTGAGCAGCAGCGTGCCCGTGCCGATGAGCAGCAGGCCGATCCCGATCGGCAGCTGCGGCGGGAAGCGGTGCAGCGCGCGGCCGGTGGCCAGCGCCACCACGAACGCGGTCGCGGCCATCGGGGAGACGGCCAGGCCCGCGTTCAACGGCGAGAGGTGCAGGGCCTGCTGGAGCCAGAGCGAGGTGTAGGTGAGCTCGGCGAACGCCGCCGCGCTCAGCAGCAGCCCGCCCAGCAGCAGGCCCGTGAAGGTGCGCCCGCGCAGCAGGGACAGATCCAGCAGCGGCCGGCCCACCCGCAGTTCGACGACGACGAAGACGACCAGCGCCAGCGCGGACCCCGCGAGCGAGCCGAGCACCACGCCGCTGCCCCAGCCCCGCGCGCCGCTCTCGATCAGGCCGTAGACGAGCGCGGCGGCGAACGCCGTGAAGGAGACGGCCCCGGCCAGGTCGACCCGGCCCCCGGCGGTGTGGGCGGTCCGCGGCAGCGCGAGGCCCTTGCCGAGGGTCATCGCCAGCGCCACCGCCGCGACCGGCAGGTTGACCACGAAGATGGCCCGCCAGCCGAACTGGTCGGTCAGCAGCCCGCCCAGGACCGGGCCGACCGCCGCGGCCGCGCCGTTGACCGCGCCCCAGACACCGAACGCGGTGCCCCGGTCGCGGCCCTGGTAGGCACCGGCGATGAGCGCCGTCGTCGAGGTCATCATCGCCGCGCCGCCGACGCCCTGCACCGCGCGGGCGGTGATCAGCGTCGCCGCGTCCGGGGCGAGCGCGCAGACCAGGGAGGCCACGGCGAAGACCACGAGGCCGGCGAGGTAGAGGCGGCGGTGGCCGAGCCTGTCGCCGAGTGAGCCGCAGACCATCAGCAGGGCGGCCAGGACCAGGGCGTAGATGTCCACGACCCACTGCAGGGAGGTGAACGACGAGTGCAGGTCGGCGGACATGTCGGGCAGTGCGACGTTCACGATGCTGACGTCGACGAGCAGCATGAAGGCGCCGAGGCAGACGGCTGCCAGGGGTATCCACTTGCGCACGATGGGCTCCGGTTGACGGGACGGTTCCGCGGCTCCCCCGTTGGTCGGAACCGCACCACCAGGTTGCGCCCGGGGCCGCCGTGGTCCCCGTCCATGAGCGTTCCTGCGGTGGATTCCGACACCTCGTAGCCTGAGAGGGTGGATTTCGACATCGAGCGCGGAGCCGGGACGCCCGCCCGCGCCTTCGACCCGCTGGACCGGCAGCTGATCCAGGCCCTCCAGCTGGACGGCCGCGCGCCGTTCAGCCGACTGGCGCAGGTGCTCGGCGTCTCCGACCAGACCGTCGCCCGCCGGTACGCCCGCCTGCGGGAGTCGAGCGGGCTGCGGGTGCTGGGCCTCACCACCCCGGAGGCTGTCGGCGAGGTGCGCTGGATGGTCCGGGTGCAGTGCGCGCCCGCGGCGGCCGGGGGGCTGGCGGAGGCGCTGGCGCGTCGCGAGGACACGGCCTGGGTCAACGTCTGCTCCGGCGGCGCCGAGATCACCTGCACCGCGCGGGCCCACCCGGACCGGCAGGACGACCTGCTGTTGCAGCGCCTGCCGCGCACGCCCAGCGTGGTCGGGATCGCCGCCCACTGCGTCCTGCACACCTTCTTCGGCGGTGAGCAGAGCCTGGCGCTCAAGTCCGGCGCGCTCGACCCCGAGCAGGTCGCGCAGGTGCGCGCGCTCTCCGCGGTGCCCGGCCCCGGCCCCGGCCCCGGCCACGGGCCGCGCGCGGCCGGGCCGGTGGTCCTGGACGAGGGCGACCGGCGACTGCTCGCGGTGCTCGCGCTCGACGGCCGGGCCGGTTTCGCCGAACTCGCGGCCGCCACCGGCTGGTCGGCGAGCACCGTACGGCGCCGCATGGAGGAGTTGCAGGGCGTCGGCGCGCTCTACTACGACCTGGACTTCGACTGGCGCCTCTTCGGCGTTCACGCCATGACGCAGCTCTGGCTCGACGTCGCGCCCGCCGAGCTGGCCGCCACCGGCGCGGCCCTGGCCGAGCACCCGGAGATCGGCTACGCGGCCGCGGTCACCGGCCCGAGCAACCTCAACGCCGTCGTGCTCAGTCCGGACGTGCCCGCCCTCTACACCTACCTGACCACCCGGATCGCGATGCTGCCCGCCGTGCGCAGGGTCGAGTCCTCGCCGGTGATGTGGACGGTCAAGGGCCCGGGGCCGTTCGTCACGCCCGTACGCTCGCGCCGCCGGCCGTGGCGAGCCGGAAACTGACCGAGCCGAAGCTCACCCGGTCGCCCGCCCGCACGGGCACCGCCCCGATCACGCGCCAGCCGTTGACCTGCGTGCCGTTGGTCGAGCCGAGGTCCCGCAGCAGCCAGACGCCGCCCTCGAGCAGCAACTCGGCATGGACCCGGGAGACCGACTCGTCGCCCAGCTTGAGGTCGCAGCCGGGCAGCCGCCCGATCTTCACCGGGCCGGCCGCGTCGCGGGGCAGCGGCAGGGCCGGCAGCTGCGGGGTGCGCCAGGCGTTGCCGAGCCGCACCTTGAGCGTCGCGAGGCCCGCGACGGTCCGGGTGAGGACGCGCACCAGCCGCCCCTCGCTGGGCAGGTCGGCGGTGAGCATGTCCAGCTCGTGGCGCCCGCGTGCGGCGAAGGCCAGCTCCATCCGGCGCAGGAAGGTGTCGTGGGAGAGCCGCCCCTGGACCGCGTGCTCGCGCAGCCGGTCGACCACCTGCTCCCGGTCCGCGTCCGAGAGGCGTTCGTCCATCCGGAGTACGGACGTGGACTGCTCCGGGTGCGGCCGGGCCAGGGGGTTGCTCATGGAGCCGATTGTCGGGCCTGCCGTCGGGGTCGTCCAGATCCGCCGGGGGAGTGAGTGGTCCCGCCCGTGCTGACGGCGCATGGCTCCGTTCGGGTGGCACACGGGAGGGTGAACCTTCCGGCCCGGAAAATGCCGGATATGCCCGCTGAATGATCGTCGGGCACATGTCGACGAGTTCGCCGCCGAGTTCACCGGGAAAGAGAGCACGTCAAAGGCGTGACCAAGAGCACGGGCATCAGCATGGCAGGGAACTTCCGGCATTCGTGAGCCGAGTGGGGAGACGGCGTCGAAAATGGGTAAATCCCCTACGGACACGGAGCATTCATGCTTCGCTGCTTCCTGAGTCCCCGAATGTCTCTCCGCCGCGGCGGACTTCGGTCCGTTCATGCCATTCATGCCATTGCGACCTTCTGTCATGTCCAGCATGTGCTGCGCGTCCCGCCCCGGCGTTGTCGAGTGACCCGAGTACGCGGAGCCGAGAATGCTCACCACCCTCCACACGACCTATACCGACACCCGTGCCGGCGATCTGGCCTGGTGCCTCGGGAGCGGCCTGCTCCCCGCGCTGGCCGTGCTCGACCTCGAACTCGGTCCCAACAGCCTCCAGCTGCGCCTTCTTGGCGCCTCCCACCAGGTGGTCCTCGACCAGGGGGAGCCGGGCGGGGCCGGGCCGGGCCAGGACGCCTGCGTCGAGACGGTGGCCTGCATGCCCGGCCGCCGCACCCCGCTGCCCGCGCGTGCGGCCGAGCACGTCCGCGGTTGGGAGTACGAATTCGCTGCACGCATCGAAAAACTGACGAAATATGAGTTCGACTGCCGGGCTCAGGAGTTGCTGGCCCTGGTGGAGAACCACCCGCACGGGCTGGCCGGGGTCTTCCCCGGGGACCCGAATGCCTTCACCGCGCTGCTCGCGGGCGGGGACGAGGAGGGCATCCTCTGGCGCACCTGGCACGCCTATCCGCAGGAGGGCCGTTTGGTGTGCACGAGGTCGACCCTGCGTCGCCGGGACTGGTGACGATCCCGGGCCTCGTCCGCGATTCATCGGGTGATGGGCTCAGGTGTCCGCAGCGTCAATGCGACGACATGCAGTTCACCCGTCGGGGCGCAGAACCCTGACGGGTCCGTCGCCTAGCGTTTCTTCGTGATCAACCCCACTCCCCGGGCCGCCCGGCTGCTGGTGCTGCTCGCGGCGTTCGTCTGCGCCGCGTGCGGGTTGGTCTACGAGCTGGAACTGGTCGCCCTCGGCAGCTACCTGCTCGGCGACTCGGTCACCGAGGCGTCCGTCGTGCTCTCGGTGATGGTCTGCGCGATGGGCGTGGGCTCCCTGCTCGCCAAACGGTTCACCCTGCGTCCGGCGGCCTCGTTCGCCCTCGTCGAGAGCCTGCTGGCGCTCGTCGGCGGGCTGTCCGTGATCGCCCTGTACGGCTGCTTCGTCTGGCTCGGCCACTACCAGGCCGCGCTCGTCGGCTTCGCCTCGCTGATCGGCCTGCTGATCGGCGCCGAGATCCCGCTGCTGATGACGCTGATGCAACGGATCCGCCGTCAGGAGGCCGGGCGTGCCGTCGCGGACCTCTTCGCCGCCGACTACGTGGGCGCGCTGGTCGGCGGCCTCGCCTTCCCGTTCCTGCTGCTGCCGACGCTCGGCCAGCTCACCGGGGCGCTGCTGACCGGGGTGGTCAACACCGTCGCCGGAGGACTGATCGCCTTCTGGCTCTTCCGGGCGGAGCCGGCACCACGGGTGCGTCTACTGCTCGGGTTGTGCAGCGGCGCCGTCGTGGTCGTCCTCGCGCTCGCCTGGGCCGGCAGCGGCGCGTTCGAGCGGGCCGCGCAGCGACGCCTCTACGGCGGGCCGGTCCGGCTCAGCCTGCAGAGCAGGTTCCAGCAGATCGTGCTGACCGGCGGCCCCGGGCAGGACGCCGACGCCGCACGCCTCTACCTCAGCGGCCGCCTCGCCGTCTGCGGCCACGACCAGGCCGCGTACCACGCGGCCCTCACCGATCCCGCGCTGCGCGGCGCTCCGCACGCCCGCGTCCTCGTCCTCGGCGGCGGGGACGGCCTGGCGGCCCGTCACGTCCTGGCCACGCCCGGCGTCCGCCGCGTCACCGTCGTCGAACAGGACCCGGTGCTGCTGCGGCTCGCCGAGGCGGATCCGGTGCTGCGCACGCTGAACGGCGGCGCGCTGGCCGATCCACGGGTCAGGCTCGTGACTGCGGACGCCTTCGGCTGGCTCCGCACGGCGCCGCGGCAGGAGCACCCCTACGACGTGATCGTCGCGGATCTGCCCTCCGCCGGGCTGGACGCGGCGGACAAGCTCTACACCCGCGAGTTCTACGGCCTCGTGCGCCGCATGCTCGCGCCCGGAGGGCGCCTCGTGGTCCACACCGGCACCCGCCTCTGGTCCGTCGCGGACACGCTCCGCGCGGTGGGCCTGCACGCCACGGGCTACGCGGCCCCGGGCCGCAGCACCGCCTGCGTGGACGCGGCGATGCCCTCCCCGGCCTGGCGCTTCGTCCTCGCCTCCCCGGCCCCGCTGCCCCCGGACGCCCTCCGCGGCGTCCAGCCCCTTGCCGAACCCCCGGACGAACCGCTCCGCGTCGCCACCCTCCTCGGACCCCCGTGACAGGCGGCGTAGCCGCCAGGGGCGCGGGGAGTCGCGCGGGCAACCACGTTGTGCGGATGGCCCCGCGCGTTCGGGGGTCCACGTCCCAGGGCGGTTCGTCGTGCAGTTCCCCCAGCCCCGGCGGGTGCGACTGGCTCGTCGTACGGAATTACTCGCGCCCCTGGGGGTTCGGGCCGTTGGCTCGGTAGGCTCAGCCGGCATGGAGCATGAGGTTGTCGTGCCACTCTCACCGCAGGCGCTCCGGCGGTCGTTGGACCGGCCCGAGCTGCTGGGGGTGTGCCTGCCCGGGTTCACGCCCGACGAGGACGGGGAGACCCCGCTCGCCGGGCGGCTGAAGCTGCGCGTCGGCAGTACCTCCGTCACCTACCGGGGTGAGCTGACCCGACTCGACGCGGGGGACGACCCGGACGAGTTCCGGTTCGCGGTCGACGGCCGCCAGGCCGTGGGCGTGGGGAGCGTCGCAGGAACGGTTCGGCTGCGGTTGGACGCCGACACCGACGAGCCGGGCCTCGAGACACGGGTGACGTTCCTGACGTCCCTTCAGGGCAGCGGCCGGATCGAGGAGGTGCCGGGCGCCGCCCTGCAGACCGCCGCGAGGCGCCTGCTGGACCGCTTCTGCCTGGAGCTCGCCGAGCGTGCCGAGGAGTTCGTGGAGCCGGAGACGTCCGGGGCGGACGCCTCCGAGTTCTTCCTGGTCGAGGGCCTGGGGGACCTGAACGACCTCGGCCCGCTCGAGGAGGAACTGCAGGACCTCGCCGCGCTGCCGGAGTTCTCCGAGCTGGACGGGCTGCCCTCGCCGGCCGAGGCGACCGCGGACCCGACCCGTCGGCACATCGTGGGCCGTTCCGCCGAGGAGGTGGACCACGCGCCGCCGCGCGGCCGGTACGCACCCGCGCTCCCCGCGCGCAGCGCGCTCTCACGGGCGTCCGCGCGCTGGGGGAACCCCGAGCCGCGGATGGGGGAGCCGCCCGTCGTCCCGGCCGACCGCATCCCCACCCCCTGGCTCGTAGGCGGCGGTGTCGCGCTCCTCGGTGGCGCCGTGATCCTCGTCCGCGCGCTGCGCCGCTCCCGCTGACCTCCCGCTGACCTCTCGCTTTCCTCCCGACGGAAGGGACCACCCGTGCTCGACCTCGCCCCCGTCCTGCTCTCCGCGGGCGACGTGGCCGTGACCGTCCTGCCCGGCGCGGGCTGCCGCCTCGGCAGCCTGCGCGTCGGCGCGTACGAGTTGCTGCGGACGGCGGACGACATCGCGGATCCGGCCGGTGACGTCTTCGGCTACGGCTCGTTCCCGATGGTGCCCTGGGCGGGGCGGGTGGACCACGGACTGTTCAACAACGGACCGGTGCGGCACCGGCTGCCCGTCGACCTCACCCCGCACGCCGCGCACGGCACGGGCGTCCGCAGCCGCTGGCGCGGCGCCGCCGCGCCCGAGGTGGCCGACGGGCGCGCCAGTGCGGCGTTCGTGCTCGACCTGGCCGAGCCCTGGCCCTACCCGGGCCGGGTGGCCCAGCTCTTCGAGCTGACGCCGGAGGAACTGCGCCTGACCCTCTCGGTCGAGGCGCTGCGGGACTCCTTCCCGGCGCAGGCCGGCTGGCACCCGTGGTTCCGCAAGTGGCTGCGCGACGGCGGGCCGCAGGCCTCGCTCGACTTCGCGCCGGCCTGGCAGGAGGAGCGCGGCACGGACCACCTGCCGACGGGGCAGCGCGTCGACCCGGAGCCCGGCCCCTGGGACGACTGCTTCGCCTTCCCCGACGGCGTGGACGCCACCGTGCGCTGGGGCGGCGAGCTGTCGCTGCGCATCACCAGCGACTGCGCCTGGGCCGTGGTCTTCGACGAGCAGGCCGACGCGCTGTGCGTCGAGCCGCAGTCGGGTCCGCCGAACGGACTGAACACCGCCCCGCACCTGGTCACCCCGATCGAGCCCCTGGAGGTCACGACCACGTGGCGCTGGCGGCGCGACGGGAACGATTAGGCTGGAGCCTCATGAGCACCTCACGTGACGCGCTTCTCGAAGAGATCAAGACCAAGGCCGTCGTCCACGGCAAAGTGACCCTCTCCTCCGGCCTGGAGTCGGACTACTACGTCGACCTGCGTCGCGTGACGCTCGACGGCGTGGCCGCCCCGCTGGTCGGGCAGGTCATGCTCGACCTCACCAAGGACCTGGACTTCGACGCCGTCGGCGGTCTGACGCTCGGCGCCGACCCGGTCGCCACCGCGATGCTGCACGCCTCCGCGGCGCGCGGGCAGCGCCTGGACGCCTTCGTGGTGCGCAAGGCGCAGAAGGCGCACGGCATGCAGCGCCGCATCGAGGGCACCGACGTCAAGGGCCGCCGCGTCCTGGTCGTCGAGGACACCTCCACCACCGGCGGCTCGCCGCTGACCGCGGTCGAGGCCGTCCGCGAGGCGGGCGGCGAGGTCGTGGCCGTGGCCACGATCGTCGAGCGCAGCGCCGCCCGGGCGATCGCCGACGCCGGCCTGCCCTACCTCTTCGCCTACGAGCCCGGCGACCTGGGCCTCTAGCGGTTCCGGCCCCGGGGCGTCACCGCTTGCGGTGGCGTCCCCCGCGGCCCGCCGCCGTGACCTGTGCCTGCGCGGGACCGTCCGCCAGCGCGGCCTCGCCCGCACCGCCGCCCGTACCCTCGCGCCGGCCGCGCAGCATCTCGATCACGATCGGGATCACCGAGAGCAGCACGATCAGCAGCACCGCCGGGATCAGGTACTTGTCGATCACCGGGGCCATCGACTCGCCGAACTTCCAGCCGATCAGCAGCATGACCTCGGTCCACACCAGGCCACCGACGGCGTTCCAGACGAAGAACGTGCGGGCGGGCATCTCCAGCGTCCCGGCGACGGGGTTGAGGAAGGTGCGCACCACCGGCACGAACCGGGCCATGACCACGGCCTTGGCCGGGCCGAACCGGTTGAAGTACTCCTCCGCCTTGACCACGTGGCTGCGCTTGAACAGTTTCGAGTTCGGCCGGTCGAACATCCGGGAGCCGACCTTCGCGCCCAGCAGGTGGCCCAGCTGCGCTCCCGCGATCGCGCAGACCGGCGCGCCGACGAGCAGCACCCCGATCGGCATCTGCGTGCCGAGCAACGCCTTGCCCGCGCCCGACGCGGCCACACCGCCCAGGATCAGCAGCGAGTCGCCCGGCAGGAAGAAGCCGATCAGCAGACCCGTCTCCGCGAAGACGATCGCGAGCAGTCCGTAGACACCGACCTGCGCGATCAGTGCCTTGGCGTCCAGCAGGGTGCTCAGGTTGAGCGCGAGGTTCTCGGTCACCCGCGCAGAGTAGCGGGCCAGGGTGTCCGCACGCTGTGGCGCCCGGTCCCCCCAAGGGCCGCGCAAGGACCTAGGTCACGGGCTGACCTGCCCTCCGACGGGATGAAGGGCTTGCGTCGCAGTGCGAGAATGGCGCTCGGTGCCCGGTCGATGAAGTCCGGCGTCAGCACCTTCACTCCACGGTTGGACGCCCACGACAGGAGCGGTTCGCATGCCTATCGCAACGCCCGAGGTCTACAACGAGATGCTCGACCGGGCCAAGGCGGGCAAGTTCGCCTACCCGGCGATCAACGTCACCTCCTCGCAGACGCTGCACGCGGCCCTGCGCGGCTTCGCCGAGGCCGAGAGCGACGGCATCATCCAGATCTCGACCGGTGGTGCCGAGTTCCTGGGCGGCCAGTACAGCAAGGACATGGTCACCGGCGCCGTCGCCCTGGCCGAGTTCGCGCACATCGTGGCCGCCAAGTACGACATCACCGTCGCGCTGCACACCGACCACTGCCCGAAGGACAAGCTGGACGGCTACGTCCGCCCGCTGCTGGCGATCTCCGCCGAGCGCGTGGCCCGCGGCGAGAACCCGCTGTTCCAGTCGCACATGTGGGACGGCTCCGCCGAGACCCTGGCCGACAACCTCGCCATCGGCGAGGAGCTGCTGGCCCAGGCCCGCGCCGCCAAGATCATCCTTGAGGTCGAGATCACGCCGACCGGTGGCGAGGAGGACGGCGTCTCCCACGAGATCAACGACTCCCTGTACACGACCGTCAACGACGCCGTCCGCACCGCCGAGGCCCTGGGCCTGGGCGAGAAGGGCCGCTACCTGCTGGCCGCCTCCTTCGGCAACGTCCACGGTGTCTACAAGCCGGGCAACGTCGTCCTCAAGCCGGAGCTGCTGCGCGAGCTGCAGGACGAGATCGGCAAGCAGTACGGCAAGACCGACCCGTTCGACTTCGTCTTCCACGGCGGCTCCGGCTCCTCCGCGCAGGAGATCGAGACGGCGCTGGAGAACGGCGTCGTGAAGATGAACCTCGACACCGACACCCAGTACGCCTTCACCCGCCCCGTCGTGGACCACATGTTCCGCAACTACGACGGTGTGCTGAAGGTCGACGGCGAGGTCGGCAAGAAGAACACCTACGACCCGCGCACCTGGGGCAAGCTGGCCGAGGCCGGCATGGCCGCGCGCGTCCTCGAGGCCGCCAAGCAGCTGCGCTCGGCGGGCAACAAGCTGAAGTAGTCAGCCGCTCACGTCGAAGGCCCCGGAACCGCCGTCGCGGTTCCGGGGCCTTCCCGTTCGTTCTACTGCTTCAGCTCGGTGTAGGCCTCAGGGCTGCTGTCCTTGAGGAAGGTCCAGCAGCGGGTCGCCTCGTCGGTCTCGCCGATGGAGTCGGCCGCGCGGGCGAGGGCGGCCAGGCAGCGCAGGAAGCCGCGGTTGGCGCGGTGCTCCCACGGGACCGGCCCGTGGCCCTTCCACCCGGCACGACGCAGCTGGTCCAGGCCGCGGTGGTAGCCGGTGCGCGCGAAGGCGTACGACTCCACCACGCGCCCCGCGGCGAACGACTCGTCCGCGAGCTGGGCCCAGGCGAGGGAGAAGGTGGGGTGCGCCGCCGCGATCTGCGCGGGCGACGCGGACTGCTCGGCCATCTGCTGGTACGGCTGCTCGTCCTCGGGCAGGAGGGTCGGCTCAGGGCCGCCGAGCAGGTTCTCGTGAATGGACATGCCTGCCAGTCTGCCATTGCGGTCATTCGGCGGGCAGCGGTCCGCCGGTCCGGGGCAGCGCTCCGCCGGTCCGGGGCGGCGCTCCGCCGGTCCGATGTCACGGTTCGACGACACCCGGCCCTGCGGGGGAACCCGTTGCGCCCGGTGTGGCATCCTCCGGTGCAGCTAGCACGTCGGTGCACGTCACGGGGGGACGATCGTGGGCAGAGCAACAGCTCTCCTGGCCGCATTCTGCTTGTTCGTGGGCGGGGTGTGGGCCGTGGCCACCACGACGTGGTCCCTCCCCGCGGCCGTCGCCGCCACCCCGTCCGCGCCGCCCGTCAGCGCGGGCCCCGCGCCGAAGCCCTCGGCCTCGGCCACGCCCGCGCTGTGGACCCAGAGCACCCTGCGCACCTACCTCGTCGCCGAGCTGAACCGCACCGACCCCGGCGTGGCCCTCGACGACCTGGAGCACATCACCGAGGTCCAGCCGCAGGTCAGCCGGTTCTGCCACCCGGTCGCGCACGACCTCGGGCATGCGGCGCTGAAGAAGTACGGCAGCTTCGCCAAGGCCGCTGTCTTCCGCAACGACGTCTGCGGCTCGGGCTACCTGCACGGCATCGTCGAGGAGACGCTCGCCCAGAGCCCCGACCCGGTCGCCGCCGTCACCACGCTGTGCGAGCCGCAGATGGCCGCCGCCTGCATCCACGGCATCGGGCACGGCGCGATGTTCGTCTCGCACCTGGACGTCTCGAAGGCGGAGCGGCTGTGCAACCGCTTCGGGCAGACGTACCAGGTGGTGGCCTGCTCGGAGGGGGTCTTCATGCAGCTCTTCGAGCCCGACGAGGACGACCCCGACGCGCTCGCCCAGCTCCCCGCGCAGCGCCTGGCGGCGGAGCCGCTGTATCCGTGCCCGGAGCAGCCCGCGATCTTCCAGTCCGCCTGCTACTTCTACGCCCCGATCTACTACCTGCAGACCCACGACTACGTGGACCACCCCGGCAGCTTCGTCCAGGCCCTGCACTGGTGCCTGGACGCACCCACCGCCGACGGGCAGCAGTCCTGCACCCGGGGGACCGGATCGCGACTGATGAAGTACAACATCGACCGCCCGGTCTGGACGGCCGCCCAGTGCGAGGCGGCCCCGCAGGCCTGGCAGCGTCCCGCCTGCGTGGGCGGGATGGTCAGCTACTGGAACGTCAACTTCCACGACAAGTCCGCCCGGACGAAGCTCTGCCCGCAGCTGTCCGGCGAGGCCGCGGTCGCCTGCCGGTCCGCCTCCGGCGGCAGCGTCTCGGCCGACTGACGGCCCGGCCGACCGACGGCCCGGCTGACTGACGGCCCGGCCGACTGACGGCCCGGCACCGCACACCACTGACGACGACCACGAGCCACGGACGACCCGACGATGACGATGACGATCTCCTCCGAGACCCTGCGCCGCCAGGCGCTGCTCCCGCTGCGGCTCTTTCTCGGCGTGACCTTCTGCTACGCCGGTCTGCTCAAGCTGGGCGACCCGCACTACCTGGCCGGGGCCGCGGATCCCGCCTCGTACCTGTCCCAGCTCCAGGCGGCGCTCGCCGCGCACAGCCCCGCCGCGCCGCTGCTGCGCCTGGCACGCCACGCCCCGGCGGCGACCGGCACCGCGCTCGCCTTCGGAGAGCTGGCGGTGGGCCTCGGCACGCTCCTCGGTCTCTTCGGCCGGGTGGCCGCCGCCGGTGGCGCGGCGCTCAGCCTGATGCTCTTCCTGACGGTCAGCTGGCGGACGAACCCGTACTTCCTCGGCAACGACCTGCCGTATCTGGTGGCCTGGATCCCGCTGGTCCTCGCGGGGACGCCCGCGCTCTCGCTCGACTCCTGGCTTGCGGCCCGCCGCGCGGCGCAGCCCGCGCCCGTCCCGGGGCGTCGCCGCGCGCTGCTCGAGACCGCGGCAGCGGTCCTCGCCGTCGCAGGCGGTGGGCTGCTGGCGGGGGCACTGACCGCCCGGTCCCGGAAGCCGGTGGCCGCCCCGGCCTCCCCGGTCACCCTGCCGGGCGGCGGATCGGGCGATGCGGCCGGGGCGACCCCGGGCGCGAGCGTCGCGGTCGCGAAGGTGCCGGTGGGCGGAGCGGTCCAGCTCAGCGCGCCCGGCAGCGGGGACCCGATCTTCGTGGTCCAGCCGAAGCCGGGCACCTTCTGCGCGTTCTCCGGCGCGTGCACCCACGCCGGCTGCACCGTCCTGCCGCCGAAGGACGGCGCCTTCGTCTGCCCGTGCCACGACTCCGCCTTCGACGCGGCGACCGGCGCGGTCCTCCGCGGTCCGGCCACCCAGGCACTGCCGCGCTACGCGGTGACCCAGGCGGGCGCCACCCTCCGCGTCGCCGCCAAGCCGGAGTAACGCTCCCCGCGCCCGCGCCGCCGGTTCGCCGCTGTCGCGGCGGCGCCCCCTGCGCCGGTGAGGCGCGGTGCTCGCCGCCCGGGCGCCGGTGCATGACGCTCCGGGCTCGGCCGCTCGGGCCGGTTCGCCGCTGTCGCGGCGGCGCCCCCTGCGCCGGTGAGGCGCGGTGCTTGCCGCCCGGGCGCCGGTGCATGACGCTCCGGGCGCTTGGGGCTCGGCCGCTCGGGCCGGTTCGCCGCTGTCGCGGCGGTGCCTCGCGCGCCGGTGAGGCGCGCGGCGCTTGCCGCCTGGGCGGCCGCGTCCGGAGAACCCCGGCTGCATTCGGCCGCTCGCCCGGGCGGGGGCGGGGCGCTGCGGGACCCGAGTGGCTGGAGGCGGCGCGGGCGCGGTTTCGGGCTGGGGTCTACGGGCGGGTGGGCACGCGCAGCGACCAGGCTGACGGTTCCACCGTCCAGGTGCGTTCGCGTACCGGCGCGCTGAGGGCGTGGTCGGCCTCGTAGGTGAAGAGGGAGCCGCCGACGGTGACGCGGTGGGCCTGGACCGGGACCGCCGCGTCGATGCGGAGCTCAGCCGAGCCGTCGTGGCTGGAGAGCGCGAGGGCGTGCATCGGATGCGCGGAGTCCGCGAGGACGTGGCCGTCGGCCTCGACGCGCAGCGGCGTCGTCCCGGCCGCCGGGCGCGTGCCGAGGACGCGGACGACCCGGCCGGCGAGGCCTGTCCACCAGGTGGACGGAGTCTTGTTCGCCCTGGGCGAACGCTGCGCGGGGATGCGGACCGCGCCGAGCACGACTCCGCCTCCGTCGTCGACGAGCAGGTCGAGCGGGCGGTCCGCGCCGCTGACCACGGCCCGTGCCGCCTGGACCGGGCGGACCTCCGCGCCCAGCGCGCGCGCCAGCGCGATCCGGTGGCTGCGGCCGACCGGAATCAGCCCGAGCGGGCCCGCATCCAGCGTGGCTTGCTGGTGGAGAAGTTGAACGACCTGTTGCAGATAGCGGTCGTCACCGATCACCACCGGTCGTCTGCGGCCACGTCGTGCCAGTAGTCGATCGAGGTCGGCCAGGCTCTCCGGTACCGCCGTCTTTACCCGCAGGGCGGCCCCGAGCACGTCCCTGGCGACCCGCACCGACTCGCCGTCGAGAGCCAGCGCCACGGGGGAGACCAGGACCAACACGGGCTCACCCACCGAACGCTCAGCCGACACCGTGGTCCTTCCTCGGGTAATCTCTCGGTGTAAGAGCCCCTTGCGCTTTTGCGCCAGGGGCTTGGTCTATCCGGGGCCAGTGCGGCGGCCTTCCGCCGTGTGTTGTGCCCCGCCCGAAAGGGGTGTACGCCTGTGCCCGCACTCGTGCTGGTCGGCGCTCAGTGGGGAGACGAGGGCAAGGGGAAGGCGACTGACCTTCTCGGTGGCTCGGTCGACTACGTGGTCCGCTATCAGGGCGGCAACAACGCCGGTCACACGGTGGTCGTAGGCGACCAGAAGTACGCCCTCCACCTCCTCCCCTCCGGCATTCTCAGCCCGAACTGCGTTCCGGTGATCGGCAACGGCGTGGTCATCGACCCGGCCGTGCTCCTCTCCGAGCTGGCCGGCCTGCAGGACCGCGGCGTGGACACGTCCAAGCTGCTGATCTCGGGCAACGCGCACCTGATCACCCCGTACCACCGGACCCTGGACAAGGTCTCCGAGCGGTTCCTGGGCAAGCGCAAGATCGGCACCACCGGTCGCGGCATCGGCCCCGCCTACGCCGACAAGATCAACCGCATCGGCATCCGGGTCCAGGACCTCTTCGACGAGAGCATCCTGCGGCAGAAGGTCGACGCGGCCCTCAACGACAAGAACCAGATCCTGGTCAAGCTCTACAACCGCCGGGCCATGCCGGCCGAGCTGGTCGTCGAGGAGTACCTCGGCTACGCCGAGAAGCTGCGCCCGTTCGTGGCCGACACCGCGCTGCTCCTGAACCAGGCGCTGGAGGACGGCAAGGTCGTCCTGATGGAGGGCGGCCAGGGCACCCTCCTCGACGTGGACCACGGCACGTACCCGTTCGTGACCTCGTCGAACCCGACCTCGGGCGGCGCCTGCACCGGTACCGGCATCGGTCCCACCAAGATCGACCGTGTGATCGGCATCCTCAAGGCCTATACCACCCGCGTCGGCTCCGGCCCGTTCCCGACCGAGCTGTTCGACGCGGACGGCGAGGCCCTGCGCCGGATCGGCGGCGAGCGTGGCGTGACCACGGGCCGTGACCGTCGCTGCGGTTGGTTCGACGCCCCGATCGCGCGCTACGCGACCCGGATCAACGGCCTGACCGACATCTTCCTCACCAAGCTGGACGTGCTGACCGGCTGGGAGCAGATCCCGGTCTGCGTCGCCTACGACGTCGACGGCACCCGTGTCGACGAGGTGCCCCACTCGCAGAGCGACTTCCACCACGCGAAGCCGATCTACGAGATGCTGCCGGGCTGGTCCGAGGACATCACCAAGGCGCAGACCTTCGACGACCTCCCGAAGAACGCGCAGGACTACGTGAAGGCGCTGGAGGAGCTCTCCCGCTGCCGCATCTCCGCCATCGGTGTCGGCCCGGGCCGCACCGAGACGATCCAGGTGCACTCGCTGCTGTAGGCAGCGCGCTGTTGCGATCAGGCCCCCGCCCTCCTGGGCGGGGGCTTTTTCGTCAGCTCAACGCGTTGCACTAGTGCATATGTCGATTGCATCTAGTGCAAAGCACCGCTATGTTTCGAGCATGACCGCGAAGACTCCTCTCCCTGTCGTGCTGACCGGACGCCACATCCGTCTGGAGCCGCTCACCCTCGACCACGCGCCCGCCCTGTGGGAGGCGCTCGAGCCGGCCGCGGCCGAGGTCTTCCGCTGGATCCGGCCGGCTCCCCGCAGCGCCGAGGAGCTGGCCGAGTACGCCGACGGCCTGCTGCACGGCCCGAAGCGGTACCTGGCCTTCGCCGTCGTCGACCTGGCCACCGGCCGCCCCTTCGGCTGGACCACCTACCTGGACATCCAGGAGGAGGACGAGCGCCTGGAGATCGGCTGGACCTGGTACGCCCGCTCCCACTGGCGCACCGCCGCCAACACCGAGGCCAAGCTGCTGCTGCTCACCCACGCCTTCGAGGAGCTCGGCTACGGGCGGGTGCAGTGGAAGACCGACATCAACAACGAGCGCTCCCAGAACGCCATCGCCCGCCTCGGCGCGCAGCGGGAGGGAGTGCTCCGCCGCCAGGTGCAGCGCGGCGACGGCAGCTGGCGCGACAGCGTCTACTTCGGCATGAACATCGAGGAGTGGCCCGCGGCCAAGGGCCGGCTCACCGAGCGACTGGCGCAGGGCTGAGGAGCATCCACATGAGCGACATCGTCATCTCCGCCGCGACGCAAGCCGACTACCCGCGCTGGCGCGAGCTGTTCACCGGCTATGCCGAGTTCTACCACGTGGAACTGACCGAGGAGCGGTTCGCCGAGTCCTGGGCCTGGTTCCACGACGCAAACCACCCGGCCGAGTGTCTTCTGGCGCGCGACGCTGACGGTACGGCCATCGGCCTGGCCCACATCACCCCGGACCACTCGCCGCTCCGCGGCACCCGCGGCTTCCTGCACGACCTCTTCGTCGACCCGGCCCACCGCGGCGGCGGCACCGTCGACGCGATCCTCGCCGAGCTGCGCCGCCTCGGCCACGAGCGCGGCTGGTACCAGATCCGCTGGAACACCGCCGACGACAACTACCGCGCCCGCGCCGTCTACGACCGCAACGGCGAGAAGACGCCCTTCCTGCTCTACGTCATGCCCTGCTGAACCGCAGGCTGACAAGCTGTCGCCCTGCCCCCGGATCGCCAGACAGGCTGTACATTCCGGGGGCGGTCAGGCGGAAAATACGCTGGCGCGCATGACGATCTCCCCAGACCCCGCACTCGGCCAGGCGGTCAAGGCTGCCGACCGTGCCCACGTCTTCCACTCGTGGTCCGCGCAGTCCCTGATCGACCCTCTCGCCGTCGCCGGGGCCGAGGGCTCGTACTTCTGGGACTACGAGGGCAAGCGCTTCCTCGACTTCTCCTCCCAGCTGGTGAACACCAACATCGGTCACCAGCACCCCAAGGTCGTCGCCGCGATCCAGGAGCAGGCCGCCAAGCTCTGCACCTTCGCGCCGGCCTTCGCCGTCGAGGCCCGTTCCGAGGCCGCCCGGCTGATCGCCGAGCGCACCCCCGGCGACCTGGACAAGATCTTCTTCACCAACGGCGGCGCCGAGGCCAACGAGAACGCCATCCGCATGGCGCGCCTGCACACCGGCCGCCAGAAGGTGCTCTCCACCTACCGCTCGTACCACGGCGCCACCGCCAACGCGATCGCCATGACCGGCGACCCGCGCCGCTGGCCGAACGAGACCGGCGTCTCCGGCATCGTGCACTTCTGGGGCCCGTACACCTACCGTTCCAACTTCCACGCCGAGAACGATGCGCAGGAGTGCGAGCGCGCGCTGGCCCACCTGGAGGCGACCATCGCCTTCGAGGGTCCGCAGACCGTCGCCGCGATCATCCTGGAGACCGTCGTCGGCACCGCGGGCATTCTGATCCCGCCGGCCGGCTACCTCGCGGGCGTCCGCGAGATCTGCGACCGCCACGGCATCGTCTTCATCCTCGACGAGGTCATGGCCGGCTTCGGCCGCACCGGCGAGTGGTTCGCCGCCGACCACTGGGGCGTCACCCCGGACCTGCTGACCTTCGCCAAGGGCGTCAACTCCGGCTACGTCCCGCTGGGCGGCGTCGCGATCAGCGGCGAGATCGCCGCGACCTTCGCCGAGCGCCCCTTCCCGGGCGGCCTGACCTACTCGGGCCACCCGCTGGCCTGCGCCTCCGCCGTGGCGACGATCAACGCCATGGCCGAGGAGGGCATCGTCGAGAACGCCAAGCACATCGGCGAGACGGTGATCGGCCCCGAGCTGCGCGCGATGGCCGAGCGCCACCCGTCCATCGGCGAGGTCCGCGGCCTTGGTGTCTTCTGGGCCGTCGAGCTGGTCAAGAACCGCGAGACCCGTGAGCCGCTCACCCCCTACAACGCGGCCGGCGCCGCCAACGCGCCGATGGCCGAGCTGGCGGCGGAGTGCAAGAAGCGCGGTCTGTGGCCGTTCACCAACATGAACCGCTTCCACGTCGTGCCGCCGTGCAACGTCTCCGAGGCCGAGGTCAAGGAGGGTCTGGCGATCCTCGACGAGGTGCTCACCCTCACCGACGCGCACACCGTCTGAGGCGTCCGCCCGGTCGACCGGTCTTGACCGGCTCGTAACTTGGTCTACACCTTTTCGGCCCCGCAACCCCTCCGATCGGGGGGTGCGGGGCCTTACCATTGGGGGGTATGGACCGGCAGTATGCGGATGAAATCTCGCAGCCGGGCTGAAATCGGCACGAACCCAGGCGAAGTGGAGGAAGCGCGATGCCGTCCGGCACCACCACCTCCGACCGTTCCATCTCCGCCGCCCCCTCCGGCCGACCTGCCGTCCAGCGCAGCTCCCTGCGCGAGCAGGTGGCCGCCGCGCTGCGCGACGAGCTGATGGCCGGACGCCTCGCTGCCGGGCGCCACTTCACCGTCAAGGAGGTCGCCGAGCTGTACGGCGTCTCCGCGACGCCGGTGCGCGAGGCCCTGGTCGACCTCGCCGCCCAGGGCATGCTCGTCGTCGAGCCGGGCCGCGGTTTCGCGGTGCCGCGCTTCACCTGGGACGACTTCGTCGACATCGTCGAGGCCCGCTCACTCGTCATCGACGGCATCTTCCGGCGCCTGGCGGGCTCCACCGGGCGGCTCGCCGCACTCGACGCGGGCGCCGTCGCCTCGCTGCGCCGCCGGGCCGACGCCGCGGTCCGTGCCGCCCGCGCCGGCCGGCTCGACGTCCTGGTCGGCTGTGACCGCCGCTTCTGGGCCGAGCTCGGCGCCTTCGCCGGCAACCGACGCATCGGCGACTACCTGGACTGGCTCCGGGTCCAGTACTGGATCTTCGCCGCGAGCTACCTGCGTGGCCGCGACGACCTGGCGAGCTTCTGCTGGTCCCGCCACCTGGAGCTGGTCGCGCTGATCGAGGCCGGCGACCAGCCCGGCGTCCACGCGATGCTGCTCGCCTACAACCAGGAGTCCCTGGAGCAGATGGCCGCGCTCTGCGGCCGACCGGTGCCCGAGGGTGCGGCCTCCCCCCAGGTCCCGGCCCAGCGGGAAGGCGCCTCGGAGCCCACGACGACGCAGTAGGGTGGACGGACCACCTGAAGCAGCGCGTCTGGAGAGCGTCTTGGCTTGTGACATCTGGCTCGTCCCCCTGGTCGACCTGCTGGTGCTCAGCCCGGACAACCCCTTCGCCGAGGACTTGGCGATCTACAACGGCTCCCTCGCCGCGGCGGGACTGCCACAGCTGCCGGTCTTCCCGTACATGCCGGGCCTGAGCGGCGACGTGGAGCCGGTCGCGGCCTTCGACTACGACTCGCTGCACTTCCTGCGCCGCGCCTACCTGCTCCAGCTCACCGGCCTCGACGTCACGCCCGTCGACGAGCTCGGTGGCGACTACGAGCAGTTGCTGGAGATGTTCGAGGCAACCGCCGAGCAGTCGCACCTGGTGTGGCACTTCGACCACGCCGGCGCCTACGTCCCGCTGGACTTCGAGACCCCCGTGGTCGACGACGCCCTGCTGGCGACGGGCGGCCCGCTGGGCTCGGTGCAGCGGCTTCTCAAGGAACTGGAGTCGGTCGCCCCGCACATCGGCATCGACCACCAGCTCCCCCCGGTTCCCGTCCGCCCGGTCGCACCCACGACCCTGGAGGGCCCGGCCTACCCGCCCCCGGGCCAGGACGGCCCGTACGCCCGCGAACGCCACGCCTGGACCGGCCTCCACGCGGCGGCCACCCGAGCCCTCGCCCAGGGCTCCATGATCGTTTTCGCCTGATCCGGTCACCTGACACGACGGAGGGGGTACGGGGCTCGCCCCGTACCCCCTCCGTCGTCGTGCCTCAGTAGAGCGAGGAGTAGATGGTCCAGCCCCCGCCGATCCGGCTGCGGCCGGTGAAGCCGCCCTTGCCGTCACCGCGGTACAGCCACAGCGAACCGGAGCTGTCGCGCGCCACGAAGTCGTTGTGGCCGTCGTCGTTCAGGTCGCCGACGCCGACGAGGGCGTTGTAGACCCAGTAGCCCGAGCCCAGGTAGGTCCGCGCGCCGAAGCCGCCGTGGCCGTTGCCGAGGTAGCGCCACAGGTAGCCCTTGGCGTCGACGGCCAGCAGGTCGCCGGCCCCGTCCCCGTTCAGGTCGCCGACGCCGACGATCTGGGTGTAGGTGTTCCAGCCGCCGCTGATCAGCACCCGCGGGGCGAAGCCGCCCTTGCCGGTGCCCGCGTAGAACCAGAGCGCACCGGAGCTGTCGCGGGCGACGAGGTCGTCGTGGCCGTCGCCGTTCAGGTCGCCGACGGAGACCAGCTTGTTGTAGATGTTCCAGCCGCCGCCGATGGTGACCGGCTTGGCCGGCGGGTTCGAGCTCTCGGGCACGCCGGGGAAGTAGGCCAGCACGCCGCTGCGCATCCGCACGAGGAAGTCGTTGAGCCCGTCCCCGTTGAGGTCGCCGAAGGGCACCACGGTGCCGACCGAGCCGTTGCCGTAGTTCAGCGCGTCGTTGAAGGGCGCCATGGAGCCCTCGTTGAGGAGGGCGCCGTTGTCCTCTCCCTCGTAGGTGATGCCGGTCCCGGCCGAGTAGCCGCCCCCGTTCTTGGCGAGGGAACCGAAGAGGTTCGGTCGGCCCTCGTCGTCGAAGGTGCGGAAGGGCTGGACCCCGAGGCTCAGCAGGACGGACCCGGAGGCTCCGGCGACCGGCGTCGGCGCCGCGGCGGCGTCGTCCGCGGGAGTGGCCCACAACTGCCAGGTGTACCAACCGCTGTACGGCTTCCTGCCCGCGTCGTTCAGCCCGTTCCAGGACGAGGAGAACTGCGCCGGGGTCGGCCCGCCGGTGGCGACGTGCACCTGCTGGCCGGTGCTCGTCCGGCTGATGACCAGGCGCCAGGAGGAGACCGGGCGGCTCAGCACGCCACTGACGGACCACGGGTAGCCGGCACCGCCCGCGTTGAGCGTGTCGATGGACTGCGCGGCCGACGCGGACACCGGTGACGCGGGCACACCCGGGCTCAGGACGTGGACGGCGTTGTCCGCGTCCGCGTAGGCGACATCGCCACTGGTGCGGTCGACGGTCCAGGTCAGGTGCCGGTCGTCGCCGCCCGATCCGCTCACCGGGAAGGTCGCCACGGTGGCCGTCGCACCGACGGAGTCGGCGTGGACGTCGGTCAGCCGGAGTTGGCCGGAGGCGGCGTCGTGGCGCACCACGTAGCCGTCGCCGAGCAGGACCGGCCCGGACGGGACGGAGATCTCCGCGTTGGTCGCCAGGTCGTACACACCGGCCGGGCCGGTGCTGCCGCAGCTCCAGTACAACCAGTGCTGGGCGACCTGGATCTCGCTGGGCGCGCAGGACGAGCCGGTGCTGATGGTCCGCTGGAGCGGCATCGAGAGGAAGCCGTCGCGCAGGCCGAAGGCCTGGATCTCGCCGGGTCCCGCCGTGCGCCACAGGGTGTGCTGCCAGAGCGCCGCGCCGGTGACTGGCACGGTCTGAGCGCTGACACTCTGCCCGGGCTCCCAGAGGTACTGGGTGCCGCCCGCGTCCACGATCTCGAACTCCTCGTCGGAGTCGACGATGGTCGCGCCCGCGGCGAAGCCGGTCTGGATGTTGCCCGCGTAGGCGAGGCCGGTCGCCGTCATGAGCGACGGGCCGTACCGGCTGCCGTCCACGAGGCGCACGCAGCTCGCGTCCACCGCGCAGGGGCCGGGAACGACGCCCATGTAGCCGGAGGAGGCCGGCCCGGTGCCGAGCCCGATGCCCGATGCCGTGGCCAGCGGAGTGGTACTCAGGGCGAACTTCGTGGTGCCGTCCAGCTGAGGAACGCTCAGCATCTGGCGGACCTGGCCGTAGTCCATCGACAGCGTCACCGTGGTCGCGGCCGGGGGCGGGAGCTGCCGCACGGCACTGGTGGCCAAGGTGCCGTCCGCCGCGTCGGAGAACAGCTGGACGGCCTGGCTGGTGCTGGTCCCGCCGACCGCGAGCACGCCACCGGCGCCCGGTACCAGCGGGCTCGGGGTCGAGACCTGGAGCACGGGGTCGACCAGGGTCGGTGTGCCGCCCGTGGCGAGCGGGACGGTGTAGAGGGAGCGGACGCCGGAGGCAGAGGTGGCGACCACCAACGCCTGACCGCCCGCGATGCCGCCCACCCAGGGGACGCCGGCCAGGGAGAAGGAGGAGGTCGTCGGGGTGGTGGCCGTGCCCGCCAGGAGGTCGGCGACCTTGAACGACTGGATCGTGGCCGTGTCGGAGGTCGTGTCGACGGTGGAGCGGAACAGGTAGCCGCCGGAGAACCGGCTGCCCGAGGCGGTGAAGGACGTCGGTACCGCGACCGCCGCACCGGAGTCCAGACGCAGCAGGTAGAGCTGGGGAGCGGCGGTCCCGCTCTTCGGTGTGGCGGTGAACTGTGCCACCGCCCCGGAGCCGGCGTCCATGGTCGTCGTCGGCAGGGTGCCCACCGTGTACGCGGACGGGTCGGGCATCCCGGAGAGCGGCACCTCCGTGCTGCTGCCGTCGGGGTTCAGCTGGAGCAGGTGCAGGCCGTCGGCCTCGCGCACCAGCGCGCGCGTGCCGTTCTCGCCGACCCCGAGGATCGTGGTGAGGTTCGGCAGGGTGTAGGTGGTCCAGGGCGCCGAGCCGGCCGCCGGGCTTCCCACGGTCAGCTGGAAGGGGGTGGTGGAGCTGCCGGTCCAGTAGGCGACGGCGTCCCCGCCGGCGGCGACGGGCCCGTGGGCGTTGACACCGGCAAGCTGCTGCACCTGCGTGTCGGCGCCGGTCGTGTAGTTCGTCCAGGTGTAGCCGGGCAGCCCCTGCTCCCGGTGGAGGAAGCCGGTGGCCCCGCCCACCACCGGCGTGTCCGCGCGGTAGGGCGCCGCGGCCGGCGCCGGGAGGGTGGTCACCTCGTACGGTGCGCCGGCCGTCGCGGCCGCCGCCGTTCCGGTGCCGGGGATTCCGCCTGCTATCGCGGCCGCTGCCACCAGCGCGCCGAGCGCGCCGGCCATACGTCGTTTCTCAGCCACCGAAGGTCCTCACTCACCGACCCGAAAAGTTGGTGCTCGCGTCGCGGTGCCGCCCCTTGGCCAGGACTCGCAGGTGCCGCGCGTGCACGAAGCGGGTGGAGCGTAACAAGGAGTCCTGGCCGGAAAACACCGCACCCCCGGAACGACTTCTCGTCCCGGGGGTGTGTGTCCTGATGTGCCAGTGTTTGGGCCCTTGGGCGCGCGCGGCGGAGTGCCCGCGTCACCGCAGCGGGGACTCCGGGGGGCGCTGGCGGGGCATGGTCGGGCGGCCGGCGCCGATGGAGGGCAGGACGCGGACCTGGGCTCCGGTGCCCTCGGTGCGGCCGCCCCAGGTGCCCGCGGCCTGGGTCGGCAGCTGGGTCATCGACGCGCGGAACTCCAGCATCCACTCCGAGGTCTCCGTGCGGACCATGTCCGACACGTCCTCGCAGAAGCGCCGCAGCACGCCGAGACAGCGCTCGGCGGCCTCGCCGGCCGTGCCCTCGGTGGGGCCGAGCACCTCGCGGACGCACTCGGAGGCCCAGTCGAACTGGAAGGCCTCCAGCCGTCGCTGCAGCGCCTGCGCGGTGGAGATGTCGCGCATCCAGCCGCTGGTGAGGCCGAAGACGCGGTCGGCGACCAGGCAGCAGCCGGAGAGCAGCAGCAGCACGTACCCCCAGTCCTGCCCGGGCTTCCAGGTGCCCGTCAGCGCGACCAGGGGCAGCACCGCGCCACCGACACCGAAGAGGGCAGCGAAGACGCGCAGGAACCGGGCACCGCGCCGCTTCCAGCGGCGGTCCCGGTGGTACCAGTCGATCGCCTCGACTGCGCGCTCCTCCGACCAGCGGTAGAGCTCCTCCAGTCGTTCCGCGGGCTCGCCCCAGTCGCCCAGCGGGAACTGCCGGACGCTCAGATCCGGACCCGGGCGCGGCTGGCGGGGCGCGGGCACCGCCGGAGCGGCGGTGGCTGAGGTGTCCTCAGCCCCGGGCTCCTTGCCCCAGGGTGTCTCCTCGGGCTGCATCTCCGGCTGGCTCACCGTGGAACTCCCTGTCCTTCGGCCGGTCCTTCGGCCCTGCTGGCTTCCAAGAGCTATTTCTTACCGCCAAATGGCTGACCGTGGTGGCGGTTCGAGTCGGATTGTTGTGCGAAACCGTGAGGGTTCCGCAAGTGGGCGGCTGTATCCGGCCTTCGTCGGCCGATTCAAATCTCACCCCTACGAGTGGGTGCTTTCGGGGAGCCGATCTGACCTGTGGTCGAATCGTTGCCAAATGTCTTTTTTGCCGTGACTGAACGGGTTCGGTTGCTCGCTCTGGGGCCCGCCGGTGGTCCTCGGAAGCCCCTCCCCGGGGCAGGCACTAGGCTCTAGAGCTGTGAAGGTCCTTGTCATCGGCGGCGGCGCCCGCGAACACGCCCTGTGCCGAGCGCTCTCGCTCGATCCCGAAGTCACCTCCCTGCACTGCGCGCCCGGCAACGCCGGCATCGCGTCGGTCGCTCAGCTCCACCCGGTCGACCAGCTCGACGGAGCGGCCGTGGCCGACCTCGCCGTCGAACTCGGCGCCGAGTTCGTCATCGTTGGCCCGGAGGCGCCCCTCGTCGCCGGCGTCGCCGACGCGGTGCGCGAGCGCGGCATCCCGGTCTTCGGCCCCGGCCGCGAGGCCGCCCAGCTGGAGGGCAGCAAGGCGTTCGCCAAGGACGTCATGGCCGCGGCCGGCGTCCCCACCGCGCGCTCCTACGTCTGCACCACCCCCGAGGAGGTCGCCGAGGCGCTGGACGCCTTCGGCGCGCCGTACGTCGTCAAGGACGACGGCCTTGCCGCCGGCAAGGGCGTCGTCGTGACCGACGACCTCCAGGCCGCGACCGAGCACGCCGCGGCGTGCGACCGCGTGGTCATCGAGGAGTTCCTCGACGGCCCCGAGGTCTCCCTCTTCGCCGTCACCGACGGCACCACCGTCGTGCCACTGCAGCCCGCCCAGGACTTCAAGCGCGTGGGCGACGACGACGCGGGCCCGAACACCGGCGGCATGGGCGCGTACTCCCCGCTGCCGTGGGCCGACCCGAAGCTGGTCGACGAGGTCTTCGACACCGTCCTCCAGCCGACCGTCGACGAGCTGCGGCGGCGCGGCACGCCGTTCTCCGGCCTCCTCTACGCGGGCCTCGCGATCACGTCGCGCGGAGTGCGGGTGATCGAGTTCAACGCGCGCTTCGGTGACCCGGAGACGCAGGTCGTCCTCGCCCGGCTGAAGACGCCCCTGCGCGGCCTGCTGTACGCGGCCGCGACGGGTCACCTGGCCGACTTCCCCGCGCTGCGGTGGAGCGAGGGCGCGGCGGTCACCGTGGTCGTCGCCTCCGAGGGCTACCCGGCGGCGCCGGTCTCCGGCGACCCGATCACCGGCCTCGCGGCGGCCGAGGCCGCCGACGGCACCGCCTACGTCCTCCACGCGGGCACTCGCCTCGCGGAGGACGGCGAGACCGTCCTCAGCGCGGGCGGCCGCGTGCTGTCCGTGACGGCGAAGGGCAAGGACCTCACCGAGGCCCGCGCCCGCGCCTACGACGCGGTTGACAAGATCACCCTCCGCGGCAGCCACCACCGCACCGACATCGCTGCCAAGGCGGCCCGCGGAGAGTAGGAAGAGCTTTCGCTCCCGCAGGTAGTTGCCCTGTCCAGGGGCGCGAGGCTGTGCCGATCTGCGGCTCCGCCGCCTGGGCGCGAGCAGCCTGAGGCTCCCGCAGGTAGGTGCACGACCAGGGGCGCGAGGCTGTGCCGATCTGCGGCTCCGCCGCGTGGGCGCGACAAGCCACCCACGTGGTGGGTCGCTCAGCGAGCAGGGTCATCCGCACAGGGTGGTTGCTCGCGCAGTTCCCCGCGCCCCTGGCGTTTGCCGGGTTGCTCGCCTGCGGACGGTCTCGCCTGCACGGACCAATCGGTGCGACGGAAGCAGATTCGCCGCGGTTCCGCAGCGTTTGCCGTACCCGCACATTCCTTCGGGTGATGCCCGCCGGATCCGGCTGACGTATCGCGGCCCTCGGCCGTATCGTGCCCAGGACCGGCGCGCTCACTGGGGGAGCGCGCAGGCACTGGGCAGGTGCACCACCCTGCCAAGGGGGAAGCTGCGGTCCACGGGGAATCACCGATCCGAGTGGTTCCGGGCCGAGGCAGGAACACCGGGACGGGCTCGTGCGTCGGACCGGACAGGGGCGAAACACGTGCGAAAGCCACAAGCGTCGGTTTCGGTAGGCGGCAGGGGGTGAACCGGTGAACCGATCCGTGCGAGGAGATTCAGCGAACGACGTGGTCGCGGATGCCGCGGCCGCCCGCGCCGGAGCGATCCTGCGGTTGCGCGGGTACGCGCTCGCCACGGCGGCCGTGCCGGCCGCCGTGGCCGCCGTGCTCGCGGCGGGCAGGGTCACGGGGCACCTCGGCGCGCCGGGCGCGCCGGACGTGGGGGCCTGGGACGCGGCCCGCGTCGCCGTCACCGCGGTGGCGCTGCTGACCGTCGGCTGGGCGGTCGCGTTCGCTGCCGCGCTGCGGCGCGCGCGCCCGCACCGGACGCCGAACGTGCCGCTCACCGAGCGGGACGCGCCCGAGCTCTACCGCCTCGTGCGCGATCTCGCGGGGCGGATGGAGGTGCCCGCGCCCGGCGCCGTCGCGTTGACACCCGACTGCGACAGCTGGCTGGAGGACGAGACCGCGCCCGACCGCCCGGAGCCCGCCCCGCCCACACTCGTGGTCGGCTCGCCGTTCCTGTGGTGGATGCGGGTGGCCGAGCTGCGGGCGCTGCTCGCGCCCGTCGTCGCGGGCGCGGCCTGCGCGCTGGATCCGGAGATCTCCGCCGCACGGCGGTTCACCCACGGCCTCGACGCCGTCCTCGCCGCCCACCAGGGGCGCGGCGGCGCCTGGGCGTCCATACCGGCACGCTCGCTGCTGCGGCGCTCGCGGACGCACGCGGCGGAGATGGAGCGCGCTGTCGCCGCCTGGGCGTCCGAGCGGGCGCGGCAGGTCGACTACGGGCAGCGGATCGCCGCCCAGGAGCAGGTCGGCCTCGCCTACGCCGGCTGGGACCGGCTGCTGACCAGGGTCGCCCTGCCCGCCTGGCGGCTGGGCCGCCACCCGGACCGGCTCAACGCCGGGGTGGTCTCCGCGCTCACCGAGCTGTCCCGGCGCGACCGCCTCGCGGCGGAGGGGTTCGAGACCCGTCTCGGCGAGCGTCCGGCCTGCGATCTGCTGGAGGAGCCGGGCCGGGTCGACGAGGCCGCCTCGCTGCTGGCCGCCCGGCTCTTCTACGCCGGTCCGGCCGTGCCGCAGGACGTGCCGGGCGGCAACGCCGCGCTGGACTGGGCCGACTACCCGGACCAGGTCGTGCTGGCCCAGTGGACCCACCAGTCCGCCGCCCTGCTGGCGGCGCTGCGCCTGCCCGAGGACGAGGCGCCGGTCCCCGCGCTCGGCGCGGCGCTGCGAGCGCTGCGGAAGCATGGTGGGCGGTCGGGCGCCGAGGCCCTCGCGGCCCGGCTCGACGCGCAGGCCCGGCGCGGCGGAGCGGGCAGGGGCGCCGAGACCGGCGCAGGCGCCGAGGCGGGGGCGGCCGGCCAGCGGGCTGGCGCCGACCCGGGCACGCCCGCGGCCGCGGTCACCGGGGCGCGCAGCGGCCGGGACGCCCTGGGGGACGGCCTGTACGCCCTCGTTTGCCGGGCGGCCGTCGCCGCCGGGCGGGCCGAGCCGGGGCTGGACTGGCTGGACGGGCCGGTGCTGCTCGTCGACGGAGCGCGCCGCACCGATCTGGGCGCGCCGATCGCACTCGCCGCCGAGCACGGCGACGAGCAGCCGCTGAGCGCCTGGCTGGACGAGCTGGGCATCCGCGTCGACCCGGCGGACCAGCCCTCCGACCGACCCACCGACCGTCCGGCCGACCACCCCGCGCGGCTGCGGTGAGCGGCGGTGCGGGGCACCGATCTCGTTTCGGCCATGATGACGGAGCGTCAACAGCGAGAACGACCCCTGCTGCGATGACGTGCCAGTGCTTACGATGGTGATGCACGTCCGGTGAGATCCCGGAAGCACACCGTAACGGAATCCCGGACGGCAGTTCGGCCGCCGGTCCCCGGGGCGTTCCCACGGAGCGCCACGATGACGGTACGTCAGCAGCAGGTCCCAGGAGGGGGTCGGGGGCAGTGGGTGCAGAGCAGACCCGCCGCTGGGAGTCCGGCGCGCTCGCACACGGCGTGACCGACCCGTTCGGTCAGGGCCCCCTGCCCTGGCTGCGCGGCGCCGACCAGTACTTCGACGACACCGGACTGATGGTGCCCTGGTACGTCGACCCGGCACTGCTGCCCGGAGCCCGGCGGGCACTGGAGCCGCAGCCGCGTCCGGTGCTGGGCCGACCGCGCACCTCGGACGACGTGGGCGGGCAGATCAAGGGCTTCGCGGCCGGCGCCACCGACCTCGGCGGCTCGCTCGACCTGCGGGTCAGCGTCAATCCGCCGCAGGAGTTCACCGTCGACGTCTACCGGATCGGCCACTACGGCGGGGCCGGGGCCCGGCACGTCGCCGCGAGCCCGCGGGTCTCCGGCCTGGTCCAGCAGGCGCCGTTGGTGGCCGGGCGCACGGTCTCCTGTCACCACTGGTGGATGTCCTGGCGGCTGCAGATCCCCACCCACTGGACGCCCGGCGCGCACGTCGCCGTGCTCACCACCGCCGACAACCGCCACCGCAGCCACATCCCGTTCACCGTCCGCGCGGGGCGGGCGGCCGACCTGCTGCTGCTCCTGCCGGACGTGACCTGGCAGGCGTACAACCTCTTTCCCGAGGACGGCCGTACCGGCGCCAGCCTCTACCACGCGTGGAGCGAGAAGGGTGAGCTGCTGGGCGAGCCGGAGGCCGCCACGACCGTCTCCTTCGACCGCCCCTACGCGGGCGCCGGGCTGCCGCTGCACATCGGTCACGCCTACGACTTCATCCGCTGGGCCGAGCGCTACGGCTACGACATCGCCTACGCCAACGCCACCGACCTGCACGCCGGCCGGATCGACCCGACCCGCTACCGTGGCCTGGTCTTTCCCGGCCACGACGAGTACTGGTCCGCGCCGATGCGCCGGGCCGTCGAGCGGGCCAGGGACGGCGGCACCTCGCTGGTCTTCCTCTCGGCGAACACCATGTACTGGCAGGTCCAGCTCCACCCGGGCCCGGACGGCCAGCCCGACCGGCTGCTCACCTGCACCAAGCGGCAGGCCGACGCGCCGTCCAGCGTGCTCTGGCGGGAGCTGGGGGAGCCGGAGCAGCAAGTGCTGGGCATCCAGTACGCGGGCCGGGTGCCGGAGCCGGTCCCGATGATCGTCCACAACACCGACCACTGGCTGTGGGAGGGCACCGGGCTGCACGACGGCGACGCCCTGCCGGGCCTGGTAGCGGGGGAGTCGGACCGCTACTTCCCACGGGTGGCGCTGCCGGAGTCCACGGAGCGGGTGCTGCTCGCCCACTCGCCCTACCGCGACGCGAAGGGCCTCCAGACGCACCAGGAGACCTCGCTGTACCGGGCGCCGAGCGGTGCCTACGTGTTCGCCAGCGGCACTTTCGCCTGGTCGCCGGCGCTCGACCGGCCCGGCCACATGGACGAACGGATCCAGCGGGCCACGGCCAACCTGCTGGATCGTATCTGCAAGGTGCACTGAATCCGTCGCGTCGCGCGCATGAAAGACTCGTGGCGGCCACCCGCCCCCAGCCTTCCGAGGGAAACCACCTTGAGCGGATTTGTCGAGAAGCCCGAGCCGGTGCAGGTGCCCGGCCTGATCCACCTGCACACCGGCAAGGTGCGCGATCTCTACCGCGACGAGGCGGGGCAGCTGGTGATGGTCGCCAGCGACCGCACCTCGGCCTTCGACTGGGTGCTGCCGACGGAGATCCCCGACAAGGGCAGGATCCTCACCAGGATGTCGCTGTGGTGGTTCGACCGCCTCGCCGACCTGGTGCCCAACCACGTCCTGTCCACCGAGCTCCCGGCCGGCGCCCCCGCCGACTGGGAGGGCCGCACGCTGATCTGTCGCAGCCTGACGATGCTGCCGGTCGAGTGCGTCGCCCGCGGCTACCTGACCGGCTCCGGCCTGCTGGAGTACGACGAGAGCCGCACGGTCTGCGGGATCACCCTTCCCGAGGGCCTGGTCGACGGCTCCGAGCTGCCCGCGCCGATCTTCACCCCGGCGCTCAAGGCCGAGGTCGGCGAACACGACGAGAACGTCCCCTACGAGGAGGTCGCCCGTCGCGTCGGCGCGGAGATCGCGACGCAGCTGCGGCAGACCACCCTGGCCGTCTACGGTCGGGCCCGGGACATCGCCCGCGAGCGCGGGATCATCCTGGCGGACACCAAGTTCGAGTTCGGCCTGGACGAGGACGGGCAGTCCCTGGTCATCGGCGACGAGGTGCTGACCCCCGACTCCTCCCGCTTCTGGCCGGCGGACGACTGGGAGCCGGGCCGCGCGCAGGCGTCCTTCGACAAGCAGATCATCCGCGACTGGCTGAAGTCCCCGGCGTCGGGCTGGGACCCGAAGTCCGAGACCCCGCCGCCGGCCCTGCCGGAGGAGATCGTCGAGCGGGTCCGCGCCCGCTACATCGAGGCGTACGAGCGCCTCACCGGCCTCGCCTGGAGCTGATCCCAGGGGTGGGGGGGGGGGCGGCGCCCCCCCCCCCCGGGGGGCCCCGGGGGGGCAAGCACGAAGGGGCCCCCCTTCGCGGGGCCCCGGGTTGGTGGTGCGGGCGCCCGGATTAGAACTCGCGCCCCCCACCAT